>NZ_JBQQCL010000054.1:0-522 GCF_052246725.1 Pseudalkalibacillus sp. R45 | reverse complement strand
ACAGATGATTGGGGTGAAGTCGTAACAAGGTAGCCGTATCGGAAGGTGCGGCTGGATCACCTCCTTTCTAAGGAGTCCTTTATGGACATGGAACACGCTTTGGCTTTTGTTTAGTTTTGAAAGAGCTTGTGAAACAAGGTTGTTTGGGCCTATAGCTCAGCTGGTTAGAGCGCACGCCTGATAAGCGTGAGGTCGGTGGTTCGAGTCCACTTAGGCCCACCATTTTTCATAAATGCATATCTTTCGATTATGGGGCCTTAGCTCAGCTGGGAGAGCGCCTGCCTTGCACGCAGGAGGTCAGCGGTTCGATCCCGCTAGGCTCCACCAAAACTATTGACATTCGGTCGATAGTGCGGTATAATGTATTCTTGTCGCTTGAAAGATGAGCGGCGGATCTGTTCCTTGAAAACTAGATAATGAAATTCTTGAAAACAAGACATCGAAACGTCATTTAATGACACAAGTAAGAAGTGTAAGTTCATTCATAACGTGGTTAAGTTATGAAGGGCGCACGGTGGATGC
>NZ_JBQQCL010000053.1:0-541 GCF_052246725.1 Pseudalkalibacillus sp. R45 | reverse complement strand
TTGGTTTCCACCGTTATGATAGGTTACGCTTACGGATCTTATTACATCATCAAAATAAAGAATTGGATTTTCAAGTAGGTTAAGGGATAGGAGCAAGAACTCCTACCCCAACATTTGACGTAGAACCTTTCTTAAAGATTGTTGCTTTGGGGTCATTTTTGTAATGAACCACCTTGTGCAAGTTGATTGGAGAGCAAGGTGCGAAACTCCTCGAAAATTTTCTTCGTGCGATGGAACGCTTCCGAAGCTTTCCTTGTCCAGCGGGATCAGCGTGCCTACTACCTGAATAATCTTCTCGCAAGGCATGTGACGAGGAAGCTCGCTTCGACAGGACTTTCTTGTAGACGCAGGAGCACAAATGCTTCCTTGAAAAGAGGCTCCTGAGGTCGCAAGGCGACAAGTGGGCTCACCGCGCGCCCCGCGGAAAGCGAGCATCCTGGAGCGGAAATCAACGACTTTTAAAGAAAACTTGGCGAGACCAAGCCTTTTGTAGGTCGAGCCTTAGTTGCCCTTATACTGAAGAAAGTATTTTATACTTTCT
>NZ_JBQQCL010000052.1:0-597 GCF_052246725.1 Pseudalkalibacillus sp. R45 | reverse complement strand
GTTGAGTGGACGCTTTTGTTGATTGAGGCATCGGTTGGAGTTGACGCACTTCATTCGGCAATACTTTCGCTACCTCAGGAAATGCAGCCAATTGCTCCATGACTTCTTTGTTCGCCGTTACAGCCATTGCATTGACAATGAAGAAAGATTGATAGTTTTTCACTGCCTTGCTTGCTTTTTGTTTCTCTAAAAATTGTTTTACGTTCCCTTGTGTTTCGATTGCCGTGGAGCGAAGTGCCGATACGACTGCAGAGCGTTGTGCCAGTTCCTTCTTGTAAGGCGTCAGCTTCTGCTTCTCCGCTTTTTCGATCGCATTCTTCGAAACTTTCTTGGTATCCACCTGTTCATTGAACTTGATCAAGAACGTGACCTGATCGTCATCCTTGAACTGGTTTTGTAAGGACTTGCTTACTTTATTGGTTAGGGCTTCATCTTTGAACGACGTGGCTACAGGGTTCGATTCCTGTGTTTTCATCGTTCGTGCGTTGACCGTTGGAGCTAGAAATGTTGAAACTAGTAGTAGAATCGCTGTGACGAGTGCAAATGCCCGTCGATTCAACAAAAACCTCCGATAATTTACCATCTTTCCCCTCCTAA
>NZ_JBQQCL010000051.1:0-730 GCF_052246725.1 Pseudalkalibacillus sp. R45 | reverse complement strand
TTGTCGACTCACCTTATGGTCTTGGTCCTTCATCCAGCGCTGCTCTTTATTATTGAGCTTTTTGATGGCAGTGAGTTTTTTCTTTCGTCCGAGCTGTTGTCGTTTGGATTTGAACATCCGTCGAACACACTTTTTTCGTCTTCCGTTTCCAAAAAATCGTGTCTTCTCGTCTTCGGTTACCGCAACAGCAGGGACTTTCAGACCGAGATCGACACCCATGGTTTTGGTGCCCGTATTTTGTTGGATAGTGATCTCTATTGAAAACTGAGCGATCCATTTATTTGCTTTTTTTGTGATGCGGAGAGTTCCGCGTTTATAGGAAGCAAGTTTGGTGATGATGTCTCTCGTGAAGAAAGCCTTGATGCGGATACGTTTCGATTTTCCATTGACCAGCAACGGTAACGAAATGGTTGCAGCATCAAACGTGTAGTTCTGATTGTTCCATAGAATGCAGGGTTTCTTTAAGATGGGGATGATTCGATACTGGGATTTCCTTGCTTTCCGAAAGACACTTTTTGCATCCCGGATTGCCTGGTTTTTGACAGCACTGGGTAGAGGAGCATTTACATATTTGGAGGTTTTTCGGGTCGGTTCTTTCGCTTGTACCATTTCAGCTACAAGCGCATTGATCGTGGCAATATACGTGGTGCTCGAGCGACTCAATAAATCACTTTGATTTTGATTAGGCAACAGTTTCACTTGGACCGTGACCGTCTGTGACATGTTTACC
>NZ_JBQQCL010000050.1:0-811 GCF_052246725.1 Pseudalkalibacillus sp. R45 | reverse complement strand
CTAGTGCCAAGGCATCCACCGTGCGCCCTTCATAACTTAACCTTTGACCAATCTATTAGCGTCGGATCTCTTTGTCAGCTGCGTTCGTCCGGTACTCACGTAGGTCAATCTACGCTCCGTTCCTCCCAAACTTTGCTTCCGCGATCTCCTCGCTTCTAGCTTGTCAATCATTATTCCATGATAAGCGGCGGATTTCTTTGTCAGTTTCGCTCCTCCGGTACTCATTTAGCTGAACTAAACTCCGTTTCCTCGGAACATCACTTCCTCGAACTCCTTGCTTCTCATGAACTAATGGTCATGATGTCAATAAAATTGACGCATTACAATTCGATGTCTTGTTTTCAAGAATTTCATTATCTAGTTTTCAAGGAACATTCTACCACTCTATGAAAGACGTGATATTTTCAGGATATTAACCTACAGACATGTTGTCAACAGATTAATGGTGGAGCCTAGCGGGATCGAACCGCTGACCTCCTGCGTGCAAGGCAGGCGCTCTCCCAGCTGAGCTAAGGCCCCAAATATTTTCTTCTATATAATAATGGTGGGCCTAAGTGGACTCGAACCACCGACCTCACGCTTATCAGGCGTGCGCTCTAACCAGCTGAGCTATAGGCCCAAAACCTCTAGAAATAAAAAAAGCTCTTCCAAACCCGGACACAAATGGTCAGGATAATGAAAAAGAGCTCTTTCAAAACTAAACAAAAGCCAAAGCGTGTTCCATGTCCATAAAGGACTCCTTAGAAAGGAGGTGATCCAGCCGCACCTTCCGATACGGCTACCTTGTTACGACTTCACCCCAATCATCTGT
>NZ_JBQQCL010000049.1:0-923 GCF_052246725.1 Pseudalkalibacillus sp. R45 | reverse complement strand
CATCGTTCGTGCGTTGACCGTTGGAGCTAGAAATGTTGAAACTAGTAGTAGAATCGCTGTGACGAGTGCAAATGCCCGTCGATTCAACAAAAACCTCCGATAATTTACCATCTTTCCCCTCCTAAAAAGTATAAGCTTAACTAAACCTTCAAAACGATCCCCCTTTACTATGGTATAGCCTCACGGGTTGATATTTTCATAGTTTCACTTAGAAAGAAGAGACTGACAGAATGTGTCAGCCTCTTCTTAGTTGTTTTATTCCTCTACATTGATATAAAGCTTACCTTCTGCAATTTCCTCCGTTTCATTTCCATAGTCGTCACGTGCTACTACTTCAACGACCGCTCCATCAGCGACAACGTTGGAAGTTGCCGTATAGTATCCGACATAGTGGCCTGGAGACATCTCCATCATCGGTAGCTCATTCGCATTTTGAACCATGCCCATGCCTGTGTTGGTCAATGGCATATGGATTCTGAAACGCGCTTCGAGGCCTGGCTCACTGTCGAATTCGATCATCACGGATTGGCCAGCTTCAAGGTTCTTATCCGTATCTGGTTTGACGTTCGTCACTTCGATCGGTCCGAACTTCGCATCCACTGTCACCCTTTGGCTCTTGCGGTTGCCTGCAAGGTCTTTCGCGACAACTTTGATGACATTTTCGCCTTCGTCAAGAAGCATACGGTGAGAGTACGTGCCATCCTCATTGACCGTTGCTTTCTGACCGTTTACCTTCACCCAATCAAGGTGCGCATCATTAACCGTACCGGTAACATTTACCGCCATGCGGTTGGTCTTCGAATCGTCTTCCGGACTTTCAATGGTCAATTCCGGTTTTGTCTGATCCAACGTGACCGTCACTGGCTCGGAAGGATCTGTCATGCCGCGTTCGTTGGAAGCAGTCGCAACAAGGACATTCTCGC
>NZ_JBQQCL010000048.1:0-1001 GCF_052246725.1 Pseudalkalibacillus sp. R45 | reverse complement strand
TCTTCGATTTCATCGACAGTCAAGGAAGAGTCGACTTGACGAAGTAGTGCGACGACAGCTGATACGTGTGGTCCAGCCATCGAAGTTCCATTCCAACCGCCTTCATAAGCGCTTCCTGGAACCGTCGAGCGGATATTGACACCAGGCGCACTGACATCCGGCTTGATTTCATCATAAGGAGATGGTCCTTCTAATGAGAAGCTTGCCAAATTGTCGTTGATATCCGTTGCACCTGTCGCAAAAGATTCAGGATAGTTCGCTGGTGTCGCGACAGATCCTGGTCCACCTGGGTTGAAGATCGTCGTGTTCCCTGCTGAAAACTCTGGGAAGATATCGGCGGCACGCCAGTTTTGAACCATCGGACGGTACCATTCATCTAAGCCTGGTCCGCCTCCCCAAGAGTTGTTGACAACATCCGGCGCCATTTCAGGATGCAAGTTCCCATCGGCATCGGTTGGAGCGATGATCCACTCACCTGCTTCCAGGAGGTCGACATCGGTTCCACCTGCGGCTGTGAATGCTTTGACCGCAATCCACTTCGCACCAGGTGCTACACCGACTTGGTTTGAACCATCCGGTTCAGCACCGACCATCGTACCCATTGTATGTGTACCATGACCTTGATCATCGTAAGGCGTTTCTTGACCAGCCGTCGCATCGAACCAGTTCATCTCATGACTTGGAGCGTCCGGATTTGCTGGATCATAGCCACGATATTGTTCCACAAGACCTGGGTGATTCCATTGAACCCCAGTATCGATGTTGGCTACAACTGTACCCGAGCCATCGATTCCCATGTCCCAAACGGCTGGAGCACCAATACGTTCAACATTCCACTCAATCGCATTCGTTTCATTTTTCTCATCTGCTTTCGGTTGAGTGGACGCTTTTGTTGATTGAGGCATCGGTTGGAGTTGACGCACTTCATTCGGCAATACTTTCGCTACCTCAGGAAATGCAGCCAATTGCTCCATGACTTCTTTGTTCGCCGTTACAGCCAT
>NZ_JBQQCL010000047.1:0-1071 GCF_052246725.1 Pseudalkalibacillus sp. R45 | reverse complement strand
AAATCGATAGTCTGGTGACGATGGCGAAGAGGTCACACCCGTTCCCATGCCGAACACGGAAGTTAAGCTCTTCAGCGCCAATGGTAATTGGGGGCTTCCCCCTGTGAGAGTAGGACGTCGCCGGGCTTACATATCGGAGGATTAGCTCAGCTGGGAGAGCACCTGCCTTACAAGCAGGGGGTCGGCGGTTCGATCCCGTCATCCTCCACCATTTTCATTTTACTTCGCTGGCCTAGCTCAATTGGTAGAGCAACTGACTTGTAATCAGTAGGTTGGGGGTTCAAGTCCTCTGGCCAGCACCACTTTTACGAGCCATTAGCTCAGTTGGTAGAGCATCTGACTTTTAATCAGAGGGTCGAAGGTTCGAGTCCTTCATGGCTCACCATTTTCTTTAACGATATAATATTGCGGGTGTGGCGGAATTGGCAGACGCGCTAGACTTAGGATCTAGTGTCCTTGCGACGTGGGGGTTCAAGTCCCTCCACCCGCACCACATGCGGAAGTAGTTCAGTGGTAGAACACCACCTTGCCAAGGTGGGGGTCGCGGGTTCGAATCCCGTCTTCCGCTCCATGATGCCGGGGTGGTGGAATTGGCAGACACACAGGACTTAAAATCCTGCGGTAGGTGACTACCGTGCCGGTTCAAGTCCGGCCCTCGGCACCATTTTCGAAACAGATAAATTCATATAAAGTGCGCCCGTAGCTCAATTGGATAGAGCGTCTGACTACGGATCAGAAGGTTAGGGGTTCGACTCCTCTCGGGCGCGCCATATAACGGGAAGTGGCTCAGCTTGGTAGAGCACCTGGTTTGGGACCAGGGGGTCGCAGGTTCAAATCCTGTCTTCCCGACCATTTGATTGTCATGGGGCCTTAGCTCAGCTGGGAGAGCGCCTGCCTTGCACGCAGGAGGTCAGCGGTTCGATCCCGCTAGGCTCCACCATTTACAGCTCTTTGAAAACTGAACAAAAGCCAAGCGTGAAACGGGTCTTTTTAAAAGAACCCTGATCAATTTTTAAGTTTTACATTAATGAGCAATCAAACACTTTATTGGAGAGTTTGATCCTGGCTCAG
>NZ_JBQQCL010000046.1:0-1169 GCF_052246725.1 Pseudalkalibacillus sp. R45 | reverse complement strand
GGCTC
Source organism: Pseudalkalibacillus sp. R45 (assembly GCF_052246725.1). NCBI lineage: Bacteria > Bacillati > Bacillota > Bacilli > Caryophanales > Fictibacillaceae > Pseudalkalibacillus > Pseudalkalibacillus sp. R45. The sequence continues at coordinate 1,164 of NZ_JBQQCL010000046.1, read as the reverse complement.
TACAATATTTGTTGGGGTATGAGAAAAATTCACGTAAAAAAACACACAAGCTCCTATAACCTGTACACTTGAATTGACGAGAAACAAGAGTGGGGATAGGAGTTGTGTGTACGTGCATTTTAACATGGTTTTGCCAGGATTAGAAGGAGTAAAGGTAACACGAGCTGAGGAGGTAGAGGGTGTTTTTCATCTTCATGTGGAGATCCCAAGAAGACATCATCGATGTCCCTCCTGTAAAGAACGAACGAATCGGGTTCATGATTACCGTGTTCAGAAAGTACAGCACTTGAAAGTCTATGAACGAACCTCTTTTCTGTTTTATCGTAAACGCCGATATGTATGTAGGTGTGGGAAACGTTTCTTTGAAGACAATACGTTTGTAGAACGTTACCAACGTCACACAAAAGAATGGAACCAAGCCTTGGGGTTAAGGGTAATCCAAGGAAAGAATTTTAAAGATACGGCTGGCCAATTTCGAACATCCCAAACAACCGTCATTCGACGCTTTGACCAGATTGCAGCCCCAGCTTTGAAAGAGGTGGAGGAATTGCCTTCTGTCATTGCGATTGATGAATACAAAGGAGATACGAATGAAGGAAAATACCAAGTCATTATTGCGGATGGGGAAACCCATAATCCGTTAGACATCCTTCCTGATCGTTCAGTGGAGACTGTAAAGAAATACTTACGAACCAGAGGTTCAAAGGTCAAGATGGTTATCATGGATATGAGTCCTTCTTTTGCCTCTGCCGTTAAGAAAGCCTTGAATGACCCTATAATCATAGCTGATCGCTTTCACTTTTGTCGTTATATCTACTGGGCTGTGGATCGAGTAAGAAAACGTGTACAAAAAGACTTCCACGATTATGATCGAAAGAAGTGTAAACGTATGAGGCATGTATTTCATATGCCTTATGACAAACTCAGTGAGAAACAACACTGGCACTTAGAACGCTATTTAGGGCTATCTGAAGAGTTAAGAATCGCTTATGGATTAAAAGAAGCTTTCAGAATATGGTTTGAAAAGGCAAAAGACCCGAAGAGAAGCATGAAACAGATCAAAGAAGGTTTATACCAATTTTACGACCAAGTCAATGCCTCAGGACTGGATGAGTTTATTAACACAATACCGACCTTTCAAAATTGGCAAGTCGAGATTTTAAA
>NZ_JBQQCL010000045.1:0-1197 GCF_052246725.1 Pseudalkalibacillus sp. R45 | reverse complement strand
CTTTTGGAACCAGCCGCCGAAGGTGGGACAGATGATTGGGGTGAAGTCGTAACAAGGTAGCCGTATCGGAAGGTGCGGCTGGATCACCTCCTTTCTAAGGAGTCCTTTATGGACATGGAACACGCTTGCGTTTTTGTTCGGTTTTGAATGAGCTGAACCTCATTCAAACACTGTTCCTTGAAAACTAGATAATGAAATTCTTGAAAACAAGACATCGAATTGTAATGCGTCAATTTTATTGACATCATGATTTATTGACAAGCTAGAAGCGAGGAGATCGCGGAAGCAAAGTTCGGGAGGAACGGAGCGTAGATTGACCTACGTGAGTACCGGACGAACGCAGCTGACAAAGAGATCCGACGCTAATAGATTGGTCAAAGGTTAAGTTATGAAGGGCGCACGGTGGATGCCTTGGCACTAGGAGCCGAAGAAGGACGGGACGAACACCGATATGCCTCGGGGAGCTGTAAGTAAGCTTTGATCCGGGGATTTCCGAATGGGGGAACCCACTACCCGTAATGGGGTAGGATCCATACCTGAATCCATAGGGTATGAGAAGGCAGACCTGGGGAACTGAAACATCTTAGTACCCAGAGGAAGAGAAAGCAATCGCGATTTCCTGAGTAGCGGCGAGCGAAACGGAATCAGCCCAAACCAAGAGGCTTGCCTCTTGGGGTTGTAGGACACTCTATACGGAGTAAGAAAGGAACGGCGTAGGCGAAGCGGTCTGGAAAGGCCCGCTAGAAGAGGTAACAGCCCTGTAGCCAAAACGTCGTTCCCTCCAGAGTGGATCCTGAGTACGGCGGGACACGTGAAACCCCGTCGGAAGCTGGGAGGACCATCTCCCAAGGCTAAATACTCCCTAGTGACCGATAGTGAACCAGTACCGTGAGGGAAAGGTGAAAAGCACCCCGGAAGGGGAGTGAAAGAGATCCTGAAACCGTGTGCCTACAAGTAGTCGGAGCCCATTAACGGGTGACGGCGTGCCTTTTGTAGAATGAACCGGCGAGTTACGATCACGTGCAAGGTTAAGTCGCAAAGACGGAGCCGCAGCGAAAGCGAGTCTGAACAGGGCGCATGAGTACGTTGTCGTAGACCCGAAACCGAGTGATCTACCCATGTCCAGGGTGAAGTTCAGGTAACACTGAATGGAGGCCCGAACCCACGCACGTTGAAAAGTGCGGGGATGAGGTGTGG
>NZ_JBQQCL010000044.1:0-1437 GCF_052246725.1 Pseudalkalibacillus sp. R45 | reverse complement strand
GATTGGATGGATTGAGTTCGGTATTCGACTGGACTCAGTCCATCCAATTTTTCTTTTGAACGTTCATGATTGTACCAGTGGATATATTCTTCAACTCGGCTTTCTAATTCCTCATAGCTTACTAAAGCTTCCCCATAATACATTTCCTGCTTCAAAATCCCAAAGAAGTTTTCCATTGCTGCGTTGTCTGCGCAAGTTGCTTTGCGGGACATGCTATGAAATACTTTATTGCCTTTTAATGTCCTCACCCATTCGTTGTGCTGGTAATGCCAACCTTGATCGGAATGGATGGTGGTTCGATAGGTTGCGTGATTTTTTATTATTTCTATCGTTTTCTGTAAGGGCTCCGTGACTAGATTTAACGTTGGGCGTTTCCTGATTCCATAAGCTATTATTTCTCCGTTATAGAGATCAAGAATTGGATTGAAATATAACTTCTCTCCGTTTAGACATTTAAATTCTGTAGTGTCCGTTACTAATTTTTGGAGAGGGAAGGGGGTGCTAAAGCGACGTGATAATCGGTTTTTCGCAACCTTTCCAACGTTCCCCTTGTAGGAATTGTATTTGCGGGATTTCCGCATGAATTTTACACATTTTAAGCCTAGTTCCCGCATTAAACGATACACTTTTTTATGATTGATGTGATGCCCTAATTTCTTTAATTCTCTCGTGATACGTTTGTACCCATACCGTTCATGGAATTTTTTAAATAGGGAAGAAATCAGCCCTTTTATTTCTGTATTCGGATCCTCTTTGCCGAAATTCTTCACATGATAATGATAGGTTGCTTCTGGAATCCTCACTACAAGGAGGATATCTTTTAATCGGAATCCCTCTTCTTTAAGTTCGAATGCGAGCTTTGCTTGTGCTTTTCGTGGAAGGCATTCGGATTCTCCCGAAAAGCTCTCAACTTTTTTAGGTATGCATTTTCTAGCCGCAGTAATTCATTCTCTCGTTCTAATTCTTCTTCGCGTGTTAACTTCTTTTCTTCCTTTTTCTTCTGCTTATTGGTTTTCTTAGACATAGAAGGTCGCCCCTTTGATCTCGGTTCCAGGCCTTCAATTCCTTGTTTACGATATGCCTTTAACCATCGTTTAATTAAGGAAGGATTGTTTAAAGAAAATTGATGAGCAGTTTCTAGATAAGAAGCACCTGTATTTAATATAAATTGTATCGTATCTAATTTAAATTGAACAGAATACTCCTTCTTCGTCTTCCTTCGTTTTAACCCTTCTATGCCCTGAGATTTATAGGTTTTCACCCATTCAACTATTGGTGTATGGCTTCCCAAATTATACTTTTTTGCCAATGATCCATATCCAAGATTGCCAGATAAATACTCGGTGACAAGCTTTATTTTAAATTCCTCGCTGTATTTAGCCATAAAAACACCCCCGAAAGTCAGATTTTCTACTCTAACTTTCGGGGGTAAGTACC
>NZ_JBQQCL010000043.1:0-1581 GCF_052246725.1 Pseudalkalibacillus sp. R45 | reverse complement strand
TTGGAGAGTTTGATCCTGGCTCAGGACGAACGCTGGCGGCGTGCCTAATACATGCAAGTCGAGCGGACCAACGAGGAGCTTGCTCCTCAGAGGTCAGCGGCGGACGGGTGAGTAACACGTGGGCAACCTGCCTGTAAGACTGGGATAACTCCGGGAAACCGGGGCTAATACCGGATAACATTCTCCTCTGCATAGAGGGGGATTAAAAGATGGCTCCGGCTATCACTTACAGATGGGCCCGCGGCGCATTAGCTAGTTGGTGAGGTAAGGGCTCACCAAGGCGACGATGCGTAGCCGACCTGAGAGGGTGATCGGCCACACTGGGACTGAGACACGGCCCAGACTCCTACGGGAGGCAGCAGTAGGGAATCTTCGGCAATGGACGAAAGTCTGACCGAGCAACGCCGCGTGAGTGAGGAAGGCCTTCGGGTCGTAAAGCTCTGTTGTTAGGGAAGAACAAGTACCGTTCGAACAGGGCGGTACCTTGACGGTACCTAACCAGAAAGCCACGGCTAACTACGTGCCAGCAGCCGCGGTAATACGTAGGTGGCAAGCGTTGTCCGGAATTATTGGGCGTAAAGCGCGCGCAGGCGGTCTCTTAAGTCTGATGTGAAAGCCCACGGCTCAACCGTGGAGGGTCATTGGAAACTGGGGGACTTGAGTACTGGAGAGGAGAGTGGAATTCCATGTGTAGCGGTGAAATGCGTAGATATATGGAGGAACACCAGTGGCGAAGGCGGCTCTCTGGCCAGTAACTGACGCTGAGGCGCGAAAGCGTGGGGAGCAAACAGGATTAGATACCCTGGTAGTCCACGCCGTAAACGATGAGTGCTAGGTGTTGGGGGGTTCCACCCTCAGTGCTGACGTTAACACATTAAGCACTCCGCCTGGGGAGTACGACCGCAAGGTTGAAACTCAAAGGAATTGACGGGGGCCCGCACAAGCAGTGGAGCATGTGGTTTAATTCGAAGCAACGCGAAGAACCTTACCAGGTCTTGACATCCTTCGCCACTTCCAGAGATGGAAGGTTCCCCTTCGGGGGACGAAGTGACAGGTGGTGCATGGTTGTCGTCAGCTCGTGTCGTGAGATGTTGGGTTAAGTCCCGCAACGAGCGCAACCCTTGATCTTAGTTGCCAGCATTCAGTTGGGCACTCTAAGGTGACTGCCGGTGACAAACCGGAGGAAGGTGGGGACGACGTCAAATCATCATGCCCCTTATGACCTGGGCTACACACGTGCTACAATGGATGGTACAAAGGGCAGCAAAACCGCGAGGTTGAGCGAATCCCATAAAGCCATTCTCAGTTCGGATTGCAGGCTGCAACTCGCCTGCATGAAGCCGGAATTGCTAGTAATCGCGGATCAGCATGCCGCGGTGAATACGTTCCCGGGCCTTGTACACACCGCCCGTCACACCACGAGAGTTTGTAACACCCGAAGTCGGTGAGGTAACCTTTTGGAACCAGCCGCCGAAGGTGGGACAGATGATTGGGGTGAAGTCGTAACAAGGTAGCCGTATCGGAAGGTGCGGCTGGATCACCTCCTTTCTAAGGAGTCCTTTATGGACATGGAACACGCTT
>NZ_JBQQCL010000042.1:0-2199 GCF_052246725.1 Pseudalkalibacillus sp. R45 | reverse complement strand
CCACGCTTCCACACCAGACCTATCAACCTCATCATCTCTGAGGGATCTTACTCGCTTGACGCGATGGGAAATCTCATCTTGAGGGGGGCTTCATGCTTAGATGCTTTCAGCACTTATCCCGTCCACACGTAGCTACCCAGCTATGCTCCTGGCGGAACAACTGGTACACCAGCGGTGTGTCCATCCCGGTCCTCTCGTACTAAGGACAGCTCCTCTCAAATTTCCTGCGCCCGCGACGGATAGGGACCGAACTGTCTCACGACGTTCTGAACCCAGCTCGCGTACCGCTTTAATGGGCGAACAGCCCAACCCTTGGGACCTACTTCAGCCCCAGGATGCGATGAGCCGACATCGAGGTGCCAAACCTCCCCGTCGATGTGGACTCTTGGGGGAGATAAGCCTGTTATCCCCAGGGTAGCTTTTATCCGTTGAGCGATGGCCCTTCCATGCGGAACCACCGGATCACTAAGCCCGACTTTCGTCCCTGCTCGACTTGTAGGTCTCGCAGTCAAGCTCCCTTGTGCCTTTACACTCTGCGAATGATTTCCAACCATTCTGAGGGAACCTTTGGGCGCCTCCGTTACACTTTAGGAGGCGACCGCCCCAGTCAAACTGCCCACCTGACACTGTCTCCGAACCGGATCACGGTCCTGGGTTAGAATTTCAATACCGTCAGGGTAGTATCCCACCGACGCCTCCACCGAACCTGGCGGTCCGGCTTCGAAGGCTCCTACCTATCCTGTACAAACGATACCAAAATCCAATATCAGGCTACAGTAAAGCTCCATGGGGTCTTTCCGTCCTGTCGCGGGTAACCTGCATCTTCACAGGTACTATAATTTCACCGGGTCTCTCGTTGAGACAGTATCCAAGTCGTTGCACCTTTCGTGCGGGTCGGAACTTACCCGACAAGGAATTTCGCTACCTTAGGACCGTTATAGTTACGGCCGCCGTTTACTGGGGCTTCGATTCAGAGCTTCTCCCGTAAGGGATAACCCCTCCTCTTAACCTTCCAGCACCGGGCAGGTGTCAGCCCCTATACTTCGCCTTACGGCTTCGCAGAGACCTGTGTTTTTGCTAAACAGTCGCTTGGATCTTTTCACTGCGGCTCTCTCGGGCTTGCACCCTATCAGAGCACCCCTTCTCCCGAAGTTACGGGGTCATTTTGCCGAGTTCCTTAACGAGAGTTCTCCCGAGCATCTTAGGATTCTCTCCTCGCCTACCTGTGTCGGTTTACGGTACGGGCACCTCTTTCCTCGCTAGAGGCTTTTCTTGGCAGTGTAGGATCAGGGACTTCGGTACTCTAGTTCCCTCGCCATCACAGCTTCGCCGTATGGTGGACGGATTTGCCTATCCACCGGCCTAACTGCTTGGACGCGCATATCCATCAGCGCGCTCTCCCTACCTTCCTGCGTCCCCCCGTTGCTCAAACGGAAAGGAGGTGGTACAGGAATTTCAACCTGTTGGCCATCGCCTACGCCTTTCGGCCTCGGCTTAGGTCCCGACTAACCCTGAGCGGACGAGCCTTCCTCAGGAAACCTTGGGCTTTCGATGGAGAAGATTCTCACTTCTCTTTTCGCTACTCATACCGGCATTCTCACTTCAAAGCGCTCCACGAGTCCTTCCGGTCTCGCTTCTCAGCCCTTCGAACGCTCCCCTACCACTGTACCAAAGGTACAATCCATAGCTTCGGTGATACGTTTAGCCCCGGTACATTTTCGGCGCAGAGTCACTCGACCAGTGAGCTATTACGCACTCTTTAAATGGTGGCTGCTTCTAAGCCAACATCCTGGTTGTCTGGGCAACTCCACATCCTTTTCCACTTAACGTATACTTGGGGACCTTAGCTGATGGTCTGGGCTGTTTCCCTCTCGACTACGGATCTTATCACTCGCAGTCTGACTCCCGTGGACAAGTTCCTGGCATTCGGAGTTTGACTGAATTCGGTAATCCTGTGGGGACCCCTAGTCCAATCAGTGCTCTACCTCCAGAACTCTCACCACGAGGCTAGCCCTAAAGCTATTTCGGGGAGAACCAGCTATCTCCGAGTTCGATTGGCATTTCACCCCTACCCACACCTCATCCCCGCACTTTTCAACGTGCGTGGGTTCGGGCCTCCATTCAGTGTTACCTGAACTTCACCCTGGACATGGGTAGATCACTCGGTTTCGGGTCTACGACAACGTACTCATGCGCCCT
>NZ_JBQQCL010000041.1:0-2429 GCF_052246725.1 Pseudalkalibacillus sp. R45 | reverse complement strand
TCCACCGTTATGATAGGTTACGCTTACGGATCTTATTACATCATAAAAATAAAGAATTGGATTTTCAAGTAGGTTAAGGGATAGGAGCAAGAACTCCTACCCCAACATTTGACGTAGAACCTTTTTTGTAGAGCTAAGCAAATCAGGCTGTATTGGAAGATAAGCAGCGAAACGAAAATCTTACGGACACCAGAGCCCTTATATGTGGTCATCTCCCATTTTTTGGACCTAACGGACACCAGCGCTCTTATTTACCTGAATTAGCTGAAAAAACATGCTGTTTTGATAAAATAGCGTCTCTCCTGTCCGTTAGATCGCAAAAATACTTTGATTTGTCCCAAATAAGGTCTTGTGTGTCCGTTAGAACAGCGATCCTATCAGGCTTAATAAAAAACATCTTAGTTTTCTGAGAAACTTCCCATAACTAGAAGAAGCTAGGCTCAGTATTCACCAATGGCTAGGCTTCACCAAGTATTAAACCTCAATCAAAAAGAAAAAGTGACCCCTTTTTGAAGGTCACTTTTCATCAATCCTCTTTCTTTTTCCTGTTGTATTCCTCACTGAATTCAATACCCTCGAGTGATGGATCCATTGTTAACGGCTGCTTGCAGAACATGCATGCATCGACCCTTCCAAGTACCTTTGTCACCTTATGACAGTTCGGACATTCCACCTGGACCGCCTTCGTTGAAAGCATCCCTATCCATATATATACCGCGGCACTTGATAATGTCGCTAAAAATCCGATCAACATGAAAATCGTCATCACTGTAAAACTTGCTTTAAAATAAAGTCCAAGGTACATTATGATAATGCCGATGAACACTAGGCTCAGGGCAAACGTTCTAATTTTATTGATTTTACTTGTATATTTCAATTCCATAATATACATTCCTCCTTCAGACAGTATAGCAAATATATACATCGAAATCATGAACAATCTTTTAACATTTCATAATCTTAGAGGAAAAATCAATATGATATTGAATAGTGTAAATTGGAACGTACAACGGACATTCGCACAGGAGATGATTGAACAATGGAAGATATCTTACGGCCACTCTATCAGGAAAGAGCAAGTCGTGAAGAAACATTAGGCGTACTATTAATAGAAAAAAATAAAAAGTTCAGCCCTTCTACCGATCACTTTGATGTGATTTTATTCATTATTGTTGAACAAGCTGATTCACCTTGGCAAGTAAAGCATTATGAATTTGAAGATAAAAAGGCAGCCCTGCACGTCGTAACCCTGCACCAGCTGAATCAATGGTTGATGCTTGGTTCTCATCGCCGTGTGGTTGATTGGGTCGTGAACGGGAAGGTCTTATTCGATCGGAATGAATTTGTGGAATCTCTTAAGTCCCGGATAAACGATTTTCCAATTGCTGAACGTAAGAAGAAAATCGGAATGGAATTTGCCAAATTGGTTCGCAGATTCTCTGATGGTAAAGAGCTGTATCATGCTGGCCACTATTTGGATGCATACAACAATATCATCCATGCGCTTCATCATCTTGCACGTCTTTCTGTCATTGAACATGGTTTCTATCCAGAAGTCACCGTGTGGAATCAGGTGAAACAAATTGAACCTGAAATCTATAAGTTATATGAAGAACTTACTTCCAGTGATGAACCAATCAACAAACGGATTGAATTGTTGATCTTAGCAAACGAATTCTCCATGTCGGCTAAAACTGAACTTGGATCACAACACCTCAAAGACATCATGAATACGAGGGAAGGAGCATGGTCGTTTTATCAATTGATGGTTCATCCTGAAATGCAGGATTATAAAATCGACTTAGGCGCGGTAATCGAGCATTTGATCGAGAAGGAATACATCCATGTCATTCGACAGGATACGAAGGGAATAGGGATCTTTCATAGGACGTATCAATTTAAAAACTAATTGCAAATAAGTTATTGACACTAAAATTTGTGCATGGTATATTATATCTCGTCGCTGCGAAAGCGGCGGGATTTTTCTTCAAAAAAAGTCGTTGACATCAGGGCTTACAGATGATATTCTATAAAGGTCGCTGTTAAAGACATCGACAACAAAAAACTTCAAGAAAAGACAGCGTTTTTCCGCTGATCATTGAAGTAATCAGCTCTTTGAAAACTGAACAAAAGCCAAGCGTGAAACGGGTTTTTTATAAGAACCCTGATCAATTTTTAAGTTTTACATTTAATGAGCAATCAAACGATGCTCAAAAAATTTAGTAGCAAGAAGTTCGAGGAAGCAAGGAAGGTGAACACCGGATAGTACCAAGATGTACTTGAGGATGTGAACCGACGATGTTGACAACGAAATTCGATGCTAATCAATTTTTTGGAGAGTTTGATCCTGGCTCAGGACGAACGCTGGCGGCGTGCCTAATACATGCAAGTCGAGCGGACCAACGAGGAGCTTGCTCCTCAGAGGTCAG
>NZ_JBQQCL010000040.1:0-2511 GCF_052246725.1 Pseudalkalibacillus sp. R45 | reverse complement strand
AATCGTCTTCCGGACTTTCAATGGTCAATTCCGGTTTTGTCTGATCCAACGTGACCGTCACTGGCTCGGAAGGATCTGTCATGCCGCGTTCGTTGGAAGCAGTCGCAACAAGGACATTCTCGCCATCAACAAGTGTGATGTCTGCAGAGAAAGATCCGTCTTCATTCGTAGCTACGACTGCGACTTCTTCGCCATTATTTTCAAGGTGTACATCCACACCCGGTGCGGATTGACCTTCAACCGTCACATTTTCATCATTCGTATGTGTGCCGTCTGCTGGAGAAGTGATGACCGGTGCCGTCACTTCATAATCGACGGTTGCACGGATCATGTAGTTCCCTTCAGCAGCAGGGGATTGGGACCATGCGCCACCGACAAATTGCCAGCTTCGCTCTGCATTCGGCCCGTTTTCATCTGTTCCTAGTCCTGGTGCATATGGGTTCGGATCAGATTGGATATAGACCATGAAGAAGTCGCCATTAACCGTGACACCCTGGTCTGCAAGATCGACATGGGTCCACTCTCCAGTACGGAGGGCTGTCGCATCAATCGGTCCAGCTAACTTCTCACCAGGAGCGCCTTCTTCAGTGGCATCCCAGATTTCAACCTGGAAGTCGGTACCACCTGGATTCGGCCAGTCGGTTGTCCAGAAACGGAACATACCGCCAGTGACAAGCGCCTCTTCTTTTCCTTCCGGAAGGGACATCCTTACACCCCAGCCATTTCCTGCATCGTAGAATGCACGTGCATTTTCAGCAGTACCATCATCGTATCCGATTTCTCCTGGATAGCCGATGAATGGTTTCAGTTGAGCATCTTGATCCGTTACCTCGTCACCTTCAACCGTTATAGTGAATTCTTCACCATAGTAACCAGATGCCATCACTTTCAACGTATATTCGCCTTCATAAGCAGTCAGCGTATAGTTTCCGTCTGCATCGGTCTCAACAGGTGTGACGGCTGCATCTTCGACAAGCAATACAGTCGCTCCTTCGATCGGATCACCTGTCTGCTCGTTAGTCACCGTACCAGAAACGGTTCCCTGTGCCATTTCTTCCAGCGTGAAGTCAGCTACTGCTTCCCCATCATCTGGGATAGAAACAGATTGTTCTTGTGGGTGGTATCCATACGCTTCTGCCATCACCGTATAGTCACCAGCAGCATGCGTAATCGAGTAGCTTCCATCCACAGGGCTTGTAGTAGTGGAGCGTCCCGATTCAAGAATACTCACTTCTGCTTCAAGTGGTAATGCAGATGGACCAGCGTCTTTTCCTTTGCCATCCTTTTTCTCAATATCGATACGTTTCGTCGGCATCAATTCAGCCGGAATTACTTTTTCTTTCTTAGCTGTTTTTTCTTTCTTAGGAGTCACATCATTGGACGGTTTAACATTCTTGTCAGGTTTAGCTTTACCACCATTTAGAGAAGCTTTTGATGACGGATTGATTGATGTATCACTCAAGCGCACGTCATCAATATACCAGCCTGGTCTTACGACACTGAAGTCAGTATCAACGTTGAATCCAACATAAACCCTTTGGTTCGTATACTCGGAAAGGTCAATTTCCTCTTCAACCCATTCACCGCTCGTATTGTTGAATTCAGCCACTTGTTCCCAAGTTTCCTGGTCAGTCGAAATTACAACATGACCATAGTCATAGTTGTTTTCTAGGTTATACCAGTTGTTGAATTGAAGATAGGCTTCCCCTTCACCGAGATCGATCGGCGGCATCATAAGGGTCATGTTTGCATTGTTGTCATAGTCGCCAGCAAGATTGGTCGCATAAACATTTTCACCAGATGCTGCTTCACCCGGTCCTGAAGTAGGGGCACCCCATTCCCAAGTATTATTGTCTCCCCAAGAAATCCAACCCGTCGGCTGAGATTCGAAGTCTGTTTCATAACCAGTCGTGATTCCCGGTAAAACAGATACTTCGTATTCTTCTGAAGTTACATCATTGTTGCCGAAGTCTTCGATCACCCAACGATAAGTAAGTGAAGGTTCCGCGATTGCTTCACCTGGAATGACAGCTTCATATGTTCCAGATAAGTAGTCTCCTTCTGTGCGTACAGCTTCAACAGATTCCCAATTGTTATTAGACGTTTCATATTCAAGACGTACATTTGTCACACTGACGTTATCAGAAGCAGTAACCGACAACGGCAGGTTCAAACCTGAATAGGTTTCTGCTGGAGCGTCATGTTCGAATACAGGAGCTTCAGCATCTTCCCCTTCTTCCGTCACACTTCCTTTTACGACACCTAGGCCGCTGATGACAGAAGAGACCGCGTCAAATGCGTTGACCAATCCGTATCCAAACCCATTGTTCGGAGACTCAGGATATTCTCCATTGGTCATCGGCTCAGCCGTGCTAAGTAAAATTTCTTCGATTTCATCGACAGTCAAGGAAGAGTCGACTTGACGAAGTAGTGCGACGACAGCTGATACGTGTGGTCCAGCCATCGAAGTTCCATTCCAACCGCCTTCATAAGCGCTTCCTGGAACCGTCG
>NZ_JBQQCL010000039.1:0-2591 GCF_052246725.1 Pseudalkalibacillus sp. R45 | reverse complement strand
GTATAAATGCTAATTTTAAGATGTACAGAAGTGATCGTTTAAAAATGTACAGTTTTGTCGGATAACTGCATAATATTCTTGAGGTGAATATTGTGCATATCGCAGTCAACATAAACACAGATCTAGAAATTAAGAGTCTAACAGATTTACCAAAATTAAAAACATTAATGGAGAATTTAAAGATGAAGATAAACAAAAGTAAATTAGCAAGGGACATGGGGGTAGATCGGAGGACCATCGACAAGTATCTGAGCGGGGTTCAGCCTAAAACCTTGCGAGAGCGCAAGTCCCAAATTGATGACTATTACGATGTGATTTCTCTACTGCTTTCGAAGGAATCTCCTCAGATTTTTTATTATAAACGAGTGTTATGGCAGTACTTAACGGATAATCACGGTTTACAATGTGCAGCATCCACATTTAGAGGATACATCTCAAAGAAACCAGAGTTTCAGAGTTACTTTGAGAATGGAAAGCGAAAAGCTGTAACGAATGAGGTGGTACGATTTGAGACGGCACCAGGAGAACAAGCGCAATTAGATTGGAAGGAGAAGATTCGATACATAACGAAGGATGGCGAGATTTTGTATGTGAATGTATGTGTCCTTTTACTTTCCTATTCGAGATTCCGAAGTTTTCTTTTATCCATCTCCAAGTCTCAAAGTGTTCTTTTATCTTTCCTCACGGAAAGCTTTGAAGCGATAGGTGGTGTTCCGAAAACGATCTTAACAGATAATATGAAGACGGTGATGGACGAGCCACGAACAGACTACCAAAAAGGAAAAGTGAATGAACGATTTTATCAATACGCAAAGGATATGGGGTTTACGGTAATACCGTGTAAAGCCGGGAATCCCAAAACCAAAGCGAAAGTCGAAGCACCGATGAAACTTCTAGATGAGATTCATGCGTATCAAGGGCAGTTCAATTATGAAGAACTCCACCAATTCGTCCAAAAACTCTGTGACCGAATTAATAATAGCTACCATCAAGGGACAGGAAAAATACCCATACTGGCTCTGAAAAAAGAAAGAAACCTCTTATGCCCACTACCAAATGAACAAATAAGAGATTTCTATAAAATCGATCATCAACAGGTGAAAGTGAATACTTCCAACATGATCGCCTACAGGTCTAACCAGTACTCAGTGCCCGCTGGATACATCGGAAAAACTGTAGGATTACAAATATATGATAACCATATTTTTGTTTATTATAACACGGAATTGCTTGTCCAACACCCTATCAGCCCACTAAAAATCACGTATAAGCCAGAGCATTATACAGAGGCGTTAGCCAGAGGCCTCCCACATAAAACTACGATTGAAATTGAAGAACTGGCGAAAAAGAATTTAGAGGCAATCGATGAGGTGTATAAAAATGAATAGTGCGTATACGAAACTGGTTAAAAATTTAGAGTATTTAAAGTTAAACCAAATGATCTTACATCTTGATGAAACGATCGACTTCATGACCACCAATCAACTCTCTTTCACCGATACCTTGAAGAAGCTGACCGATTACGAAATTGATATGAAAGAGATCAATATGATGAAATCCATGGTAAAAGTAGGTGCATTTCCACATTTAAAAGAGATTAAGGATTTTGATTTTGAGTTTCAGCCATCCATTAATGAGTCACAAATATTAGACTTTACCACCTTACGGTTCATTGAGCGACAAGAAAATATCGTTTTCTTAGGACCAAGTGGAGTGGGAAAAACGCACTTAGCTACATCGATTGGCATCGCAGCAGCAAAGAAACGAACAAGCACGTATTTTATCAAGTGCAATGACCTGATCATGAATCTAAAAAAAGCCAACTTAGAAAATCGGCTGGAGAATCGATTGAAGCATTATGCGAAGTATAAGTTGCTTATCATCGATGAAATTGGCTACTTACCCATTGACAAGGAGGATGCCAAGCTGTTCTTCCAATTAATCGATATGAGGTACGAAAGGAAAAGTACGATCTTAACAACTAACGTAACGTTCAAACTATGGGGAGACCTCTTCCAGGATACTAAAATCGCCAATGCCATCTTAGATCGGGTCCTCCACCACGCAACCGTAGTAAACATTACGGGAGACTCCTATCGTTTGAAGGATCATTTCGTACAAGAAAAAACAGAGAGTAATAAGAGGGAGATACTTAAATGAGCTCATATACGGCAAAGGAAGCAGCTACATTCTTTCAGTCCTACTGTGTATCATGTGACGAAGGTGAAGTACAAGAGTGGATGAATAAAGATCGGAGAACGAATACGGACAACCCCGTTTGCGAAGATGATCTTTACCAGTTTAATGAGTGGTGCCGATGGAGAGGGACGGCATATGAAGAAGGAATTGATGAACCAACCAAAACCGAAAGGTTGTTAGAAGAAATAAGCGAGCTAAAAAGAGAACGATCTTTATTAAGAAAAGAAATAGAAGCCCTAAAGGAACAACTCGGGATAATGCCATTCTAGTCTCAAAGGAACCCCCTGCCTAACTTTAAACGTTAGGTAGGGATCATCAACCCTTAAGAAAATGAACAAAAGTGTACATTCTAAAATCGTCAAAAGTGTACATATTATCATTGACATTTATAT
>NZ_JBQQCL010000038.1:0-4826 GCF_052246725.1 Pseudalkalibacillus sp. R45 | reverse complement strand
AGGCTCGACCTACAAAAGGCTTGGTCTCGCCAAGTTTTCTTTAAAAGTCGTTGATTTCCGCTCCAGGATGCTCGCTTTCCGCGGGGCGTTCGGTGAGCCCACTCGTCGCCTTGCGACCTCAGGAGTCCCCTTATAAAGGAAGCATTTGTGCTCCTGCGTCTACAAGAAAGTCCTGTGGAAGCGAGCTTCCTCGTCGCATGCCTTGCGAGGAGATTATTCAGGTAGTAGGCACGCTGATCCCGCAGGACAAGGAAAGCTTCGGCAGTGTTACATCGCACGAAGAAAAATCGATTTTCATTTTCGAGGAGTTTCACGCCTTGCTCTCCAATCAACTTGCACTATGTAAGTATTTAAAAATGACTCAAAAGCCACAATCTTTTAGAAAAGAGCCAAAATGTAAAAAGGATTAACCATGATAACGGCTAGTTCCGTTTCTGGTCAATCCTTGGTTCATTGATTATTCAATCATATTGTTCAGCAATCGGAGAGTAAGGGAGTGCTTCTTCAAAGAAAGTCAAAAGCTCTTCCGCTTCTTTCTTTGATTGAATTTTGAAGGCTTTTTGAATATTATCCGTGTTCCTGAGATCAGCGGCATCCATCAAAGTCGAGCGCCCGGTTTGCATGCAAACGACGAGCGGTTTCCCGAAGAACATGTTGGTATAGACAATTCCGAAATCGTAACGTACATGTTCCGTGGTAAATCCAACAAACCTCACTTTAACCGTTTCGTCTTCATCGTAGAGTTTGTCAAAGAATTCCATACCACGCCCTCCTTTTGAATTTTTTGAATATTATAATTAATTATACTGATTCCCCCAAGAAAACACAACTTATTCGACAATCTTTTTAAATTACATTTTTCAGTTGTAAGACCTGTCCTACAAAAGTTTTAAACGAACAACGTTATGAGTGATAGTGAAAATTCGCATTTCTTCGTGACACGGTCTGTCATTTTTTCTCATTGAATGATAAAATTGATTATAAATTTAGGCGTGCCTGACAGGAGTGAAAGATAGTGTCCAGTAGTGCATATGTAAAGCTTGTTGCTAAATCCAAACAACAGACGATCACTTTCGAAGAAATTGAAAAGCTGATTCACTATTATATGGAAATTACCAATAAGACAGGTGAACAATTAAATTGGGAGTATGGCTCAGCAGCTTTTCCCTATTCAATTGAACAACGAAAAAACGGCAGCGAAACGTATTATTTTTTGAAAGGAAACACACAAGGATACAATTACATGCTGGTGGGTGCAGGGAATGATGATGAAGGGGCGGAGAATACATACATACAAATCGTATTACCTGAAGGAGCCGCCCACGGGGATAAAGGCAAAGCGAATGAATTCAGTAAATTCCTTGCTAAAAAATTAGATGGCGAACTTCACCTGTTTAACGGAAGAATCATGTATTACTACAAACGATGATCTATGTACTACCGAAAGGATGACCAAAATGGTTATCTTTTTTTGTGGTGAAGGTAAAATCCAGGTTAACACGCCTTCAGACTAGTGCTCTGAGTGCGTGATGAAGGGAAAATCCGGGTTAACACGCCTCCAGACTAGTGCTCTGAGTGCGTAATGAAGGTAAAATCCAGGTTAACACGCCTCCAGACTAGTGCTCTGAGTGCGTGATGAAGGGAAAATCCGGATTAACACACCTTCAGACTAGTGCTCTGAGTGCGTGATGAAGGGAAAATCCGGGTTAACACGCCTCCAGACTAGTGGTCTGAGTGCGTAATGAAGGGAAATCCGGGTTAACACGTCTTCAGACTAGTGCTCTGAATGCGTGATGGTTTTTATTTAAAGTAAAATAATACTTTCTTCATTATTAGGGCAACTAAGCCACAGCCTGTACCAAAGGTTTGCCTTTGCCATATTTACTTTAAACGAAATTCACGTAATACCACTTAATCTTTTAAAATCACACTACAATTTTGTAATTTAGTAAAAAAGACCTGCAAGCGGCTTGAATAGCCACGCTGCTGGTCCACAGGGCTCACACGTCACTCTACAATTTGTTCTGGGTGTACGAAGGTATATCCTTTTGCTTGCAACCCTTTAACGATATCCACAAGGGCTTCGTTCGTCCAGTCCCGGTCGTGCATCAAAAGAATCGCCCCATCTGTCAGCAAGGGCGTGTTGACCATGATATCAGCAATTCCTTCACTTGTCTGGTACTCTTTTTCCCAATCATACCCGTAAGTCCAGTTCATGAAAAGCATCCCTTGTTCTTCCATCAATTTCTTTGAAAATTCAGTATTGATTCCGAATGGCGCTCTGAAAAAACGAGGCGCTACTCCTGTCACTGCTTCAATTTCTTCGGATAAAGCAACGATTTCATGTCTTTGCTTTTCTTCGCTGCTATTCTTGAGATTAGCATGGGACATTGTGTGGTTTCCGATTGCAAATCCCATTTCGTAAATCTCTTTTACAATGTCTTTCTCATCATCCGTATCCATAAAGTGGCCGTTTACGAAGAAAATAGCTGGAACATCCAGGTCCTTCAATTTTTGTGCCATCTCTAATGCATGCTTATCCGGAGCATCATCAATCGTCAATAAAACTACTTTTTCATCGGTTTCTGCTTCCATTTTCAACGTCCAGTTAGCCGGATTTACGGTATATGTAATCTCAGGAACACCTACAGGTTCTTCTTCAGAATCTTGGTTTGCATCTTCGGCATCGTTTACATCCTGCTCTTTATCCTCAGAATCGTTTACATCTGGTTCCTCCGATTCTTCCTCTGTATTCACATTCCCACCGTCTATCCCATCCTGATCTTTTTCTGCACTGCTTTCCGCCGCACAACCTGCTAATAATAAAATCAAAAAACCTATCAATGCTTTTTTCATGTTGTCTCCCCCATTTTATCTCTTTTTGTCCTTTATTTAGTATATTTTGTCTAGATATGTAATCATAGAGTCGAAACGCCTAAAATAGGAATCAAATCGGTTTTCTAAGTAAAAAATAGGGTATAGGAATAATTGGGCTAGGATTTTTAGACTACAAAACCCTTGAAATGGAAAAGGGTTTATTAGTAGAATGTAAACCGTGTCATAAAACTTTACGAAAGGAGAAAATGAATGAAAAAATTCACCAAAGTCTTTATTATCTCACTCATCATCTCAGTATTTTTCATTGCTTGGGGCGTATTGTCTCCAAAAGGATTACAGAGTGCTACTGGAGCCATCCAGAATTTCCTTCAAGTCAAGTTCGGCTGGTTCTATCTGTTATCCGCTACAGGGTTCTTGATCTTTTCAATCTATTTGATCTTTAGTAAATACGGTAAAATCAAATTAGGAAAAGACGACGATGAGCCTGATTACAACATCATTACATGGTTTGCAATGCTATTTAGTGCCGGAATGGGGATCGGCCTTGTATTTTGGGGTGTTGCAGAACCGCTGTTTCATTATTACGACCCTCCATCTGGTAATGGAGAGACCGTTGAATCTGCAAATGCTTCCCTAAGATACGCAATGTTCCACTGGGGCTTGCATCCGTGGGGTATTTATACGGTAGTCGGATTGGCACTAGCTTATTTTAAATTCCGTAAAGGTGCACCAGGATTAATAAGCGCTATTTTCAGACCACTTCTCGGAGATCGTGTAAATGGTCCAATTGGAATCATGATAGACGTAATCGCTGTTTTTGCTACTGTGTTCGGAGTTGCTACATCGCTTGGATTTGGTGCTGCACAAATAAGTGGGGGGCTTTCCTACGTATTTGAAGGCATTACAAACACGAAAGGTACTCAACTGATAATTATTGTGATTGTTACATTTTTATTCATCCTTTCTGCGTCAACTGGTCTCAACAAAGGGATCAAATACTTAAGTAACATCAATATCGTACTTGCAATTGGACTTATGTTCTTCCTCCTATTCGCAGGTCCTACGAATTTCATCATGGATGTATTCACGCAAACACTTGGATCCTACCTGCAAAACTTGCCTAGCATGAGTTTCAGGCTTGGACCGTATAGTGAGACTACACAAGATTGGACTCAAGCTTGGACCGTTTTCTATTGGGCTTGGTGGATCGCCTGGGCACCATTTGTCGGTATGTTCATCGCCCGTGTATCAAAGGGACGTACAATCCGTGAATTCGTACTTGGTGTCCTATTGGTACCGACTATTTTCGGTGCGCTTTGGTTCTCGGTATTCGGGGGATCAGCTGTATTTAAGGATCGAATGGAAAGCACAGGACTGTACCAGGTAATGACTGACAGTGGTACAGAGGTTGCGTTATTCGCATTGTTTGAACAATTCCCGCTTGGAGGGATCATGTCGATCATCGCAATACTCCTGATCAGTACATTCTTTATTACATCAGCTGACTCTGCTACCTTTGTACTTGGAATGCAGACCACGAACGGAAGCTTGAATCCATCGAACTATATCAAATTCATCTGGGGTGGTGTGGTAGCAGCATCTGCTGCAATACTACTTTACTCTGGAGGATTACAAGCTCTACAGACGGCATCAATCATAGCCGCCTTCCCGTTTACATTCATTATGATTGCGATTATTTTTGCAACAGTCAAAGCACTTAAAGAAGATCATAAAATGAACTTCAAAAAATAATTAGCACTATAAAATGACCTCAATAAGGGTGATATCCTTTTGAGGTCATTTTTCATTTAGACTCTTTTCTTAAAGATTGTTGCTTTTGGGTCGTTTTTGTAAAGAAACCCCTTGTGCAAGTTGATTGGAGAGCAAGGTGCGAGACTCCTCGAAAATGAAAATCGCATTTTCTTCGTGCGATGTAACGCTGCCGAAGCTTTCCTTGTCCTGCGGGATCAGCGTGCCTACTACCTGAA
>NZ_JBQQCL010000037.1:0-8553 GCF_052246725.1 Pseudalkalibacillus sp. R45 | reverse complement strand
CAAATCGATAGTCTGGTGACGATGGCGAAGAGGTCACACCCGTTCCCATGCCGAACACGGAAGTTAAGCTCTTCAGCGCCAATGGTAATTGGGGGCTTCCCCCTGTGAGAGTAGGACGTCGCCGGGCTAATTATTTCGATCCACAGTAGCTCAGTGGTAGAGCTATCGGCTGTTAACCGATCGGTCGCAGGTTCGAGTCCTGCCTGTGGAGCCACGGAGAGCTGTCCGAGAGGTCGAAGGAGCACGATTGGAAATCGTGTGTGCGGTTTAAACCCGTACCGAGGGTTCGAATCCCTCGCTCTCCGCCATAAGATACCTATCTGTAATACATAATTTTATCGGCCCCTTGGTCAAGTGGTTAAGACACCGCCCTTTCACGGCGGTAACACGGGTTCGAATCCCGTAGGGGTCACCATCTATTTGGAGGATTAGCTCAGCTGGGAGAGCACCTGCCTTACAAGCAGGGGGTCGGCGGTTCGATCCCGTCATCCTCCACCATTTCATATACTATTATTGTCGCGGGGTGGAGCAGTCTGGTAGCTCGTCGGGCTCATAACCCGAAGGTCGTAGGTTCAAATCCTATCCCCGCAACCAATTTAAGTTCATTGTCCAACGTTGAGATTTCGTACTTTCAATGAACATATGGAGTACCCGAAGGGGTGCAACCAATTTAAGTTCATTGTACTATGATAATGAATTGTGCTGGACCCGTGGTGTAGGGGTTAACATGCCTGCCTGTCACGCAGGAGATCGCCGGTTCGAATCCGGTCGGGTCCGCCATTTTTTAAAAATACATTTTGGCTCGATAGCTCAGTCACGAGCGGTTCATCGTTGAATGATCAGCGAGTAGTCCCGACGCAGCAAAAAGCGTCAGCATTAACTTGTAGAGAAAGGGACAGGGAAACCGACGGACTTTGTATTTAACTTAATGGCTCGATAGCTCAGTCGGTAGAGCAGAGGACTGAAAATCCTCGTGTCGGCGGTTCGATTCCGTCTCGAGCCACCATGTTGCTGGCCTAGCTCAATTGGTAGAGCAACTGACTTGTAATCAGTAGGTTGGGGGTTCAAGTCCTCTGGCCAGCACCATTTACATTTAGGCAAAGGTTGGTTCTAGTTCCTGAAATTAGGTCTTGAATCACTTTGTAATCTGTACTAAAATATAAATTGTCTCTTTTGGAGGGGTAGCGAAGTGGCTAAACGCGGCGGACTGTAAATCCGCTCCCTCCGGGTTCGGCGGTTCGAATCCGTCCCCCTCCACCATTTAGGGGTATAGTTTAACGGTAGAACAGAGGTCTCCAAAACCTCCAGTGTGGGTTCGATTCCTACTACCCCTGCCAATTTATATTTCTAAAATTGTATTATGGCGATTGTGGCGAAGTGGTTAACGCACCGGATTGTGGTTCCGGCATTCGTGGGTTCGATTCCCATCAGTCGCCCCATATGCGTTGGGCTATAGCCAAGCGGTAAGGCAACGGACTTTGACTCCGTCATGCGTTGGTTCGAATCCAGCTAGCCCAGCCAATTTCGCGGAAGTAGTTCAGTGGTAGAACACCACCTTGCCAAGGTGGGGGTCGCGGGTTCGAATCCCGTCTTCCGCTCCATTAATTTTAATAACAATGAACTGCCGAAAATAGTACTCCATTTTCGTATCAAGCATACAAGTATGGCGGCATAGCCAAGTGGTAAGGCACGGGTCTGCAAAACCCTTATCCCCCGGTTCGAATCCGGGTGCCGCCTCCATCTAACTACCCAGCCGGGGTGGTGGAATTGGCAGACACACAGGACTTAAAATCCTGCGGTAGGTGACTACCGTGCCGGTTCAAGTCCGGCCCTCGGCACCATTAATTAAATATGTTATATTAGACACATGCCGGTGTGGCGGAATTGGCAGACGCGCACGACTCAAAATCGTGTTCCTCACGGAGTGTCGGTTCGACCCCGACCACCGGTACCATTTTTATTACCATCAATTACAGAAGAATTAATTAAATTTCAACGTTTTTCTACAGTTTGTAGGAAAGCGTTTTTTTGTTATTTTCAATAAATGATATTCACATGACAAATTCACTTCAAATCTTGTGCACTGATCGAGTTCACCACATTGGGATACGTGTACAATGTATCCGATGCCATCCATTATACGCAGAGAAGAGAATGAAGTGCGACCAAATAGCTTTTTGATACATAGAAGAATATGCTCATAAAGTTTAATGGTTCATGCAAGTTAAAATTCCAGGACCTCAATTTACACACTCCAAACTTAATTGATGAAATATACAAACTATTATGAATTGTTGATAGTATCATTATTTCTATTGTGCTACTATCAACATATTAAAAAAAGGGGTGAATCCAAATCCACTTATCAAGAGTTATATACTTTAGAAGTGTAGACGCATGACTTGTATGGATTACGGGTGATTAAACTATGGCAAGAGTTTTTTGTATGAATTTTTAAGGAATATACAAAAATTAAATGGATGGTGGAAAACAAATGAGAATTAGTGCAGAAGAAATTACTGTTGGGAAACTGCTACCGGAGACTGTGGAGTTAGCTGTTAATTTGATTAAAACAAACGGTTATGTACTATTTGAAGGAGTACTTCCTAAAGAACAAGTAGAAAACTTAAATAACAAATTTGGAGATATGTTAGAGTCTTATATGAAGGAGCGTAATCTCAATCCTAACGATGGTTTTCATAATGGCACAAACCATGTAGGTATGGACTTACCATTCGAGGAACCATTTTGTGATGAATCAATCATTGCTCATCCATTTGTAACAGATGTAGTAGATCAGATATTAGGCGATGATTGTGTTCTAAACTATTTCCATACGAATACCTCAGTACAAGGAGGAAAAACTCCGCAAGACGTTCATGCTGATACTGGTTCGAGATATGGTAACAGATGTGAGGTAAACCTGCCAATAATTAATTTAGTTGTCAACTTCCCACTTGTTGAGGTAACTGAAAACAATGGTCCAATGGAAGTATGGCCGGGAGGGACGCATTTACACCCTGACAACTGGTATGGGCCTAATGCTTACGACAAATCTAAGCTTGCAGAACATATGCATTCTTTCAAGGCGTTGATGCCTGCAGGATCTATCATGATTAGGGATGACAGAATGTGGCATCGAGGTACTCCAAATCAATCCCAGCAACCTAGAACTAACATCGCGCTGATTTATAAATCTGCAGCTAATGCGCCGCAAAATGGGAGCATTTCAATTCCGCAAGAGACATATGATAATCTATCCGAAAAAGCAAAACGTCTCTTACGCAATGAGAAAATTGGTTCCCCGGTTAAGCGTGAGTATAAATTGGAACAATACGCTAAATAAACTCCAAAACTATATATATTTGATAAACGATAAGAAAAAAGTCGGGAATGAACAAATTTGTTCATTCCCGACTTTTTTTGTTCTTACCAACTCCCTACGGCAGTTATATATCGTAATTGCTTTTACTGTAAACATTTTACTTGTTTACACTTGTCCGTAGGCGGGTATCCCTAGAAGTACAACAGATAAGGAGGTTGAAATAATGCGTTATCTATTAGCTGTTTTGCTTCCACCTCTTGCTGTATTTCTACATGGTAGCAAATCACAAACGTTGATCAATGTCATACTTACAATCATCGCGTGGATACCTGGTGCAGTTCATGCTTTATTGGTTGTAAATAAGGGAAGCACAGAAAGTATCGCTTGATAAAGAAAACTTGGCGAGGCCAAGCCTTTTGAAAGTCGAGCCTTAGTTGCCCTTATATTGAAGAAAGTATTATACTTTCTTTAAATGTGAAAAAAACCTCCTTTTTAGGAGGTTTTGTACATAATTTCTTACGGTTGTACTTATAATGTATAAAACATGTCTAACGCAGTGCTTCGTTTTTCGGAAACGGGGTGTTGCGTTTTTTATTTCACTTAAAGAAAGTATTAAAATACTTTCTTCAGTATAAGTGCAACTAATGGCTCAGCCTGCGCTAACACTTGACTTTGCCAAGTTTTCTTTATTGGGTCTGTTAAAGAACTTTGTGTTTTCTTTACTTGATGATATCTACTTCAGCTGTACCTCCATGAATCTGGATGAACATTTTCTCGATAGCCTGGAGCATTTCAATTGCGTGCTCCTCTGTTAAAGAAGGTTGAAAATAGACGATATGAAGGGCTTGCTTCGTCTTTTCAGTGACCATTGTACGTTTCGAATCGACAATCGGACTTCCAAAAGCACCTTTATCATCCCTGGTCAGGATTTTACCTTCCATATTGACGTCTCGGCCATTGATTCCTTCATAGAAGTCATCGTCAGAACCGATATCAATTTTCACATCTCCAACAATATGTGATTGATCATAGATGCCGAGTGGTATTTGGTATTGTAGTGAGAAAAAGTTATTCGTATCAACTGCAGAGTGGATCGAGCCCAGCTTGTACCCTTTATACACCCGTCGGAGAAGTGCTTCTGAGGATGGGCGGTATCGTGAAGGATCAGTCCCGACTTTTTTAAACAGACTTCGCCATTCTTGGATAGGTTCGATCGTTGGAATTGGCTTTGTTTCTGCTTCAAGCATTAGTGATTCCTGGAATAACTGCAGGCGGCCAGCTAACATTTTAGGTGATTCATCAACCGTGATATCATAGTATTGGATGATACCGACTTTAAAGTCTGGAACAAGCTTCTTCAATTTATCAGAGACGGTAATTTTCATTCTGATCACCTCAAGAACTTATGTATTTTACCATAGTGTACCATAATAGATTTTGCAACTGAAAAAGGAGTGCTTACGTTTATGGACATGCTGAGAGACATTCTGAAAAGGATTGACGGTAAGGGTTATAAAGCGTATAAAGACATCCGGGGAAAATATCGATTTGATGACTTCACCCTCCATATCGATCACGTGCAGGGAGATCCTTTTGCAGCCCCCTCCAAGATCAGGTTAGAGGTACCAAAATCAAAAACAATTTTAAGGGAAGATTGGGAATCGACGCCTTCCCGTAAGGTTAGAGTTGAAGATACGATTGCTCGAAGTGTAGCGAGTACGATTCGGAATCAGGAGACACAAGCAGGCGGTTCGGGTAAAAGCGGAGTTATAACAATCGACCGCCCGGCTCAGGAAGTATTGCAACGCACTGCTGTCGAGCTGACGTCAAATACGGTCATTATCTGTCTTTCAATAGGACTACCAGCAAGAGGAAGGAAAGTGCTCGGAAAACAGGCAGAAAAGATGTTGTTTACGATCATTCCACAGGTATTAAATGACTCGATTTTCTCATTAGAAGACGATACCGTTGTGGAAGCAATCGAACTGTGCGATCAACAAGATGCGATTCGGGAGTTTATGAAAGGAAACAACCTTGTTGCGTTTATAGCTGAAGGATCGATTTTACCGAGGGAGAGTGGGATCAGTGACCGCCCACTACGTTCAGATGATGTGGTCGCATTTGAAACACCAGAGTCTTTAAGTGTTTCGATACCTGTGCCGCACAGAAAAGAACCGATTCAGGGGATGGGGATCCAGAAAGGTATTACTCTCATTGTCGGCGGAGGGTATCACGGTAAGAGTACGTTGCTTAAAGCGATCGAGCGGGGAATTTATGATCATATCAGCGGGGACGGTCGTGAGTACGTTTTGACAGACCCAAATGCAATGAAAGTCCGTTCAGAAGATGGACGTAAAATTACAAGTGTGGATATTTCTCCGTTCATTCAAAACTTACCATATGGAAAAACAACAACTCAATTCACTTCAGAGGATGCAAGCGGTAGTACGTCACAGGCAGCTACGATTATTGAATCCCTGGAGGCTGGGGCTAGTGCATTATTGATAGATGAAGATACAAGTGCGACAAACTTCATGATCAGGGATGAACGGATGCAGCAGCTTGTATCAAAGGATAAAGAACCGATCACGCCATTTATTGATAAAGTGAAGCAGCTTTATGAAGAGCATGAGGTTTCCACTTTGCTCGTCATGGGTGGTTCTGGTGATTATTTTGATGTAGCGGACACGGTGGTTTTAATGGATCAATATCGACCATTTGACGTTACAAGTGAAGCAAATGACATCGCTCGAAACTCGATTTCTAACCGGAAAAGGGAAGGTGGAGAGCGCTTTGGGGATGTTCAGTCAAGGAAGCCTCAAGCATCCAGTCTCGATAGCAGGAAAGGGAAACGATCGAAGGTGGCGGCGAGAGGACTTCATACAATCCAGTACGGTACGACTGATATCAAAATCGATTTTGTTGAGCAGGTGACAGATGCAAGCCAAACGAGAGCGATTACTGAAATCCTTCATTTTGTAGAGAAAAGGAAATGGTTAGGTTCACATTCGGTGTCTGAACTTTTGGAGCGAATTGAAACCCAGTTGAATGAAAAAGGGCTTGCTTCTTTTACAGACTTTCCCAACCAGCATCCTGGTGACTTGGCAAGACCGCGTATGTTAGAATTAGCTTCAGCATTGAATCGATTGAGGACGCTAGCTATACGTCAGTAGTTGGTGATATGGAAATTTTTTACACTTGAAGAAAATATAAAATACTTTCTTCAGTATAAGCGCAACTAAGGCTCAGCCGGCGCTAAGGCTTGGCTTTACCAAGTTTTCTTTAAGAAAGGGGGTCAAACGATGACAGGTGCCCAGTTAAAGGAAAGAGTCATTGCATATAGTAAATCAATCGGGATCGATAAAATAGGCTTTACAACAGCTGATCCGTTCACAGAATTGAAGGAGCGGCTTCGAACACAGCAAGAGAACGAGTTTCAATCTGGATTCGAAGAACAGGACATTGAGAAACGAACGCATCCAGAACTACTGCTTCCGAAAGCGAAATCGATCCTATCGATTGCTCTGGCCTATCCTTCAAAAATGAAGGATGCACCGAGAAGCACAAAGGAAGACCGAAGAGGGATTTTTTGCCGGGCTTCATGGGGGAAAGATTACCATGATGTATTGCGTGAAAAGATGAAACAACTGGAACAATATATTCTGGAACAAGAACCAGAAGCGAAAGTTGTGTCGATGGTCGATACTGGAGAGTTATCGGATCGTGCAGTTGCTGAGCGTGCTGGAATCGGTTGGAGCGGGAAGAACTGTGCAACCATTACACCTGAGTTTGGCTCCTATGTCTATTTAGGCGAATTGATTACGACGATCGCATTTGAACCTGATCAACCGATGACAGATCAATGTGGTACGTGTAATAAGTGTGTCGATGCGTGTCCGACTGGTGCACTTGTAACAGGCGGTCAATTGGATTCGAACAAGTGCATTGCTTTTCTGACACAGACGAAAGGGTTTCTTCCAGAACGTTACCGCGAAAAGCTTGGAAACAGACTTTATGGATGTGATACTTGTCAGCAGGTTTGCCCTGAAAACAAAGGGAAAGACTTTCATCATCATTCTGAAATGGAGCCTGACCCAGAAATCGCAAAACCGAAATTGAAACCATTGCTGACAATCAGTAACCGAGAATTCAAAGAGAAATTCGGTCCGGTATCTGGTTCTTGGAGAGGTAAGAAACCGATTCAGCGAAATGCCATCATTGCCTTAGGTAATTTTAAAGATGATACAGCTCTTCCTGAACTGGTGCATGTTCTTAATGAAGACCCTCGCCCTGTGATTCGAGGAACAGCAGCATGGGCGCTTGGAAAAATCGGAGGGTCTAAAGCCGAATACATGCTTAAATCGGCGAAAGAGAGAGAAAATGACGAGAATGTACTAGCTGAAATAAATAGAGGCCTTGATATGATCGATAATGGCGTCAAATCGTGATGGTTTTATTATTTTGCGTTCAGTATGATAATGCAAAAGGGTAAAAGAAGGGATAAGATGGAGACGACAATCAGTGTACAATATGGGGAAATGGACAGTGCAATCGGTCCACTTACGTTATTAAAAACTGAAAATGGATTATGTCGCATTGATTTTGGATCTGCCGAGGAGAATCTTCCTCTTATCAAAGCTTGGTTGAAGAAACAATCCTTGAAGGCTGAGCTTTTTTATCACCAGGAGTCTTTTGGCCCTTATATGAAGCAGATCGAGGAATATTTCCTGCATCAGCGCAGGGGTTTTGACTTTCCGATTGATCTATTCGGTACCCCGTTCCAGCGTAAAGTCTGGGAAGGGCTTAGAAACATTCCTTATGGCGAGACCTACTCGTATAAGGATGTCGCGACGATGATCGGATCGCCTAAGTCTGTCAG
This sequence comes from Pseudalkalibacillus sp. R45, assembly GCF_052246725.1. Classification (NCBI taxonomy): domain Bacteria; kingdom Bacillati; phylum Bacillota; class Bacilli; order Caryophanales; family Fictibacillaceae; genus Pseudalkalibacillus; species Pseudalkalibacillus sp. R45. The sequence continues at coordinate 349 of NZ_JBQQCL010000037.1, read as the reverse complement.
AGCAGTTGGTAGTGCAAACAATAAGAACCCGCTTCCAATCGTCATACCTTGCCACCGTGTGATCGGAAGCAACGGTGCTCTCGTTGGCTATGGCGGAGGACTTGATAAGAAAGAAGTATTATTAGATTTAGAACAACAACCATCACAGATTTGTTCATAGTCAATATTCGTGTAATGGATAACCTACTCATTCTGAAGTAGGTTTTTTATTTTGGCTCTTTTTTAAGGCTCTACAATATTTGTTGGGGTATGAGAAAAATTCACGTAAAAAAACACACAAGCTCCTATAACCTGTACACTTGAATTGACGAGAAACAAGAGTGGGGATAGGAGTTGTGTGTACGTGCAT
>NZ_JBQQCL010000036.1:0-11674 GCF_052246725.1 Pseudalkalibacillus sp. R45 | reverse complement strand
GTCGCATGCCTTGCGAGGAGATTATTCAGGTAGTAGGCACGCTGATCCCGCAGGACAAGGAAAGCTTCGGCAGCGTTACATCGCACGAAGAAAATGCGATTTTCATTTTCGAGGAGTCTCGCACCTTCCTCTCCAATCATCTTGCACAAAGTGAGTTTTAAAAATGATTCAAAAGCAACAATCTTTTAGAAAAGAGCCAAATAGAATAGCGTTCTACACTTGTCCTATCCTTCATAAGATGAACTATAGATGTGGTTCAACGTCAGTGTGATTTGTGCAAAAACAAGGAGCTAGTTTCTTTAGAGGAGGGACAAGTTTTATGAGGGGAGTATTGTTTGCGCTGCTGCTCATGTTACTCATCCAATTACCTGCATCGATAAGCGCTGCTGAAGATGGAAGTGATCATTGGAACAAGCTTAGCGACTTATCGTATAAAGCGCTTCAATTAACTAAAGCGGAAAAATATGCAGATGCAAAAGAGGTATTACGTTATTTTGAAGATGAATATCTCAGTTTAACGGATGAGCAAAAGAAATTATCGATGCATAATCTCAGGGTTTTTACAACGAGCTATGAGGAATCACTCAAAGTATTGACGAATACATCAGCCACACATGAAGAACGTGTGGATGCTTTAGTCGAATTGCACTTGTTGGTAGATGCTGTAAACTCAAATCACCAGCCGCTTTGGAAATCTACAAAGAATGAATTGATGCGTTCATTGGAACAAATGAAGGATGCAGCTGCAAATCAGGAGCTCCAAAGTTTTTACGCGCATTTCAATCAATTTTTATCCGAATACGATAAGATCCATGCTGCTTTAAGTGTCGATCTACCTCCAGAGTTATTAACCCGTATAGACTCCTACATCACCTATTTGGATGAGAACCGATCCTTGATTGTTACGACTGATCATCAGCTCCAACAGATCAATGTTATTGAAGCAGGGTTAATCGATGCTTTTGAAACGACGAATGAGGACGGCGCCGATCCATCGATCCTATGGCTCATCTTTACCGTCGGAGGCGGGATTATTTCTACATTATTTTATGTAGGATGGAGAAAATATTCAGGAGAAAAGAAAGAATACCAAACGTTTTCAAAAGAAAAAGAATATAACCGCTTCCGTTAAGTGTTTTTCTAAATCGCACTGAAGGTAGGTAAACCTAAAATGTTTCTAATTTATTTTCTGCTATTGTTGGCGATTCCATTATGGGCTCAATTCAGAGTAAAAAAAGTATACAGAAAATATTCGCAGCTTCCTTCTGCATATGGAATGACTGGAGCTGAAGTCGCTCGTAAAATCCTTAATGACAATAATCTTTTTGATGTAGAAGTGGAACCTGTAAGAGGGAAGTTGTCAGACCATTATGATCCCAGGTCAAAAGTGGTCCGGCTTTCAGAGGATAATTATTATGGCCACTCGATCGCTGGAACAGCAGTAGCAGCCCATGAGGTAGGACACGCCATCCAGCACGCCAACCATTATACACCTTTAAGAGTGCGCCATGCTTTAGTGCCTGTGGCGGCAATCGGTTCCAACCTATCATATTTTCTGATTCTGATCGGTATATTAATGAACGCTGCAAATTTGATACTCCCTGGAATTTTACTGATGGCTGGAGCTGTCCTTTTCCAACTCGTGACGTTGCCGGTTGAATTCAATGCAAGCAATCGAGCTATGGACCAGATTGTACATTTAGGTGTAATCCGTAATGATGAAGAACGGCAAGCAAAGAAGGTTCTGAACGCAGCAGCATTGACTTATGTTGCATCAGCGTTAGTCGCTTTGTTAGAACTCGCGCGATTTGTATTCATCTTTCTAGGAATGAACCAATCTGACTGATCGCAATTAAAATTCGTTTGATGGACATCGTCTGTCAGCGGATTTTTTTGCGCTTTTTTATTAATCTTTGCTAAATACTAAAGGCTCCCGCGGAAAGCGAGCATCCTGGAGCGGAAATCAACGACTTTTAAAGAAAACTTGGTGAGACCATGCCTTTTGTAGGTCGAGCCTTAGTTGCCCTTATACTGAAGAAAGTATTTTATACTTTCTTTAAGTGCAAGAGCAACAACGTTTGCGAATACAGCCATACTAAAAAAGGATTGCGCGTCAGCGCAATCCTTTCACTATTCAATCATGTAGTGGGTTTTTGTTTTCATCCAGCGTGAATCCTTCGCCAAGTACATCATGGACATCATTCACTGCAACAAATGCATGCGGGTCGATTTGCTGGATGAGGTTGCGTAATCGGAAAATTTCATTACGTGCAATGACGCAATATAGGACTTCTTTTTGTTGTCCGGTAAATGTCCCTTTTCCATTTAAAACCGTCGCTCCCCGATCCAGTTCCTGAATGATACGGTTGGCAATTTCCGCATTCTTTTCTGAAATGATCATGGCAGCCTTTGCAGCATACGCTCCCTCCTGGATGAAATCAATGACTCTCGCTCCTACGAATACAGCTACAAGTGTGTACATCGCTTCCTTATAATTCAAATAAGTAATCGTTGCGGATAAGATGACGAGCGCGTCAAATAGGAACATTGTCTTTCCGAAACTCCATCCAATATATTTGTTGACGAGTCGGGCGATGATGTCTACCCCACCAGTTGTACCACCATAACGGAAAATGATACCTAATCCAACTCCGATGAACACACCTGCAAACAGGGCAGCCAATGTCAGATCTTCATGCAACGGAAACGATAACCTGAAATGATGTTGGAAAATCCATAAAAACAAAGAAACAGCCACTGTCCCGATGATCGTATAAATGAATGAATTTCTTCCTAGTAACCTCCATCCGATCAAGAATAATGGAACGTTCAATACGAGGTTGGAAATTGCGGGATCGATGGCAAAAAGGTTGTAAAGGATAAGTGTAATCCCTGTAAATCCACCTTCTGCAAGGTTGTTCTCAATATTAAAATGAATGATGCCAAAACTGAAAATTGCTGAACCAAGCAAGATGAATAATACGTTTTTGATTTTGATCTTCAGCATAGGAAGCCTCCTTTCACAATTCATGTTGTTTGACGACAAGGTTGGAAATACTAACCATGATCAGAATTTTTCATACACATTGAAAAAAACAGCAATTTCAACTTTGATAATTGCTCCTTAATCAATCTATCCATGTCTTAATCATTTGTCAAACGGTTTCGATTTAGCTAACATGAAGAGTAGTATGAAATGAGGTGTAGATATGGATGAACGTACAATGAAAGAGATGCAGAAGGCAGTAGATGACTATATAGGACAATTTAAAGAAGGTTACTTCAGCCCGTTAGCGATGTTAGCAAGGATGACTGAGGAATTAGGGGAACTTTCACGCGAAGTTAACCATCATTATGGTGAAAAGCCGAAGAAATCCACTGAACGCGAACAAACGATTGAAGAAGAATTAGGAGACCTTCTATTCGTCATCATTTGCTTTGCAAACTCGTTACATATTGATTTAGATGAAGCACTCCATATCGTAATGGAAAAATTCAATACAAGAGATAAAGATCGTTGGACAAGAATCGAGGAGGCAGGAGAATGAGCCAGGAAAATATCCGCATTATCATTGCAGGACCAAGAGGCAAGATGGGAAAAGAAGCTGTGAAAATGGTGAATGGAACAACCCATTTTACATTGGCGGCTGTAGTCGATACGAAAAATGCCGGTAAGACATTAAATGAATTAGAGGATCAACCTAATCTGGACCTCCCGGTCTATGATGATTTTTTAACATGTATCAATGAAATCGAAGCTGATGTACTGATCGATCTGACGAAACCTGAATCAGGAAAAAAACACTTGGAAGCGGCTCTTGAGAACGGGATACGTCCAGTCATCGGCACGACAGGGTTTACAGATGAAGAAATTCAAAAGTTCACGAAATTGGCAGAAGAGAAAGAGTTAGGTGCAGTCATTGCGCCGAACTTTGCTGTAGGAGCAATCTTGATGATGAAATTCGCCCAAATGGCTGCTAAATACATGCCGGATATTGAAATTATAGAAAAGCATCATGATCAAAAGCTCGATGCACCATCTGGAACAGCGGTGAAAACGGCACAAATGATCAAGGAGGTAAGGGAGCCGAAAGTGCAAGGGCATCCTGACGAAAAAGAAGATATGGAAGGTGCTAGAGGCGCGGAAGAGGATGGTTTAAGAATCCATAGCGTACGTTTGCCTGGTTTAGTGGCACATCAAGAAGTCTTATTAGGCACAACTGGACAAACCCTTTCCATCAAACATGATACGATCGACAGAAGCGCGTTCATGCCAGGTGTGAAAATGGCAGTCGAAACAGTGATGAAACTCGACGTTCTAGTCTATGGCCTTGAAAACTTGATGGAATAGAGGAATATTATGAATATTGCACTGATTGCTCATGATGAAAAGAAGCAGGATATGGTCAATTTTACAGTCGCTTACCAGCCTGTTTTAAAAAAACATAACCTATTTGCTACTGGAACCACTGGGATGAAAATCGCAGAAGCGACAGGTTTGGATGTCCACCGTTTCAGGTCCGGCCCTCTCGGTGGGGATCAACAGATTGGAGCGATGATTGCAGATGATAAAATGGATCTTATCATCTTTTTCAAGGATCCATTGACAGCTCAGCCGCATGAACCAGATATTGCTGCGCTCATACGGCTTTGTGATGTCTATCAAATTCCATTAGCTTCGAATATGGCTAGTGCGGAATTGTTCATCCATGCACTAAGACGTGGTGATTTCGATTGGCGGAAAGTGATTCATGAACGGGGGGGAAGATCATGACAGGAGACCTCGATATCCTGGCGTTTGGTGCACACCCGGATGATGTTGAAATTGGTATGGCGGGGACGTTGATTCTTCATACGCAAAAAGGATACAAGACTGGCATATGTGATCTAACGTTGGCTGAACTTTCTTCGAACGGTAATGTAGAGATTCGTCAGAGAGAAGCTGAGCAGGCTGCTAAAGTGATGGGGCTTCAAGAACGTCTCAACCTTGAGCTTCCGGACCGGGGCTTACGCTTGACTGAATCATACATCCAAAAAATCGCACAGGTTATCAGAAAATATAAACCTGCTATCGTTTTTCTGCCTCATCCCGAGGACCGTCATCCTGATCACGGGAATTGCAGCCGATTAGTCGAAGAATCTGTTTTTTCAGCTGGCATACGCAAGTATCGTGTTGAGGAAGAGTTGGCAGCACACCGAGTTGGTAAAGTGTATTATTATTTCATCAACGGTTATGAGCATCCACATTTTACCGTCGATATCTCGGGAGTTTCTGATAAGAAAAAGGAAAGTCTGAAAGCGTATAAAAGTCAATTCATTGCAAGTGATGAAGGTGTAGAAACCCCGTTGAACAATGGTTACATCGAAGCTGTCGAAGCACGCGATACACTTTTCGGTAAAGAAGCAGGGGTTAAGTGCGCCGAAGGATTTGTCTCAAAACGTCCGCTTGTGATCGATGATTTGTTAGGAGATTGAATATGAAAAAACTGAAAATCGGCATTACTTGCTATCCAACAATTGGAGGGTCAGGTGTAGTCGCAACAGAGCTCGGAAAGATGCTGGCAAAGGAAGGACACGATATCCATTTTATCACTTCAAGCATTCCGTTCCGACTTGAAAAATTTTATCATAATATCCACTTTCATGAGGTAGAAGTCAATCAATACTCGGTGTTCCGATATCCACCGTACGATTTGACGCTTGCGAGTAAAATGGCTGAAATTGCTGAACGTGAAAAGCTAGACCTGTTGCATGTCCATTACGCTGTCCCTCATGCAATCTGCGCTTATCTTGCCAAGCAGATGGTCGGAGAGAACCTTAAAATCGTTACGACATTGCATGGTACAGACATAACGGTTTTGGGTAATGATCCAAGTCTAAGTGAGTTGATCCGATTTGGAATTGAAAAATCCGATTCAGTAACAGCGGTATCCAAAAGTCTCATCGAACAAACAAAGGTGCTTTTCGGTACAGAAAAAGAAATCGATTGTGTGTACAATTTCATTGATGAAGGAGTATATCAACGAAAGCATAATTCAGAGCTGCGCAGCAACTATGGAATCGAACAAGATGAAAAGGTCCTGATCCACGTATCGAATTTCAGATCGGTCAAACGAGTCCCAGATGTCGTGAGAACTTTTCATAAGGTTCGGCAAAAGCTTCCTGCTAAACTCTTGTTGATCGGGGATGGACCAGAATTAACAGTTGCTTGCAGATTGTCGAAAGAACTAGGTCTTCAAGACGATATCCTCATTTTAGGAAAACAGGAGAACATTGCAGAATTGTTCTCGATCAGTGATGTCAAACTTCTTTTATCGGAAAAAGAAAGCTTTGGATTGGTTCTCCTTGAGGCAATGGCTTGTGGCGTTCCGGTAATCGGCACGAATATCGGCGGGATACCTGAAGTGATCGATGAGGGCAGGACTGGTTACATATGTGAAGTAGGAAATATCGAGCAGATAGCTGCTAGAACATTGGCGATCCTTCAGGATGAGGAACTTCAGCGGGAAATGTCCATAAACGCAGTAGAACATGTTCAAAATCACTTCCATTCGAAAATGATTTTGAATGATTATCTGGAAGTCTATGCAAAAACGCTCGGTCTGAAGTCTGTCCGGGTATAGGAGACGTTTTACATGTCCATTACACTTGCACATGAAATAATTGAAGAACTGGAGCATCATGGGTTCGAAGCCTATATCGTCGGGGGTGTCGTACGAGACCGGCTGTTAGGCCGTCAAATAGGTGACATAGATATAGCGACGTCGGCAATGCCTGATGAAGTGCAAAGAATATTCCCGAAAACGATTCCTGTGGGGATTGAACATGGTACGGTCATCGTCCGGCATGGCAAACAATCGTTTGAGGTTACAACTTTCCGTTCAGAAGGCCTTTATGAAGACTTCCGCAGACCAACGGAAGTCCAGTTCCATCAATCGATCGAAGCAGACCTGTCGAGACGGGATTATACCATCAATGCCCTGGCTCTCAATCGTGATGGGAGTATAATCGATCCATTCGGCGGTCAGGATGATATTGAACATAAACGTTTGAAGGCAGTCGGTTTACCGGCAGAAAGGTTTAAAGAAGATCCATTGAGGATGATGAGAGGGATCCGATTCGTTTCGATACTTGGATTTGGATTTGAAGAAGAAACCTATTCCGCACTAGTGGAAAATGCTTATCTTCTTGAAAAGATTTCAATCGAACGCATACGGGATGAATTTGAAAAGATGCTGTATGGGGAGTATTGTGAGCACGCACTGGGCTTGCTTGAGAACTCTAAAGTGAAACAACATTTGCCAGGAGGACCGTTCGATCTCCAAATCAATCTTTGTCAATATCGATGGGATAGGCTGACGTCCACTGAGGAAAGGTGGGCAGCCTTTCTTATCCGCATAGGGATAGAGGATGCATATGAATGGCTGCGTGCATGGAAACTGCCGAATCAAGTGAAGGCAAAAACGGTTCTGATTGTTTCTCTTATTCAAGGTTTAGTCGACTGTGCCTCTAGGCTTACCATTTATAAGTATGGTTTGGACGTTGTAAAAGCAGTACTACGAGTAAAGCGGTTCCTTGGAGAAGAACTGGAATTGGAAGAGGAGAAACTAGAAGCTTTACATGCGCAGCTCCCTATCAAAAACCGATCAGAACTGGCAATGGATGGGAATGATCTGCAACGATTTTTAAAAAGGAGACCAGGTCCTTGGATTGCAGAGTATATCGAACAAATCGAGCGAGGTGTCATTGAGGGGAAGATTGATAACAACCCCTCAGGAATAAAGGAGTGGATTGAGGAATGGCAACAACCACAAGAGAAAGATTGATCAGTCTCCTGTCTGACACAAATGAATATAAGTCTGGGCAGAAATTAAGTGAAGTGTTGGGTTGTTCAAGAACGGCTGTGTGGAAGCATATCGAGGAACTGAGGAAAGAAGGGTATATTGTTGAGGCTGTACAAAAAAAGGGATATCGGATTACTACACGGCCCAACAACCTTATACCAGGAGAAATCAAACATCAACTTGACACCAAAAAGCTTGGTCATGAGATCCATTATGAAGAAAGTGTCGCTTCTACTCAAGAGATTGCACATCAGCATGCACTGAAAGGAGCACCTGAAGGGTCGATCGTGATTGCGGACGAACAGACATCAGGCAGAGGAAGGCTTGGAAGAGCCTGGCATTCTCCGAAACGCAGCGGGGTATGGATGAGTGTGATCCTGCGGCCGAACATTCCTCCACAAAAAGCACCACAGCTCACGTTGCTTGCTGCGGTTAGCGTCGTGCAAGGGATTGAAGAAGTCACAGGTGTTGATGCACAAATCAAGTGGCCGAACGATATTTTGATTGATGGCAAAAAGGTAGTCGGCATTCTTACAGAGCTTCAAGCAGAAGCAGACAGAGTCAATTCAGTCATCATCGGTATCGGAATCAACGTCAATACACCTATAGAGGCTTTCCCTGATGATATTGCTACGATCGCTACATCTCTGAAGATCGCAAGTGGAAAAGAAGTTGAAAGGGCATATTTGGTGCGAGCGATATTAGAAAAGATGGAGAAGCTATATCACCTGTATCTGGATCATGGTTTTGCTCCGATCAAACTATTATGGGAAGGTTCGGCAGCAAGCCTTGGAAAGCGGGTACGTGTACGGACAATCACAGGTGAATTATACGGGAACGCCCAGGGGATTACCGAAGAGGGGGTCCTTTTAGTCGAAGATGACGAGGGAACGATCCATCGTGTGTACTCTGCAGATATTGATATCCCCCGAGAATCCTAAGAAAACATTCACCTTCAGAACTTTTGACTGTGATTGGAACTGGGAGACTAGAATCGCGGATGATCTAGTGAAGTAGTAATTAGTGGGCATCTATTTAGAAGGACTTAGGTGCCCTCTTTTTTGTGAAAACAGGGTCTTCTTGGAATTTAACTCACATGAATTAATCGATTGTGTGGTTGCCAGGTCCCCTTGTTATGATCAGGTAATCTTTTAACACAGGAGTGAATTATCTGCTATAATGATCATGTAGGCGGTATCGTATCAACGAACTGCACTTATCGACATGTGTATACGTTTTGATTTCGTGATTGTTATGGTTCTGCCTTGATCCGAGCATAGGACATGGACAGAGGGATGAAAGTTTGTAAGCGTTTTAACTCCCTTCTTTCTCATTGTCTGAAAGAAGGTTTTTTTAATGCAAAGGCCGCGTTGAATGATGATATTGATTTCTTCGATAATCACTCCCCTTTTCGCGGGCGATCCGCAGGAGTGTCTGTCGCGAAATTCGCTCACAATCAACTATCAAAGCCAATGCATAAAGATTAAACATCGCTTTCATCTGCCTCTGATTTTAAAAGGAGGAGAAGTATGAAACTGATTGGTGATTTTAAGAAGATGAAAGAAGAGAATGAAAAAGTCGTGATGCTGACAAGCTATGATTTTCCTTCAGCAAAAATTGCTGAAGAAGCAGAAGTCGACATGATTTTGGTGGGTGATTCTCTTGGCATGGTCGTACTTGGTTATGAATCCACCATCCCAGTAACGATGGAGGATATGATCCATCATACGAAAGCGGTGAAAAGAGGAGCATCAAAAACGTTCGTGGTAACGGATATGCCTTTCATGAGTTATCATACATCTACATCTGATGCATTAAAAAATGCTGCCCGTATCATGCAAGAAGCAAGTGCTGATGCAGTCAAGGTTGAAGGGGCGGGAGAGGTAGTCCAGGTCATTGACCGGCTGACAGATGCAGGTGTTCCCGTTGTAGGTCATTTGGGATTGACGCCGCAATCTGTTGCCGTTTTGGGTGGATACAAAGTGCAAGGAAAAGATGCTGTTGCAGCAGAAAAATTAATCGAGGACGCACTGGCTATCGAAAATGCAGGTGCATTTGCATTGGTGTTGGAATGCGTGCCCCGCCAGCTTGCAGAATTAGTGAGCAAACGTCTATCAATACCGACGATCGGTATCGGGGCGGGACTAGGAACGGACGGTCAGGTGTTGGTTTTCCACGATCTTATCGGTTACGGGTCACACCGCGTACCGAAATTTGTAAAACAATATACGAATGTATCCGAACAAATCGGATTATCGATAAAAAATTACGTCGAGGACGTAAAAGAAAGGCGTTTTCCTGAAGATAAACATACTTTCACGATGAAAGAAGAACAGTTGGCATCCCTTTACGGAGGAAAAGTATGATCATCATCGAAACAAGAAAAAGAATGCAAGAATACATGAGAGAGAAAAAACAAAATGGATTGACGGTCGGGTTTGTACCTACAATGGGATTTTTGCATGAAGGACACGTTTCACTGATGCGTCGCGCCTCTCAGGAATGTGATATCGTTATCACGAGCATCTTCGTCAATCCGCTTCAATTTGGTCCGAGTGAAGACCTGGACCGCTACCCGCGTGATTTTGAAAGGGATCAGAAGATTGCACGCGAAAATGGGACTGATGTGCTCTTCTATCCTTCCAATGAAGAAATGTATCCAAATGATGCTGGGATTAAACTCGTTGTAACAAAAAGGACGGAAGTACTCTGCGGAGAAAAGAGACCAGGTCATTTTGATGGTGTCGTGACAGTCCTAACGAAATTGTTCCATATCATCAAGCCTGACCGGGCGTATTTTGGCCAGAAAGATGCGCAGCAGGTTGCGGTGGTGGATGACCTGATTCGTTCGTATTTTTTTCCGATTGAATTGATAACGTGTCCGACTGTTCGAGAAGAAGATGGTCTGGCAAAGAGCTCAAGAAATGTCAACTTGAACGAAAAGGAGAGGGCAATCGCTCCAAAACTTTATGAAGCCCTAACATTAGCAAGTGATAAAGCAAAACAAGGGGTAGCGGTTTCTAAAGTCAAGCAAGACATGCTGGATCAATTAAATGGATTGGAATATGGAAAGATCGACTACGTCGAACTATTATCTTATCCAGAATTAGAGACTGTCGACTCATTTGGACAAAAGACGATCATCGCTGTAGCATATAATTTTGAAAACGCACGTTTAATCGATAATATCATCATAGATGCTGTTCGATTGCAAATGAAAGGGGAAGACAGGCAATGTTCCGTACAATGTTAAAAGGTAAAATCCATAGAGCCAGAGTTACAGAAGCCAATCTCAATTATGTAGGCAGCATCACAATTGATGAAGATATTTTGGATGCTGTCGATATGCTTCCGAACGAGAAGGTGCAAATCGTAAATAATAATAATGGCGCTCGTTTCGAAACGTACATCATAGCCGGTGAAAGGGGAACCGGCACGATTTGTTTGAATGGCGCCGCAGCACGTCTTGTCCAAACCGGAGATGTCATCATCATTTTGAATTACGTAATGGTTACTGAAGAAGAAGCACGCAGCCATAAACCAGCTGTTGCGATCATGGATGAGAACAACAAGATCATCGAACAGATTTCACATGAACCAGAAGCAACAATCCTATAGGAGCTCTCCACGTGAGAGCTTTTTATTTTTTGCTCTTTTCTAAAAGATTGTTGCTTTTGAGTTATATTATAAAAAACACCTTGTGCAAGTTGATTGGAGAGCAAGGTGCGAGACTCCTCGAAAATGAAAATCGCATTTTCTTCGTGCGATGTAACGCTGCCGAAACTTTCCTTGTCCTGCGGGATCAGCGTGCCTACTACCTGAATAATCTC
>NZ_JBQQCL010000035.1:0-19155 GCF_052246725.1 Pseudalkalibacillus sp. R45 | reverse complement strand
AAATGCACGTACACACAACTCCTATCCCCACTCTTGTTTCTCGTCAATTCAAGTGTACAGGTTATAGGAGCTTGTGTGTTTTTTTACGTGAATTTTTCTCATACCCCAACAAATATTGTAGAGCCACTTTCTTTAAATGAAATGAAAAACGGTTCTCATGCTTAGGAAGCATGAGAACCGTCCCCAAATTATGCTAATTCAATCAATAGATCACCTGGTTGTATGGTTGTCCCGTTCGATACGAATAAGTCTTTAACTTCGGCGTCATATGGAGCTTGAATCGTAGTCTCCATTTTCATCGCTTCTGTAATCATCAGATGATCTCCCTTCTTTACTTTTTCACCTTTTTCAACAAGTACTTTTATTACAGTACCAGGCATCGAAGCCCCGATATGTTTCTCGTTGTTCTTATCTGCTTTCGGTTTAGCAACCACTTCAGCCTTTACATTCTCGTCTTTTACAACGACTTCCCGAGGTTGTCCATTTAACTCGAAGTAAACAGTTCTCGTACCGTCTAATTGAGGCTCTCCAATCGAGACGAGTTTCAAAATCAAAGTCTTACCTTGCTCAATTTCAACTTCGACTTCTTCACCTAGCCTCATACCGTATAAGAATGTAGGTGTATCAAGAACACTGATATCACCGAACTGATCGATCATTTGCTCTCGATCAAGATAAACTTTCGGGTAAAGTGCATAAGAAATAAGATCATGACTTGTCACCGGTCGATTCAATTTATGGTAGAGAATATCCTGTAACTCTTTGAAATCAACTGGTTCTAGCATTTCACCTGGTCTAGCGTTAAGCGGATCTCTTCCTTTCAGAATGATTTGCTGCAACTCTCTTGGAAAACCTTGATACGGCTGTCCTAAATACCCCTGGAACATTTCAACGACTGAGTCAGGAAAATCAAGTGTTTGGCCTTTTTCAAAAATGTCATCTTCAGTCAGATCATTTTGTACCATATAAAGGGCCATGTCACCAACCACCTTTGATGATGGTGTAACTTTGACAATATCTCCGAACAGGTCATTCACCCGGCGGTACATGCTTTTCACTTTATCCCAACGATCCCCGAGACCGACAGCTTTTGCCTGCTGCTGTAGATTACTATATTGTCCACCCGGCATCTCATGGTCATATACCTCTGTATGCGGTGCGATCAAACCACTTTCGAATCCTTGATAATATTTGCGGACATCTTCCCAATAGTGGGAGAGCTCTTCAAGATTATGGATCGATACTTTCGGCTGTCTTTCACTTCCCTCAAGTGCGTAATAAAGGGAATTCGCACTCGGCTGTGAGGTCATACCTGCCATTGAACTAATTGCCACATCCACAATATCGACGCCTGCATCCACGGCTTTGGCATAAGTCATGATTCCGTTTCCGCTAGTGTCATGAGTATGGAGATGGATCGGTATACTCACGGCTTCTTTTAAAGCAGAAATCAATTCATATGCTGCTTGTGGTTTCAACAGTCCAGCCATATCTTTTATACCGAGGATATGTGCGCCTGCTTGCTCAAGCTCTTTTGCCATATTCACATAATAATCCAAGTTATACTTCGGTCTTTTTGGATCAAGGATATCTCCTGTATAACAAATCGAAGCTTCTGCAACTTTCCCAGTTTCTCTTACCGTATCAATCGCAACCTTCATTCCATCAAGCCAATTCAAGCTATCAAAAATCCGGAACACATCAATCCCTGCTGCTGCAGATTTACTAACGAATTCACGTATGACGTTATCCGGATAGTTTTTATATCCAACGGCATTTGAAGCTCTCAAAAGCATTTGGAACAAAACATTCGGAGACTTTTTCCTAAGTTGGATCAGGCGTTCCCATGGATCTTCATTCAAAAAGCGATAAGATACATCAAATGTAGCTCCTCCCCACATTTCCAGTGAGAAGAGTTCTGGAACTTGGCGGGTAGTCGGTTCTGCAATTTGAAGCAGATCATGCGTTCTTACTCGGGTTGCGAGAAGGGATTGATGAGCATCCCTGAAAGTTGTGTCTGTAAGTAGCACTTCATCGCGTGATTTAATCCATTCCGTAAGCCCTTCGACACCTTGCTCGTCCAAAATTTGTTTCGTTCCATCTAGTAATGGTTTTGTATAGTTTACATACGGAATTCTTGGTTTACTGAAGGCTGGTTTCTTTTGGACACCCAATCCAGGGAAGCCATTAACGGTTACATTTGCGATATAAGACAGCATTTTCGTCCCGCGGTCTTTCTTTTTTGGAAACACAAATAACTCCGGTGTTGTATCAATGAAGGATGTATTGTATTCAGCAGATACAAACTTCTCATGTTTAATCACATTCTCCAGGAATGAGATGTTCGTCTTGATGCCACGTATACGGAACTCTCTTAAGTTACGCACCATCTTGGAAGCTGCCTGTTCAAATGACAATGCCCATGTAGACACTTTGACGAGCAAGGAATCGTAGTGAGGCGTAATCACCGCACCCTGGAATCCGTTTCCTGCATCGAGGCGAACCCCAAAACCGCCTCCAGTACGATAAGCCATGATCTTTCCGGTATCAGGCATGAAATTATTCGCCGGGTCTTCCGTCGTTACACGACATTGTATAGCAAAGCCATGGCAATCAATCTTGTCTTGCATCGGAATCCCGAGAGGTTTCTCATGTAACTGATAACCTTCAGCAATCATGATTTGTGATTGTACAATATCAATACCAGTGATCATTTCAGTAATAGTGTGTTCGACTTGAACTCGTGGATTCACTTCAATAAAGTAGAATGAACCATCTTCTGAAACAAGGAATTCGACTGTACCAGCGTTCACATAATTGATTTTGTCCATCAATTTTACTGCTGCCTTACAGATTTCATCTCGTTGTTGATGAGTCAAAGAAACACTCGGTGCTACTTCAACGACTTTCTGATGACGACGCTGAACAGAGCAATCCCGGTCATACAAATGAACGATATTCCCGTTGTTATCAGCCAGGATTTGAACTTCAATATGCTTCGGATTTTCAACAAACTTCTCAACATAGATTTCATCTTTACCAAAAGCAGCTTTTGCTTCTGATTTTGCCCGATCATAGGCATCAGCAAGTGAAGCCATATTCCGGACGATTCGCATTCCTCTTCCGCCACCCCCAAGGGTCGCTTTAATGATGATTGGAAAACCATGCTCTTTCGCAAAACTTCGAACATCATCAAGTGTTTCGACAGGACCATCACTACCTGGAATAACCGGAATATCTGCCTTGATCGCTTGTTCTCTTGCTTTGACTTTGTCACCGAACATCTCCAAGTGTTCAGTATTCGGACCAATGAAGAAGATCCCCTCTTCTTCGCATCTCTTAGCAAAATGAGTATTTTCTGAAAGGAATCCATAACCTGGATGGATGGCATCCACATCATAACGCTTGGCCACTTCAATAATTCCTTCAATATCAAGATACGCATCAATCGGCTTTTTACCTTCCCCAATCAAATAAGCTTCATCTGCTTTGTATCGATGGAAAGACCCAGAGTCTTCCTTCGAGTAGACCGCAACTGTACGAATATCCAGTTCTGTACATGCGCGAAAGATTCGAATAGCAATTTCTCCACGGTTAGCGACAAGAATTTTGTTGATCTTTTGCATTTTGATATTCCTCCCTAGTTTGTGGTTAACGTTGCTGTGAAACGACTTTCAACTTGGTACGTTGCTGTGGCATAGGGTGAGATTGATCAGCAGGAGGATTTTGCTGTTTACGATATTTTACAAACATCGATATATTCACAAGTATTCCCATACTAATCATAAGTAAAATAAGTGAGGAACCTCCATAACTGATAAATGGTAATGTTACACCAGTAAGCGGAAGTATCCCTGAGGCTGCCCCAAGATTGACGATCGTCTGAATTCCGATCATACCTGATATCCCGATCGCCAACAGGCTGCCGAATGCATCCTTACAATGTAGTCCAACATATATACCTTTTAAAACGAGGAACATGATCATCAGAATGATGGCCAAAACCCCGAAAAAACCTAATTCTTCTGCAATGATGGCAATGATAAAGTCAGTATGCGGATGGGGTAGGAAGTCATATTTCTGGATACTCTGACCCAATCCTTTTCCAAATAAGCCACCTGTTCCTAATGCCAGGTATCCATTAATCAACTGCATGCCATCACCTGATGGATCATCAAAAGGCCGGTAAGCAGCTGAAAAACGGGATAATTGTTCTGTCGTCAACAAGAAATTATAAGCGATGAAGCCAAGCAGCCCTATTCCGCCTCCCATCATCGATAAATGGGTCCATTTCATTCCTGAGCATAAAATGATGACTCCGGCTGTCATTGCGATGACCAACATGCCTCCTAGATCAGGTTGAATGAAAACAAGGGAACAAACGAGAGATAAAACGATCAATGGTGGCACAACACCTGTTTTGAAATCCGATATGTAATTCTGTTTCTTCGAAAATACGGATGCCAAGTAAATGATGATTCCGATTTTTGCATATTCGGCTGGTTGGATGCTGAATCCACCGACTGAGAACCAGGCTTTTGCTCCATTCACCTCGGAACCGATGAATTTCACCAAAATTAAAGAACCGAGCATCGCAAGGGTTATTGGTACGATCAACTTTTGGTACATCTTATAGGGTAAAATCATGAATATGAAAAATGCGATTATACCAAGTAAGACCCAGATGAAATGCTTCTTGAAAAAATGATCACTTTGGTATCCATACTGTGTAACCGCAACAATCATGCTGGCACTGTACACCATCACGAGACCGATTGTACATAGAGCCAATACGACCGCAATCATCGTATAATCATAATTTTTAAACATTTTTTTGAACATGATGGGCAACCCTCACAATGAATTATTATATCCAAAACTATTCGAGTTAAAGGAGATTTTTCCTTCCTAGGATGGAAGAATTCCTAGATTTGTCTAGGGTTTGTAATAATACTCCATAAACTTTCCAATAGAATATAGCCGTCAGATTTCCGACCTTTGATTTTAAAAGGGAGAAGATTCCCAAGAGAGATCCATATGTTAATGTAAGCAAATATTGAGAGTGCTTTATCTAACATTGATGAAAGATCCATCGTATAAAAACCGAGAATAAAGAAAGCTGTAACTGCATTGATCAAAGGTCCATTTAAGGTGATGAGAAAACGATTGAATGAGTTTGTTCCACCGATCTCACCTGATAATGTGTGAGCACCGACAAAATAG
Organism: Pseudalkalibacillus sp. R45; assembly: GCF_052246725.1. NCBI lineage: Bacteria > Bacillati > Bacillota > Bacilli > Caryophanales > Fictibacillaceae > Pseudalkalibacillus > Pseudalkalibacillus sp. R45. The sequence goes on along the minus strand of NZ_JBQQCL010000035.1, from coordinate 13,932 downwards.
AACAAGCGATATTCGATACGAAGAAACTGGTTATTGATATGTAAAACCCGCGGACCTATACCGATTTGCATCCGTGAATCTTTGAGCCCGGTGAGACGAGCAGTAAGATAATGGCCAAGTTCATGTATGAACGTAGCGAACGGAAATAATACAAAGACAATAAGCAAAACGATATACATACCCGTCTCCTCCCTCTCGATTTATCGTATCATATGTATTAAGCACACACCTTACGTTCGTGTGAACTTTTAATCAAATTTTAGCGTTTCCTGCTGTAGCCTCATATATTTCTACCACATACAGTTTTTTAGTTCACCTATAAATTAAGTTGTTCTGAATCGAAAGTAAAAAACTCAAACCATCAAAACGATAGTTTGAGCTTTATTTATATACATGAACTTTGACTATGCCATCATTTAGACCAAGCATCGTGTAAAGCTGTCAGTTGACGTTCGAGCGATTCCAGTAACGCCTTTCCTTGTTCAGCTTCAATCAAATCCAAACGGACTGCAAAATCTATCTCTCTGGAAAGTCCGAACATTTGAGTGTCAAGGACTTCCTCATAGAGAGGGCATTGCGGCATCGTCAAGTTTTCCATCTGAACTTCAATCAATTTAAGTATCTTTTCAGCATCCGCTTGAAGCAATGCAAATGCTTTTTCACGATGACCGGTAACCATCTCAGTCGACAAATCGAATCCCTCCGTTCCAAGTGCCTCTCTCTATTACCTATACTATCGTTTAAAAGCCTAAATTGCAACACAAATCAAACAGCATCCGCTTAAAATATGCTTAAATCGTAACGTTGGGATAGCATTTCAAGCAATTTCACCCCACCAATACTATTCCCTTTATCATTCAGCGCAGGACCATATACACCTATCCCTATTGATGGTGGAACAAGACCAAGAATTGCTCCAGAAACGCCGCTTTTTGATGGAATCCCCACCTGAATTGCAAATTCCCCAGATGCATTATACATACCGCATGTCACCATAAATGTCTTGACAATGGTAGCAATCCGCTCAGGCAGGATCCTGCGGTTAGTCTCAGGATCCAGGCCTTTGTTCGCGAGAATCATCCCGATCCGGGCTAAATCCACACAAGTCACTTGTATCGCACACTGCTTTGTGTATAACTCGATCAATTCGTCAACATCGCCTTGGACAATACTATGCTGTTTCATGAAGTAACACAATGAACGGTTAAGGTTAGCCGTATCAAATTCCGATTGGGCCACTTCTTCGTCGATATCGATACTTGAATTATTGGTCATATCATGTACGAGAGCTAATAACCGCCCAAGCTTTTCATGGACTGAATTACCGTAAATCATGCTTGTAACCACTAATGCCCCAGCATTGATCATTGGATTCAAAGGCTTTGCTGGCACTTGTGTTTCCAATTTTGCAATTGAATTGAATGGGTCTCCGGTAGGTTCCATCCCTACTTTCCGGAAAACATCATCTTCTCCACGGTCCATGATTGCTAGGGCCAGAGCCAACACCTTCGATACACTTTGAAGAGTGAACTTCTTTTCAACATCGCCTGCCTTTACACATTTATCATTCGTATAGTAGAGAGCCAGCGATAAATCACATTGATCCGCTCTTTCCAGTGCAGGAATATAACTTGCAACTTTCCCTTGATCTGTGTATTTTCTAGCACGCTCAACTAGTTCTAATAATTCTTCATCTGTTTCGCAATACATGAAATATGAGCACCTCCAAATCGTCAGCTGCTGCTATAGTTACAATGGTCATTTCTTCTATTAGTAGTACTATACCCTAATGTGACAAAATGAAGAGGGAACGTTATACTTAATACTGAATTTTTTTAAGGAGTGAATAAAAGATGGAATCCATAGTTTTGATTAAAGGAAATGTCACATATCCAATCACACTGGACCCGGGGGTCTGGATTTTTGATGATAGAAAAGTTGATTTAAGTACATATTTCAACGAAGAAAAATTTGAGGGTGAAGATTCATATATGAAAGACGTGTCACAGCATTGGGACAGGGAACGGATGGAAGGAGCCAAAGTACCTACTCAATCAAACGAAAATAAAATTCGGTTTAATAAGGATGAGTTATTCACGAAGTCCTATGGTATTCCGTTAAATCCTTTCCTCGAAAATGCGAAACCGACGAACGTCAAAGCCATTGAATTGCATACATCTACAGATAAGGTTGTATCCCTCACGATAGAAGAAGCTAAAAGTGGGATTTTAGGTTTCTCTCTCAATGGAAAGCCCCTAACAGATGGGCCGGTCCATTTTTATCATGGAGATGGCACCAACCAAAACGATCCTATCCGGGACATTAACCGGATCATTGTAAAATAAGGACATTTTTGTGGTTGGAGCTAATTGATTCTAAAAACGAATATATTTCCAAACTCAAAGACAACAATTTATGTGGAAACAGGCTAAAATAAAAAACCCGAGGGCTGACTCCTAAAGTGCCTTACTTGGGGTCAACCCTTTTTATTGTAGACATGAGCTCTCACATTAACCTATGTCCATTTGAATAAAGATAGAAGAATATACGAAGAATAACCGTAACTTGAGTTATACGAAAGGATGAACAACGTTGCGGAAACTTCCTTATTTCTTGGTTACGCTATGTGTGGTACTGTTGATCTCATGTCAAAATAATAAAAATGACGAAAGCTTAGGTAATGATGATAAACGAGTTGAAGTAAAACAAAGTGTCGAATACAACAAAGATGAGCGTAAGAGCTCTAGACAAATCTCAAAACGGCTTGTAGATATTGCGACAAGGGAACCTGATGTAAAGGATGCGACTGCAGTCGTCCTTGGAAGATATGCTGTGGTTGGAATCGATGTTGCTGATCACATCGACCGGTCAAGAGTAGGGTCAATCAAGTATAGTGTAGCTGAAGCTCTCCAACATGATCCTTATGGTTCCAATGCTGTCATTACAGCTGATCCTGACATATATGCACGTTTGCAAGAAATGGGCAAACAAATCAGTGCCGGTAAACCTATTGGCGGGATTCTTGAAGAATTAGCAGCCATCACAGGTCGGCTTATGCCAGAAGTTCCGGGTCAAATCAACAAAAAAGAACCCGACCCTGTCCGTAAAAATGATAAGAGTATTCCTAAGGACGAAGAGAAGAAACTCCAAAATCAACAGCAAAAACAAGGAAAAAGCACACCTAGTGACCCAAATAAAATTAAAGAAACAAGATAACAGTAATTTAAACGGCCATCCTAAAAAAGTGTCAGATACTTTTTGGGACAGCCGTTTTTTTCGTTAGATTCTTATAGTTAACCATTAGAACTTTGAATTCAGAACTGAATTCACCTTGTTTTTAACGCACTCATGACTTGCTTATCAAGTCTTGCAGCTGCCTGGGCATCATAGGTCTTTTCATATTGAGGTGGCTGAGATATCTTTGCCCCATAAAACATGGCGTCTCTTATTTCTGAAATTTGCACTTTGATCATTGACAGTTTGATCGGTACGGAATCGATTCGTTCCTGTACAACTTGAGCTTGGCCATTGATGACGGAGGTGGTTTCGTCTTCAATCAACGTAATAGAAATGTTTTCATTCGACTCGATATTAGTGACCGCTTTTGAGCGGGAATCCACTGCAAAGACGATTGTTTCAGCATCAGGTGCATACACCCAGGAGATAGCATTGACATATGGAGTATGTTCAACAGGATCTACAGTATTTACGATTACATAGCACTCTTTTTGTAGTAAGCGAAAGTGCGTTTCATTCAACGATGATAAACTATTCGTTGCCATCTTACCAGCTCCTTTACTTCCATTTAAAGAAAGTATAAATACTTTCTTCAATATAAGGGCAACTAAGGCTTAGTCTGCGCTAAGGCTTGGCTTTGCCAAGTTTTCTTTCCATGATAAATGCAGGATTTCTTGATCCTCATGACTGAACGATCATTTCAATCTATTATAGTGTTGATCGATCATTGATATATATACCTTCTACAGATAACCATCAATACCTTCACCTAGTAGCTTATACGTCACCGCCTATTCATGGTATACTTGTTGTAGAAAGAGGTGGACAAAATGCGTGTCAAATGTGTCTTATGTGATAAAATCGAAAAACTCGAGGATCAAAGCCCTTTAGCTAAGAAACTAAGAAACAGACCAATACACACATACATGTGCGAGTCTTGCCATTCAAGGATAAAAGAACGGACAGAAGATCGGAAGACGTCAGGAAACTTTGTAACCTACCGCGACTCCTCTAAAGAGGAAACGTGGTAATCAAAAAAACAGCCTAATTATATTTCGGTTCAGATTCGATCGATTCATATAATGCATCGATTAACTCGATTGGAAATTGCTTTTTGTATTCTTTACCCTCTATTTTATAGTGGATGATATAAAAGGGAGGTTCCAGTTCAATTTGTTTGTCGGTAACTGCATGATCATCCCTTAGGATTTCTTCAAAAAAATCCAACGTATCTTTTGCAGCATGATCATCTTTTCTTTCATCAGAAACCTTCTTGATTGTAAGCCAATTATACAAAGCATCTTGTAAATTCATCAAATACCTCCGTTCACAACTTTCTTTAAGTTTAAAAAGGGACTGACTTAAAATCAAGTCAGCCCCTTTACTAATTTATTGGCTTTGTTCTTCTTTCTTAGATTGATGTAATCTAATTTTATAAATGATCAGAATTGCTGCTGCGACCATTAACCCTTCTGTTACAGGAAGGAATACAGCAAAAAAAGTCAGAACCGTACAGCCTAGTCCAAGGAATATATAAACCAATGCCGCTTTCAATAATGGTAATTTCCTTGAAAAACCTAGCTTGAAAACGACGATCGATAAGAGTAGTACGGTCAAATATAAAAACCACATACCGACTTCAGGATTCGTATCGACATTGTAAAGTTTAGCAAAGAACTGAAGACGTTCGTTGATATCTACTTCCAATGGTACCGTCTCCTTTTCTCATTAAGAATTCTGCTGTGCCAGCTTGTTCTTTTTCTCTAAGCGTTCGCGTTCATTCTTATCCAGTATCTTTTTACGTAAACGAATTGATTCTGGTGTGACTTCGCAATACTCATCATCATTCAAATATTCAAGTGCTTCCTCAAGCGTCATCACGCGAGCCTTCTTCATCGATACAGTATTGTCTTTACCTGCGGAACGCATATTTGTCAGTTGTTTTACTTTTGTCAGGTTGACGGTGATGTCATTTTCCCGATTGTGTTCTCCGACGATCATACCTTCATATATTTCAGTTCCAGGTTCAACAAAAATTGTTCCGCGATCTTCAACATTAATGATTCCATATTGAGAAGCCTTACCGGATTCCATTGAAACGAGAACACCTTCACGACGGCCGCCAATTTTTGCTTGAATATAAGGCTGATAGCTGTCGAAGGAATGATTCAAGATCCCATATCCACGAGTCAACGTCAAAAACTCTGTAGTGTAACCGATCAATCCACGTGCAGGTACAAGGAATTCGAGTCTTACTTGACCGTTTCCATGATTGACCATGTTGACCATTTCGCCTTTACGTTCACCAAGCGACTCCATGATCGCACCAGTATGCTCTTCAGGCACATCGATTTGCACGCGTTCGACTGGCTCACATTTTTGGCCATCGATTTCACGAATGATAACAACAGGTTTAGATACCTGTAGTTCGTAGCCTTCTCTTCTCATATTTTCGATCAAAATCGATAGATGGAGTTCTCCACGTCCTGAAACGGTCCATACATCAGGAGAATCCGTGTTTTCAACTCGTAGGCTGACATCTGTCTCAAGTTGTTGATTTAGTCTCTCTTCGATTTTGCGGCTTGTCAAATACTTCCCTTCCCGGCCAGCAAATGGGCTGTTGTTTACAAGGAAAGTCATTTGGATCGTTGGTTCATCGATTCGAAGGATTGGAAGCGGATCCTGATGATTTTCAGGACAAATCGTTTCACCGACGTTGATTTCTTCCATCCCAGATACTGCAACTAAGTCACCTGATTTCGCTTCTTCGATCTCTACTCGTTTCAGTCCTAAGAAACCGAAAAGTTTTGTCACTCTAAACTTTTTGACAGAACCATCCAACTTCATCAAGGCAACACTTTGTCCGACTTTGATCGTTCCTCTGAACACTCTACCGATTCCAATACGACCTAAATAGTCATTGTAATCCAATAACGAAACCTGAAATTGCAAAGGTTCCTCACTTGTATCTACTGGAGCGGGGATATTTTCCAAAATCGACTCAAAAATTGCAGTCATGTCTTCATCTTGTTGTTCAGGATCCATGCTTGCAGTACCGTTCAAAGCAGAAGCATAGACAACTGGGAATTCAAGTTGATCATCGTCGGCTCCTAATTCGATGAATAAATCAAGGACTTCATCTACAACTTCAACCGGACGTGCAAATGGGCGGTCGATTTTATTGACGACCACGATCGGCGTCAATTTCTGTTCGAGTGCTTTTTTCAAAACGAACCGCGTCTGCGGCATACACCCTTCATACGCATCAACAAGGAGTAAAACACCATCTACCATTTTCATGATACGTTCAACTTCACCGCCGAAATCTGCGTGTCCAGGTGTATCCATGATGTTAATTCGCTTTTCCTTATAATTGATTGCTGTATTTTTAGCCAAAATCGTAATTCCACGTTCTTTTTCCAAATCATTGGAATCCATCGCACGCTCACTGACTTGTTCATTATCTCTGAACGTTCCTGATTGGTGGAGCATCTGATCGACCAATGTTGTTTTCCCGTGGTCTACGTGGGCAATAATCGCTATATTGCGTAGTTCTTCTCGAAGATTCACTTCAATCTCTCCTTAATATGTGTGTTCAAAAAGTGGCGAATCACACTGTATATAAACATTATTGTTGATGACTTTTTGAACATCCTCTTTATGGTGTCAACCTAATTAAATTCAACTTTCCTATTATAACATAAATAATAAACTTTTTCTTTCACTCATTTTTCGATACACTAGGTTCTAGGAGGTTGACCATGAATAAACAATCCATCATTTTCATTCTAATTTCGGTTTTAGTGACTTTTAATATCGCATTGATTGGTGTAGCCATTGGCGAACAAAGTATCCTGCTTGCAGTTATTGCACTGGCTGCTACTTTCATTCTTATGGGGATAGGTTTTAAACTGAAGAAAAAGTTCAGAGACGAAAACCAGAATAACCTTTGAAAAAGTAGGCTGTTTTCGCAAACGTTGTTGCTCTTGCACTTAAAGAAAGTATAAAATACTTTCTTCAGTATAAGGGCAACTAAGGCTCGACCTACAAAAGGCTTGGTCTCGCCAAGTTTTCTTTAAAAGTCGTTGATTTCCGCTCAGGATGCTCGCTTTCCGCGGTGCGTGCGGTGAGCCCACTCGTCGCCTTGCAACCTCAGGAGTCCCCTTACAAAGGAAGCATTTGTGCTCCTGCGTCTACAAAAAAGTCCTGTCAAAGCGAGCTTCCTCGTCGCATGCCTTGCAAGGAAATTATTCAGGTAGTAGGCACGCTGGTCCCGCAGGACAAGGAAAGCTCCGGCCGCGTTACATCGCACGAAGAAAATGCGATTTTCATTTTCGAGGAGTCTCGCACCTTGCTCTCCAATCAACTTGCACAAGGTGGTTCTTTACAAAAATGACCCAATAGTAACAATCTTTAAGAAAAGAGCCAAAAATTAAAACAGGGAAGTTCCTTCGACCGGATTTTTAAGACCGATCAGAGGATTCCCTGTTTTTTATTCATCTAATGGTTTGGCTAATGTGATATATCTTTTATCTGTTGAGGTAGTCTCAGTGCCAATTTGTTCAAAACCACACGTAGCGAGAAAACGAAGCCAGCCTACTCGTTCGAATGGAGATGCTGTATATACAATCTTATGATGCTTCTGTTCGAGTCTCTTGCATAAGTGATGCAATATTGAACTTCCATATCCTCTTCGTTTATATATAGGATTCACCATAATCATGCCTATCCAAGTTTTATTGTTGGAGGGTGCGTTCAAGATATGAAAGCTGATTCCCTTGAGAGTATGATTTTCCTCCCACATCAACCAGATACCATCATACTTGTCATAAAGGGACATCCATACCTTTATCCTCTGGAGATCCATTTCTTCCTTTAACAATCCCTCTTCAGCTAGCCACTCCGGAGATTGTTTAAACCATTCCAAGATAACTTCTGAATCATCTTCAGTCATTTTCCGTTCAATCATTTGTAAGGTATTCTTCCAAGATCTGTTGATGAAGATCTGATTTACCTGCAAATATCGAATTCTTACCCAGCATGTTTAAAGGCTCACCATCCAAATTCGTGACACGCCCTCCTACTTCTTCTATTAAAATTCTTCCAGCAGCGAAATCCCAAGGTGATAAGCGCATTGTAATATAGGCATCCAAGCGTCCAGCGGCTACGAATGCCAGCTCGATGGCTGCTGATCCATAGGATCGTGTCCCTCTGCAGCGATCAACCACTGGTATTAACCGCGCCGGATCAATTCGTTTGTTCTTCGTAATCCAAGTTGCATTGATGGCAATGATCGATTTTTCGATAGGGACTTCTTCAAGATCAGGGAGTTTTACATTATTCAGATAAGCGCCATTATCCTTTACAGCATGGAACATTTCATCATAAATGACATTATATATGACGCCTACCATTCCAACTCCCTCGTGATATACACCAATAGAAATGGCAAAATTCGTTTGCTGATGGACAAAATTCATCGTTCCATCAATCGGGTCGATGATCCAGACAGTCCCGTCCAATGATGTGACTTCCTCACCCACGCCTTCTTCTCCTAGTATTTTATGGTGCGGGTATGCTTCATTGATTTTATCAATTAAATATTGTTCTACTTCACGATCCATGTTTGTTACCAGGTCGTCCGCATTCGACTTCGTTTCCACAGTCAATTCCTTCTCAAAGGATTTGCGGATCACATTCCCAGCATCATTTGCCCATGACACGGCTTGATCCCGTATAGCATCCCAATTGATAGCCACATCCTCACTCCTTTTAAGTGCGGTCCAGTATGTATTTTGTAAGATAGCATTAAAAGATTTTCCATAAAAAACGAACCCTGCAAGTAAAAGGTTCGTTCTATCTATTTACAATTATTATGCCTCTAATTGTAACATTTCTTGTCTCAATCGTTCTAATTTTTTCTTTGATCGTTTGATTTGTTCAGTATTTTTCGCTACGAGTGCCTCGTGTAGAGTTGCCAATTCATAATCGATTTCGAGTCGAAGAACTGGGATTCGACGCTCAGCTTCCGTCAATTTCAGCGTTTGAATCACTTGTTTCATGGTAACTCACACTCCTTTTCTTTTAACTTTGTTTACACTTCAAAGCTTGTTTTTATCATACTATTCTGAAATATTCACGTGCAATTCCGCTGTTCTTTCTTAGCTTCCCACTTTTTCAACGTATATATTTACCTGATTCTGCTTAACATTTTGATACACAATATTCGTATGCTACACTCATTTTATATACACAACGAGGTGAATCGCATGAATTTCAATGGTTTTACAGAACAGGATTTCAAGGTATTCAACATTCAAGGGCTTGATGCAAGAATGGAAGCTATCCAAAACCAAATTCGGCCAAAGCTTGAAAAATTAGGTGAATATTTTGCCCCGACACTATCTGCAGCTACGGGTGATGAGATGTTTTATCATACGGCTAAACATGCAAGGAGAACAGTGAATCCCCCGGATGATACTTGGGTAGCGTTCGCAAACAGCAAACGTGGGTACAAAAAACTTCCACACTTTCAAATCGGTTTGTTTGAGAGTCATCTCTTCGTTTGGTTTGCAGTGATTTATGAATCTCCAATAAAGAAGGATTTTGCAAAAATACTTAGTGAACATCAGGGTGAGGTCCTGAAACAGATTCCAGATGATTTCGTATGGTCAGTTGATCATACGAAGCCGGACGCCATCCCTCATTCTGAGATTGATGAAGAAACGTTTTCTAAAATGACTACCCGTTTGAAAGATATCAAAAGAGCAGAATTACTTTGTGGGATTCACATCCCGAATCATGACCAAATTCTACAAGACGGGGAAGCCTTACTTTCAAAAATGGACCAGACATTCCATACATTAACCCCTCTTTATAATTATGCTAGTAAGGTTCATGCATCTAGTTAATCCATTAAAGTTAATGTATTATATTACAATTCTAAATTGAACGTATAGGTATTTATCCTTACATTTTCATTTTTTTAATGGATATGGGTTAAGTATCTATATTTTCGCTAGTATGAAGTAAAGAAAACTTGGCAAAGCCAAGCCTTGGCGTTGGCTTTGCCATAGTTGCGCTTATATTGAAGAAAGGATTTAATACTTTCTTTAAATGCAAGAAAAGAGCTGCCCGATTGAGAGGGCTCAGCTCTTTTTTATTGGCTTTTTTTCTAAAGGTATGCTGCTAAGAAAGTTGCTGAATTCTTATGACAGTGAAAATATGCAAGACCTCTAGCGGGATAGCAAGCTAAGCGATTATATTTCCAACAATCTATACGAAAACATCTTTTTTATTTTGTCATGACCATTTCTTTCGTATTTCTTCTGCTTCGGTTATCATTCTTGTGAAAAGTTCTTCCACTGATGGGATATCATTAATCCTTCCCATAACCTGACCTGCCCAGCCAAAACCTTGGTCCAACAATCCTTGATTTGCAAAGGCTTGATTTGCTTTACCTGAAATATAAGTGCTGATCGCTTCATAGGTCGGTTCCACTTTTTCAATCGACAAGATCTGCTCGGTCCATCTATTTCGAATCACTCTTCCCGGGGCTCCCAACGACTTTTTAATAATAGACGTGTCAGTTTCCATTCCGGTGAGTAATGCTTCTTTATAGTTTTGATGGGCATGCGTACATTCTTTTGTTGCAATGAATCGGGTACCCATCTCAATACCTTCTGCCCCTAAAGACAATGCCGCCATCAGTCCCCTGCCATCACCGATTCCGCCTGAAGCAATTACAGGTATGGATACTTCATCAACTACTTGAGGTGTCAGCACCATCGTACTGATATCATCTTTTCCGATATGCCCGCCCCCTTCTTGACCAACTACCATCACTGCATCAGCCCCTAACTGCTCGGCTTTGACTGCCTGCCTTTTCGCAGCTACCAGGACAAGTTTTTTCACATCTACGCCTTCCAATTGCTTGAACACTGGACTCGGATTGCCACCTGTCATCGAAATGACGGGAACCTTCTCATCAATCGAAACTTGGAGCATATCTTCAAATGGCCGACCGTGTTGCCCAATGGCATAATTCACCCCAAATGGACGTGTCGTCTTTTCTTTTACTTTCCGGATTTCAGTTTTCAATTGATCGGGTGTTGATAAAGACATTGCAGTTATTTGACCGAGTCCCCCTGCATTTGAGACGGCTGCAGCTAACTCAGAATACGCAAGATAGGCGAGACCTCCTTGAATGATCGGATACTTGATTCCTAATAATTCGGTTACACGCGTTTTCCAATTCACAAAATCACCCCAACGGATTGATTATCATTTATATAAAAATGTTAAACTGTAGACATGTTAAAAAAAAGCTTGCAAGCACCTGTAGATTTGATATACTTTTCCTTGTTTTATATTAGTTTAGCATAACAAACAGCTTACATTTAAAATAGAGACCCAGTGTTGATTTCTGTGAAATTCACTTACTTTCCGCTGGCGATCCCTCCCTTGTCAGGCTCGATGTCCCTTCGGAGTGGCACGTATTTCGTTTCTAATCAACATTAAGGTTTACAAATAAATTGAATGAGGTGTAATGATTGTCTCAATATGAAACACCCCTTTTTACCGGGCTCGTGAATCACGCCAAACGAAATCCGATTCAATTCCATATACCTGGACATAAAAAAGGCCGCGGCATGGATCCTGAATTCCGGGATTTCATAGGTGAAAACGCATTATCAATCGATTTGATCAATATCGGTCCATTGGATGACCTCCATCATCCCCATGGCATGATTAAAGAAGCACAACAGCTTGCTGCCGATGCATTCGGCGCTGATCATACATTCTTTTCAGTACAAGGAACAAGCGGAGCCATCATGACGATGATTCTCGCTATATGTCATCCAGGAGATAAAATTCTTGTCCCAAGGAATGTGCATAAATCAGTCATGTCTGCGATCATTTTTTCCGGAGCTGTTCCAGTCTTCATCCATCCTGATATCGATGAGAACTTAGGAATATCACATGGAGTTACAACTGAATCAGTTAAAAAGGCACTTGCCCAAAATCCTGATGCAAAGGGATTGTTCGTCATCAACCCTACCTACTTTGGAATCAGTGCTGATTTAAAGGAAATCGTCGAGTTGGCTCATTCTTATGAAATTCCTGTGCTTGTTGATGAAGCGCATGGTGTACACATCCACTTTCATGACAAATTACCATTGTCGGCAATGCAGGCAGGTGCGGATATGGCTGCGACAAGTGTCCACAAATTAGGTGGATCCATGACCCAAAGCTCAATATTGAATGTAAGAGGAAACCTGGTTTCTCCAGAACGTGTCCAATCAATTCTTAGTATGATGACGACAACTTCGACTTCATATATCTTGCTTGCATCACTGGATGTCGCTCGGAAAAGGTTGGCTACTCAGGGATACGAGTTAGCTGAACGTTCAATCCATTTAGCGGAAACAGCACGTAAACAAATCAATGAGATTCCGAACTTATATTGCGTAGGGAAAGAGATTCTAGGCACTCCCGCGACGTATGATTATGATCCAACAAAACTGATCATATCTGTTAAAGAGCTGAATATTTCAGGGTACGATGTAGAGGTTTGGCTTCGAGAACAGCACAATATCGAGGTTGAGCTTTCAGACTTGTACAACATCCTCTGTATCATCACTGCCGGAGATCGTGAAGTAGAAGTACAAAAGCTGATCAGCGCTTTGACAGAATTAGCAAGTATGCACACAACTTCCGATAAGGCTGTTAAAAAAGCTGTGCCGGTGAGTGTTCCTGGTATTCCTGTATTGTCCCTATCACCACGTGATGCTTTTTATGCAGATACAGAAAGCGTTCCTTTTGAAGAGTCAACAGGCAGGATCATTGCTGAATTTGTTATGATTTATCCTCCTGGTATTCCGATCTTCATCCCTGGGGAAATCATCACTCAGGAAAATATCGACTATATCTTTGAGAACATCGAGGCTGGATTACCTGTGCAGGGACCTGAGGACGAAACGTTGAAAACAATTCGTGTAATCAAAGAGCATAAACCGATCAAATAATCCTCGCAAGTTCCTTGCCGCGGAGGTCTTCCCTGACTCGCTTATGAAATCAATCACTATTATTTAACAAAGAAAAATATAAAAAGAGGCTGACTACCCGCCGTGTGGGTATCAGCCTCTTTCGTTTTTTATTTATGTTATGCAGTCTTTTTTCCGTGCCTCTTTTTATTTTTGCAATCAGGACAATTGGAATACAACGTGGTTACCTTTTCAAATTCATAATGTTCAATGGTCGTGTTGCAATTTACACATACTACTGTTCCCATCGTTCTTTCCTCTCCCTTCGCCTTTGTAAGCGCTTTAATTATTCGTTATGTTTATAATATGATGTCACATATAGAATGTCAAGGCTAAATTGTATGTCACATTAAATATTTATATGCATAATTATTCCAAAATGCAAATAGAGTAAGCAACATTTAAAAGAGCCAAATAGACTGGACTTTATCTTCAAGTAAAAAATTTGGTCAAACCAAGCCTTAGCGGTGGCTGGGCAATAGTGACACTTATTTTGAAGAAAGTAATTTCTTTCTTTAAATGTAAGGCTGTATTCGCAAACTTTGTTGCTCTTGCACTTAAAGAAAGTATAAAATACTTTCTTCAGTATAAGGGCAACTAAGGCTCGACCTACAAAAGGCTTGGTCTCGCCAAGTTTTCTTTAAAAGTC
>NZ_JBQQCL010000034.1:0-22975 GCF_052246725.1 Pseudalkalibacillus sp. R45 | reverse complement strand
GTAGTAGGCACGCTGATCCCGCAGGACAAGGAAAGCTTCGGCAGCGTTACATCGCACGAAGAAAATGCGATTTTCATTTTCGAGGAGTCTCGCACCTTGCTCTCCAATCAACTTGCACAAGGTGGTTATTTAACAATGACCCAAAAGCAACAATCTTTTAGAAAAGAGCCTAAAATAAAAATGTAAAAAAGTTATTGACGGGATTCGAGATATCTTGTATTATTTTTGTTGTGTCTTTAAAACGTATTCAAAATGGCGGTGTAGCTCAGCTGGCTAGAGCGTACGGTTCATACCCGTGAGGTCGGGGGTTCGATCCCCTCCGCCGCTACCATTTTAGTAGAGGTTAAAAAATACGACGAATGATAAACTGCGAATCTTTTCGTTACTCGGATTTTCCGGTTCTCATAAAGAGGTTATGTGATACTAACGTAGAAAAAACATTATGCACCTGCGTCTGCAAGGTAATACTACCGAACAAAGTTTCCTCGGTGCAAGGCAGCATGATGTGTTTTCAAGTAGTAGCCTTCCTCAAATCTGTCGTGCCTCAATCTTCTTGTTTCTAATCCGCCGATTTTTTAACATCATTTAAATGGTTAAAAAATACGACGAATGATAAACTGCGAATCTTTTCGTTTATAAAACATTGATTTTTAACTTTCATCAAATAAATCAGGCCCCTTGGTCAAGTGGTTAAGACACCGCCCTTTCACGGCGGTAACACGGGTTCGAATCCCGTAGGGGTCACCATTTCAAATATAATGACAACTGTCCCGCTAATGCGTTGGACAGTTTTTTATTTAGAAATATTTATGAAAGGCTGTTTTCGCAAACTTAGTTGCTCTTGCACTTAAAGAAAGTATAAAATACTTTCTTCAGTATAAGGGCAACTAAGGCTCGACCTACAAAAGGCTTGGTCTCGCCAAGTTTTCTTTAAAAGTCGTTGATTTCCGCTCCAGGATGCTCGCTTTCCGCGGGGCGTGCGGTGAGCCCACTCGTCGCCTTGCGACCTCAGGAGTCTCCTTATCAAGGAAGCATTTGTGCTCCTGCGTCTACAAGAAAGTCCTGTCGATGCGAGCTTCCTCGTCGCATGCCTTGCGAGGAGATTATTCAGGTAGTAGGCACGCTGATCCCGCAGGACAAGGAAAGCTTCGGCAGCGTTACATCGCACGAAGAAAATGTGATTTTCATTTTCGAGGAGTCTCGCACCTTGCTCTCCAATCAACTTGCACAAGGTGAGTTTTTAAAAATGACTCAAAAGCAACTCTTTTAGAAAAGAGCTTTATGAAATTAACTGATGTAAGAGCTTCATGAACTTCGAGACGGACAAACTCCATTTGAGGTCCTCATAAATCCATTCGACTCTCCTCGCAAAAACAGCTATGTTAAGGCTTTTATTCCCCAACACATGTAGAATTATCAACTCTTTCACCGTAGTTATAGATGCTTCGCCATATTTTTACTTCTCTTGGCGGATTATGGATAAGGTCAGTTGCTATATATATGCCAGGGTTTTCCAACACTTTTACCCCTCTTATAATTATCTGAAAATTGAATCTTATTGGCGCTCGGAATCGTAACCCGTCGAGAAGTTTTTCCATCTGTGTCTGTTCGTTTGACAAAAAAAGTATTTTTCCTGTGTTTTAATAGACAAACACGAAACTATTAACGAGTGGGGTGGGGTTGATGCAAAAGGTAGGATCCGAAAGCAGCCATCTACTACGTAAGATCGCGGTGGTTGAGAGGTTGAAGAAAAGTGTATCAATGCAAGTGAAAGGGGTTTCCGATGGAGCCAAACGCTTTCTCCTCCACTGGAGTTTACTGTTATTTTGTACAGGCTTTCTGTTAGGACGGGCGCTCATCCTTTCAGAGTTATCTCCCTTTGCGCTTCCGTTTTTCGGAGCGGTTTTGTTCCTTAAGCGTGAACGCGCTGGTGTTGCCGCTATTGCATTGCTGACGGGTGCGTTGACGACTTTTGATCAAACAGGATTATTTGTTTCAATCGGACTGGCCGTATTTTTCGTCATCCATTCTATTGTGACGAATATAGCGAAACAGACGTATAAAATTTTACCGATCACCGTTTTTGTTGCTAGTTTCATAACCAGAATGAGTATTCTTTCATTTTTATCAGAACCTATCACGACGGGAAGTCTTCTTATGGTTGTTATAGAAGCTGGGTTGAGCAGTATTTTGACATTGATTTTCATCCAAAGTATTCCGCTGCTCTCATTGAAGAAAATCCAGCATTCATTGAAAAATGAAGAAATTGTATGCTTCATCATTCTTTTAGCTTCAGTTATGACCGGTACGATCGGCTGGCAATTCTATGAGTTATCTGTTGAACATGTTCTGTCCCGGTACCTTGTTTTAATATTCGCCTTTGTAGGTGGAGCGGCAATCGGCTCGACAGTAGGGGTAGTTACAGGTCTTATTCTTGGCCTTGCGAATATCGCTAGTCTTTATCAGATGAGCCTTCTGGCATTTTCGGGTTTATTAGGAGGCCTATTAAAAGAAGGTAGAAAAATCGGGGTGAGTATCGGGTTATTCATCGGAACATTGCTGCTAGGGCTTTATGGACCAGAGAACGGTATTCTTACGACCACGTTATTAGAATCGTGTGTTGCAGTAGGGTTGTTCCTTCTGACACCGAATAAAGCCATATCGAAGATTTCCCGCTATATACCTGGTACGAAGGAATATACGCAAGAGCAGCAGCAATATCTCAGGAAGGTCAGAGATGTCACAGCAAGCCGTGTAGAACAGTTCTCCAATCTGTTCCAGACGTTGTCTAATAGTTTTTCAACAGTCAGTGCGACAAGTATGATAGAAGATGAAGACAAGCGAGAGCTTGATATGTTCCTAAGTAATGTCACAGAAAAAACCTGCCAGAATTGCTTTAAAAAGCGGCATTGCTGGGTGAATAATTTTGAAAAAACGTATGATTATATGGCTGAAATCATGGCGGAAACCAACCCGCAAGGTAAATTGAATGACCGAAAACTGCAAAAGGACTGGGAGCGACACTGTGTCCGTTCGAAAAAAGTGATTGATACAATTCAATACGAGCTCGGGCAATATCATGCGAACATCAAGCTGAAACAGCAAGTGAAGGAAAGCAGGCGGCTTGTGGCTGAACAGCTTCATGGTGTTTCACAAGTAATGGATAATTTTGCGAAAGAGATCCAACGGGAGAGGGAAAATCATCAGGTTCAAGAAGATAACGTAAAGCAAGCTTTAGATGACATCGGCCTTGAGGTTGGGAATATTGAAATCTATTCTCTAGATAAGGGTAGTATTGATATCGAAATGAGCATTCCTTATTGCAATGGACGCGGAGAATCTGAAAAGGTCATCGCTCCGTTATTGTCTGATATTTTGGATGAAACCATCGTGGTGAAAGAGGAAGAATGCGCGGCATATCCAAACGGGTATTGTCATGTCGTGTTCCGTTCCTCCCAAAATTTTGTGGTTGAAACAGGGATGGCTAGTGCAGCAAAAGGGGGAGCGTGGCTTTCCGGGGACAGCCATTCTACCATCGAGCTTGGAGCTGGTAAGCATGCAGTCGCAATCAGTGACGGGATGGGGAACGGTGAACGAGCCCATTTGGAAAGTAACGAGACGCTTAAACTGCTTCAGAAAATCCTTCAATCGGGAATCGACGAAACGACAGCAATCAAATCTGTGAATTCCATCCTGTCCCTAAGGACGACAGATGAAATCTTTTCAACTCTCGATCTAGCGATGATCGATCTGCAAGATGCGACAATACGATTTTTGAAAATCGGGTCAAGTCCTAGCTTTGTAAAACGCGGTGATCAAGTGCATATGATCGAAGCAAGCAATCTACCAATGGGAATCATCGAAGATTTTGATGTCGATGTTGTAAGTGATCAATTGAAAGCCGGGGATTATCTGATCATGATGAGCGATGGAATCTATGAAGGACCGAAGAATGTTGAAAATATAGACGCCTGGCTGAAGAGAAAAATCCGGGAAATCAACTCAGATGACCCGCAACTCATTGCTGACCTTCTTCTCGAGGAGGTGATCAGGGCAGATTACGGGCAAATAGAAGACGATATGACAGTTGTCGTAACGAAGATCAACCGTAATATCCCGAAGTGGTCGACCATTCCGCATCAAAATAAGAAGCTACGGAAGCAAGCGTAGTCTATGAAATCTAGTATAAATCCCCTCCACCTTGACTATCATGGTAATATCAAAATTCGAGAGGGGATTTTTGGCATGAGTAAGGGTACATTACGACAAATCCTATTGATAACTGACGGATGTTCGAATCATGGTGAAGATCCAGTCGCCATTGCGGCGCTGGCAAGGGAACAAGGGATTGCGATCAATGTCATCGGGATTCTATCAAAAAATGAAGCTTATGGTGAACATGGATTGAAAGAAGTCGAAGATATTGCAATGAGCGGTGGAGGAGTAAGTCAAATCGTGTATGCGACACAACTCGCTCAAACTGTCAAAATGGTCACACAGAAGGCAATGACACAAACCATCCATGGGATGATCAATAAAGAACTGACACACATCCTGGGTGATGAACAACAAATGGAAGATTTACCGCCTGAAAAACGTGGACAAGTTATGGAGGTCGTCGATGAGATTGGAGAAACCGTCAATCTGGAAGTCTTGATTCTCGTGGATATATCAGCGAGTATGGACGATAAACTTCCGACTGTTCAAGAATCGTTGATTGATTTATCGATCTCCTTAAATTCAAGGACAGGAAACAATCAATTTTCGATCTATGCCTTTCCAGGAAAGAAACAGCCGATTGAAAAGCTTCAAGATTGGACACCTCAGCTTGATACATTAGCGAAAACGTTCAAGAAAATATCGACAGGCGGGATCACACCGACAGGTCCTGCTTTGAAAGAGGCACTGGAACTCTTTGGAGATAAACGATCTAAGCGGAAGCTTCTAGGTGATAATGATGAATACATCGAAGAATCCGGAAGTTAATCTTTCGATCGGATCAGTTATTTCCGGGAAATGGAACCGTAAGCAATATACGATCCTGCGCGAATTGGGAGCAGGTGCGACCGGTACTGTCTATCTCGCAAAAAGTGACCGTGCTCAAGTAGCTATTAAAGTCAGCCGCGATACACTGTCGATTACATCTGAAGTAAATGTGCTCAAGCATCTATCGAAGGTCCAGGGGAAAACACTTGGGCCTTCTTTTATCGAAATGGATGATTGGGTGACAGGATCAGGTACCGTACCATTCTATGTCATGGAATATGTGCAAGGTGAGTCGTTATTCGTATTTATGAGACAGCGTAAAGATGAGTGGTTTGGAATTCTTTTGTTACAGCTTCTCGGCGATTTGGCAGATTTGCATAAGGCAGGCTGGGTATTCGGTGATCTCAAACCTGATAATCTTCTCATATCTGGTCCACCACCAAAAATCCGATGGCTCGATGTCGGAGGAACGACGATGATGGGAAGGGCGATTAAAGAGTATACGGAGTTTTTTGATCGTGGATTTTGGGGATTGGGTTCTAGACGGGCTGAACCAGCTTATGATCTCTTTGCAGTCGGGATGATCATCATGAACTACGGCTATCCGAAGCGCTTTGATAAAAAAGAGGGCGGATGGACGCAATTAAAAAAACAGATCGACCATAATCGTATATTAGGAAAATATCGACCGATTCTTTATAAAACTTTTCATGGTCACTATCAAAATGCAATTGAAATGAGGCAGGATTTACTGCAGCTTTATTCGAAGAAGTCAGTATCTAAACCGACTGCAACTGCTCACAAAGGAAAGACCTCATCGCCACAAGCCCAGCAGCAATCGATGGCTGGCCGTTCTGGACGTAATCGGCAGAAAAAGATCAAAAAACGCCGCCACATCATGGAAGCAGCACTCATATTCCTATTTTTGTTTGTCTTTTATGTCGTTTACTTGATGGGACAAACAATGTGAAACGTCCAAGTGTAAATATTGACAACAGTCACACCTTCTTCTATGATAGCGATGATTTCTTAAACACTGGCACCCACATAACCGCCAACTGAAGGGGATAGTTTCATGTTAGAGGCTGTAGATCGATTCGTTCAAAAGCATAAGCTGTTGAGTAAAGATTCTATCATCGTGGTCGGCGTTTCCGGCGGACCGGATTCGATGGCGTTACTCGATTATTTGCTGAAAAAACGAACTGTACTGAATTTGAAGATCATCGCTGCCCACATGGACCACATGTTCAGAGGACGGGAATCCGTTAAGGATGGAGAGTGTGTCGAACAATTCTGCCTGACTCACAATGTACCTATTGAACGAGTACAAAAGAACCTTCCATTATATATAGAAGAAACGGGTGAATCTCCACAGCTCGCTGCACGGACACTGCGTTATGATTTTTTCGACTCCGTAATGCAGCAATATGAAGCAGATTGCTTGGCTCTTGCACACCATGGAGACGATCAAATTGAAACTATCCTGATGAACATGGTGAGAGGAGCTGCGCATGTAGGGCTTTCTGGCATTCCGGTGACGCGCCCTTTTTCGAATGGTCGGATCATCCGTCCATTTCTAGGAATAACGAAGGACGAACTTGTACATTATTGTAAAGACGAAAAAATTCCTTATCGGATCGACCCTAGTAATAAGAGTGATAAATATAAGCGGAATCGATTCAGGGAAACCGTCCTGCCGTTCTTGAAAGAAGAAAATCCGAACACACATGCAAAATTTCAGCAACTGAGTGAACGGATGGCTGAGGAGGAGAAATATCTTCAGAAACAGACAGAAAAGGAACTTGTGAACGTTATTCTGCAAAAGTGTGACAAAGAATTGACATTGTCTGTACCACGCTTTCTCAAGATGGCAATTCCTTTACAAAGAAGAGGGATTCATCTAATATTAAACTATCTTTATCAATTGGATATGACCAATATTACATCTATTCATATCAAGGATTGTATACATTTGATGAAGTCGGATAACCCCTCTGGGAAAATGCATTTGCCAGCCGGTCTCATTGTCAGGCGTGAATACGACAAATGTATTTTCACGTTTCAAAAGTCGGATACACCACATTCCTTTACATACTGCTTGGAAATCGGCCAAACGTATGAATTGCCTGTAGGGAAACTGATTTACCGTATCGTAGATGAGGAAAGTACTGGCGCGAAGGGGAAAAATCATTTCATCTTTCATCCCTCTCAACTTCAATTACCATTATTCGTTCGAACGAGGGAATATGGTGATCGCATCCAGCCAGCTGGAATGAAGGGATCTAAGAAAGTGAAAGATGTGTTCATTGACGCGAAACTACCAAAGCCACTTAGGGATATTTGGCCTATTGTCACAGATTCATCAGGTAAAATCATCTGGATACCAGGTGTAAAACATGCTGATTTAGGCCCATCATATGGCAGCAGCGAACAATGGATGTCTTTATCTTTTCAAAATATCAGGCATGAGGTCTAGGAGGAATACATACTTATGAGAAATGATATGCAGGAGATCTTGATTTCTGAGGAAGAAATTCAAGAAAAGGTGCATGAGCTCGCATCACAATTATCAGATGAATACAGAGATCGCTTCCCGCTTGTGATCGGTGTACTAAAAGGTGCATTACCTTTTATGGCGGATCTTGTAAAACGTATGGATATCCATGTAGAACTTGATTTCATGGATGTTTCAAGCTACGGAAACTCTACAGTATCTTCTGGTGAGGTCAAAATCATCAAGGATTTGAACACTTCGATTGAAGGCCGGGATATCTTGATTGTAGAAGATATCATTGACAGCGGACTGACGCTGAATTATCTCGTTGAGTTGTTCAAGCACCGGAAAGCGAAGTCTATTAAGATCGTCACCCTATTGGATAAGCCAACAGGGCGTAAGGTCGATTTGAAACCCGATATTGCAGGGTTCATCGTCCCAGATGCCTTTGTCGTAGGTTATGGTTTAGACTTTGCTGAGCGTTATCGGAACCTGCCATTCATTGGTGTATTAAAACCGGAAGTCTACCAAGGCCAATGAGTTGTGAATTAATGAACAGATATGATACTATAAATTATGATTTGCTTGTATGCGAGAGGAGGTAAGGGATGAATCGCATCTTTAGAAATACAATATTTTACTTATTAATATTCCTTGTTGTTGTTGGGATCGTCAGTTTCTTCAATGGCAACAACAACGACGTTAAACAATTAAAATACGGTGATTTCACCGAAGCTCTACAAAATGGTGAAATCGAGTCTCTTACGATGCAGCCTAAGAATCAGGTTTACGTTCTACAAGGTAAGCTGAAGTCTTATGACGATGAGACGACTTTCACTACTAACATCCCACCGGACATGACTAAAGATGTCCTGGCACAGGTGGAGGGTGCAGATGTTGAAATAAAGGAAGCTGAAGGAACGAGCGGTTGGGTAACCTTCTTTACCTCCATTATTCCATTTGTCATCATATTCATCTTATTCTTCTTCCTTCTAAACCAAGCTCAGGGTGGCGGCAGCCGTGTCATGAACTTTGGTAAAAGTAAGGCTAAGCTTTACAGTGAAGAAAAGAAAAAAGTTACATTCAAAGACGTAGCGGGTGCAGATGAAGAGAAGCAAGAATTAATCGAGGTCGTTGAATTCTTGAAGGATCCTCGTAAATTCGCATCACTCGGTGCACGTATTCCAAAGGGTGTCCTGCTAGTAGGTCCTCCAGGAACAGGTAAGACATTACTTGCTCAAGCTGTAGCCGGTGAAGCAGGTGTGCCGTTCTTCTCAATCAGTGGTTCGGATTTCGTCGAGATGTTTGTCGGTGTCGGTGCTTCCCGTGTCCGTGATTTATTTGAGAACGCGAAGAAGAACTCACCGTGTATCATTTTCATCGATGAAATTGATGCTGTAGGTCGTCAACGTGGCGCGGGTCTTGGTGGGGGTCACGATGAACGTGAACAAACCTTGAACCAGTTGCTCGTTGAAATGGATGGTTTCAGTGCGAACGAAGGAATCATTATCGTGGCGGCTACGAACAGACCAGATATTCTGGACCCAGCATTATTGCGTCCTGGACGTTTTGACCGTCAAATTCCAGTCGGTCGTCCTGATGTCAAAGGCCGTGAAGCGGTACTTAGAGTTCATGCGCGTAACAAACCTTTAGCAGATTCAGTCGATATCAAAACGATTGCAATGCGTACCCCGGGATTCTCTGGTGCAGACCTTGAGAACCTGTTAAATGAGGCAGCCCTTGTTGCTGCTCGACATGATAAGAAACAGATCGAAATGGAAGACATCGACGAAGCGACAGATCGTGTCATTGCCGGTCCTGCCAAGAAGAGTCGTGTCATTTCCCAAAAAGAAAAGAACATCGTTGCTTATCATGAAGCAGGACATACGATTATCGGTCTTGTTCTTGATAATGCAGAAGTTGTCCATAAAGTCACGATTGTTCCACGTGGCCAAGCTGGTGGATATGCGGTTACCTTGCCGAAAGAAGATCGTTACTTCATGACTAGGCCAGAATTGGTCGACAAGATCACTGGATTGCTCGGCGGACGTGTAGCGGAAGAAATTTCGTTCAATGAATCAAGTACCGGCGCAAGCAACGACTTCCAGCGTGCTACAAGCATCGCTCGTCGTATGGTCACTGAGTTCGGAATGAGTGAAAAACTCGGTCCGATGCAATTCGGGCAAGGCCAAGGCGGTAATGTATTCTTAGGCCGTGACATTCAAAATGAACAAAATTATAGTGATGCAATTGCTCATGAAATCGATCTTGAAGTCCAAAAGATCATAAAAGAAGCATATAATCACTGTAAGGAAATTCTTGTCCAACATCAGGATAAATTGAATCTGGTTGCTGAGACGTTGAAAGAAGTCGAAACGCTCGATAGCGAACAGATCAAATCCCTGTTTGAAACAGGTGAAATGCCTGAAGGATATGAATACCCGAAGGATAAACCTGAGTCTTCCGATGATGTGAAGGTCAATATCACGAAAAAGGAAGAAAACACTTCAGAGGAATCTGATGAAAATAAGGATTCCGATTCAGAGAATAGAGAATAATATTTCCTTAAAAAGATGCCCAGAATGGGGCATCTTTTTTGAATTAAGGTACTACTTTATTTCGATAAAGGTAAGTAATCTCTTACATTGGTAAACGAGCAATAACAAAGGATGAAGATCTTCTGGATACTTTAATGAGCTAAGATGTTGATTTTAAACGAAATTTAGGACACTCCTGCGTGAACAGCGAGCTATGCGAGACCCCAAAGCCTGTTTTTGGTTAACGGACCCCACAGCCGTTATTTGTGAACAAAGCAGCTGATTTCCTATGAAATTTGCGAAATAAGGTCCCTGATGTCCGTTATAAGTGATTGCGGGAAGTGATGTCTAACAACATTATTATTTAATAGCTCCCACAAGTCCTTGACTCTATCCCGGGCTTGATCTTTGATGTTTTCAACGGATGTTTATGTTATAACTAAAGATAGAATTCGTATAGATAGTGGGGAATGACATGATTTTAGTAATGGATGTAGGAAATACAAACATCGTCCTCGGAGTTTATGAAGGAGACGATCTTAAATATCATTGGCGCGTCGGTACAAGCCGGAAAAAGTCCGAAGATGAATATGGAATGTTCATTTCCAATTTGCTGACACATGTCGGTCTTGGCTTTAACGACATTGATGGGATCATCCTATCATCGGTAGTGCCTCCACTTATGTTTCCGCTCGAGAAAATGTGTGAGAAATACTTTAACCTCAAGCCGCTCATCATCGGTCCTGGAATCAAGACTGGTTTGAACATAAAAACGGAAAACCCGCGAGAAGTCGGTGCTGACCGTATCGTCAATGCGGTTGCAGCATTGAATGAATATGATTCACCGTTGATCATCGTCGATTTCGGTACAGCAACAACGTATTGCTATATTGATAAAAACAAAAACTACTTAGGCGGAGCGATTTCACCAGGGATCAGCATTTCCACTGAAGCCCTCTATACACATGCCGCTAAATTACCTCGGATCGAAATCACAAAACCTGCTCAGGTGGTCGGTAAGAATACTGTAAGTGCGATGCAAGCTGGTATTTTTTATGGGTATGTCGGTCAAGTAGAAGGCATTGTCAAACGGATGAAAGAACAGGCTGAGGAAGAACCATTGGTCATTGCGACAGGTGGTTTAGCCCATCTGATCGGAGAAGAGTCTCCCATCATTGATGTTGTTGATCCGTTCCTGACATTGAAAGGCTTGCAGTTGATCTATCATAAAAATACAGAACTTCATTAAGAAAGGAGATTCTCAATGTCCGATTACTTAGTAAAAGCACTAGCCTTTGATGGGAATATCCGTGCTTATGCAGCAGATACAACTGAAATGGTAGGGGAAGCACAACGCCGCCAAAAAACCTTGCCTACCGCTTCTGCCGCACTAGGCCGTGCCATGACCGCTTCTACGATGATGGCATCTATGTTGAAAGGTGAAAGCAATAAATTGACAGTAAAAATTGAAGGTGGAGGACCGATTGGAGTCATTATCGTAGATGCGAATTCGAAAGGCGAAACGAGAGGATATGTATCAAATCCGAACGTCCATTTCGATTTGAATAAGCATGGAAAGCTGGACGTAGCAAGGGCCGTTGGGACACACGGACACTTGTCTGTCATCAAAGATCTTGGCATGAAGGAAAACTTCACTGGTCAGGTTCCCCTTGTATCCGGTGAGCTTGGAGATGATTTTACGTACTATTTCGTATCCTCTGAGCAAATTCCTTCTGCGGTTGCGGTTGGTGTACTTGTGAATCCGGATAACTCAATCCTATCTTCGGGAGGATTTGTCATCCAGGTTATGCCCGGGGCACAAGAGGAAATGATCACGTTCATCGAAAAGCGGCTGGAGCATATCGATCCCGTTTCGAAGATGATTGAGTCAGGAGATAGCCCTGAACAATTGTTATATAACGTCTTAGGTGAAGAAAATGTCAAAATCCTATCAACGTCACCAGTTTCGTTCTCATGCAGTTGTTCACGCGAACGATTTGCAGATGCGATCATCAGTCTCGGTGAAGCGGAAATTCTAGATATGATCAATGAAGATGGAAAAGCAGATGCCACTTGTCACTTCTGTAATGAATCTTATCACTATACAAAAGAGGATCTAGAATCACTTGCTGAAGAAGCGCGTAAGGAGAAGAATGGATGAATCGGAAAATTCTAATCGGTGTGATCGTTTTGCTCCTGTTAACGAACATCGGATCGATTATTTATTTTGCAAAGGCTAGCAGCAATGCTTCCGGTAAACAAGCTGGAAATCTACTTATGAACCTCTCAGGCAGTGTCGCACAGATCGGCAATGAATCGATTTCAGAAGCTGAATGGGTTGAATTGTTGAAGAAACGATACGGAAAAGATGTTTTAAAGCAGATGATTGATAAAAAGGTCGTCGCACAACTCGCTAAAAAATATGATATAGCTGTATCGGATGAAGAACTGAAGCGGGAAATCGAACTGTACCAAAGGATGGTCGGTGCGGGGGCGGATGCTCATGAACATCCTGACATCCAGGTGATGGAAGGTAAACAGTTGAAGGAAGAAATCAAGCATGCCATCCTTTTGGAAGAATTGATTACGAAAGATGTCGTCATCAAAGAGGAAGAACTGCGTAAATATTATAAAGAGAATGAGCACCTTTATGACCTCAAGCCTTTATTTCAAATTTCGCAGATCCTTGTAAAGACTGAAGAAGAAGCAAATCAAGTGCTTGATGAGCTTGAGAGTGGTTCATCATTTTCAACGCTTGCAAGGGAACGTTCAATCGATGAGTTCTCTGCTCCAAGCGGAGGTGCCATGGGATGGGTAGACACCTCCAGTAATTATGTCGAACCTGCTTATTTCGATGTCATTCCTGAACTCGAAAAAGACGAGTGGAGCGATCCCGTTCAAACAGATGATGGGTATGGGATTGTGATGCTCCATGATAAAAAACCAGGAAACAAGTATGAGTTTGAGAAAGTGAAAGGGCAGATAAGAAGACAATTAGCACTTCAACAAATGGATTCCACCTTCAATCCAGAACAGCTTTGGAAGGAACTAGATGTTAAATGGGAGTATGGTTCAGAATAATTGAATTAACATTCTGATAATGATATGATAGTTCCAACATTATTCCTATGAAAATACTAGGAATTAAAGGAGTGAAAGTGATGAGAGTAGGAAATTCGATTGTTGATTTAATTGGAGAAACACCGGTCGTCAAGCTGAACCGGCTTACAGGGGAGAACGACGCGGATGTTTATTTGAAACTGGAATTCATGAATCCCGGAAGCAGCGTGAAAGACCGTATCGCAAAAGCGATGGTTGAAGCTGCTGAGAAGGATGGTGCATTAAAAGACGGTGATACGATTATCGAACCGACCAGTGGAAACACAGGGATTGGTCTTGCAATGGTCGGAGCTGCAAAAGGGTATCGTACCATTCTTGTTATGCCGGACACAATGAGTATGGAGCGTCGAAATCTTCTTCGTGCTTATGGAGCGGAGCTTGTCTTGACTCCTGGAGCTGAAGGAATGAAAGGCGCAATTGCGAAAGCAGAAGAGCTCTCAAAGGAAAATGGCTATTTCATGCCGCAGCAATTCATGAATGAAGCAAATCCAGAAGTCCACAAAAATGCAACTGGCAAGGAAATCGTTGAACAAATGGGTGAACAGCTTGATGCATTCGTTTCTGGCATCGGAACAGGCGGTACCATTACCGGTGCAGGCCAAGTACTGAAGGATAAATATCCATCGATCAAACTATATGCCGTCGAACCGAAAGATTCACCTGTTTTATCAGGCGGTAATCCAGGTCCACATAAAATCCAGGGCATCGGTGCTGGGTTCGTACCTTCTATCCTGGATACATCTTTATATGATGAAGTATTAACGATTTCAACAGAGGAGTCGTTTGAATATGCGAGGAAAGCGGCAAGAGAAGAAGGACTGCTTGGAGGAATTTCGTCTGGAGCAGCAATTGCAGCTGCATTGAAGGTCGCAAAAGAACTAGGAAAAGGTAAAAAAGTGTTGGCGATCATACCTAGTAACGGAGAACGCTACTTGAGCACACCGCTATATCAATTTGAAGAAGAATAAAAGCATTCATAGAGACTGGCGAAAATGCCAGTCTCTTTTTCAATTGTAGGATTATAGATTACTGCGAAATTCACTCCCTTTCTGCGGGCGATCCGCAAACCTCCTTCCTCGCTGTGAGGTCTTGCCTGGCTCGCTTTTTCCCACAGGAGTATCACGAATTTCGCTTGCTCTTATCCTTGACGATTGACACTATCCTTTAATACACCTTAATTGTAAATAACTGGAGACTGTTTTTGCGTGTCTTCCCCCTTATGTTCATGTACAATGAAAGAGGAAATTGAACGTAGGAGAGGACTTCTATGCAAGTGAAGAAAGTACGGTTGACGAAAACAATTAACGGTTATCCAGAAAACTGGTTTGATCGATTTAAAAATATAAGCGCGAATGAACCCCATCATGTCCTTTTAGAAAGCGGAAGAGGTGGAAGGTACCACATTATCGGAAGGTCACCATCTGCTATGGTGACCGGTAAAGATCAAACATTGATGATTGAATCAAAGTATGGTGTTGAAACAAGAGAAGGAGATTTGCTCGATCAGCTTCAAAGTT
The DNA here is from genome assembly GCF_052246725.1 of Pseudalkalibacillus sp. R45. NCBI lineage: Bacteria > Bacillati > Bacillota > Bacilli > Caryophanales > Fictibacillaceae > Pseudalkalibacillus > Pseudalkalibacillus sp. R45. The sequence continues at coordinate 8,321 of NZ_JBQQCL010000034.1, read as the reverse complement.
ATTTAGAGACATACACCATCATTAACGAAACAGACGAATTGGAACTTCCTGATTTCAAAGGCGGAGCGATTGGCTATATCAATTATGATGTTGCACGCCAGATTGAACATCTCCCAGAAGATACGATCGACGATTTGGGAATGCCGGACATCTATTTCCTTATTTTTGAAGACTTTATCGTTTTGGATAAACAAATGGACAAGCTTACGTTTGTCACGCATACCCTAGAAGAGAAAAGGGCTGCCGGAATTAGAAAGCTTGAAGAAATGGAGCGCCAATGGCTCGGGAAGTTCGAGTCCAAAGAGTCTCCATCAGCTCCTTTCAACCACTCGCAAGCTGAAGAATTTTCGATGAATGAAGAGCAGTTCAAATCTGCTGTTCGTCAAGTGCAGGAGTATATCCGCAGCGGAGATGTCTTTCAGGTAAATTTATCAGTTCGCCAATCAAAGCCGCTCCAATCTCATCCAATCCAAATTTATGAGCATTTGAGAGATTTCAATCCATCACCCTATATGGGGTATTTCCAAACGCCGGAGTTTCAGCTTGTCAACGGATCACCGGAACTGCTTGTCAAAAAGAAAGGCAACCATGTCAGCACCCGTCCAATTGCCGGTACAAGATCAAGAGGTAAGAATCCAGCAGAAGATGAAGCACTAGCTAAAACGTTGATCGAAAACGAAAAAGAACGTGCAGAACACGTCATGTTGGTAGATCTTGAACGCAATGACTTAGGTAGAGTATGTAATTATGGAACGGTCGAAGTGAATGAATTCATGGTGATCGAAAAATATTCACATGTCATGCACATCGTATCGAATGTCCAAGGTGAGCTGCATCCTGATCGAAATACGGTTGATTTGATCCGGGCAACGTTTCCTGGAGGAACGATCACAGGTGCACCGAAAGTACGAACGATGGAAATCATTGAGGAACTCGAACCTGTTAGAAGAGGCGTTTATACAGGCTCTATCGGCTGGATCGGGTTTGATGGAGATACAGAATTGAACATTGCGATCCGTACGATGATCTGTAAGGATCAAACAGCTCATGTCCAAGCAGGAGCTGGGATTGTCATTGATTCGGATCCAAAAGCTGAGTTCAAAGAAAGCCTGAAAAAAGCAAAGGCACTATGGCATGCAAAAGAACTAAGCGAACAAGACACGATGAAGAAGGTGTAAACCATGATAGTCATGATTGATAATTACGACTCCTTCACCTATAATCTCGTTCAATATTTAGGAGAACTTGGGGAGGAACTGATTGTCAGACGAAATGATGATATTACGATAGAAGAAATCGAAGAATTAAGTCCAAGTTATTTGATGATTTCTCCAGGGCCATGCAGTCCAAATGAAGCAGGAATCAGCTTGAAGGCGATCGAATATTTTGCTGGAAAAATCCCGATCCTCGGAGTATGCCTCGGCCATCAGTCGATTGCTCAAGTATTCGGGGGCAAAGTCATCCGCGCAGAACGTTTGATGCACGGAAAGACCTCACCGATCCGGCATGATGGTACAACCCTATATGAGGGGCTGGCTAAGGAAATCATGGCAACGCGGTATCATTCCTTGATTGTAGAGCGGGAAACCCTGCCTGACTGTTTTGAAATCACAGCAGAAACAGCGGAAGGCGAGATCATGGGCATCCGTCACAAGTCATTTCCAATCGAAGGGGTCCAATTTCACCCGGAATCGATAATGACTCCAGACGGTAAGCGGCTGTTACGGAACTTCACCAACACATATGGGCGTGAAATGGCATGTACGTCTATTTAAACGGTAAATTTATTAAAGATACCGAAGCTTCGATTTCGCCATTCGATTATGGCTACTTATATGGGATTGGTGTTTTTGAAACCTTTCGGATTTATGAAGGCCACCCCTTTTTGTTAATTGAACATTTGGAAAGAATGAATAATGCATTGCATGATTTGAACATCAGGAAAGTGATCAGCCAAGCTGAAATTGAAAGCATCATTGAACAGCTTTTACAATTGAATGGGTGGACAAATGCGAGCATACGGCTTAACATATCAGCTGGAAATGGTGCACCAGCTTTAAAGACACTTGAATTCGAAGATCCTACCTTTATGGTATATGGAGGAGAGCTGGCTGATGCGCCGGTAACGCTGCAAGAGAAAGAAGCGAAGGTACTGGCGATTCCCAGGAATACACCTGAAGGCCAGATGCGATTAAAATCCCATCACTTTCTAAACAACCTCCTTGCTAAACAAGAACTGCAAGACCCGGCAATTGAAGGGATTTTCCTCACAGATGAAGGATATGTTGCGGAGGGAATCACCTCGAATATATTCTGGATGAAAGAAGATACCCTCTACACCCCTACCATTGATACTGGAATTTTGAACGGCATTACGCGGCAATATGTTCTGTCTCTTTGTGAAAAGCTGGGTATCTCGGTTCAAGTAGGCAAGTTTAAGAAAGAAGAATTGCTTCAAGCTGAAGAATGCTTCATAACTAATTCGATTCAAGAAATCATAGCGATCAGCAGAATAGACAACACAACGTTTAAAGGGAAGAGCGGAGACGTCACGAATGAATTGTTCAGTTGTTATGAAAAGGCCCGTAACAAGCTTTGAACAAACGAGAAAGGATTTTAACGATGATGTATAACCCGATTTTCATATATCCGAAAAATGAAACAGATGCGATGAACGAATTGATGTCTGTGGGTGCAAAAATCGAGAGCTTACGGCGGAAACGATTAATCGATAATAAAACAGTCATCCGAGTCGAAGATGTTCCTTTAAAAGCAGCTTGGCAGTTGAAACAGACTTTGTTGCTTAAAGGGCAGGAATGTATTATTCATGAAGATGCTGAGCAGCTTGACGCTGAACAGACAGATGCGATTCTTCTCGGAAACCCTTATGGAATCAAAAGTGCAGTGAACCTGTTGCTTGAGAGTGAAATGAAGGATGTTACCCAACTAGGTGCAGAAATCGATCGTCTCCTTATGGCAGAAGAGATGAAGCATCAACCATGGATGATCCAGTTTCATGATTCAACGGTAGACCTGAACGAACGCACATGGATCATGGGGATCCTTAATGTTACACCGGATTCTTTTTCGGACGGAGGAAATTTCGATTCTGTTGAACGGGCAGTGGAACATGCTCAAGAAATGGTTCAAGCAGGTGCTGACATCATAGATATCGGAGGGGAATCAACACGTCCTGGAGCTGATAAGGTGACTGTAGAAGAGGAATTGGAACGTGTGGTACCGATCATAAAAGCAGTGAGAGAAGCCCTTGACGTTGCAATTTCGATCGATACCTATAAATCCGAAGTCGCAAAAAAGGCAATCGAAGCTGGTGCGAACATTATCAATGATATCTGGGGGGCAAAAGCTGATCCTCAGATGGCTCAAGTCGCTGCAGACTATCAAGTTCCGATCATCCTCATGCATAACAGAGAGGGCAAGAACTACAACCACTTGATGTCCGACATCGCAAGAGATTTAAGAGAGAGTATCGCCCTTGTTAAAGATGCAGGAGTGAAAGATGAGAACATCATCCTTGATCCAGGGATCGGGTTTGCGAAAACATATGAAGACAATCTGGATGTCATGTCGAATCTGGAGGTTTTGACAGCGCTCGGTTATCCTGTGATCCTCGGGACTTCCCGGAAATCTTTCATTGGACGTGTATTACAGACTGAAACGAACGAACGGATGGAGGGAACTGGGGCAACGACTTGTCTCGGAATCCAAAAAGGGTGTCAGCTTGTACGTGTGCATGATGTCCTTGAGAATAAACGAATGGCAATGATGATGGATGCAATGTTGATGAAGAAGGGAGCCGTTCAAAATGGATAAGATTTATATCAATAACATGAAATTTTACGGTTATCATGGTGTCTATCCTGAAGAACAGAAGCTGGGACAACGCTTCAATGTCGATCTTGTACTCGAGTGCGATCTGGAAGACGCAGCAAGATCGGATGATATCGAAAGTACAGTCCATTACGGCCAGGCATACGAACTGACAAAAGAAATCGTTGAGGGTGAACCAAGAAAACTGGTTGAAAAGCTTGCCGAAGAGATTGCACGAACAATCCTTGAAAAATTCGAGATCGTTATACATTGCACGGTCAAAGTCATCAAGCCTGACCCGCCAATCCCAGGTCACTACGATTCAGTTGCGATTGAGCTCAAGAGGTCGAGAAAATGAATGATGTTTTTATCGCATTAGGCTCCAATATCGGAAATCGTTCCGTTTTTTTGAGAAGGGCCCTTAAAGAGATCGACTCTCTTCATGGTACCCAGATAGAAAGGGCGTCGTCCATCTATGAGACGGAACCAATCGGCTATACCGATCAGGAAGCTTTTTTGAATATGGTAGCCCTTGTACGGACTGAACTTGGAGCACTCGAACTTTTGGGTAAGCTCCAGACCATTGAAAACAAATTGAAGCGTACACGTGAGATACACTGGGGTCCGCGTACGATAGACCTTGACATTTTATTGTATAATCAAGAGAATATACAAACAGAAGTACTAAAAATTCCACATCCAAGAATGCTCGAAAGAGGATTTGTGATGATTCCGCTTTATGAGCTGCAACCAGACTTGCATTTTCCACATACGGATGAAAACTTTTCGGAGATCATCGAAGAGCGAATTGACAATAAAGGAGTTTACGTATGGAAGCGGAACAATGGGGAAGGCGAATTCGGGCTTTTCGAAAATTGAAAGGCTACACGCAAGAAGGACTCGCCGACAAAATGAATATATCCGTTTCGATTCTCGGTGAAATAGAACGCGGGAACCGGATGCCGGATCAAGATCACATCCAAAAAGTCACAGAGGCTCTCAATATATCAGTAGAAGAACTTTCCCCTGAGAAAGTACATTTAACGTAAAGAGGTGAAAAAGATGTTTCAGATCGGTGACATCAAACTGAATAACCGCGTCGTTCTTGCTCCGATGGCAGGGGTATGTAACCCTGCTTTCCGTCTGATCGCGAAAGAATTCGGGGCAGGTCTTGTTTGTGCTGAGATGGTAAGTGACAAAGGAATCCTGCACAAAAATGATAAAACGATGCGCATGCTGTATGTAGATGAACGGGAAAAACCGCTCAGTCTGCAAATTTTCGGCGGTGAGAAAGATTCACTCGTTGAAGCAGCAAAGTATGTCGATGATTACACGAATGCCGATATCATCGACATCAATATGGGGTGCCCAGTCCCAAAAATCACAAAGTGTGATGCTGGAGCAAAATGGCTGTTGGATTCGCAAAAGATCCACGACATGGTTGCAGCAGTTGTCCCTGAAGTGAAAAAGCCTGTAACGGTAAAAATGCGTATGGGCTGGGATGAAGACCATATCCTTGCTGTTGAAAACGCACAAGCGATCGAAGAAGCTGGCGGGAAAGCAGTCGCGTTGCACGGGCGCACAAGGGTACAAATGTATGAAGGTAAAGCGAACTGGGATATTATCCGTGACGTGAAAGAATCAGTCTCTATTCCAGTTATCGGAAATGGTGATGTGACGTCACCTCAGGATGCAAAACGTATGCTCGAAACCACGGGCTGTGATGCAGTCATGATCGGTCGCGGCGCGCTAGGTAACCCATGGATGCTTTATCGTACTGTCCAATACCTTGAAACTGGAGAGCTGCACGGTGACCCAACGCCACGTGAAAAAATGAAAGTATGTATGCTGCACTTGGATCGCCTGATTGCCTTGAAAGGTGAAGACGTTGCAATCAAAGAAATGCGTAAACATGCTGCATGGTATCTGAAAGGGCTGCCGAAAAACGCAAAAGTCCGAAATAAAATCATGGAACTCGAATCGCGTGATCTTATGGAACAAGTCTTGATGGATTACGTAGGAGAAGTAGAAGCAAAACAAGTTAAAGTAGGATAAGACTCGCCGCTTTTGGCGAGCCGCTACATACCTCTTGGTGTCTGCACATGAATACCTTTTTATTTAGGAGGATGAGTATGAGTAAGGATGTAACCCGACTCACGAGTGAAGGCATCAAGATGTTGGCAACGGAATTGATCGATGTTTATGAAAGCAGGAAGACCCCCTTCGGAAATTCACCGAGTATGACTGAAGAGGAAGAACAATTTTATAACCAACGGATCACCGACCTCGAACAACTTTTGTATTCTGCTGAACCATTGCCTGAAAACAAAATGAACGACACCGTCACCCTGGGATCAAAGGTCACACTTTTCGACCCTTTCTTGGATGAAGTAGAAACATATAAACTCGTACACCCTGTAGAAGCCTCGCCTTTACGTAACTACATCTCCATCGAGTCCATACTCGGAAGGGAACTTCTTTTAAGGCGAAAAGGTGATGATATCCGTATCACACTATATGGGGAAACGATCAGATACAACATTTTAGATGTGAAATAGGTAACTTTAGGAGTGATATAGATGAGTCAAGACGTCGAATTAAATGACCAACTGCTCGTTCGGCGCGAGAAATTGAATACACTGCGAAACCTCGGCATCGATCCATTTGGACACCGTTTTGATCGCAGCCAGACAGCAGAATCCATGGCAAAGAGTTTTGGAGAGATCTCGAAGGAAGATCTTACAGAACAAAACCATGAAGTGGCACTTGCGGGTCGGATTATGACCAAACGCGGAAAAGGAAAGGCTGGTTTTGCCCATATTCAGGATCTGACCGGTCAAATCCAGTTATACGTCCGAAAAGATGCGGTTGGAGAAGAGCAGTATGATCTGTTCAGCTCGATCGACATCGGTGACATTGTCGGTGTAAAAGGGATAGCGTTCAAAACGAAAGTAGGAGAGTTGTCTGTCAAGGTAACAGAGTTTTCGTTGTTGTCAAAAGCTCTGCGTCCGCTTCCTGACAAGCATCACGGGTTAAAAGATATTGAGCAGAGGTATCGCCAGCGTTACGTCGATCTGATCATGAATCCAGAAGTCAAAGATACATTCGTGACACGCAGCCGGATCCTGCAATCGATGCGCCGCTACCTCGATGACAATGGATATCTTGAAGTAGAAACGCCTACGATGCACTCGATTCCTGGCGGCGCTTCTGCTCGTCCATTCATTACGCACCATAATTCCCTTGACATGGAACTTTATATGCGTATTGCAATTGAACTTCATTTGAAGCGATTGATTGTCGGCGGTATGGAAAAAGTGTATGAAATCGGACGCGTATTTCGTAATGAAGGTGTCTCTACACGACACAACCCTGAATTTACGATGATGGAACTTTATGAAGCTTACGCGGATTACAAAGATGTTATGACGCTTACTGAGAATCTCATTGCACATGTAGCACAGGAGGTCCTTGGCACAACTTCAATCACTTATGGTGACCACGAAGTAGACTTGAAGCCTGAATGGGCTCGTATCCATATGGTTGATGCAGTCAAAGAGCACACCGGTGTGGATTTCTGGAAGGAACTGAGTGACGAAGAAGCACGGGCACTTGCAAAAGAACATAACGTTCCTATCCAGGAAACGATGTCATTTGGCCACGTCGTCAATGAATTCTTCGAGCACTTCGTTGAGGAAAAGCTTATTCAACCTACATTCGTTTATGGTCATCCTACGGCGATATCTCCATTAGCCAAGAAGAATGCGGATGATCCACGTTTTACGGATCGCTTTGAACTCTTCATCGTCGGACGTGAACATGCAAATGCCTTTACCGAGCTCAATGATCCGATCGATCAACGTGAGCGTTTCGAAGGGCAGTTGAAAGAACGCGAAGAAGGAAACGATGAAGCGCATATGATGGATGAAGACTTTATCGAGGCGCTTGAGTATGGTCTTCCTCCAACAGGTGGACTTGGAATCGGAATTGACCGTGTCGTGATGTTGTTGACGAACTCGCCATCAATCCGTGACGTACTCCTCTTCCCGCAAATGAGACATCGATAAAATTTAGTTTACTTTTAATGAAAGGCTGACTCTTTAATAGGGTCGGCCTTTTTTCTTGTCTAGAAATGCTTGTTGATCCGATTGAAATAGAAATTATATATTTCATGAAGTTATTTTTGAAAAATGTATTGATTGAAACTCGAAAAGATGGTATATTATTTTTCGTCGTTGGAAAAACTGATTTCGCGACAACACACGATAAAATTCTTTGTTGACATCGGCAAAGTGGTGTGGTACATTAATAAAGTCGCCAATAAGCGACAAAAGCAAAAATGGTAGGATGAAAACAAGCCATTTCAGCTCTTTGAAAACTGAACAAAAGCCAAGCGTGAAACGGGTCTTTTTAAAAAGAACCCTGATCAATTTTTAAGTTTTACATTAATGAGCAATCAAACACTTTATTGGAGAGTTTGATCCTGGCTC
>NZ_JBQQCL010000033.1:0-27927 GCF_052246725.1 Pseudalkalibacillus sp. R45 | reverse complement strand
TAAAATGCACGTACACACAACTCCTATCCCCACTCTTGTTTCTCGTCAATTCAAGTGTACAGGTTATAGGAGCTTGTGTGTTTTTTTACGTGAATTTTTCTCATACCCCAACAAATATTGTAGAGCCTTAAGAAAAGAGCCTAAATGAATGAAGTGCAAGTAAAAACAGGACTGACGTGATTTGTCAGTCCTGTTTTTGATACTTCCCTATGCCCGCGTAATTGTCGGATTTGAATTTTCTTCATATTTTTCTCTTATTTTATCTGACCCTTTGTTCGGCGGGCCTAGACTGATGACAATATCTCCATCTTCACCCTTGACTGAACTTTCTTCTGTGAAAAAAACGATTTTCCTTGAGGTCTTTAATATACAAAGTAATTCTGCATCATCAGCCCGTTCATTCACATATTGTTGAAACGTATATTGGTCAGTGATTTTCGTTTTTCTGAAGACATAGCCGCTTTCTACCTTTTTATTGAGCACTTCCCACGTTGCTCCATCATGAAATATGATGTTACCGCCAACTGTAGGGTCAAGTCCACGGAGATCATCTCCAGTGGTATTATGAAGGCTCAATTGATAGACATTTGTCCTTCCAAATGTAGGAACGAACGTATTACAAACCAGCGCATTATACGAATCGATATCCGTCGAAGCTACCATATATTCGTACGGGGTGAAATCAATTTGGTAATCAGTCTGTTCAGATAGGATTTCCCCTCTATAGGTTGGTACTCCAAGATTACGAGCAGTTATTAATCGATCGTAGGAAGAGTCCGTAATCAACACCGGGATATTCATTTCTTTTAAAACTTCTCCAAATTTAGCGCTGAAAAGGCTCCCGCCGACTAGTAGAACACCTGGTTGGTCATCAATCGCAAGCCCCAGCTTCCTAGCCATCCAACGGATCGAAAACCCGTGTGCGCAAACCGTAGCAAACACAAGTCCTAACGTCAACGGAGTCAGCAGTCTTGCATCTTCAAACCCTTGATCTTGTAAGGCACTATCAAAATACCCTGAAACTGTCAGTGCAACAATTCCACGGGGCGCAATCCAACCGACCAATGTTTTCTCTTGAAATGACAAATCGGTTCGGATCGTTGACAGAAAGATCGATAATGGTCGAACCAGTATCATCATTAAGACAACGAAAGAGAGTATGTTCCAGTTGAAAATCTCGAGGAGCGTTTCAATTGTCAAGGACGCCGTAATCATAATGAATACTGCAGAAATAAGCATGACCGACATTGTTTCTTTAAAGTGACGCATATCATCGATGGAAGTAATGTGCATGTTTGCCATCGTGATTCCCATTACAGTTACTGCTAATAGTCCTGTTTCATGCATGATTTCATCTGAAATGGAAAAACAAGCAAGTACAAAAGCAAATACGAAAGGTGACTTCAAGAACTCAGGTACATGCCCTTTTTCAATCATCCAACCAGATACTCGTCCGAATAGCCATCCAAGAAGTCCCGCTACTGCAGAAGCTACGAAGTAGAGTAACAACGTTTGAGCTGTGACACTTTCTTCTGTAAGAAATTTAATGATTTCAAAAGCGAATACAGCTAATAAAGCGCCAAAAGGATCGACGATGATACCTTCCCATTTTAGAATCGCTGCAGGCCGAGCCTTTAGCTTAGCCTGTCTTAAAAGAGGGAGAATGACCGTCGGACCAGTAACAATGAATAACCCTCCGATTACATATGCAACAGCCCAGGAAAGTCCAGCAAAATAATGCGCTGCCCATGAGCCTAGAACCCATGCGATTAGTGCACCAAAGGTGACAATCCGTAATATCGGTCTGCCGACTCCTTTTATTTCGCGATAATCTAAATTTAAACTGCCCTCAAAAAGGATGATGGCGACAGCTGCTGAAATGATTGGATTGAATAATTGCCCAAAATCCTCTTCCGGATTTATGATACCTAAAAATGGACCGGCTAGAAGACCAGCAACTGTCATGATTACGATTGCAGGAAAACCGAAACGCCAGGCTAACCATTGTGATCCGATACCCAACACGATGATCAGCATGATTGTAAATAGTAAAGATTCAATCATTATGTTCTCCTTCACTGTGAATATTTTGATGATGACGTGTATCTATCGTTTTATTTAGTACCCTTTTAGTATGTAAAATTCTCAAATTTTCATGATATTTAATTTATTATACAGGTTTTCGGATTCATGTCTAACAATAACGTTATACTGAAAAATGCAAAAAAAAGAGACCCTCTGCACGACTTTAATATGCAAGAAGGTCTCCTATACTATTATGATTTTTTCAGCTGTCTTACTTGTCTCACTTGTTTCACTTGTTTGATTGTTCTTGCTTTCAGGTTAAGTCCATTTCCTAAAGAACCAAAAAGCTTTCCTTTATGCGGGTCGATCAATTCTTTATCATTGTAATAGACTCTTGGTGTTTTGAAGAGAGCCAACAACGCTTGGCCAAAAGGCATTTCATGGTAGCGATCCGGCCACATTTTCTTGATATGTGCTTTGACCATCGGATAGTACTTGGGACTCATACCAGGGAACAGGTGATGTTCCGTGTGATAAGAAAAGTTGAAATGCAGGACATCTACCCACTTTGGTGTTACGACTGTCAGACTGTTCGCTAATGGGTCATTCACGGGTACAAGCGGATTCAAGCGATGGTTCGTTGAAATATAGGCCATAACAATGAAGTTAGCAATCAACAACGGCAATAAAAATGCAAAGAACCATTTCTCAAATCCAATCCACATTAACAGACCAATCCATGTGGCCCAAGGTAAAATTGCTTCGAGCCAAACACTCGGTTGTTTCTTTGGATTGAACTCCTTGATATAAACGGTGAACATCTTCAAGGAATGCAGTGTGAACGTAACAGCTAATGCAGCAAAACTTGCAATCGCTCGAATTGAAAATGGGATTCTATACATCCACCGCATAAATTTATTCTTCGAGAATTTTTTCATGCTAGGCCATGCATCAGGGTCTTTTTCTTCATCCTGCGTATGAACATGATGCGTCAGGTTATGCCATTTTCTCCAGAGTTTAGGTCCAGTGGTCAGCGGCCAAAATGCAACTGCGCCAAGGAAATCCCGCAGCCAAGGCTTCCGTACGACTGTACCGTGTAAAATCTCATGTCCCAAAAAGCCCATTCCAGCGAAACTAGCTCCCAGGATTAAACTGATCAATAGGTTCAACCAAATATTTGTTTCAAAGAAAATGATCGTAACGAAACTAGCAATCGAAATAAGCAGGTATACTAAACCACCTAAAAGTCTTGAAGGGACAGGTTTGAATGCTTTCTTTGGCATGTGAGGAGCTATCCTAGCAGCATACCAACCAAATGTATGATAATCTTTCATGTTTTACCGCTCCTTTGTGTTCACTCTGTAACAAGTTTCGTTATATACGGACTGTTTATGTTCCCCTCCGAACTGTGCAATTTAATCATCACTTTAATAAGCTTTAATTTTCTGAAACTTAGACTTAACCCTAACAGGTCTGTGCTGTAAAAGTCAATGAATAATTATTACCAAGTCATAATAGTTGGTGGTATATTTTTTTAAAAGCTTTTTTCGCAAACTTTGTAGCTCTTGCACTTGAAGAAAGTATAAAATACTTTCTTCAGTATAAGGGCAACTAAGGCTCGACATACAAAAGGCTTGGTCTCGCCAAGTTTTTTTTAAAAGTCGTCGATTTCCGCTCCAGGATGCTCGCTTTCCGCGGGGCGTTCGGTGAGCCCATTCGTCGCCTTGCGACCTCAGGAGTCTCCTTTTCAAGGAAGCATTTGTGCTCCTGCGTCTACAAGAAAGTCCTGTCGAAGCGAGCTTTCTCGTCGCATGCCTTGCGAGGAGATTATCCAGGTAGTAGGCACGCTGATCCCGCAGGACAAGGAAAGCTTCGGCAGCGTTATATCACACGAAGAAAATGCGATTTTCATTTTCGAGGAGTCTCGCACCTTGCTCTCCAATCAACTTGCACAGCAGTTTTACAAATGACTCAAAAGCAACAATCTTTTAGAAAAGAGCCTTTTTAAAAAGTTTTCTTTTGTCGATTTCTCCTCTCCATACATGAATTCCATTTGTTAGGAAAAATTATCTAACAAATGATGTGAATGAGGAGGAATATTATGACAACCAATCCATCACTCCCCCAATTTCCAGAACCTATATGGAGATCGGGAGTAGAACTTCAGGCTTTTGATACTTTAATTGAAGATCAATCAGTTGACGTCGCTATACTCGGAGCAGGTATTACCGGTATCACAACAGCCTATCTATTATCAAAGTCGGGGCAAAAAGTCGCCTTGATCGATGCTGGCAGTATCCTTAACGGGACAACCGGCCATACAACTGCAAAAATCACGGCTCAACATGACCTTATTTATGATGAGTTGATCCAGCATATCGGTGAAGTGAAGGCAAAACAATATTATCGCTCCAATACGGAAGCTCTGCAATTCATCCAAAACACCATTACAGAAAATAATATTGACTGCGGATTTAAGAGTGAGGATGCTTATCTATATGCTACGGAAAAAACGTCCCACCAAAAACTGCAGAAAGAGTTTGAAGCCTATCGGAAATTAGGAATTGATAGTGACCTGGTGGACGAAATTCCGTTTGATATTCCAATTGAATCTGCTTTAGTCATGAAAAACCAGGCACAATTCCATCCTCTCCGTTATCTGCTTCCGCTTGTAGAGAAAATCAAATCTTCTGGAGGAATGATTTTCGAGAACACACCTGCAGTAGATATTGAAACCGGAACTAAACCGAAAGTAGTTACGAGAAATGGATTCAACATTACATGCAATCATGTCGTCATCGCATCCCATTTCCCTTTTTTCGATGGGAGGGGCTTTTATTTCGCAAGGATGCATGCTGAAAAATCGTATGTAATTGCCATTAAATCAAATAAACCATATCCAGGCGGCATGTATTTGAGTGTTGATCAGCCAAAACGGTCACTTCGTGATACGACCATTAATGGCGAGAACTATATCCTTGTCGGCGGCGAAAGCCATAAAACAGGACATGGGATCAATACGTTCAAGCATTACGAGAACCTGCAGGATTGGGCTGAGACAACCCTGGGAATTCGCGAGTCTCCGTTTCGCTGGTCCACTCAAGACCTGATCACCATTGATAAGATCCCTTATATCGGCAAAATAAGTTCGAAGTACGACAATATTTTCGTTGCGAGTGGATATAAAAAATGGGGTATGACAACCAGCACAATCGCAGCAAAATTGCTTACAGACCTCATTACAAAAGGTTTGAGCCCATACGAAGAACTTTATACACCCTCTCGCTTTTACGCGGATCCCAGCCTGAAAAATCTAGTGGTACAAAACGCAGATGTCGCAGGACACTTCGTCGCTGGAAAAGTCGGACTCGCCCATAAAAAGCTTAATGATATGGGGAACGACGAAGGTGCTGTCGTCAAAGTAAATGGAAAACGTACAGGTGCCTATAAAGATGAGAATGGTTGTTTGCACCTGGTTGATACGACTTGTACCCATATGGGGTGCGAAACAGAATGGAACAGCGGTGACCGAACGTGGGACTGCCCTTGTCATGGATCCCGTTTTTCAATAGACGGCACTGTCGTGGAAGGACCTGCCGAGAAACCATTGAAACAGGTATCTCTTGAAGATAAAGAATAAAGCGTGATTATTTGAACGATAGAGGGTATTGGTACAGACAGAACATCCAGAATCGGAGGTCTATCAGTGAAACAAGTATCAAGTGTGTTTTGGATTTCAATTATTATCGCAGGCATTTTTGTTTTTTGGGGAGCAGTTTGGCCACAACAACTGATTAATGTCATGAGCGATACACAAGCTTTTTTTATGAAAAACTTCGGTTGGTTCTACCAACTTTCTGCAACTTTTTTCTTGGTTTTTGCTCTTTTCCTCATCTTCAGTAAATACGGAAAAATCAAACTTGGCAAAGATGAGGATAAGCCGGAATTCAATCGGCCGACCTGGTTCGCGATGCTGTTCAGTGCTGGTATGGGAATCGGATTATTATTTTTCGGAGTCTCCGAACCGATTTCCCACTTTTCAAGTCCGCCTTTTGGTGAAGGAGGGACAAGTCAATCTGCAAAGGTCGCGCTGCAATATACCTATCTCCATTGGGGTTTCCACGCATGGGCGATCTATGCTGTCGTTGCACTCGCTCTAGCCTATTACAAGTTCAGGAAAGGACTCCCTGGTCTTGTGAGCGCCACCCTTTACCCGATTTTAGGGGAAATGGTAAACGGACCGATTGGTAAACTGATCGATATCGTAGCAGTAATCGCAACGTTATTCGGTGTGGCTGCCTCACTAGGACTCGGAGCCGCCCAAATCAATGGTGGTCTGAGCTACCTGACAGGAATACCGAATAATTTTACAATTCAATTCGTTATTATCCTTGTTGTTACTGTCATGTTTCTGATTTCTGCCGCCTCAGGAATCAAACGGGGAATCAAATATTTAAGTAATGCGAACCTATCTCTCGCTGTCCTCCTGTTCTTCATTTTCCTATTTCTAGCGCCAACTGTGTTTGTGTTAGATTTATTCACAACAACATTCGGTGGATATCTTCAAAATTTAGCTAGCTTAGGTTTAAGACTTGCGCCTTTTAATGAAGAAAATGCAACCTGGCTGCAATCCTGGACGATTTTCTACTGGGCATGGTGGATTGCATGGGCACCTTTCGTCGGTACGTTCATTGCCCGTGTATCAAGAGGAAGAACAGTCCGCGAATTCATTACTGCTGTATTGCTCATTCCTACACTCGTTTGTGCTTTCTGGTTTGCTGTGTTCGGGGGCACAGGAATTTTCATGGAATACAACCTTGGTCTCGATGTATCAGGGCAAGCCCTAGAGGCAGCGTTGTTCTATGTATTTCAGCAACTTCCATTCACGATTGTCCTTGTTGTGATAACTCTGTTATTGATTCTGACGTTTTTCATCACATCAGCAGATTCTGCAACGTTCGTATTAGGGATGCAAACCACCTACGGAAGCATTGAACCGCCTAATATTGTGAAAGTGGTCTTAGGCCTGTTGTTATCTGCTTCTGCTGTAGTCCTGATGGCCACAGGCGGGTTGGAAGGGTTCCAATCAGCTATCATCATCAGTGCGTTTCCTTTGGGAGTCGTCCTTCTCTTCAGTTGTTATGCTTTATTGAAAGCTTTCCGAACCGAAGTTAAGGAAAACAAAGGATTTAAAAAGGAAAAAACTTCTGGAAAAATAAAAGCAAAATTGCAGAGAGGCAGGATCAGACGGAAGGTTCAAAGAAATGAAAGTTAATGAAAGCTGACAAAACAGTCAGCTTTTTTTAATACTTTAGTTGTATTTCAGATACATTTAAAAAAGGATTTTACAAACTAAAAAAGAATAATGAATCATGAGGAAATAACCGAAATATCGACATTTGAGATCACTCTTTTCCAGAACCCCAACACCAATTACTGCTATTGCAAAGTTTCTTGATGGTTACAGCTAATTGCAAGAACCTTTTTCAGCAGGCTCTGTCATATTTATATGTTGATTTTGCGGATCACCTGCAGAGAAGCAATTCCGCAACAAATCAACATTTAAGAATTATAGAGTCTTCCAGTAAGAAAATCTCTAACTACGGAGTCGATTCATGTGGATTATTATTAAAGATATTTTAGTTAACGTATTATTCATCTTATTCCCTGCGCTTTTTTATTTTGTTTTTCTTCGTGAAGATGGTCGTGAACGTGAAAAAGTTACTTCGAAATTCTTTTTCGTCTTGTTATTTTCCGTTATTCTGACAATGACTTTACCCGCTGTCTATTCGGATGAGTTCAAATACGATCTAAGAATCATTCCGATTATTCTCGGTTTCATGTATGGCGGTATTTTTCCAGGTATTTCCTTGTCGGCTCTAATGCTTGGTTTATCATATTTCTTATATCCAGGTGATTTTTACACCACGTTGGGTAACTACATAATCGCTTCAGTCGTCTTGATCATTTTAAGTAAGTTTTATCATACACAATCCACGAAAGTGAAGTTGTTCATTCTGACTGGCTTTTATTTCGTGATCGCCGGTTTAAGAGCAATTTATTTCATCGCAAATGGTTACTTCGACCAAGTAGAAATCACAATCTATCTCTCAGCGATCACATTATTCACTTTGATTTGTGTAATCGCCTTGATTGAAGCATTGAACCGACAGATCATGCTTCAAAGGGAACTTGAACATATCGAAAAAATGAATGCCATCAGTCAATTAGCCGCTTCAGTCGCGCACGAAATCCGGAATCCTATGACCACAGTCAGAGGTTTCCTTCAAATTTTAAGCGGGAGTAAAGAAATTCCCGAAGCAGACCGATCTTTCATCACTATTTCCATCGCGGAACTTGATCGAGCCCAAACCATTATCAATGAATATTTGTCCTTATCAAAACCGCAGAAAAACGACTTGGAGGTCATCGATTTTTCAAAAGTAATCAATGACTCGATTCAGGTCATCTCAACTTACGCGATCATCAATAATGTGGAAATCACAAAATCAGTTGATGAGGCTTTAAAGGTGAAGTGTTATAAGCATGAAGTCCAGCAGGTGCTCATCAATATCATGAAAAATGGGATTGAAGCGATGGAAGGTTCCGGAAAAATGCATGTGTCGGCTGTGAGGAAGGACCAGTGGGTTGAAGTCATCATCCAGGATAATGGTTCAGGTATTCCAAATGATCAGTTGAAGCGCCTGGGTACACCTTATTTTTCAACGAAAGAAAAAGGTACTGGCCTAGGACTTACAGTAAGTTTTGAAATCGTGAAACGCATGAACGGAACCATTGATGTACAAAGCCAAGTCGATCAGGGCACGACCTTTACAATCCGTTTGCCCGCTACCATATCCATTGAAAATGAAGTGCATATATAAATAGGGCTGACCCTTTCGTGTCTGACAGGGTCGCCCTATTTTGTTTGTTAAATGCCTTCTTTTTGAGCTTCTAATTGAGTTATCTGCTTTTTCAAGTCTTTTATTTGCTTGTTCAGTTCAAGGGTATTGTTCTCATTATCGGGTTCCACTTCTCTCGCGATCAAATTCGATAATTGTAAATTCAACAGATCAATTTCGTTATTGATCTGTTGTTCGTCTTTTGACAAGTGCACATGATGTTTCCATTCCTTATACGAACCTTTATACTCGTAAAACCCATTATCCAGTGAAAAAACACGGTTTGTGACTTTTTCCAGCATATACGGATCGTGCGAGACCGTAACCACTGACCCAGGGTAAACGGCAAGTGCATCTTCAATTCTTTCCCTCGTTTCAATATCAAGATAATTGGTCGGCTCGTCAAGTACAAGAAGATTGGCTTCCGAAAAGTATAACTTCACAAAAGCTACGCGGCACTTCTCCCCCATGCTCAACTCTTTTACTTTCTTGAACACATGATCTCCTCTGAACAAAAAACAAGCAAGAATCGTCCGTGCGTCAGCTTGGGTCATCTGTGGAAGGTCTAAGATCTGCTCAAGAATCGTCTTGTTTGGTGCAAGCCCCTCAAGTTCCTGCATGAAATATCCGATTTTCAGTTGTGGATGATGTATGACATTCCCCGATACAGGGAGAAGATGCCTGGTAATCAATTTGAGCAATGTCGTTTTCCCGGTCCCATTCCGCCCGATCACCGCGATTCTGTCCCCTCGGTCGATCGTAAAGGATAAGGAATCAAATAGCATGTCATTCTGTGGATATCGAAAAGCTGCAGCATTGAACCTGAGTAACGTTTTGCTGTTAAATGTACCAACTTCCAATTCAACATTGATCTTGGGTCCGTCTTTCGGTTTCTCAATCTGGTCGTTTTCAAGACGTTCTAACGCAGCTTCCTTCGCTTTGAATCTCGTCATATTCTTGTTCGCCTTCTTCTTAGCAAAAGGGTCCCGTTCACTTGCGGCGCTATGGGATTTCTGAAACCATTGTTTATATTGGGTAACAGCTTCCATGAGCTTTCTTTTTTCGGCTTGTTGTTTATGGTATTGGGTTTCTAATGTCCTTCTTTCATGTTCTACGCTGCGTTTATATTCTTCATAGCCACCGTGGTATTTTTTCGTCCCATCAGGCGAGAGCTCATACGTAATATTTGCGACTTGATCGATGAATGCGCGTTCATGGGAAATGAACAATACTGCTCCTCTAAACGATTGAAGCCATTCTGCCAACCATTGGATTGTTTCTGCATCTAAATGATTGGTCGGTTCATCTAAAATCAAACCTTTTGGATTGCGCAGCATAACCCTGGCAAGCCTAGCTCGTGTTTTTTGACCGCCGCTTAGGTTTGTGATGGCCTGATCCCAAATTTCCTTCGGAAGCCTAAGCTGCAGCATACATTTCTCTACAGCTGTTTCCCATTCATACCCACCCAATTCATCATACGATTGCAATACGTTACTATAGTCTGAAAGTACATCGATATCTTCTGGATTTTCTTGGATCGCTTTTTCACATCTTCGCAAGATACGCTTTGCATGAAACAGATCTGAAGATTCACTTTCAACAAACTCTCTCGTTGTAACATGGTAATCCAATAAAGAATCTTGTTCCACAATTCCCCATTCTTCACTTTTCATCGGATGGAAAATCGTGCCTCCGGATACTTTCTCTTTACCTAGCAAACAATTGATGAAAGTTGTTTTTCCAACTCCATTTCTTCCGATTAATGCAATGTGATCCCTATCGTTGATTTCTATTGAAGCATTTTTGAATATTTGTTTTCCATTCCGTTCAACTGTAACGTTATCAGCCTTCAAAACCAGCATACAAATCCCTCCAGTACATCTTTTTTGAAAAGGTTGTTTTCGCAAACCTTGTTGCTCCTGAAAGTCGTTGATTTCCCCTCAAGGATGCTCGTTTTCCGCGGGGCATGCGGTGAGCCCGCAGGACAAGGAAAGCTTCGGCAGCGTTCCATCGCACGAAGAAAATGCGATTTTCATTTTCGAGGAGTCTCGCACTTTGCTCTCCAATCAACTTGCACAAGGTGATTTTTTAAAAATGACTCCATAGCAACAATCTTTTAGAAAAGAGCCTTAGAAAATAAAAAAACACAGGCCGCTGCCTGTGAACCAGATGCATGGATTCATGCTAAATTGATCAGCTGAAAAATTCCGATCAAAAAGAAGAACGATATCTAAATGACGACACACTTATCCCTATACTCTGATTTCAGGCAGAGCCATTTTTCGTATTAAGCTACGCGAAAAATGTTAAGGGACTTCATGATTTTAGAATCGATACCTCCTCTAGATTGTCTTTTTATTATAAACGACAACACCAGAAAGTTCCAATGTTATTTCATATAATGTTTCACATGGAACAATCTTCTCATCCCCTCACCCTACAAATGGTGTAAAAGATATCGTCAAATGATTTTCAAGTGGTATGATAGGTATAACTCTAATGGCAAAAGGAGGAAAAGCAGTTTATTATGCAGCCAACACCGATTTCGACCCACCAGCGCATTGCAACGATTGATATCATAAGAGGATTTGCCCTTCTTGGCATTTTTCTCGTCAATATGCCGGCTTTATCCGCACCTGCATTGATGTATGACCTGTATTCGGTTCAACCAACATACCAAGGAATTAATCGCTGGGTTCGTCTCCTTTTCGATCTATTCATACAGGCAAAGTTTTACCCGATGTTTTCATTTCTATTTGGATTTGGTTTCTACATATTCCTTTCAAGGGCAGAACTTAAAACCGACAAGCCACGTAAGCTTTTTATCCGGCGTTTGGTTATTCTACTTGCTTTTGGATTGCTTCACTTGATTTTCGTCTGGTATGGAGACATTCTTCACACTTACGCCTTGATTGGGTTTCTTCTCGTATTCTTTTATAATCGCAAACCAAAAACCATTCTTATTTGGGCGATTTCATTACTTGTCTTTTTTTATACAATTGTGGCCTTGCCGCTTTTAGCTCCACCATCTTTCCATGAATCCTCAAACTATGTAAGTGAGACGGTTGGCAGCAAAAAAGTGGAGGAAGCCGTATCGATGTACCAGGACTCAGGGTATTTTGAGTTGACAGCTTACCGTTTCAAAAATGAAGTGCTCCCTGTCCTTGAGTTCTTTGTATTTAATATCCCTCAGATTCTAGCACTCTTCTTATTAGGATTATATGTTGGAAAAAGAGGAATCATAGCAGAACCAGCATCGCATAGAGGGGTGATCCGAAAAATATGGTTGACGAGCGGGGTCATTGCATTGCCTATGGTAGTCTGGTTGACAGCGATCGAAATGGATTGGCTTGATTATGGTGTCTATAAAGAAGGACTGACCTATTTACTTATTACGCTAAGCGGAGTATTTCTAGCTTCTTTTTACATCTTTTCGTTGGTTCTATTTTTACAGAAAACGAGAATGAATCGAATCTTACAGGCTTTTGAGGCAGCTGGAAGAATGGCGTTAACGAATTATCTTGTCCAGTCCATCCTCACCATCATCATTCTGGTTTCTTCAGGACTTTATTATGAAATCAGCTTGACTTTCGGGCTCATGATGGTGTTGATCCTATTTTCCATGCAGCTTATGGCAAGCCATTACTGGTTGAAGTATTTTCACTTTGGTCCATTCGAATGGGCTTGGCGTTCCCTTACCTATAGACAATTGCAGCCTATGAAGCGAAAGGATCTTCCTGATAAAAATATGTCCTTATGATGGTTGGTCTGTCCCATAAGTGTCCGACACTTTTTGGGACAGCTTTTTACACATAAAGAAAGTATCAATGCAACTAATGGCTCAGCCTAAGGCTTGGTTTTGCCAAGTTTTCTTTATTAAAGTGAAAGCCAATCGATTTTCGTTTCTAACAGACTTAGAGTTTCAGCTTCTTTACTGTCGGGAAGTGGATGGTAGTTATATGCCCAGTCGACTGCTGGCGGCAAGCTCATGAAAATCGACTCGATACGGCCTCCTGAATTCAACCCGAATTTCGTTCCACGATCATAGACGAGATTAAACTCGACATACCTTCCTCTCCGGATCCGTTGCCATGTCAGTTCCAAGTCTCCATAAAGTAGATTGCGGTTTTCATTTATCAGGTTCGTATAAATTCCTGAAAACGCTTCTCCTACCTCTTTCACAAAACAGAAGCGGTCTTTTAACGAAATCTCATGCGTGGCACCTAGGCGATCAAAAAAGATACCTCCGACTCCACGTGCTTCATTACGGTGTTTGATATAAAAATACTCATCAGCCCATTTTTTAAAAGCGGGATAATACGAAGGGTGATGGTGATCACATAGAGATTTAAGCTTTTGATGAAACCTTTTTGCCTGAAGGACATCAATATAAATCGGAGTTAGATCAATACCCCCTCCAAACCATCTCTCGCCACTAGAAGTTTCAAAATAGCGGACGTTCATATGGATGATGGGAATCAATGGACTTATAGGATGCATGATGACAGAAACACCAGTAGCATAGAAAGAGCCGCCACGACTGACTTGCAGTACATCCGCCATCTGATTGGAAAGGAGACCATATACTTCTGAAAAATTGACCCCGCCTTTTTCGATGATTCCCCCATTCTGCATGATACGTGTGCGACCGCCGCCTCCTCCCTCACGTTTCCAAAGCTCTTCCTTGAAAGCTTCTTTTCCATCGCAGGCTTCTAACGCTTCACAAATATCATTTTGTAAGGATTTGAACGATTGACTGATCTCTTCTTTATCAAGATTCACTACCTTTGTTCTTTCTACTAAGTCCATAAACGTAAGCTGGCGTTCGGGAAAAAACGGCTAAATCAGGTACCAGCTATTCCTCCTTCACTTGATTTACTTTTTCCAAAGATATTTGTGCAGGATCATTGGTGTAGTAGGAATGACTTCATGAACCAAAGAATACAACAACATGAAAATTTTGTAAAATATTAACTTTTAGTGTCGATGGGAATTCGCTCCGAACCCCAAACCTCCTACTCGTTCGGAGCTGTGGAGTCTCGCCCGGCTCGCTGTTCCCTCAGGAGTATCGCAAATTTCGTTTCAAACAAACTTATTAGGGGACACGACTCTAACGGACACAGGAGACCTTATTCGGGACAAAACAAGGTAATCTAGTAATCTAACGGACAGGAGAGACGCTATTTGACCAAAAGAGCATGTTTTTCCACCAATTAAGGAAAATAAGAGCTCTGGTGTCCGTTACGTCGGGGAAATTGAGGAGATGTTCACAAATAAGAGCGCTGGTATCCGTAAAAAGTTTTGTTTCAACTTTCATCGCGAATCGCAGCCTGATTTCTTCTTACCTTAAAAAAAGAGCACTTTACCCTACAACAAGTTGACACTCCCACGGCTAAAGCCGCAAGCTGAACCTTCGGTCCAGTGGGATTCTCGAATGATTTTCCGTCCTCAGGCCATTTTAGTTTTGGACAACCTTCGAGCTTAGGGTTTGCCATCACCCCTCCTAAGACAGGGCCTATAGCCTCTTAGGCTGATCGACTTTGACCATCGATCACAGGTGCATGACGAATATTCATCGCCCCCACCCGATCCCGGTGGGTGTGGTAGCCGCACCGGCATTTGTATGAACGATCTTTGATTTTGTTCCGAATGCCGCATGATGGGCAGGTTTGACTCGTGTATTTGGGATCGACATATTCGACTTTGATTCCTGCGAGCGTTGCTTTGTATTCGATGAAGGACGCTAAACGATAAAAGGACCAGGTGTGAAGGTTCTTTGCATTTTTACGGCTTGTTTTTGCCGTCTGGCGAATGTTCGCCAATTGTTCCAAGCGTATGATTGACACATTATGTTTGACTGCGAAATCGACAATTTGCCTACTCACCTTATGGTCCTGATCCTTCATCCAGCGCTGCTCTTTATTATTGAGCTTTTTGATGGCAGTGAGCTTTTTCTTTCGTCCAAGCTTTTGTCGTTTGGATTTGAACCTCCGACGAACATACTTGTTTCGCCTTCCGTTGCCAAAAAACCGGATCTTCTCGTCTTCAGTGACCGCAACAGCCGGGACTTTCAGACCGAGATCGACACCCATAGTTTTGGTGCCCGTATTTTGTTGGGTCGGGATCTCTATCGAAAACTGAGCGATCCACTTGTGAGCTTTTTTCGTGATGCGGAGGGTCCCGCGTTTATGGGAAGCAAGTTTCGTGAGGATGTCTTGCGTGAAGGTGGCGTTGATGCGAATACGCTTGGATTTTCCGTCTACCATCAATGGTACTGAAACGGATCCCTCATCAAACGTGTAGTTCTGATTGTTCCAAAGGATGCAGGGTTTCTTTAAGATGGGGATGATTCGATATTGGGATTTCTTTACTTTCCGAAAGACACTTTTTGCATCCCGGATTGCCTGATTTTTGACAGCACTGGGGAGAGGAGCATTTACATGTTTGGAGGTTTTTCGGGTTGGTTCTTTCGCTTGTATCATTTCCGCTACAAGCGCATTGATCGTGGCAATATACGTGGTGCTCGAGCGACTCAATAAATCACTTTGATTTTGATTAGGCAACAGTTTCACTTGGACCGTGACCGTCTGTGACATGTTTACCCCCTCGTTTTTTGTTCTTCGACATCCCGTTGTTTCGGTTCTTTTTGTGTGCCTATATCCACCATTATACCAAACGTGCGTTCGCATTGAAAGAAGAAAAGAATGATTTATTCGCTTTCATCCCACCCCTAAAGGAGTGGGCTTTCCCGCTCATTAAAGCTGTAAACCGCTCCTCTCTAACTCATCCTTTGATTTTCTTGATGAACAACACTTTCAAATAATCGCCTTCTGGAAATTCCCTGATTGTTTTAAAATCCGCTGGTAGTGAATGGTCTTCGATCAGCTTATATGTTCCATTCATTTCTTTGAATGCTTTTTCAACGAATGATTTGAACTTTTTCATATCGAATCCGGCAAAATTCGTGGACGCAACAATCATCCCACCATTTTCGGTTATGGCAATCGCTTCTTTTATCAAATCTTTATAATCTTTCGCGACACTAAAGCGATGTTTCTTCGATCTCGCAAAGCTTGGTGGATCGAGGATGACCATATCGAACTTCAAGTTGTTACGAACTGCATATTTAAAATAGTTGAAAACATCCATTACTCGGATATCGTGTGCTTCGTAATCAAGACCATTCAAGCTGAATTGTTCAATCGTCTTATTCAAACTGCGGTTTGCAAGATCGACACTCGTCGTTTTTACGGCTCCTCCAAGCGCAGCAAAGACGGAAAACGCCCCGGTGTAGGAAAACGTATTCAAGACGGTCTTCCCTTCCGCATGGTGGTCCCTTATCGATTTGCGGACTCCCCTTTGATCAAGGAAAACACCAACCATCGCACCATCATTCAAATAAACAGCAAAATGAACCCCGTTCTCTTTTACGATTAGAGGAAATTGTGCACGTTCTCCAGCGAGAAAATCATCGTCCTCGATGTACTGCCCTTTTTGGTCAAAACGTTTCTTTTCATAAATGCCTTTGTATTCGATGGAACTTTGTAACGCTTCGACAATCGGTTGTTTAAATTGGTATATGCCCTCACTGTACCAATTTAGCAACAGGTAGCCATCAAAGTAATCGATAGTAAAACCACCGATTCCATCCCCTTCACCGTTAAAAAAACGGAACGCATTCGTCTCGTGATCATTAAAGAAAGATTTTCTATGCTCAATCGCTTTTTTAATTTGGTTTTCGAAAAAGGCGTAATCAATTTTTTCCTGTTCTTTTCGAGTAAGGATCCAGCCGTATCCTTTATTCTGTTTGCCGTAGTAACCTTTACCGATGAAACGTTTCTGTTCATCTACAAGCTTGAGGAGAGTGCCTTCTTCCTTCAGATCATTTAAATTGACAATCGCTTCCTTAAATAGGAGTGGATAGCCCCCTTTCAACTTATTGAAATACTTCGATTTTATCGTGAGCATGGTTTCTTTATTCATGATTGCCATCCTTCATTTGTTGATTTTAATGGTGAAGCTTCTGCATCCATACTACCATGTTTCAAATCGTTCACAAAACTTGAGGTTGAAAGCACGAAGCAACAAGACATGTATAGCCCTATTCCCACCAAATGTAAAAGAGGACCCACTGTAAACCTCGCAGCAAGTCCTCCATTTGTCCTTCTACATCTGTTTGAAAATTTCCAGGAAGGCATCCTTCAATTTCAGATCAATTTTCCTCGTAATCGCATCAACTGGGAGAATCTCTATACGTTCATCACCACTCAAATATCCGATCCAGAATGGTAAATATAACACAAAGGAAGGATTGAGCTTGATGTCGATCGATTTCCGTTTCTTCTCTTTTCGAAAAGCCTCCCAGTAAAGTGCTTTTCTCGCCATCTCTTCATCCTCTTCTTTTACAATAGGAAGCAGATTCATATCATCCCCCACTTGTTGAAGCGGATACTCAACCGGTAAGATGGCAGATGTCTTTGTCACAGCCTCAATTGCAACTTTCCCACAGATTTTATCCTTGTATGCTGTACTTTTTAGCTCATATGAGTAACACCAGAATGGCAGATAGGACAGCTCCATGCTCTTTAGCTGCTTCTTTTCTTTTTCGAAAAGACGCATGATCAACCCCGATTTATGTTCTTTGATCGCACTTGTCGCTTCTTTTTCTTCAATCGCAGGTTCAAGAAAGTATTGATTTTCCATGCTAGCCCAATCCTCCCTTCATCAAAATTCAATCTAATCGTTTTGTTGATTTTTGCGAATTTACTCACGAGTAACCGCAGGCGCAGGACGTACTTGTACAGGATGTACTGACTTCGACGTTCACCACATGACGTGATGGCTGTTAGTCGAAGATCCTTTTAAAAAAGGTGGGGTCTCGCTTGGCTCGCTTTTCCCGCAGGAGTGTCGCAAATTTCACTTCAATCAAACTTAGTCAGAAACCAACAATTATTTTATTTAACAGAGTTAAAGCGTCTGAAGGAACAACAGGAACGCCATTGCGATGAAGAAATAAATGACAAGATAGACCGGCCAGCTCTTTGTCTTGCGTTCTTCTTCAAGGGCAGCTTCGTCAACAGGCGCTGCTCCAGCTGCACGTCCTGCCAGTTTCTGTTGAAGAGCTTCATCCGTTTCTCTTACCGTCAGGCCAGTGAGCTTGTCTGGTGTCGGCTTTGCCCCTACTAGGCTTATTGCGTATCCTACTGCAAATGCCACCAACGCTCCGACAACGTTATAATACAACCAGGAAATCATCGTAAATTGTGTTACCGCCCAAACAGATACCATCCCGGCTAGAATCCCCGCAAAAGCCCCTGTACCATTCGTCCTTCTTGTAAAAATCGCCAGCAGGAATACACCCAACAATGCACCGTAAAAGTATGAACCAATTTTGTTGACTGCTTCAATGACAGGTCCGAGATTGGAAGCAAAGAATGCAAAAATCGTTGCATAGATTCCCCAGAATACCGTTACCCAGCGCGAAGCTTTCAAATAATGCTTTTCTGACGCGTTCTTATTCATGAACTTACTATAAAAGTCACGGATCGATACCGCTGACAAAGAGTTAAGCGCTGAATCGAGACTGGACATCGCAGCTGCAAATACCCCAGCCATGATCAATCCTGAAATACCTGCAGGAAGTTCATTCACGACAAACAACGGGAATAACTCATTTAAATCTTCAACATTTGGATTTCCATGATGCTGATAAAATACATATAACAGCACACCAATGAACAAGAATAAGAGCATCTGAGGAATCATCAAGACCCCGCTGAGAACAAGAGATAATTTACTTTCTCGAATCGACTTGCTCGTCAAGACACGTTGGATCTGACTCTGATCTGTTCCGAAATAGGCAGCATGAAGGAAGAAACCACCGATCACACCTGCCCATACGCTGTATTCAACATTCAGGTCAAGCGAGAAATCGAGGGATTGAAGCATACCTGCAGAAGAAGCCGTATCCATGATTTCGCCCCATCCCCCTGGCACCTTCGTATAGATGACAACAATACTAAGTGCTGCTCCAAGCCACAGAATCACCATTTGGATGACATCTGTCCATATGACAGCACTGATTCCACCAAGTACAGTGTAAGAGACCGCGATAACCGCCATCAAAATGATCGTAACCGAAATATCCCACCCAGTTACAACGGATAACACGAGTGCCGGTGCATACAGCACTACTCCAGTTGCGAGACCTCGGGCAATAAGGAACAAGGCAGCCGTCAACGTTCTCGTTTTAACATCAAAACGTCTTTCAAGATATTCATAAGCTGTGTAAACTTCCGTACGATAAAAGAAAGGAACGATTGTTGCAATCAGAAACGCCATTGCAAGGGGAACATTGATGAACGTATTGATCCGCTCGAGACCTCCTTCATACCCCCATCCTGGCGCACCTATAAAGGTGATCGCACTCGCTTGTGTTGCCATGACCGACAAACCGATCGCCCACCATGGGATGCTTCTCCCACCAAGGAAGTAATCCTTAGTCGATTTCTGGTTTTTCCCGAACATCGCACCAAATATTGCAGTACCGGCTATATAGATTGCAAAAATCGCGTAATCTAACAAGGTAAAGCTACTCATTAGATGACTCCTCCTTTTTCCCATTGCATACTTGAACGATTGTCATGAATCTCACTGCTGCTTTTTGTAAAAGTTCTTGCCCTTTATCCATTGCATCTAATAAAATCATAGGTTCATCGACGATTGGTAGAACTGAAGAAAGACCTTGTCCGGCAGCGGCTTGTAAATCCCCTTCAATCTTTCCGGCAAATGCGATTGTAGGCACCTTGTACGTGTTCGCAATCCGAGCAATCCCGACAGGTACTTTTCCATATAAGGATTGCGCATCGACTTTCCCTTCCCCTGTTATAACAAAATCGGCATGTTTGATATGTGATTCCAGTCGGCTAAAATCTGAAATCAATGTAAACCCGCTTTCGAACTTCGGGTTTAGGTATGAAAGGAGAGAGAAACCGAATCCGCCTGCCGCTCCGCTGCCTTCTGCCAAACGATGGTCATTCCCAGTATGAGTGGCAACGGTTTCTGCATAGTGTTCCATACCACTCTCAAAGAAAGGCATTTCGTCTTCGGTGACCCCTTTTTGCGGTCCAAAAACCGACACAGCCCCTTCTCTCCCAAGTAAAGGGTTGGTTACGTCAGATGCAATCGTGAACGTGACATCAGCCAATCTTGAATCCAGACCTGACGTATGAATGGATTTGATTTTACCCAATATACCACCCGCAGCTTGGATCTCCTTCCCTTTTTCATCTAAATAACGGATCCCTAATGCTTCAAAAAATCCGGTTCCAGCATCTACTGTGGCACTTCCTCCTAAACCTAGAATCACGTTTTCTGCACCCAAGTCCAGTGCTCGCGATACCAACTGACCTGTTCCATAAGTTGAAGCACGGTAAGGATCGAGCTCTCTATCTTTTAACAGGGGGAGACCAGATGCCCCCGCAGTTTCAATGACAGCTGTCTTCGTTGTTTCAACCCATCCAAAAGCTGCCTGTACCTTACGTCCGATCGGGTCCATTACTTCTTCTGTCTTTATTTCTCCATCTAAAATGGCAGTAAGGGCTTCGACCGTTCCTTCACCACCATCAGCCATTGGGACCGTAACAATATCCAGTTTTTGATCAACCTCTAACAAACCTTTTCGAATAGCTTCAGAAGCTTCAATGCTTGTCATATAGCCTTTGAATGAATCTGGAGCAACGACAATTTTCATGATCATCCACCTCCTAATTGTTTTGTTAACGTTATCTTACTAAAATGATGAAAACGCTATCTATGGTACAAGAAACAAAAAGATCGGTTTAATTTCTTCCATATTTGTTACAGGAAACAAAAGGTTGTTTTCTAATAGATTGTTGTTTTTGCAAATATTCTCGCTTGCGGGGTCTCGCTTAGGTTGCTTTTCCCGCTGGAGTCTCGCATATTTCCAATGCCAAAAGGTTCAGCACTTTTCATTACACATTCCATTAGCTACAAACTTTTAGAAAACAGCCAAACAAAAAGAGCTGACATTAGTATCCGTTCTAGTCAGCTCCTTTATTTATCGTATAAAATGTCATTGCCACATAGAGCATGACGGCTTCGCTCAATACACGAGGATCATAGCCCGTCTTCTCTTTGATACGTTTCAACCGGTATTGAAGGGTGTTTTTATGAATGAACAGCTTTTCTGCGGCTTCGGTAATCGAACCATTCGCTTCAAAAAAGCATTCCAGCGTTTCAAGCATCTGTGCGTGTTCAATACCGGTGTCTGTCAATAGGACTTTCTTGATATAAGCTTCCCGGGTCTCTTCGGAAAGATCATATGCAAAAGATTCGATTCCTAATTCATCATGGAATATAAGAGGTTGTTTTCGATTTTTCGCATGTAATAGCGCTCGCTCAGCTTCACGCACTGAGTGGGATATGCTCCTTGCGTCAACATACATCTGTCCAATTCCAGCGGTTGTCTCGAATTTATAAGATGTTTTGATTGCGGATTGGATCTTCTTCAACCGGTAACGTATCTTTTCCTTCTGTTTCATCTCAGATGAATGTTCATTTACGGATAACAACAACGTATACCGGGTGCTTCCTGAGGGGATGATGACATGTTGGCTTTGCTCAGGAAAATGGCTCTGGATCACATTCAAAATTTCACGCCGGAATCGTTGAAATTCTAATTCCCCTTTCACATCCGCCTCATAGCTTTTCAATTTTTCATATAAGATATCGTTAAAATCCTTTACCTCTAAAACCACCGCTGCTCTCGGTAAATGAACATTGATTTTATGTATCCAACCGCGGGCAGCGAATAGTTTATCATTTTCCCAGTCCCCCTCGATCCACTCATCGATGAATGATTCCCTCGCCCTGCTTTCAAGTTCGATCTGTTCTTCTATATAAGCTTCCTTCAGCAGTATTTCAGTCATTCGTTTGATAACTTCCCCGAACTGGACAACTTCCTCGGGCTTACCTGTAATCCCAATGACCCCGATGATTTGATCGTTCAATTCAACTGGCAGGTTCACCCCTCTTTTTGCCCCTTCAAATTCATCCTCTTCTTGAATGATAAGCGGTTCTTTCGTTTTTAAAACAGTCCATGCTCCTTCATGAAAATCACCGATTCTATTTGGATCGATACTTGCAATGATTTGTGCCTGCTCGTCCATGAAATTAATATTCTTGTTAATGATTTTGACGGTTTCCTCAACGATTGATTGCGCGGTTTGGGGCGATATGACCATTCTTTACACCTCATGTATAGAGTTTAAGAAGACTCGTTTACTCCTGAACCATTGCGTATCTCCTCTTGAGATTGTCCAAGAGCAGCGATGACAGCGCCAGCCGCTTGGATCCAACTTCCATTGACATCCAAGTTTTGACCTGTGACAGGGTCTCCTCTCAATTCTAATATACCCCCGACAGCTTGCATAGAATTCCCCCATGATTGCATGGTGTTTCCAATAATGCTAAACAGCTCCGTCCTGATCTCCTTCAATTCATCAATAACGGCTAATAATGCCCCAAAAGCTTGGAGCCAGTTACCAGCAATTTCGAACTGTTGTTTTTTTACGTAAGGGATTTCCGCTACAATTCCATATATGACAGTCAAGTTTCCTAAAGCTTGTATTTTGTTTCCCGTCGTTTCTAGACTGATTGTAGATTCCCCAGCAGCCTCCATTGCATTTCCTAAAGCTTGAAGGGCATTTCCGACAAGTCGAAGTTCTTTACTGATTATATGAGGAAGGTAGAGTGCAGGGGTACTACCGATTGCGGCTGCAACTGTGCCCACAGCCTGGATCCATGCCCCTGATAGGACGATGACCTGCTGACCCACTGTCATTTCCTCCCCTCTTTCGCCTCTTACGACTATAGTATTCTTTCGATAAGCGTATGTTAAGCATGTGAGCTTTATTGGAGACTCCGTTTTCGTTTATGCCTCTACAGGACTTAACTTCAAGGGAAGAGAAAAACACCTCCGAAAAACAGTATAATGAGTCTGGTAGTTGTCACTTTAACGGACACACAGGACCTTATTAGTAACAAAAAATGGTGATTTGGGAATTTAACGGACATGAGAGACGCTATTTTACTAAAAGTGCCTATTTTTCCAGCTGATTTCTGTAAATAAGGGCTCTGGTGTCCGCTAAGTTCAGGAATTAAAGCAAATATGCCAAAATAAGGGCTCTGGTGTCCGTTAGATTTCCAGTTCGCTTCTTAACCATGAAACCATGTAGACTTAAAAAAGGTGGTTTTTAAAAGATTGTTGCTATTGAGACCTGTAGTGCGGAAGAAAATCCAATCAACTTGCACAAGGTGAGTTTTTAAAAATAACTCAAGAGCAACAACATTTGCGAAAACAGCCTTACGAAAAGAGCGTAAAAAAAGATGAACCCCACTTATTCAGGTCCATCCTTTTTGTATTGTTATTTGAATTTGTCCGGAAATTGCTTGATGATTCCTTCTGAGAGAGCATCTGCCAACTTCAAGATATGCGTCTCCCCTTCGTCATAAGCTTTGATGTCATCATCCCAGCGTTTCTGTAGCCTAAACACAACTTGATCCGTTAAAAGGGCCAAATGTTCATCAAGCAGGTCTTTTAGTATCTTTTTCGGCCAATTCGGGTTTGTATCACTAAGGAACTGCGCAATTTCATCTGCGTTTGCATACCATTGTTTCGTGAATTTATCGACATTCGCCTGGTCATTGTTCTTAGCTGCTTCAACGAGCTCTCCTGCAATAAGGTTGGATCGCATTTCCGATATCCTTTTGGTTTTGTAAAAGGCGTGAAAGTACTGCATCTTGATCTTCCAGACCTCCTATCGCGCTGACAATATAACTTCTCGTCCATGTCACATGATCCGTCCATAGTCTCCTCATGTCAGAGTTGAGCTCTACGGTCCAAATCACCCAACTATCGGTCAAGCGACATTTCTCGGGAAATTTCCCCCTGTATCCACATTCATCAAAAAGGCAAAAATCAACCCTGTTCAACACATTTGTTCGCTGACCTGAGTATGCACAAGGTCCGCATAGAAACCGTTTTCTCTTAATAATTCCATGTGATTTCCCTGTTCGACAATCCTACCGCCATGCAGTACAAGAATCTGATCAGCGTTACGGATCGTATTTAATCGATGGGCAATCACAAAGCTAGTGCGACCTTCCATCAATGTCCTGAGCGCGTCCGTAATTTTCATTTCCGTTACCGTATCAATGCTGCTCGTCGCCTCGTCTAATATCAACAATGCAGGGTCAGCCAACATTGCTCTAGCTATCGAGAGCAATTGTTTTTGTCCGTGACTGATGCCCGCTCCATCTGGATCAAGAATCGTACCATATCCATCAGGCATCCGTTTGATGAACTCATGGACATGGGCAGCCTTAGCGACATTTTCGACCTCTTCATCCGTTGCATCGAGTCTTCCATAACGGATGTTCTCCCTGACCGTTGTATGAAACAGAATCGAATCCTGTAAAACGACACCCATTTGACTTCGCAAGCTTTCCCGTGTAATCGATTTGATGTCCCTGCCATCAACGAGGATGTGTCCCGAATCATTTTCATAAAACCTTGATAAAAGCGAGATAATGGTCGTTTTACCTGCGCCGGTTGGACCGACAAGTGCGATGGTCTGCCCTTTCTCAGCATGGAAATTGATATCTTTTAAAATCGGCTGATCCTCTTCGTAGGAAAAATAAACTGAATCAAACTCGATTTCCCCTTGAATCCGTTCAATATTACTTGCATCCCTATCATTTTCTTTTTCTTCTGCTTCATCAATGATTTGGAATACACGTTCTGCACCTGCGACAGCCGATAGGATCATATTGTACTGGTTTGCCAGATCATTTAGCGGTCTGGTGAATTGCCTTGAGTAGGTCGTAAAGGTGACGATGACTCCGATGGAGATGAATCCGTTAAGGGCAAGAATCCCTCCTGCACCTACAATGATGGCGAAGCTTGCGTTATTGAGCATATTCATCAACTTCGGAATGAAACCAGAGTATGTCTGAGCCCAATAACTCGCGTCCCTTAAGGAATCATTTTTTTCGGAGAACTCCTCAATCACACGATTTTCCTGTGAATACATTTTCACGATCTGGTGCCCAGTGAAAATTTCCTCAACATACCCGTTCATGTCACCTAAATGTTTCTGTTGCTTTTTAAAATAACGGCCTGTTCGTTTTGTAATCCACTTCATACCGAAATACATCACCGGTACGATTGTCAGTGTCAGAAGTGTAAGGACCGGGCTTAACCAGATCATCATTGCAATGGTGCCGGTAATCGTCAACACACTGGTTGTAAATTGGATCACGGCGGAATTCAGAGTCCTGCTTACGTTATCCATATCGTTCGTCAAACGGCTCATCAATTCACCATGCTGCCTTTTTTGGAAAAATAACAATGGCAGTCGCTGGATATGCGAAAACAAATGATTCCGCATAGAATAGACCGTATTTTGGGAAATACCGATCATCCAATAGTTTTGAAGCCATGACGTCACTGAATGGAGAATGTATACAGCTAATAACAAGCCTACCATTAGTATAAGCGTTTCTGTGACAGGGTCAGCAATGATTCGATCTACGGCAACTCCTAATAAATATGGACCGAGGAGGGACAATAAAGAACTGATCACGACAATGAACAGCACAACCATGAAGCGTTTCTTCTCAGTTCGGATGTACGTCCAAACCCTGGCAAGTGTCGACCACAAATTTTCGACTTTTGGCGGCTTCGTACCAATGCCCTGATGCCGTCGATGAGGATGCTGTGGAATACGTTCACGATGTTCATTCGATTTCAACATTTAGACCACATCCTCTTCCATTTGTGACTTGTACACACTCTGGTAGTAGGGGCTTGTTTTCAGCAAATCCTCATGACTGCCGCTTCCAATCAACTCTCCTTGATGCAACAGGAGAATTTGATCGGCAGCACGAATTGAACTGATTTTTTGTGCAACAAGGAAAATCGTGCAATCCTGCTTTTTCAACGTTTCAAGCAACCTTGATTCAGTGTGGGCATCAAGTGCGCTCGTACTGTCGTCTAAGATAAGGATCTTCGGCTTTCGCACAAGGGCACGTGCAATTGAGAGTCGTTGTTTCTGCCCCCCTGAAAAAGTGATTCCTTTTTGTCCCAATCTTGTATCATATCCATCTGGTAAACTCATGATAAAATCATGAATCTGTGCATCCTTTGCAGCAGCGATGATTTCCTCTGAAGTTGCCCCGTCCTTCCCCCACTCGATGTTTTCTTTTATACTGCCTGAAAATAGATGAGCTTCCTGCGGAACAACACTGATCTGCCTTCTTAAATGCACACGATCCATTTCGTCGATTTCGGTTTCATCTATGAAAATGTGTCCAGATGTTTTTTCTATCAGTTTAGGAATCAAGTTTAGAAGCGTTGTCTTTCCAGATCCTGTCTCACCCAATATGCCGACTGTTTTATGTTCTTCTGTTGAAAAAGAAACGTCCTTTAGCGTTTCCGAAAATTGTTCACCATACCGGAACGACACATTTTCAAAACGAAGACTCCCTCTGATTGTTTGCTTCAATAGAGCCTGCTCAGGATGTAGATGGTCTGTATCATTGTTTAAAACTGCAGCAATCCTAGTAGCCGAAGCACTCCCTCTCGAATAGTTCATGATGAGGAAAGTGAAGACTGAAAAGGTAAAGAGGATACGGGTCGCGTAATTGATGATTGCGACAAGCTCTCCTGCTTTTACTTCCTGTAAGTCGAGCTGAACTGCTCCTATCCAGAGAATAACGATGATGACGATATTCATTCCGAGCATCACGACAGGCATCGCTACTTCCATCATCCATAACGCCTTTTTATTTTGATTCGTCAGGGAATGGTTCACATGTTTAAATCGATCTTCTTCAAAATCTCCACGATTGAAGCCTTTGATCAAGCGGATGCCCGAGAGGTTTTCACGAATGACGGTATTGACACGATCCAGTTTCTCTTGAACTTTACGAAAAAGGACAACACCTTTGGTCAAAATCCAGAATAAAAAAAGAAGCAGGATGGGCACGGATATAAGAAGATGTGTCGCAAGGCCGGGATGGACAAAGAAAGCCATGATGATACCACCAATAATAAATAAAGGCGCTCTCAGAGCAATACGCATAAGCATGAACAATAAGCCTTGAACCTGTGTAACATCGTTTGTCATGCGTGTCACGAGCCCTGGAGTAGAGAATTTCTGAAAATGGTTGCTCGTGAATTCCTGCACCTTATGAAACAGGTCTCTTCTCAAGTCATGGCCAACACCTTGGCTCGCATGGGCAGCAAAGAAAGAATTTGTGATCCCTGCTGCAAAGGCAATCAATGAAAGACCAAGCAGTACGCTTCCCCACACTGCCACGACCGATAAGTCTTCTTGTAAAATCCCCTCATCAATGATCTTAGCCATAAGCATCGGCTGGACCAATTCTACAATCAATTCAAGCACCATAAGTGATAACGCAATGGAAACAGGTAATTTATATATACGTAAATAGGAAAATACCTTTTTCATGTATGGAACCCCCGGTGTTTCTTGAAGTTTTGACACTCCCACGGCTAAAGCCGCAAGCTGAACCTTCGGTCCAGTGGGATTCTCGAATGATTTTCCGTCCTCAGACCATTTCTGTTTAGGACAACCTTCGAGATCAGGGTGTGCCATCACCCCTCCTAAGACAGGGCCTATAGCCTCTTAGGCTGATCGACTTTGACCATCGATCACAGGTGCATGACGAATATTCATCGCCCCCACCCGATCCCGGTGGGTGTGGTAGCCGCACCGGCATTTGTATGAACGATCTTTGATTTTGTTCCGAATGCCGCATGATGGGCAGGTTTGACTCGTGTATTTGGGATCGACATATTCGACTTTGATTCCTGCGAGCGTTGCTTTGTATTCGATGAAGGACGCTAAACGATAAAAGGACCAGGTGTGAAGGTTCTTTGCATTTTTACGGC
>NZ_JBQQCL010000032.1:0-29298 GCF_052246725.1 Pseudalkalibacillus sp. R45 | reverse complement strand
GCGGAAAGCGAGCATCCTGGAGCGGATATCAACAACTTTTAAAGAAAACTTGGCGAGACCAAGCCTTTTGTAGGTCGAGCCTTAGTTGCCCTTATACTGAAGAAAGTATTTTATACTTTCTTTAAGTGCAAGAGCAACAAAGTTTGCGAAAACAGCCTTTAATTTTAATCTTATTTCGCTAAAGTATTAGTTGTTTTTTTAAAACCTAGTTTATAAAAGAAATGACCTTGATCATAATACAACAACACGAAAAGGAGGTCGGATGTTATGGACTTTCAAATTCCGAAGAAAGTGGAGCGGATTGACGAAGATATACAACGTAATGAATTGAAATATCACCATAAGCGGGTAGCGGTTACAAAAGAATTCACTTTCGATGCCGCACATCACTTGCACTGCTATGAAGGGAAATGCAAAAGCCTTCACGGACATACGTATAAACTGGTCATCACCATCAGCGGTTATGTGGACGATATCGGTTTGACGATCGATTTCGGTGAAATAAAGCAAATTTTTAAAGAGGAAATTGATTCGAAACTGGACCATCGTTATTTGAACGAGGTATTACCGAATATGAACACGACGGCTGAGAACATGATCGTATGGATCTGGGAGCAGCTAGAGAAGCGTCTCAAAAAACACGATCAAGAACGTGGAACGAGAATCGAGGAGTTGAAACTATATGAAACTCCAACAAGTTATGCAACATTGAAACGAGAGTGGATGGAAAATGACTAAACAGATGATAATGCCAGATAAAACGGAATATATGGAATGGGAGCTTCCGATGGTCGAGATTTTTGAGACTGTTGAAGGAGAAGGGAGCATGGCGGGTTTTCCGACGATTTTTGTCCGGGTATTCCACTGTAACCTTCGTTGCACATGGTGTGATACCACATACAGCTATGCACCAGCTAAGGAAGAGTATAAAGCGACTATCAACGAAATCTTAGAAAAGATTAAAAGTTTCTCAAGTCACAGAATTTGTTTTACAGGTGGCGAACCATTGATTCATGGAACAAAGTCAGCAGCTCTACTTATCGCGATGTGTGAGTTAGAGCAGATTAAGGATGTGCATATCGAAACGAACGGCGCAATTGATTTAAGACCATTTGAAACCCTGCGTGTCGAGAATGAAGCAGTAGGGGCAAAAGCCCGTTTCATCATGGACTTCAAGCTTCCGGATTCCGGGGAAATGGATCGGATGATTTACAGTAATTTTGAAATCCTTGAACCTCAAGATGAAATCAAATTTGTCATTGGGGATGACGAGGACTTTACTGTAGCGACATCTGTCGTTAAGGAACATCACAAATCAGGGCAAGTGCTGTACAGTCCTGTATGGGAAACGATGCCACCGCAAAAGTTAGTAGAAAAAATTCTTTCTGAACCGCTTCCGGATGTGAAGCTCAGCTTACAGATGCATAAAGTTATCTGGCACCCAGATCAGAGAGGAGTTTGACGATGAAAAAAGCAGTCGTTGTTTTAAGTGGAGGTTTGGATAGTACAACCTGCATGGGGATTGCAAAAGAAAAGGGGTACGAACTTTATCCGATTACGTTCCATTACGGCCAGCGTCACAACCGAGAAGTAGAGCAGGCTGAAAAAGTAGCAGGATTTTTCAACTCTCCTGAACATCGGATTGTTAATGTAAGCTTTCTGCAGCAGATCGGTGGAAGTGCGTTGACGGATGATTCAATCGAGGTCAGACAGGGGAGCGTAGACGAAGATATTCCATCAACCTATGTCCCGGCTAGGAACATGATTTTCCTTGCGCTCGCAAGTGCTTATGCGGAAGTGATCGGAGCAGAAGCGATCTATATCGGTGTCTCAGCAGTCGATTATAGCGGTTATCCGGATTGCAGACCGGAATTCATACAGAGCATGAATGAAACGGTGAATTTAGCGACAAAAACAGGTGCAACAGGTGGTCAGTTTGAAATCGAAGCTCCATTGATTCAAATGACTAAGAAGGAAACGATAGAAGAAGGACTCCGTTTAGGTGTTCCTTACGAGCTGACAACTTCTTGTTACATTGGTGAAGAAGTCGCTTGTGGAGAGTGTGACAGCTGCTTGCTTCGCTTAAAAGGATTTGATGAAGTTGGTGCTGAAGATCCGATTCCATATGCTAAGAAACCTCGTGTGTAGCGGTCTTATTAAAGTTACGTTACAATAGGATTGGTGAAAATTTTCTGGCAATGGAAGGGAGAAATCATGAAGGAAGAAACCTTACAGCTATTTCAAACTTTAACAGAATTACAAGGTGCTCCGGGGTTTGAGCACGATGTAAGGAAGTTTGTCCGCAGTCAGCTTGAGCCTGTTTCGGATGATATTATCCAGGACAAGCTTGGTAGTATTTTTGGCGTGAAAAAAGGAAAAGAAGATGGACCAAAGATCATGGTAGCGGGCCATATGGATGAAGTCGGTTTCATGGTGAGCAAGGTTACAAAGAACGGGATGCTGAAGTTCGAAACATTAGGTGGCTGGTGGAGCCAGGTCTTATTGGCACAACGCGTTCAGGTCATGACGGATAATGGACCGGTCATCGGCGTGATCGGATCGACACCACCTCATTTACTTGAGGAATCTCAGCGCTCGAAGCCGATGCCATTGAAGCATATGTACATCGATATCGGTGCGGATGACAGGGAAGATGCTGAATCAATCGGTGTGCGTCCTGGGCAGCAAATCGTGCCGATCTGTCCGTTCACACCGATGGCGAATAAAAAGAAGATACTGGCGAAAGCCTGGGATAATCGTTATGGTGTCGGGCTTGCGATTGAATTGATGAAAGAATTACAAGGCGAAGAATTGCCGAACATCCTCTATTCAGGAGCGACCGTCCAAGAGGAGGTAGGCTTGCGTGGATCGAAAACAGCGGCAAACCTGATTCAACCAGATATCTTCTACGCATT
This sequence comes from Pseudalkalibacillus sp. R45, assembly GCF_052246725.1. Lineage (NCBI taxonomy): Bacteria > Bacillati > Bacillota > Bacilli > Caryophanales > Fictibacillaceae > Pseudalkalibacillus > Pseudalkalibacillus sp. R45. Next base: position 26,383 of record NZ_JBQQCL010000032.1, on the reverse strand, counting down.
AGATGCAAGTCCTGCAAATGATTCCAATGGCGATAAGGAAGCCTTCGGACAGTTGGGTAAAGGTGCATTGTTACGGATACTTGATCGTACGATGGTGACGCATAAAGGAATTCGCGATTTCATACTCGATACAGCTGAATCAAATGATATTCCGTATCAGTATTTCATCTCCCAGGGTGGAACAGATGCAGGCAGCGTACATATATCTAACGAAGGTGTACCATCTGCAGTAGTCGGGATATGTTCTCGTTACATCCATACTGCAGCTTCAATGATCCATGTAGATGACTATGCAGCCGCCAAAGAACTGCTTGTCAAATTAGTCAAGTCGTCCGACAAATCCACAGTAGACCAAATCATCTACGATTAATCGGTGCCAGGCACCATTTTGAAACCGTTGGGGCACAAGCACTTTAAAAGTGTACCTGGCACCAAGGATGGGAGGGTGTTTGGATGATTGTAGCGGTTGGATCTAAGAACCCTGCGAAGGTTCAGGCAGTGGAAGCGGTTGTTGAGACTCTCAATTGGCAGGTGGATGGTATTAAGGTGCCATCCCATGTGTCAGCTCAGCCCTTTTCAGATGCGGAAACGCGCAAAGGGGCTGTGAACCGGGCTAAAGCCTGTGTTGATTCTGGATTCGAGATTGGAATCGGATTGGAAGGTGGGGTAGTCGATACAACCGACGGTCTTTTCCTCTGTAACTGGGGAGCTCTTGTTACTAATGAGCAAAATACATATGTAGCAAGCGGCGCAAAGATTCTCCTGCCCAAAGAGATCAGTGAGCCTGTACGCTCAGGTATAGAGCTAGGGGACGTTATGGCTGAGTATACGAACAAGAAAGATGTGCGGACACAAGAGGGTGCTATCGGTGTTTTCACTGACGGATGGATCACACGCGGAGACATGTTCGCCCACATCGTCCGGCTTTTGGTCGGTCAATATCAGTATTATCAAAAATGAACCACAAAAGGGAGCTGAACCATTTCAGCTCCTTTTTCTATTGTTCAAACAAGTTGTCGTTTATTCCTCTTCAAACACATATGAGAGTGCTTGTATGGCTTGATCGAAGTTTTCAACAGTCACAGTCGCTTTGTTCGATAACTCCTTCAACGCATGATGTAATGATCCGTCTCGTACAAGGATAAGCGGTTTATTCAAAGCTAGCGCAGTTGCAGCGTCCATCGCGGTATTCCATTGTTTATAGCTTTCGCCGAAAAACGCCAGAACCACGTCTGATTTCGAAAGCAGAATCTCGGTCCGTAAATTATTGAAATCAGAAGCTTTATCATCTTTAATGATTTTATTTGGTTGTTCCCCTAAAATCTCCTCACCAATGTCATCTGAACGACTGTGGTTGGTCATCGGATTCACGAAGGTAATCGGCAAGTCCTTTTTTTCAGCCTTCTGTTTCAACTCATCTCGCCAGTTATCATGGATCTGTCCTGCTAAATATACTGTTAAATTCACTGTATCACTCCTTGTTTTGAATCTACCATAATAATAACATGAACATTCTGAAAAGTTCCTGTAATTCGCTTGAATGATGGTAAGACAATAAGGGAAAGCTGATGTCTGAGACTAGAAACTGGGGTTATCATATGAAAAAGCGGAAAGGGCTTTTTATATCAACGATAATAGCAATAGCACTTTGCATTTGGGTAGTTTATGAAGCTACTCCATTTTGGCATGAAAAACAAAAGGTGATCACGGTAAAGGAAGGACAATCTTTGCAAGAGGTAGCTGAACAAATGCATGCTGAAGAACTGATCAAAAATAAAATCTTTTTCTTGTTGTATGGCAAGCTGAACAATCTTGATGGACAGATAAAGATTGGAAAGCATCACGTATCAAGCACACAATCTATCCCTCATCTATACAAAGAGTTAGTAACATCGCCGCTGGATAAGGGGATTGAAGTCACCTTTCCTGAAGGTTTCACTACTGAACAAATCGCAGCCAGACTGGAGAAAAAGGGGATAACGACCCAAGCTGGATTTTTAAAACACGCAAAGACAGGAGAAGGAATCAAACATCCACTTATCCAAAAATTGAAGGATGAAAAAGATATCAAATACAAATTAGAGGGCTACTTATTTCCGGATACCTATTATTTTAAAAAAGGGATTTCTCCGAGTGAGGTTATTGAGAGAATGCTGGATCGGTTCGAACAAGTACATAAAGAACTTGATCCAGATTCAAAGCATGATTTGACACAATGGGTCACGTTGGCTTCAATTGTGGAAAAAGAAGCGGTGGTTGAAAAAGAAAGGGAGTTGATTGCCGGGGTCTTCCAAAACCGAATAAAAGAAGAATGGAAGCTTCAATCTTGTGCAACGGTGCAATATGTACTTGATAAACCGAAGGAACGTCTTTTGTATAAGGACTTAGAGGTAGATAGTCCTTATAACACTTATACCAAAGAAGGACTGCCTCCAGGACCGATTGGTAATCCAGGGAAACAATCATTAGAGGCTAGTTTGAATCCAAAAGATCACGATTACTTCTTCTTTGTCGTCAAAGCAGATGGTTCTGGAGAACACCACTTCTCCAAAACATTTAAGGAACACCAGCAGCACACTGATCATAAAGGAAACTGGTAGGAGCATGTTGATGAGGGATGGGTTAATTAGGAAATTATAGGTTATTTATTGTTTCTGTACATGGCTGTTATCGCAAACGTTGTTGCTCTTGCACTTAAAGAAGGTATAAAATACTTTCTTCAGTATAAGGGCAACTAAGGCTCGACCTACAAAAGGCTTGGTCTCGCCAAGTTTTCTTTAAAAGTCGTTGATTTCCGCTCCAGGGTGCTCGCTTTCCGCGGGGCGTGCGGTGAGCCCACTCGTCGCCTTGCGACCTCAGGAGTCTCCTTTTCAAGGAAGCATTTGTGCTCCTGCGTCTACAAGAAAGTCCTGTCGAAGTGAGCTTCCTCGTCGCATGCCTTGCGAGGAGATTATTCAGGTAGTAGGCATGCTGACCCCGCAGGACAAGGAAAGCTTCGGCAGCGTTACATCGCTCGAAGAAAATCAGACACTTTTGGACATACCCTTACCTTTTAAACAAAAAAGGCTCATCGCACATAATTGTGGTGAGCCCGGAATCTATTATTTGTTTTCTTCATTGTTGTTCTCTGATGTATGAGAATCTTCTTCGAAAGATGGTTCCTCTGCAACGGCAGCTTCATCTTTAAAGTCATGCTCTACTTCTTGTTCTTCCATCCAATCAGTTTCTTCATTAAATTCTAGAATATCTCCGGATTCGAGATTTTCGCTGATCAAGTTGAATTGCCCAACTTCTTCTTGAAGAAGCATCGCGATATCTTGAAGCTCGTTTGCAGCATTATTGACTTCATTGATCGCTTCCTTTTGATGGATACTTGAAGCACTTACTTGTTCTGAAGCAGCTACAGATTCTTGTGAAATCGCGCTGACCTCTTGCAGTTTCTCGGATAGAGCTGAGTTCGATCCTTGCACTTCACTAATTGCATCACGTACTTGTTGGATTCGAGCGTTGATTCCTGTAACGTTATCAACGATTTTCGTGAATGCCTGCTTCGTACGGTCGACTGAAGTTTGCTGCTCCGTACGATAATGATCGAATTGTTCCGCTTCGTTCGAGAGCTTTTCCATTTGCTCAGACATTAATGTGATGAGCTTATAGATGTTTTGCGCTTCTGATTTTGACCGTTCTGCAAGTTTACGGACTTCCTGTGCAACAACAGCGAATCCTCTGCCAGCATCTCCAGCTCTTGCGGATTCGATTGCTGCATTCAGCGCAAGTAAGTCGGTACTCCCCGCAATATCTTTGATTGTATCAACAATCGATCCGATTTGCTGTGAATGTTGATTTGCTTCTTGGACCTGATGGATCAAATGGTTCGCAAGGCCAAGGAATTCATCTGAACTTTTACCGAGATTCTCCACGATCTTCAGACCTTCTTTTCCTTCTTCCTCAGTAGCCTGTGAATCTTTACTGATTTGCAAGCTGTATTTAGCTGTTTCATCAATGGATACCGTCACCTGGGAAATCAATTCTGTACTTTCATATAAATGGTCCGCTTGAACTTGAGCACCAGCGGAAACCTGTTGAATCGCTTCATTGACTTCTTCTGTCTGCGCTGTGGTTTCTTCTGAAATAGCTGCAAGGTGTTGGGATGAAGATGAAAGCTGTTCTGAAGCGGTGTTCACTTCTTGCATCGCTTTCTGCATCTTTTCAGCCATCATGTTGAATGTACTTGCCAGTTCGCCCATTTCATCGTTTTGTTCAACGTGTACACGATGTCCGAGATGCCCCTCCCCAATTACAGTCGCTCCTTCTTTTAAGGAAGTGATCGATGAGGTGATCGTTCTAGTCAGCCAGAATCCTAACGTTCCGATAGCAGCTAAAATAATCAAGCTAAGGATGATCAACGTCCATAACAAAATTGTACCTAATCTCTTTTGATCAGCACTTAAGCTTTGGGTTTCCGTAATGACGTTCTTTTCAACCGACTCAATCGACTTTTGGAGATTCATTCCTATTTCTTCAAAATCAACGACGGTTTGTTGAATCTGTCCTTCGTATCCTTTTACCGTATCCATTGCGCTCGTATAAGCCAATAGCTTGGAATTGAAGGCCGATTTTTGTGAAGCTTCTACGTCTGATGAGTTAACTGCTTGTTTCAGAGCGTTCAGTTGATCGTTATAACGGTTTTCATCTGTTGATGTCCCATTAAGAAAATATTCCTTTTCCAATATGCGAAGTTCATAGAACTCATTCAATAATCTTGGATTTATCGACCCTAACAGCTTACTTAAATCATTTGCTTTTTCAGTCAAGATCCCTTGCATACTATCGATATCTGAAACAAGTTTTGAAGTATCCACGAATGAAGACTCATATGTACCGACTTCATTAGATATTTCTTTAAAAGAACCTGAAAATTGATCGTTCTCTTTTTGAATCGTACCGATTTGTTTCTGAAGATCCCCAAGTTTAGTGGAAATCTCCTGAGAAGAGCCTTCGAGATTCGTCCTTAAAAACTCCTGTTCCAGCTTTCTGATATACGCGAATTCACTATTGACTGAGATCGTGTCTGTAGCAAGTTGTTGAAGACGGTTTTGCTTGTCATTCATATTCTGGGTCATGAATACGTAGAACATTGAAAAGGCGAATAAAATTACAATTCCTACTACAGCCATAGTCAACATGAGTCGTACTTTGTTCTTGATGGACAACTGTAGGTTATCCTTGAGCATTTGCAGCATGCTTTCTCCCCCTTGGTCACTCTGCACCAGCTATTCACTACTCTGCTTTAATTATCAAAACTACTTCGTATATAATGGAGATGGACACATTACAAGAAATGTTTAGGTTTGCTTTGGGCAGATTAGAGAATAGCTCATACGTCATCCTTACTTTTATTATCGTAGTATGTTGAAAAATTTTAATACTTTTCACGATAGAATTTTGTAAATGGCTGTTATCGGAGTATCTTGTTGTTTCTACAATTGGAAATTTGCCCGCTTTCCGGGGGCAATCTTGCAGGTTCTCGCTTAGCTTGCCTTCCAGCAGGAGTCTCCCATATGTCCGCTGCTATTGGTTTTGGTTCATTTATATCAGCACAATTAGCAACATGTACTTTTTTGAACTCATCGAATGAATCGACAGGGGTTCAAGAAATGGAGGTGAGCGTTTGAAATCTTTTTTATCGAGAAAAGGGGTCTCATTATCGCTACATACGTATTTTGTAACAGCACTGAGCTATATGGCTTTAGGGCTTTTTTCTTCGCTGATCATCGGTCTAATTCTACAGACAGCTGGTGAGTTATCAGGTTCTGCATTTTTCGTTGAAATGGGCAGTTTGACGATGAGTTTGATGGGACCGGCCATCGGCGTGGCAATCGGATACGGTCTGAATGCACCTCCGCTCGTCCTGTTTTCAGCAGTCATTGCTGGTGCTGCTGGCAGTGCTTTAGGTGGAGGGCCAGCTGGAAGTTATATAGCAGCTCTATTTGCAGTAGAGTTTGGAAAAATGGTTTCGAAGGAAACGAAGGTGGATATCATCGTCACGCCATTCGTTACTGTTACAACTGGCTATCTGGTCGCAAAATTCATAGGACCACAGATTTCTAGTGCCATGCAAAACTTTGGAGAGCTGATCATGTGGGCTACGGAGCAGCGTCCGCTTATTATGGGCATTCTTGTAGCAACATTAATGGGACTTGCCCTAACTGCTCCGATCTCTAGTGCAGCGATTGCAATCATGCTTGGCTTGGATGGACTGGCAGCAGGTGCTGCGACCATCGGATGTGCAGCACAAATGGTTGGATTTGCAACTGCGAGCTTCCGTGAAAACGGGTGGGGAGGTTGGATCGCACAAGGGATTGGAACTTCGATGCTTCAGGTAGCGAATATTGTCAAGAGACCGGCCATTCTTATCCCGCCGACAGCCGCTGGAATCATCCTCGCTCCGTTCGGTACTGTTATTTGGGTCACAGAAAATATTGCGGAAGGGGCCGGCATGGGGACAAGTGGATTCGTCGGGCAGATCATGACCTTTCGAACGATGGGATTTACTTATGAAACGTTTCTCATTGTTTTGTTCTTGCACTTTATTGGACCTGCTGTCTTTTCTCTAGTACTATCAGAATGGATGAGAAGAAAAGGTTTCATCCAACATGGCGATATGAAAATCGAGTATTGATATTGGAGGTAATTTTACGTGAAAACAATCAAAACGAATGAAGACTGGAATGCTGCAATCCAATCAGAAAACGCAATCATCATGTTTTCCGCGGTATGGTGCCCGGATTGTGTAATCGTGAAGCCAATTATGCGTGAAATCGAGGAAGAATATGATCAATTCGATTACTATTATGTTGATCGGGATGAGCATATCGAATTGTGCCAGGAATACGATATTTTCGGAATTCCAAGCTTCCTAGCTTTCAGTAACGGTAAAGAAATAGGACGTTACGTTGATAAGCAGCGCAAGACTAAGGAACAAATCGAAAACTTCCTCAGATCCATTGGCTAAACAGTGACTTTTTCCCTTTCTGATGTTAAAATTTAATATTAGAGATTCATGTCTTAATTGTTATTTTAGAAAGGGTGAACGTTGTGGCAAAAGTAGATGTTGACCACAGTAAATACGAAGGTATTCGATTCGATATAGAAAATGAGGATGTCATCCTTGTCGATATACTAGAAACGATTCCATATGAATATGCAGGGAAGGATACATTGGTTACGATTCCTACAAATGAATTCACTTCGGTGTGTCCATGGTCCGGTCTTCCGGATTTTGCAGAGTTCCACATCAGCTATATTCCGAATGAAAAGCTAGTGGAAATGAAATCATTGAAGTATTACCTTACTTCATATCGGAATGTCGGAATCTATCAAGAGCATGCGACAAATCGTATTCTTGACGATCTCGTTCATTTGCTTGATCCGAAAGAAATGCAGATTACCGCAATTTGGAACGCTCGTGGTGGATTAGGTACTGAAGTAGTAGCGGAATATAAGAAAGACAACGCATAACTCTGGGGTCGAACCCTAATTGAAAACTAGAGGGGGTTGAGCCATAAGTGCCCGGCACTTAATTGATGGTCAACCCTTCTTCTGTTTATCAAAAGGTAATTCTTTCGTTTCGTTGCTGTTAGGAGCTTTCTTAAAGATAACCTGCGTGAAAAGAGAGCCAGATGAGTTCAAGCAGCCACGTTTTTCTGGTAACGGACATCAGAGCCGTTATTTGGGACAAATTCGCTGTTTTTGAATTTTAACGGACACCACAGCCGTTATTTGTGAACAAAACAGCTGATTTTCTATAATATTTACAAAATAAGGTCCCTGGTGTCCGTTAGGTTATTAAAACCGTACTGTTTTGGTCAAATAAGGTCTCCTGTGTCCGTTAACAAGTGAGTGCAACTTGGTTTCATCCAAGAACGAGCGAGGAGGCACAATAAAAACAGAGTTACATCAAAGAAAGGAGGATGTCGGATGGAACCGATTGAACTGAAACGTATACTGGAAAGGAAACTAGGAAGTGAAGATCGATCGTTCATCTTCAATGCCAAAGAAAAAACACTGCGTATTGAAGAAAAAGAAACAGGTAAAGGTATTACACTCTCACTTCCTGGCTTGACTGCCAAATACGAAGAACGGAAAGATGATGCGATTGATGAAATCATCTACCATGTGGACGAACTGTTTTCTGTCATGAATCAAAACCAATCTTTAGATGGAAATCAGAAACTGATTTTTCCAGTAATCCGATCGACATCTTTTCCAACTGAACATAACGGGGAGCCGCTTGTGTTTGAAGAGCATACAGCTGAAACCCGGATTTTTTATGCACAGGATTTAGGGAATTCGTATCGTTTGCTGACAGAAAATATGCTTGAAGAGCAAGGTTGGAATTTGCAGCAATTAAAAGAAATAGGAAGATTCAACCTACGTTCACTTGATTGCTCCATGAAGGAGGATCAGGTTGCAGGAAACGTATTCTATTTCATCAACCACAATGATGGATATGACGCAAGCCGCATCTTGAACCAGCAGCTGCTTGACAGCATGAAGAAAAAAGCAGAAGGCACACTTGCTGTTGCTGTGCCGCATCAAGATGTCTTGATTTTAGCCGATATCAAAAACGAACAGGGCTACGATATTTTAGGACAAATGTCCATGCACTTCTTTTCAAATGGCAGGGTTCCTGTTACGGCTTTACCATTCCTTTATGAGGATGGAGAATTCGAACCGATATTCATACTTGCTAAAACAAAACCGGAAGAATCTGAATAGATGTTTATGAAAGGGGAAAGCCCGTATGGTGAATGTACATTATAACCCAAATGGAATAGGGGATGTCCTGCTCGTTTCTGTAGATGCAGGGACGATTACAGAACGTGATTATCAAAAACACGGAGAAGTAGTGAGATTATTTGATAAAAAGGATGGCCGTACTCTCGGCTATAACATCTTCAATGTTTCCAGACATTTTGATCTTTCTGGGAATGGGAAGATTGAAGTTACAGAAACAGTAGTAGATGAAATCAATCGGTTTTTACAAAAGAGTGATGTAGGGGAAACGATTGCATTTGATACTCGACCTGAATTCATCGTCGGACACGTTACTTCCAAAGAAAAGCACCCTGATGCAGATAAGCTTAGTATTTGTAAAGTTGATATCGGTGATGAAGTACTGCAGATTGTTTGCGGAGCACCGAATGTCGATAAAGACCATAAAGTCGTTGTCGCCCGTGTGGGTGCAATGATGCCAAGCGGAATGTTGATAAAAGAAGCGGAACTTCGAGGCGTGCCATCCTCAGGTATGATCTGTTCAGCTAAAGAATTGGATTTACCTGATGCTCCAAAAGAAAAAGGAATTCTTGTTTTAAGTGATGACTATGAAATTGGTGCTGATTTCTTCACGCATGACAAGTAAATTGAGTTAGGACAACCAGATCAGATCTGGTTGTTTTCTACTACTTATTTACCTTTTTTGAGGAGAATGAGTAAGGAATAGGTTTTGATTTGACTTGTTTCTTTTGATAATGATGGATGTAATATTCGAATAGTGTCTCATAAATTCGAATATTTAGGTGAACGAAAGAAATTTTTTAAAAAAGGTGAATGTATAGATGTCTAACTGGTTGAAAAAAATGATGAATTTGATCTTTGAAGATGAAGAAGACATAGAGACTGAAAAGGAAAACAATCGGACCATCCCTAAAGAAAACCCGCAAAAAAAAGGGAAGTCTGTAGGACGGATGACAGCAGGGAAAAGCTCGTTCGAACCGAGAATGGTACATCAATATCCGAAAGAAGGAAATTTTCGTTTTCCAGTCATACCTGATGATAAAAATAAGAAGGATCGCCGTAACGATCCAACTAAAAACGAACGAACAACATCAGAATATGAGCCACAAAAGCAATTCAAGCGAGATGATGAAAAGCAACCACGGGTAGAGAGAAAACAATCTGAAAGTAGTCGAAGAGGGGCTAGGTCTAAAAGCACTGAGGAAAAGCCAAAGTTTACTGGAGAAAACTTTACGCCAACTGAAATCCCTTCTCCTATCTATGGGTTCGGCAGTCGTCCGGAAGTGTTTCCGCCTAAAATAGGTCCGGAAAGTGCTGGTACCATTTCTAGTAAAAAACAAGCACAACAACCAAAGTATGAACCAGGATATGAAGCTTACCAAGCAATATCTGAAATGAAGGAAGAAGATTTAGATCAATCCGAAATGAGGGAAGCCGAAGGATCAAATCAAATTGAACCAGACCAATCAAAGGCAGAAAAAGAAGAATGGATACTCCATGGCTGGGGGATCACGCAAGAAGTAAAACAGGAAAGGGAAGAACCTGAAACCACAGCCTTGAATATAGAAACAGGCGATGAAAATAAGGAAGTGGAGACTGAAGATACTGAAACGCTTATCAATTTTGAAATTGAATCCACTGATATCGAGACTAATAAAGAGACCTTGGAAGACAATAGTGTTGATACAGAACAAGTACTTGCTGAAAATGATGCTCAATCCATCCATACATATGAAAACAAAACTTCCAAAACACCAGAACCTGTTGAAACAAACAAGGTTGAAAACAATGAACCAGAACCTGAGAAGCCGGCTCGATCTGTAAATCAGAAAAATGAAGAAGAAAAAAAGAAAAGTCCGATTCCGTTCAATGTTATGATGCTGCAACGTGACAGGAAGCCTCAACCGAAAACACAAGTAGATCATTCGACTACACCGAAGCGTGAAAAATCGATTGAACGAGGGTACACTTTCCCATCTGAAAGCTTGTTGGATCGGAAAATTGAAGAGATGAATGATGACGAAACATGGTTGAATGACCAGATCGAATTGCTGCAGTCTACCCTTCATAACTTCAATGTGAAGGCTACTGTAGTCGGCGCGACAAAAGGTCCGTCTGTTACAAGAATTGAAGTTCAGCCTGCACCGGGCGTAAAAGTCAATAAGATAACGAACCTTTCTGATGATATCAAATTGAGCTTAGCTGCGAAGGATATCCGGATGGAGGCACCAATTCCAGGAAGAAATGCAATCGGGATCGAGGTTCCAAACAAAGTGAGCAAATCGGTGACACTGCGTGAAATCATCACACACCCGAATTTTACACAAAGTTCATCCCCGCTCTCTGTAGCATTAGGCCTTGATATTTCAGGAAATCCGGTTGTGACGGATCTTCAAAAAATGCCACATGGGCTAATTGCTGGTGCTACTGGCTCAGGTAAAAGTGTATGTATCAATTCGTTGCTCATCAGTATCTTATATAAAGCTCATCCGGATGATGTACGATTGATGCTCATCGATCCGAAAATGGTGGAGCTGGCTCCGTATAACCAGTTGCCGCATCTGGTAACACCAGTCATAACGGATGCAAAAGAAGCGACACTCGGACTGAAATGGGCCGTGGATGAAATGGAACGCCGGTACGAATTGTTTGCAAAAACAGGGGTCAGAGATATGGAGCGTTTCAATAAGCTCGTTAAGGAAAAAGGAGAACCTGACCAAAAGCTCCCTTACGTCGTTGTAGTCATCGATGAGTTAGCAGATTTGATGATGGTTTCGCCACAAGAAGTTGAAGACTCTATTTGTCGTATCGCCCAAAAAGCACGAGCTTGTGGTATCCATCTTCTGTTGGCGACTCAACGTCCGTCGGTAGATGTGATAACAGGATTGATCAAGGCGAACATTCCGACACGGGTTGCATTCTCTGTTTCTTCATCGGTGGATTCAAGAACAATCATCGATTCGAACGGAGCAGATAAACTTCTTGGTAAAGGTGATATGCTTTTCCTTGGCAACGGAGTCTCCAAGCCTGTACGTGTACAGGGGAATTTTGTATCCGATGAGGAAATCGAACGGATCACCCAGCATGTCAAAGGACAACGCGATCCGGATTACTTGTTTGAAAAAGAAGAGTTGGTGCAAAATACATTGGCCTTTGATCAGAACGATGAATTGTTCGATGAGGCTTGTGAATTCGTACTTGAACAAGGTGTTGCTTCATCTTCTGCCTTACAGAGAAGATTCCGCATTGGTTATAACCGGGCAGCTAGACTAGTAGATATGATGGAATCCCGCGGCATCGTTTCTGAAGCCATGGGAAGTAAACCACGAAATGTACTCGTCTCGAAACAAGAGTTTTATGATCAAGTAAGTGAGTAATAAGCAAGAAGCAATATGACTACCGATAATGCGATAACTAAGCAACTTTGAGGAATAAATGATAGTCTTGAATTATCGGTAGTCGTTTTATATGATAAACTAATGGTTATCTTATAAGTAGGCTTTACTAAATGTATTGTTGATTTTACAGAAAAGCTGCTTAAGATTCACAAAAGTGAATATCGTAGAAATCAACAATAAAAACGAACAGAGCCAAGAATATCAAAAACAATAAGCAATTGAAGTACATAAAGGAATAGGTGCAATCGTATGGATATGAAAGAAATCGAATTGAAAATGCAAGGGAAAATTAATAGACTGACGAATAACACCTTCAAATTCGATGAACGTGTCGCTGAAGGATGGTTTTCGGCTGTTTACTTTTTGAAAACTTGTGAAATCGCCGAGGCACATCGTTCGGATAATGTCGTGAAAATGCAGTTCTTCCAAAAGAAGCATGCCGTGCTCTGTGGGACTGACGAAGCCATCGCTTTGATCAAAACTTTCGCAAAAAATCCTGAAGAATTAGAGATCTACTCACTTAAAGACGGGGACAAAATCGAACCTTATGAAACGGTCCTGACGATCGAAGGTCCGTACCAAAACTTCGGATCCCTTGAAGGTCTCATTGACGGCATCCTGGGCAGAAGAACTTCTGTCTCGACGAATGTATATAACGTTGTGAAAGCAGCAAGCACTTCAGGTGTTCAAAAGCCTGTCATCTTCATGGGGGACCGTGATGATCATTTTACCCAGCAAGCTGGTGATGGATACGCAGCATACATTGGGGGCTCTACGGCACAAGCTACCCACGCTATGAATGAATGGTGGGGCAAACGCGGGATGGGGACGATGCCGCATGCACTCATCCAGTTGTTCGAAGGCGATGTTGTTGCTGCTTCACGCGCATATTACGAGCAGTATCCTGAGGATGAGTTGATTACACTGGTCGACTATAATAATGATGTCATCACGGACTCTTTGAAAGTGGCTAGAGAGTTCGGAGATACATTGAAAGGCGTCCGGATCGATACCTCGAGGACACTGGTCGATCAATATTTTTGGAGAAACCAAGACGAACTCGGTACATTCGATCCAAGAGGTGTCAACCCTGAATTGATATTCGCATTGAGGAAAGCTTTAGATGACGAAGGTTATCAGCATGTGAAAATCGTGGTAAGCGGAGGGTTCAACGAAGATCGTATTCGTGGATTCGAAGAACGTCAGGTTCCAGTTGACATCTATGGAGTAGGAAGTTCTTTATTGAATATCCATATCGGTTTTACTGGTGACAATGTTTTATTAAATGGAAAAAGGGAAGCTAAAAAAGGACGAAAGCACCGTCCAAACCCACGTCTTGAGAAAGTGGAATAGGTAAATTTGAGGAATTATTAGTCTAAAGACTACTTTTTTGATATAATGTTAAAATGGGTTTTACGCCTAAGGGTGATACTAGCCCCATTTATCTGAATTAGGCATATAATAAATGTAGAAAATTAGTAACGATTCCAGATTAGTTGGAGGTTCGTTTTATGACAACTTATCATTTTGTTGGGATTAAAGGGACTGGTATGAGTCCATTGGCCCAGATTCTTCATGATATGAAATATGACATTCAAGGATCTGACATTGAACAATACATCTTTACCCAACAAGCATTAGAAGAACGAAATATCCCAGTGTTGCCATTTGGAGCGGAAAATGTGAAATCCGATCAAGTGGTGATTGCTGGAAACGCATTTCCGAATGATCATGAAGAAGTGGCTAAAGCTACTGAATTAGGAGTGCCAGTGTACCGTTACCATCACTTTTTAGGTGAATTCATCAAGAAATTCATCAGTGTCGCAGTAACAGGGTCACATGGTAAAACTTCTACGACAGGATTATTGGCACATGTTTTAGGTGCTGCTAAACCAACATCCTATTTGATTGGTGATGGATCTGGAAAGGGTAAGGAAGATAGCGAATACTTCGTTTTTGAAGCTTGTGAGTATCGACGACATTTCCTTTCATATGAGCCGTCTTATGCAATCATGACAAATATAGATTTTGACCATCCGGATTATTTTAAAGATGTAAACGACGTATTCGACGCTTTCCAATCGATGGCGTTGCAAGTACAAAAGGGTATCATTGCTTGTGGAGACGACCCTTACTTGCAACAGATACAAGCAAAAGTGCCGGTCATGTTCTATGGCTTGAATGACACCAACGATTTTCAAGCAAGGAATATCCAGGTTAATCCAAAAGGCACGACGTTCGATGTGTTCGTTAGGAACGCGTATCATGAAACATTTACGATTCCTGGATTCGGGACACACCATGTGCTCAATGCTTTATCAGTGATCGCCCTTTGTCACTATGAAGAAGTGGACGTCAACATTTTGAAAGAACATCTTGCTACGTTCAAGGGTGTAAAGAGAAGGTTCTCTGAAAAGCAAATCGGGCAACAGGTTTTGATCGATGATTATGCCCATCATCCGACAGAAATCAAGGCTACGATCGAATCTGCAAAACAGAAATATCCTGACAAAGAAGTCGTAGCGATTTTCCAACCTCACACCTATACGCGGACACAAACGTTCTTGAGCGAATTTGCAGACAGCTTGAACCAGGCTGACTCAGTGTATTTGTGTGATATATTCGGATCTGCGAGAGAAAATTCAGGTGATTTGAAAATCGAAAATCTGCAAGAGCGGATTCCGAACTCAAATATCATCGGTGAAGAAACGATCGATATTTTATCGAAGCATACCAACAGTGTACTCCTATTCATGGGTGCAGGTGACATACAAAAATATCAAAAAGCTTATGAAAGCCAGATGGCTTCATAAGTGAAAGGAAGCGACCTCCCAAAGGCTAGAGATGGCCACTTGAGGTCGTTTTTATCGCTTTTGTAGTTAATTTTTTCATTTTTGTAGTTAAACCGTCATTTTTTGTAGTTATTTCTTCATTTTTGTTGTTATTTTCAAATTTTTGTAGTGAGCACCTGTATTTTTGTAGTTAATTGTTTTTCAGCTGGTGTTTCGAATATAAAAAAGCTGAAGCTGATACTAAACGATCAACTTCAGCCCTTTTCACCTAATAAAATCACTTCAGATTCTCTGGATTAAGCGGTTCTAGCTCTGGTAAGACGAAACGGCCATCTTTTCTTATAAGGACACCGTCGAAGTAGATTTCCCCTCCGCCGTAATCAGGGCGTTGGATATTGACGAGATCCCAGTGGATATTGGAGTCATTGCCGTTGAACGCTTCTTTATAGCATTGTCCCGGTGTAAAGTGGAAACTTCCATCGATTTTTTCGTCAAAAAGGATATCCTGCATTGGTGTTTGGATATAAGGGTTCACACCAATCGCGAATTCTCCAATATAACGTGCGCCTTCATCCGTATCAAGGACCTTGTTCAATCTTTCCGTATCATTTGCGCTTGCTTCGATGATTTTTCCGTCTTTGAACGTGAAACATACATTGTGGAAGACGAATCCCTGGTAAGGAGACGGTGAGTTGAATGTAATCGTACCGTTGACAGAATCACGGACTGGTGCGGTGTAAACTTCACCATCCGGTAGATTTTTATGGCCTGCTGATGTAACAGAAGGAATATCTTTGATTGAGAAAGTCAGGTCTGTTCCAGGACCTTTAATTTGGACCTGATCTGTGCGGTTCATCAACTCTTCAAGTGGTCCCATCGCATTCAGCATTTTGCTGTAATCGAGGTTACATACATTGAAGAATAAGTTTTCGAAAGCAGAAGTACTCATGTCAGCTAGCTGCGACATGGATGGTGTCGGGTAACGGAGTACACACCATTTCGTTTTCGGGATTCTGAGTCCATGATGGACAGACTTGTAAACTTTCTTCTGATAGAGTGCCATCTGTTCAGACGGTACATCCGATAGTTCTGAAATGTTATTCCCTGAGCGGATTGCTACATAGGCATCCATTTCTTTCATGATCGTCTCTTCAAATTTCCCTTGAAGCTCTAGTTGATCTTCTTTTGCCTCCATAAGTAAAGCACGTTGAGTCGTTTCATCCTTAATGGTTACAAAAGGAAAGCCCCCTGCTTTATATGCTTCTTCTACAAGAGCATTAACGAGTTCTTGCTGGAAACCTGTATTTTCTATCAATACTTTCTCCCCTGGCTGAAGGTCTACTGAATATGTAATGATGTTGTTCGCCAACGCTTGTATTCTTGGATCTCTCATAAGAAATTGCCCTCTCCTTTTATAATATTTGTTATTTCCCACCTACTATTGTACTTTATTTTAAGTTTAGAAAAAAGATAGGAGGATTGTTGAATCCTGACAGCGAATTTGATTAAAAAGGTTTTAAGTTTAATGAATACGTGAATTGGGAAATGGAATACTAAACAGGAGGTGGTATGCGATATGGAAATAATCTTATATCTAAGTGTAGCTTTAATTGCAGTAGCGTTCACAGTACTAGTCGTTTTTATTTCTAAAACATTGAAATCTCTTCAACTAACTTTGACGAATGTTGCAAAAACGTTGGATGGACTGGAAAATCAGCTTGATGGAGTATCGAGGGAAACAACGGATTTGTTACATAAAACTAACCGTTTAGCCGACGATATCCAGCATAAGTCTGAATCTCTCAACTCTGTATTCCATGGTGTGCGTGAGATTGGAGATAGCCTATCAACCGTTAGTCATTCTGTGAAAAATGTGTCCACACGCATTGCACGGGAAGGTGAACGTAAGTCAGATACAGTTTCTCAGGTGGTACAGTGGAGTAACGCTGCATTAGATATTTGGGAAAAATGGCAATTGAGGAATAGGAAGATTGAAAAAACTACTGAACCAAAATAGAGGAGGATGTTAAAATGCAAACGACAGAAAAAAACACTCAAAACCAATCATCATCAATTGACACGAAGGACTTTCTCATCGGCTCACTAATCGGTGGAATTCTTGGCGCGACAACTGCACTTTTGTTAGCACCTAAGTCAGGTAAAGAATTACGTACAAACCTGAATGATCAAGCGCATCAACTGAAAGATAAAAGTTCTGAAGTAGCTACTCTTGCAAGAGAAAAGTCTTCTACTTTGGCTCAAAATGTAGGTAGTCAAACATCTCAGGCAGCTAATAAGGTGCGGGAGTTTTCTACAACTGCAAAGGACAATATCAATAAATGGAGAAACAAAGATAACGAATTGGATCATCTAGAAGAAGAATACACCGAAGGAAAAGCAGATGCGATTGAAGACGCAATGCAAACGCCAAACAGCCAGTTGAACGATATCGAAACCAACTATGAAGAAAAGCACCCTAGTTCAACAAATAAATAATTGACAATAAAGTGCCTGGTGGAGCCAGGCACTTCATTTTTACATTGGAAGTGAGGTACCACCATGATGAAAAGAATCAATTCGTGGAATGAATTCAAAGAGATTGATCAAACAACGCCCTTCGTTTTCTTAAAAAACAGTACAACATGTCCGATCAGCCAAACTGCGTTTGAAGAAACAGAGAAGTTTGCAGAGGACCATGCTGACTTACCAATTTACTATTTGAATGTACAGGAATCCAGGGAACTATCAAACCAGATTGCAGAAGAATTTAATATCAAACATGAATCACCTCAAATCTTTTTGTTTTCTGATAATCAAGTAAGGTATCATGACTCCCATTGGAATATCACTTATCATTCATTAGAGGACATAGTAAAGAAGAACATTAATAATTTGAAGATTTAGTGTCTTAAAGGACTCCTTGCTAGACTGCAAATGGTCCTTTGGACTAAACTAATAGAAGGACTAATACCTCCATAGAATTTTTCAAGTAGTAGGAAGTGAAATGATGAGCAACCAAGAGCTGGATCTTTTACGAGATCAGATTGATCATATCAATCTCCAGTTAGTAGAACTGTTGAATAAACGTGCTGAACTTGTCCAGGACATCGGTTACGTGAAAAAGAAACAGGGTGTCAACCGTTTCGATCCTGTACGTGAAAGGTATATGTTAAATAACATCGCGGAACATAACCGAGGCCCATTCGAGACGTCGACGCTCCAGCATATTTTCAAGCAAATTTTCAAAGCAGGACTTGAGCTTCAAGAGGATGATCATAGTCAAACCCTGCTTGTTTCAAGGAAGAATCAACCTGAAAACTCAATTGTGGATGTTCTAGGGGAAAGAATAGGTGATGGTCATCAGAGGATTGTGGCCGGACCCTGTGCTGTCGAATCATATGAACAAGTTGATGCAGTAGCGGAAGCTATCAAGAAACATGGAGTCAAGCTTTTGCGAGGTGGTGCATTCAAGCCTCGTACCTCTCCATACGATTTCCAGGGGCTTGGAATGGAAGGACTTAAGATATTGAATCAAGTCGCTAGAAAGCATGAGTTAGCGGTTGTGAGTGAAATTGTGAACCCTGCAGATCTTGAAGAAGCCCATGAATACATTGATGTCATCCAAATCGGGGCACGAAATATGCATAATTTCGAGCTCTTGAAAGAAGCCGGCCGGACCTCAAAGCCAGTCCTGTTGAAACGAGGGTTGGCTGCAACGATTTCCGAATTCATGAATGCAGCTGAGTATATTATGTCGAAAGGGAATTCCAATATCATTCTGTGTGAACGCGGAATCCGGACATACGAAAAAGCAACGAGGAATACACTTGATATCTCTGCGGTTCCAATTTTAAAACAAGAAACGCACCTGCCTGTGTTCGTTGATGTAACCCATTCGACCGGAAGAAGGGACATCCTTCTGCCAATAGCGAAAGCAGCTTTAGCAATTGGAGCAGATGGAATCATGGCAGAAGTCCACCCTGATCCTGCAGTTGCATTGTCCGATTCTGAACAACAAATGGATATCGAGCAATTCAATGAATTTGCAACAGCACTTAAGGAAACAAATCCGCAATTAATTTGACCGAATGGCGAGCGAATGTTGTAGAATATAAGGAATTAGAGTAGAAAATATTAATTATAGGAAGAATAAGACTAACAATTCGTTTGGGCACAATAACGTGCAAAAGGAGGCCGTTATGAATAACAGTAATATTACAATTTATGATGTCGCAAGAGAAGCCGGAGTATCGATGGCAACCGTTTCGCGTGTTGTGAACGGGAATCCAAACGTTAAACCAGCAACTCGTAAAAAGGTATTGGATGCAATTGAAAGACTTGGGTACCGTCCGAATGCAGTAGCACGTGGATTAGCTAGTAAAAAAACGACGACAGTTGGCGTCATCATCCCAGATATTTCAAGCATTTTCTTTGCAGAGCTGGCACGAGGGATCGAAGACATCGCTACCATGTACAATTACAATATCATTCTTTGTAACTCAGACCAAAACAAAGAAAAAGAAATCCATCTTCTCAATACTTTATTAGGCAAGCAGGTTGATGGAATCGTCTTCATGGGTGGTACGATCACCGATGAGCATGTCGAGGAATTCAAGCGTTCCCCTGTACCGATCGTTCTAGCAGCAACGGTTTCCTCAGATGGAGAGATTCCGACTGTTAATATCAATTATCAAGAAGCGGTATATGATGCAATCAAGTTGCTGATTGAAAGAGGAAATGAAAAAGTCGCGATGGTTTCTGGCCCTCTTGAAGACCCGATCAATGGACAATACAAATTTTCTGGTTATCGACGAGCTCTTGAAGAAGCAGGACTTGAAATCAATGATGACTATGTACACGTTGGGGATTATACGTATGACTCTGGTTTGGAAGCAGTCGATAAGTTCATCAATCTAGACGACAAACCGAATGCAGTCTTTGTCGGGACCGATGAAATGGCATTGGGAGTCATTCATGGTGCTCAAGACAATGGGCTGAATATTCCAAAGGACCTTGAAGTAATCGGTTTCGATAATACGCGTCTCGCCTCCATGGTACGTCCGACACTCACCACGGTCGTACAGCCGATGTACGATATCGGGGCTGTAGCGATGAGGTTGTTGACTAAATTCATGAACAATGAAAATGTGGAAGACCGGAAAGTCATCCTCCCGCACAGAATACAACTGAGGGATTCTACAAAAGAATGAAAATGTCGGCATGCGGCTTGCAATAGGCTGCATGCTTTTTTTACTTTTAAAGAAAGTACAAATACTTTCTTCAATATAATGGGAACTAGGGCTGAGCCTCCGCTAAGGATTGGCTTTTTCTTTATTTTAACCAACAATTAAATCCAGGGAGAGCACCCCATTTTAAAATTTCCTCTTTTCAACGAAGTCTGCCACACCCATTCCTATCTAAACAGGGACTTCCATCTATACACGAATCTATCACTCAGAATACTATACAATAGCTTTGCTGAGGAGGTGATAGAATGAGCAAATTCATTGCTGTATTGGATGGTGAAAACGAAGTTCCTCCAGTCAATACGGATGCTTTCGGTAACGCAAAATTCGTTGCGAATAGACGACTAGAACAAATTACGTTTGTTTTAAAAGTAGAGGATATAGAGAATTTAGTACAAGCCCATATCCATTTTGGTGCTCCTGGGCAGAACGGTCCTGTACTAGCTTTCTTATTTGGAGCAGACCTTGCCACACTTGAAGAGCAGGATGGCATCAGCACCGATAAAGGAATTGTCACAGGCATCATAACTAACGAAGACATTGAAAGTAATGATGTCGGTGTGGGAGATGTGAATGATTTGATTAGATTCATGTGTGATGGACGCACATATGTAAATGTTCATACCGAACAAAACCCCGCAGGCGAAATCCGAGGACAAATCATGCCTGTTCGAAAAAATTCCTTTTTATTCTGACCCGGACAAGCTGTGGTTCCAACAAGACTTAACTTTTTCCCATATAAAGAAGGAATGCAACCTGCGTAGCGGAGGTAGCATGGTTTTATTGCTTTCTTATTAAATTAAAGGGTTCTGTTTTGGGGTGCATAACCTGTAAATGACTTTAGAAATGTCCGGTGATTTGACACGGGGCATAAGTAATTGACAGTATAAATGACACGATAATCTTCAATGGACAACAGTTATTGTACGATCTAATGAGGTTGTATATATGCCCCTGATTTTGTGAAAGTGGGCTTAGGAAAAACTCGCCAAAGTGTACGGATGCACTTTGGCATCCTCATAAAAGAATGCATACTTTAAGCTACGCTTCAAATTTAATTTAATCGCTTCAATTGCAGCTTTGTTGTAAGTACATAACCGTGACTTAGCAGGTTTTCTTTGAAATAATGGTCAAGCAACCTTGTTTCTATTTATTATAAACCACCGGAGTTTTAAATTGCCAATATTTCCATATTGTATCATCTGTCACTAGTTCAGCCATAAAATGACTTACATTAATTCTGCTGGTTTTACGAGCATTGAATATTGGACTTCTTACCGGAGATTCACAAACTTGATATGAACTTTCTTCATCATTGTTGACTAAAGTATCCGGTCGTACGGCAATCCATCCGATATTTTCGTCTTCTTTACCAATTTTGGTAATCAGATAATCTGCAGCCTTGACATTATCACGATGAGGAGGAAGCAAAAGCTTTAGTAATGAAAGGATGATGTTTTCTACCATAGAATTTTTCTCTCTGGATAAAGTATTCGTATAAGCTGTTGTACTCATAAGTATGAGTTTCACCCTTTTGTCAGCCTTATTTTTGACTGTCTCACTGATTCTTTTTATTGCATCAAATACCAAATAACGAGGATTACCAAACATCCCTTTGAGCGTAACATTGTGACCGAGACAGGAGATAATGACATTACAATCACGTAGAAGGTTATTCATCTCTGAATCATTTAATTCGTTGATATCCCCCTTCACGACTTCCACTAATGGATTTTCTTGTATGTCTTTGGAAAGAACTGCTTTTTTTCTGATGAGAATCCGAGTATTGATTTGTCTTTTGATTAATTGCATGACGACTTGTTTACCGGTGGCGCCGTTTGCCCCAAGCACTAATACTCTCATATTCTATCTCCGTTTTCATTAGATTTTATATCAACAGGATTGAACCCTCTGACTATCAGAAATATAGCAAAAAACAATTCGCAAAAAGCTATTGGTGCATTTAAGATAAAGTAGACTGGATTCATTAATGTTATAATATTCAACATCAATATGAACGTAGCCACGAGAGTAAATGTAGAACCAATAATACCCCATATCGATAACCATCTTGGGATAAGTCTAATTTTATATAGGCAAAAATAGAGTATCAAGCCGCCAATACTCCATGGCAATATCATTCCTATATGGTTCAGAATATCTCTGCCTTGTCTAAGCAATTCAGCTATTATTTCAAAATACGATGAGTTAACATGGCTAGCAGCTAGAAAACTCTGACTCAACCATAATAAAAGAAGAAGAGAGCCTATACCGGCAAAAAGAAATCCAGCTCCAACAATCCTGAAACCGAAATATCCCGCCGCTAGAGTTTTGTTGTATTTTTTAATTATTGGATATAATAATACGATTATAATTACATATACTACGGCCATTGCAGCTTGAAAAAATGATGCAACCAAAACTTGCATTTCGATTTCTGGCAATTTTTCAAGATAATCTGGTTGTTCTAACGCTGGAACAGAACTAAGTATTCCAAATACAAAACTCAATATTAACAGTAGCCCAAGAAAGATAGCAGTTCTTCTGTTTGATTTTATGTTATTCACTCCTTTTTCCAAAAACAATCTTTTGTGTTTTGTTTTATCAATAGTACTTTCGGACATTGTTTATGCATAATTCCAATTCAAACTCCTTTTTTGTAAAAATATCATTTCCTCTCCTTATTCAGTTAAAGGTCAGAATGAAATAAAAATACCTCCAATTACTGTTTCTTAGAACAAAATGTTGACTCTACCCCGGGTAATGGATATAGAATGATGATGCTTTCTTTGAAATTCACGATTGAGACTATTTATAAAGGGTGGTGTAATCATGGATGTCAGAATTGAATTCACATATAAAACGCCAAAAGGGAAAAAGACCACATTTAGTTCCGAGGAGTTGCAAGCAGATCAGGCGATATTGATCGGTGAAGATATGGATAGGACAGGACGAGCCAAGAATCTGAAATTCATCGATCGTAATGAAAATACATGGTCTACAAAGGAATTAAAGGAATTCTTAAAAGGGATTGAAACGGAACCACACAACGTGAGGGTATATTTTGATGGTGGGTTTGATCTTGAAACGAAGCAATCAGGGTTAGGCTGTGTCATTTATTATGAACAGAATGGAAAATCATTTCGTCTACGAAAGAATGCTTCGGTCGAACAACTGGAGACGAATAATGAGGCCGAATATGCTGCGCTTCACATCAGTCTGAAGGAATTAGAGCTGCTGGAAGTCCATCATCTACCTGTAAAGTTCATAGGTGATTCACAAGTTGTCATCAATCAGTTGAAGGGGGAGTGGGCATGCGTAGAAGAAGGGTTATCAAAATGGGCTGATCGGGTTGATGAAAAACTTAGTAAGATGGGCATTGATCCAGAATACGTATTTATTTCAAGAAAAGAAAACCGAGAAGCGGATCAATTGGCCACTCAAGCCTTAAACGGAATAACGATCGAAAGTGTAATGGAAGTACCATCTAATAGATGACACCTCCATCTTTACATAATCGATTAAATAAAAAGTACTATTGAAAGCGTTTTAACTAAGTGCTAGGATTATGGTTAACGTAAACGTTTACCTAAGGAAGGAATAGAAAATGGTAACCATCAAAGATGTCGCGAGAAAAGCGAACGTATCTACAGCCACTGTATCAAGAATACTGAACAATCAAACTGGGTATTCAGAACAAACTAGAGAAACAGTTATGAAGGTCATCGAAGAACTTTCATATAAACCTAACGCAGTAGCGCGAAGTTTGATTAGCAGGAATACCCAGACAATCGGAGTTTTGTTCCCAAATGTCTCAAGTATGCTTTCTTCGGAAATCCTCCAGGGTATCGAAGAGGTAGCCCATCATTATGGATCGAGTGTCATTGTATGTCACACTGCATCTGATGGAATTCGGACTAATAAGTATTTGCACCTTTTACATGAAAAGAGGGTAGACGGACTGATTTTTGTAAGTGAAACCCTACGGGATGAATATTACGAAAAAATAAAAACCATGAACGTCCCGCTAGTGTTGATTTCAACCATGTCTTATAAGCATCAAGTTCCTTATGTAAAAGTAGATGATCGCCACGCATCTTATACTGCGACAAAGTATTTGATTGAAAATGGGCATACAAAAATCGGCATGATCAGCGGGAACAAAAAAGACCCGATAGCTGGAGCACCTAGGATTCAAGGTTTTCAAGATGCATTATCTGAATCTTCTTCACTTTCCGATAGTTCTACAAATGTTATTTTTCAAAACGGTTTTACTTTTCAGGATGGTAAAGAGGGGGCTTTGAAGCTACTGCAACAATCACCTGACATTACTGGAATCGTAGCAGCAAGTGACGAAATAGCGATTGGAGCCATGTCTTCTCTCCATCATATGGGCAAGAAGGTACCAGATGATCTCTCTATAATTGGTTATGATAATTTAACCACTTCAGAAATGGTGATTCCCCCGTTAACGACCATTGCTCAACCTTTTGTAGAAATGGGGGCAAATGCATCAGAAATGATCTTTGAAATGTTAAGGAATGGTACACATCAGGTTCAAAGCCGCATTATGAGGCATCAGCTTATAGAAAGAGAAAGTGTGAACAAACAGTAATTTTTTTAGTCTTTACGTAAACGTTTACGTAAATCTAGAAGGGAGAATGAAAATGTTCTACAAATCAAAAAAATGGTTGAAAACCGGCTTAATTGGATTGGCGAGTGTATTGGTCATTGGTGGTTGTAGTTCAGGAAATGATTCCGATGCGATCGAGGTATTTTCGAATAAATCGGAGAGTACTGAAATCTACAAAGAAATAATCAAAGATTTTGAAAAGGAAAACCCCGAAATTGATATTAAATTAAGTGCACCTCCAGAAGCAGAAACGGTTTTGAAGACAAGAATGACGAAGAATGACCTGCCGGAAATCATGTCCATAGGGGGGAATGCAACATATGGTGAACTTGCTCGAGCAGGTGTATTGCATGATTTCTCCGGTACAGAACTTGAGAAGCAGATCCAACCAGCCTACATTAAAATGGTTGGCGATTTAGTGGGTGAAGAGAAGGAAGGCACATTCGGACTTCCTTATGCAACAAATGCAAACGCCGTAATTTATAATAAAGACCTTATGAATGAACTTGGTCTTGAAGTTCCTGAAACATGGGACGAATTCATCAAAACGTTGGAAGTTGCCAAGGAAAACGACATAACCCCAATCTACTTTACGCTTAAAGACTCATGGACCGGAATGATTCCTTGGAATTCGATTGCCGCGAACAGTGCAGGTGAAGACTTTGCTGAGAAAAAGAATGCTGGTAAAGCCAGTTTCCAAGAAGAATATGACCCTGTAGCGGATAAAATGTTAACCCTTCTTGAATATGGACATGGAAAGAACTTCGATTATGGATACGCAGATGGTAACAAAGCGTTTGCGAATGGGGAGAGCCTTTATTATCTCCAAGGGAATTGGGCGATTCCTGAAATCAAAAAAGTCAATCCTGATGTAAATCTTGGCGTATTTGCGATGCCTGTCACGAATGAACCTTCTGAAAACAAGCTGGTATCTGGAGTAGACGTCTTGTTAACTGTTTCAGAAGAGGCTTCTGAGAATGAGGATGTAATGAAGTTCGTTGAATATATGATGAATGATGAACGAGCACAAAAATATATCGATGATCAAAAAGCATTTTCTGCTTTAGAAGGAGTTTATCAAGAAGACCCTGTATTCGAGGGGATCAAGAGCAACTTTGAAGAAGGTCAACTTACTAGCTTCCCTGATCATTATTATCCATCTGGTATGCAGGCTGCGAACCTGATTCAGGAGTTTCTCATCAAGAAGGAAAAAGAAAAATTCCTTAAGAAAATGGATAGTGAATGGGAAAAGGTCCAAAACCGTTAGAAATATGGGAAAGGGCATCATATTGGTGCCCTGTCTCTTTTGACAAGGCAGTTTTCGCAAACTTTGTTGCTCTTGAAAGTCGTTGATTTCCGCTCCAGGATGCTCGCTTTCCGCGGGGCGTGCGGTGAGCCCACTCGTCGCCTTGCGACCTCAGGAGTCTCCTTTTCAAGGAAGCATTTGTGCTCCTGTGTCTACAAGAAAGTCCTGTCGAAGAGAGCTTCCTCGTCGCATGCCTTGCGAGGAGATTA
>NZ_JBQQCL010000031.1:0-29714 GCF_052246725.1 Pseudalkalibacillus sp. R45 | reverse complement strand
CTAGTCTCAAAGGAACCCCCTGCCTAACTTTAAACGTTAGGTAGGGATCATCAACCCTTAAGAAAATGAACAAAAGTGTACATTCTAAAATCGTCAAAAGTGTACATATTATCATTGACATTTATATTCTGAGTACTGCCGACACTGTTATTTGGGGACGTGGGACTTATCAGATGATGTACAATTACTGGCCATCTGTGCCTTCGAACCCAACAACGTCCGGTTCGGAGAAAGGGATATGGAAACCTACTCTTGAAAGAGAGAAAGGCGCCATATCCCTATTCTACTCTTAAGTCTATCTAATAATGGTGGACATTATCTGTTTCAGGTGATCAGTCGAAGGTATGAAAACAGCTCGATCATATTAACGTCTAATAAGACATTCGCAGAAGGAAATAATATCATAAAAATCTTCTATGACTTTTAAAATAGCATCTTTGTATTTTGATAGTAACTTTTCAGAGTAGAGTGATAGTGGAAAAATAGAAGAATTTATATGGATTACAAAAAATGATGAATATGTTTTAAAGTGGAGAAATTTAGATAAAGAAAGTTACAAATATCTCTTTACAAAATAGATACCACTTTAGATTTTTGTGGAAGTAGATTAGTTTTAGTCAAAGGTAATAAAGGTCCCTTCATCGTTACAGGGGCATACGAACGAATTGGAGTTAATGCTTATAATCTTAACACCAAAATGTTATTAAGTTATGATAATGTAGATTTGAAAATAAAAGAAACAATCACATTAAAGTCTGAAGGTTTTTGGAAAATTACAAAAAAACATGCCCGGAATTCTTAAGACTTCCAGGCACGTCTTTAAATTATTTGAGTAAGCAGCAACCGTTTAGATAACTATTAATGTTATACTTTACCACAAATAAATAAGTTTTAAATTAAGTTTGCCCATAAGTGTAGTTGTATTCAGCAATAAATTCATCACCTATAGCCCCATTAAAATTAATAGACACAGGTCCCATGGAGATTCCTAGTCCTGTAAGAGTAGCATGAGTATGGAAATATTTATACTGAACATAAGCTGTTCTTCCCATATCTTGGGGACTCACTAAAACATTTCTTGAAAGGTTAGCCCCCTGTTGGAATGCTCCACTAAGAAGGCGGAATTTATATCCAACACCGTAAACATCTACATCCATATCGTTGACATCGTAGGTTTCAGTGTAATACTCGAATTCTTCAGGTCCTATAACACGCCTGAAGTCTCCATAACGTTGGCCCGCATAAGTACCACTCTCTGGAATTGCACGCTCATCCCAAGCCATTCCCATGCCATCTACCAATTTTAAACTTGGAGGCTCTGCCCACCATATATTACCAGAATATTGATAGGTTAAATCCCCGTTTATTGAAGGTCCTAAATAAGTTACCCACAAACCACCTGATACTGTTCCATTATCCCACCATTGATCATCAGTATATGGCAAGGTACCATACGAGACTGAGGAAGTACTAAAATTTGTAAGGGATGGAGGATTTTCTAAATCATTTATTTTGTAGGTTGTATTATTTGTTTTATTGTACTTTTCAATGTCACTTTGTTTTACTTTATTTATTAAATCATCATTAAATCCTGTGTACTCATAAACTTTACCATCAAGACTTCGATATCTCTTTTTCAGCTTCATTTCCAATTTCACTTTTTTTCCGCCTGAGGAAATTATCTCCTCTTTTGTTGTTGTGTTCATTTTAGCAATTTCTTCATCGTCAAATCCCATTGTGTTTAGAATTTGTTGGAGGGAAGAGCTATTTAACTTACTAACATCATCTACAGGTGCAATTCTTCCATCAGACAATTTTTTAATAACTGTTTCATTGTTAATATTAATATTCTTAATAACTTTAGAATCTTTACCCACGTTTACATTTTCATTGGCATATGTATTTAATGGATTCCCCATTAAGCTAATGAGCCACACTACTAAAATTGATGCAATAAATTTTTTCATGACCAATCTCCTAAAATGTTTATTGTTACCGGCAACGATAAACATTTTATAACAACAAATGACAGATGTGTATAAAAATGTGATAAATGATAAATAAGAACTAATTAATGCTTTTGGTTGTATAGGCAATAATAACTGATTGTTATTAGTGAGTGTTTGAGTCTGTATTTTGGAAAAGGTAAATAAAAACTAATAACCAAAAAGTTTGAGTAGCCATATACTCTTTTCCAACTAGTTCACCATAAAAAGGTATTCTATAACATAGAAAAGAAACAACAATTGATAAGATTATTATTAAAAACTTTCTCTTTAACATGAAATTCCTCCTTGAAAAATTGTTATAGTACTTATTTTAACAACAAATTGCACCGAAAAAACGATCGTTTTTTAAGAAATTGCTAATCCAAGTTGTAATACAAATAATAAATATTTATAAAATTGGATGCGCTTATATAATTAAGAGGATATTTCATAAAATTAATTAATACAATATTATTTGAAAATTTTCTCGAAATAGTTCTAAGAAAATAAAAGATAGTCATTTAAACCTCCAATTATTTATAGTTTAACATTTCAATTTAGCAAGTTTAAGTTTATCAGAATCCCCAAGGTTAATAATTTAAAATTACTGAACTGATAGTTATCGACATAAAGTTTGAGTCATTTAACTTAATAAGTTGGCAATCGTAAAAATTGTTTAACCCTCAGGGTATAGTAAAAACAAGGTGTATTAGTGTAAATATTTTCTTATGGTAATCAAAAAGTACGAAGAGGAGGACCAAATTTTAACTTTAGTTATTCCTTCCTAAAAAGGGGGCGTTTACTGCACAAGGTGATCGCTTTTCACCAGATGTTATTATTTTTTTAGTATTAGTAACAATATTTGTGAATTACTTCATTAAATTAAGTAATGAGGAAGAACCTCTTTGGTAACTCTGGAGTAAAAAATATAGGAGAGAATTCTTCCATAAAAGGAGATTGTGTTACAACCTATTATTCGAAATAATTGGAATTTAGTTAGAGGACAGAAGATAATACCATTTATTATATGTTCTACTAATAGTATTACCGTCAATTGGTAATAGTTTTGGTTCTGTAATGTACTATAGTATCATTTATGTAGTATTATTTGCTGGATTATTCCTGGGGTCACTGTTGACCAGTATACTAAAGACCAATGGAAAAATAATTTCCTTTTTTTGGAGTATAAGTGGTTTAAGTCTAATGATTTTTGGTGTTGCCGATCTGTTCCTTTTCAAAGCGATTTCATTACTTATTTTCGGGTTATGTTTGGGAGTGATTAACGTGCTCTCATTTACTTATATACAAATCATTACTAAAAAAGAGATGATGGGCAGGATAATGTCAACACTAAATACCTGTGGTAGCTTATCTATGCCACTTGGTAGTTTAATTGGTGGATTATTAGCGTTAAAATTAAATATTTCATTAATTATTATATTATCTGGAATTGCAATTTCAATTTGTGGGATCTCTTTATTTCTTATCAGAGATGTACGTACAATTACTTTCCAAAAAGAGATTTCATAAAATTCCTTATTCCAGTATCGGGGGCAAGAGCTGAAGTTCGCCTTGCCTTTGTTCAAGAACTGAGGAGGTTTGTTGGAGAAGAACTAATATTGAAGGATCTAGAATCTTGCTTACATACATTCGTTTTTATAAATAGGATGTGAACAATGTTTAGGGAATTGAAAAACTTTTTGGAGTTTTCTTTCTTTAGTATAAAACCTTTGGTAATATATAATATAGAGATGTATAGAAAGGGGAATCTATATTACACATGTGGAAATACCTTTAAATGATTATTAATTGGATAGAGACAGTTGCGGTCCTTAATTATTAAGGATGCGTTTATTTGTCTATCTAAAATCATTGAAGGGATACATGGTGTGGATAATAAAATTCCCATTACCAAGCAGATACCTTTGTATATCTGTTTTTATTTATGGGTAAAAATACATCTCAATTGACATAATCACAGTGTCCCTATATTGGGGGAATTTTAATGAATAGTCAGTACGAAGACGAAGAAATGCTAGCAGGCGGAAATGTATCAACCGTATATCGTTCAGGAGACACTGTACGGCGAGAATTAAAGCCAGAAAGTCCACAAATTCACGAGCTATTAAAGCATTTGGAAAACAAAGGTTTCAGTTATGCACCAAAGTTTTTAGGTATGGATGAAAAAGGAAGAGAGATATTATCGTTTATTGAAGGAGAAGCTGGAAATTATCCTTTAAAAGAATACATGTGGTCTGATAATACTTTAAAAGAAATAGCAAAGATGCTCCGTCGGTACCATGATGCAGTGAGTGACTTTCCATTATTGAATAAATGGAAACCCATGGACAATACTCCAAATAACATAGAGGTTGTATGTCACAATGATTTTGCCGTTTACAATATTATTTTTAACCAAGAAAGACTAGTAGGTATTATCGATTTTGATGTTGCTGCTCCTGGTCCAAGAATTTGGGATATAGCTTATACTCTTTACACATGTGTTCCTTTAAGTAGGCTTTATCATACTGAACAAGGTGAAGCAGTTTATTATAATCAACAACAAGATGCAGATCGTATTAAACATAGAGTTAAATTGTTTTTTGATTGCTATGGTATTGAGGGAATGGAAGAAGGTTATTTGGAGATTGTATTGCTACGATTAGAAGGGTTATGTAAATATATGAAGACAAAAGCTAGTGAAGGTGACATTGCTTTTCAAAAAATGATAGATGAAGGACACCATGATCATTATCAAAGAGAAATTAAATTCATTCGTGAACACGGAAAAGAGTGGATATAAGGTTAGATTTTTGTTGAACAGGTACTTTCTGGAGTATAATCCAATATACAATTAAACGATATTCAGTAATCGGGCACAATTCTAGAATTGTGCCTTTCTTCTGCAAAAGGGGGGCGAATCTGAAGTAGGAATGTGCTCTTTTTGATAGGGGCATGATTTGTTTGAAAAAATTGATAGTTAAGGCAACTTAACGGAGTAATGTGATTGAGGAGGAAATATGGACGAGGTATTACATGAGATAGTCAATTTAATTAATGATGAGGATAAAAGAATTGTTATCGGGATTTCTGGTCATGGGGCATCTGGAAAAACAAGGTTTGCCCATAATCTTTTAAAGCTTCTGGGGCATGATAATGTAAATTATATCAATACTGACACCTACATTATAGGTTCTCATCTTAGGAAGTACACAAGGATCGACTATGAATATAAGAATAAACATCATCATGATAAAATGACAGCTTGTCATCCTGCTGCACATAATATTTTCGCTTTAGAGAGAGACATACATATGATGAGAGATGGTTTAGATTTTTATACAATAGGCACTAAATATACAAAAAGCAAGTTAATTTCTTCACAAAACAAAATAAATATTGTAGAAGGTATGACCGTTACCTTCACAGATCCCGAATTGTATGATCTAAAAGTTTACTTATATACCGATGGAGAAACAGAGTTAATGAGAAGGAGTATACGTGATGTTTCTGAAAGAGGAAGAGATATAAATTATTTAAGAAAATCTCATGAAGAGCGTAGGATTCAATATGATATATTTATGCATCCTTATCACAGAAATTTTGATATAGTTTTAAAAAACTCTAATGAAAACTTTATTCTTGAAAAAAGTTGTTTTAAATAAACACAGTGCAGGAGATCTTATTAAAATATTAGAGAGGCAACCTTTATTATCTTTTACAATATTCAACAAAAGGGGGCTTATCCGCAGTAAGGATTAGCCTTCTTTCCATGAAATTAATCATTGAGTCAGATACTATAATTTGAAATAATTGGTATAACTTTATGTATAAAAAGATTTATAGGTGAGGAGGAAGACATGACTTTAAACGATTTAAAAGCACTTGGGGAGGATATAAGAGAAATTGAGCAAAAGTACAAACAAGAAATCGAGCCATTTCGTTCTGATCTCTGGCATTATTGCTATAAGTTGACTAAATCTCCATGGGATGCTGAAGATTTAGTACAAGATACCCTATTTAAATCACTTGCGGTGTTGGCCAAAGTGTATCAGCCAGTAAATACGAAATCCTACATATTTAAAATCGCTACAAATTTATGGATTGACCAGAATAGAAAGAGTAAATATACGTATCAATCGCTGAATGAGAACCTCAACCAAGAACTTACATCCAGCTATGATTTTCAGTTGATTGACAATCTCGACTTTCTTATAAAACAATTGACCCCAATTCAATATGTGTCCTTTATCTTGACAGAAGCATTCCAGTTCAAGGCGAAAGAAATTGCCAGAATAATACCTACTTCAGAAAACGCTGTTTATGCTAACCTCAGCAGAGCGAGATCCATACTTAAAAATAAAGTAGAAAGGACTTCTAAACCAAAAGTTCGTGCAGTCGATCTCACCGCGAATGGACCATTAAAAGTTTTGCTCGAGGGGTTCCGTAATAAAGATCCTGAAATGATTGCATCTGTATTAAGCGAAGATGTTATTACGGACATTACCCATGCTGGGTTGGAAATGGGTCTTGAAGAAACGAAAAAGAATTCACTAAGAGATTGGAAGCAGATTGTCGATACGCAACATGTTATTGTGGCTGAGTACAAAGAATTGTGGGGAAGACCTGTCATAATCGAATTAGAGAAGAAGTTGGATAATAAATTGTATCTGAACAATATACATGTTATTGAAACATATGAAAATGAAATCATATTTTGGAAGTTTTATTGTTTTTCATGGGATCTAATGAAGCTTGCAGCCAATGAACTAGGTGTTGAGCTGAATGCCAAATATTTTTATCATATTTTTTAATTTCTTTTGTAAGGTTTTTCTCGTTTTACTCGTTATAAAGGGTAGAAGTCGTAAAAACCACAAAGGAGAGTGTTAATATGAAAAGCCCTATCATGAACCAAATCAATACAATTTTTGTCCATGTGAGTAATTTGAAAGAGTCTGTCCAATGGTATTCAGAACTTTTGGGTCTTGAGTATGAGCTAGAAAAGGTGATCGCCCCAGTTTATAACATAAACATCAATCACCATACTGGATTGACGTTGGATGCAGGTCCAGAGGATATCATTAAAAACTCGAGAACCAATGATTGTCCATTGTTCAACTTTCACACTGAAGATATTGATGTAGCCTTTAATTATGTAGAAAATATGGGCTATAACATCGTTTCCAGTATCATTAGATTTGATGACTTTTCTTTTTTTACTATCAAAGATCCAGACGAAAATATCATTATGATTTGTACTGGTTAATGTCAAATTAGAGTAGTTATTCCGTTATAGGGAGCTTATCCGTAATAGGATAAGTTCCTTTATTTTGTTTTATTTTAATTATTAACAATGGGACAGGTTTATATTCAATAATTTTAGAATTAATCATTCTAAAATTATTGAATATCGTCTTTCGAAAATATAGAATGGGTTTATAGAAAATTGATTTTATGGAGGTACATATGAACGTACTCAACATTGCGGGCAAGAAAAGAGAAACTTACCAAGTACACTTAGAATATTCTTTATTGTGGGAGAGTGCACTAGGAATAGCAGCTGTTACGAATAAACGTCTTTTTGACACTTTGGAAAAGGAAAAAGAATTTGAAAGATTACTTGAAGTCATGCCTAATGATTTATCAGTTGAACTTAAGTATGTAGAACAAAACAATACTTGGAAATGTTTGCTTCAACTATTGAATTATTATGAGGATAACTATGAACTTGAGACCTTTACTACATATATCGAAGGACTTTCAGAAAGAGAGATAAGGTATATTTGTTTACCCTTTATTGGTAAGAATGCTCAAAACATTAGAAAACGAGCATCGGATCAAGATATGGATTCCATCCAGGTGTTGAAGGAATTAACATACGATAATCATTTTTTTCCGGACTACATTGAATTTATCTGCAATGTTGATGTCTTGGATTTGAAAAAGCACCTGGTAAGTGTAATCTCAAAATGGTTTCAAGAGGTTATCAACCCCGCATCAGATAAAATAGCCAACATTCTTAAGAATGACTTTAAAACCAAAGAAATAATGAAGGAGAAAATGGGTGGTGAAGAATTTGTTCACTGGGTAACTGGAGGGATCAATTATGTGCCAGAACCCGATGTTAAAAAGGTGTTACTCATTCCTCAATTAACTTATCGGCCATGGACAATTGAGTCTTACATGGAAGAAATGAAGGTATTTTATTATCCAGTTTCTAATGAAAGTATTAATCCTGAGGATCGGTACGTACCAAACTATTTTTTAATTCAAAAACATAAAGCTATAGGGGAAGAGGTTCGGTTGAAGATGATCAAACTCCTCTATGAACGGGACCATACTTTACAAGAAATAACGGACAAACTTGATTTGGGAAAATCAACAGCCCACCATCATCTAAAGAACCTAAGGGCAGCCAAATTAGTTGATATTAAGTCGTCTAAATACAGGTTAAGAGATACATCAATTCATTCCTTACATAAGGAGCTGGAGCTTTATTTGAATCAATAGGTCAAACTATTTTGAAAGGAGTTTTCTATGGAGAAGACGGTTTTAAAAAATCGTGGATTTGTCTCTTTATGGGTTGGAACAGCAATTTCAGGGCTAGCAGGGGCTTTCGGAACATTTTGTAATTCAATTTTGGTTTATGACATCACGGGATCAAAATTAGCTCTAAGCAGCATGTGGATGCTCTATTTCATCCCTTCCATCATTCTTCAGCTCGTTAGTGGACCATTTATCGATAGATGGAGCCGGAAAAGGATTATGATTCTTTCACAATGGACCAGGGCAGCCATATTTTTGGTTCCTCTATTAACTTTAACAAGTGGAAGTTTAGAACCCTGGCATATCTACACAGTTCAAATTATCATTGGATTAATAACGCCTTTATATGTACCAGCAAGTCAGGCAATCACACCTACCGTTGTCTCAAAGGAACAATTAAGTGTTGCCAATGCGTATATCGATGGTACGGCTAGATTGATGATGTTTTTGGCGCCGGTTTCAGGTGGGATTGTCATTGAATACATTGGGATCAAGTTAACAATGTTATTTGTAGTTGTTTCTTTAGCAATCAGCGGTATTTCGTTATTTTGGATTAAGGAAAATCGAATTTCAAAAGATATTCGTTCCACATGGTTTAAGCAATTTACAGAAGGGATCAGTTATTTCTTTAAAGAGCAACGAATTGTATGGTTGGGTATTTTCCTGGGCTTTGTCCAGTTCGGTGTCGGCGTTACGATGGTGATTAATTTACCTTATATTATTGATATTTTAAATGGAAGTTACGATGAATATGGCTTATTTATGGCAGGTTTTCCTTTAGGATACGTCATCGGCTCCATTTTTGTGGGGAAGATGAAATATAAAAGTAAAAGGATGATCAT
Organism: Pseudalkalibacillus sp. R45; assembly: GCF_052246725.1. Lineage (NCBI taxonomy): Bacteria > Bacillati > Bacillota > Bacilli > Caryophanales > Fictibacillaceae > Pseudalkalibacillus > Pseudalkalibacillus sp. R45. The sequence continues at coordinate 20,338 of NZ_JBQQCL010000031.1, read as the reverse complement.
GTTAGGAGCACTTGTTATTGGTGGGTTAACATATGTATCATTAGGGATTATTCATACCATTTACTTGGCAATCTTTGTGGAAGTTGTTGCAGGGATTGCAATGGCCTTTTTCAATGTACATAATACAACGATTAACCAACAATCCGTTCCGGATCATCTTATGGGAAAAGTCTTTTCCGTCCGATTGGTCATTATCAGAGGAGTAATGCCTCTAGGTGTTTTAGTTGGTGGAGTAGTAAGTGAATTATGGGGAATAAGACCTTTGTTCATATTGATTGGTACGCTTATCTCATCTGCGGCACTGATCGGCATTATCTTTCCCTATTTTAAATTTATTGATGGACCAGTTACTTCGAGTAAAAACATTGCTACCTAGGAATATAAGATATTCAAGAAAAGGGAGTTCTTCATTTATATGAGAAGCTCTTTAATGTAGGTTTCAAAAGGGTTAAAAATAATTGGTAAAACTCTAATTCTTATATTGTTGAATAGCTTGAGTATAATATTCGTTTCTTTTGAGCATAATAGGATCAAGAATAATTGATTCATAGCTTAGGAGTGAATGGTTTGCTATTATCTCAAGCATGGGAAAAATATCATCTCGATAAGAAGATCGAAGGTTATTCACCACTCACGTTAAAAACATACTGTTTTCAATACAACTTGTTAAAACGTTACTTTGATGATATCGACATGAACCTAATAACTACAGATCAATTAAAAAGATACCTAATCGAAGCTGGTGAACAATTAAAGCCAGCCAGTTTAGGACATCGGGTTCGTTGTATTCGTTCTTTATTCAAATGGACATATGAAGAAGGTTTCATTCCCCAAAATCCGGCTGCTAAGTTAAAGGAACCTAAACTCGGGAAGAGAATACCCAAGTCCTTACGGAACTTGAAATTGAACACCTTAGAGAGGCATGTCAGAATCCCATGGAAAACGCGTTGTTTGAATTCTTCTATTCAACGGGTTGTCGCATTGGAGAAGTCGTCAAACTAAACAGGGATGATATTAATTTCACTACAAACTCTGTTATCGTTCATGGTGAGGGAGATAAGGAAAGAGAGGTTTATTTCAACACCCGCTGCTCTCTTTGGTTGAAAAGATATTTAGAGGAACGCGAGGACCAGGAAGACTGCTTGTTTATTACGGAGAGGAAACCCAATAGAAGAATGAGTATCGATTTAATAAGATACATTATCAAACGAATATCGAGTAGGGCTGGTATTAACAAAAGCATCCATCCACATCAGTTACGGCACAGCTATGCGACACACATGATAAACAATGGAGCACCAATCGAAGTGATCCAAAGTCTTTTAGGACATGAAAAGAGTGAAACAACCAAAATCTATGCACAGCTAAGTGGTAAACTAAGACAGGATCTATATAGTAAGTACTTTTAAATGCACGTCGATCATAGGCGTGTATTTTTGTTGTTATAAAATAAGTTATTGAGTTAAGTCATACATTTTGAAATAATTGGTATTAAAGAAGTGGGCAGGATTCTGTAATAAGACAATAAAAGTTCGGAACCTTTCAGACAGAATTTCGTATTGATTATTAAAGGGGGAGATCTGGAATGAAAATAAGTTTATTTCTTGGAACTTTGGTCGCCTTCACACTTTTTCTTTGTTGGTATTTTACTAAGTCAGAGTTATTCATTACTGTTTCAGGTGGGGTAGGTTTAATAAGTCTAATCATCGCAGGGTTATTATCTGGAGTCTTTATTAGCGGAGATAAAATTAGAGCTAACACTGCAATTGAAGATAGTAAGGAACGTAAAAAAAGAAATAAAGGAATGTTTGTATTTACTTTATTTGGGGCTCCTAATTTTATTGTAGGGATTTTATTAACTGTATTATCATAGCATTGGTTTAAATAATTTTCGATCTAGGAAACTGTGGAGAAGTTGTTTACGAGGGGGCTTATCTTGAATAGGGTAAGCTCCATTACTGATGAAATTAGTTATTGAGTAAGAGTCGTATTAAATTAGAGGTGGTTTTCTGAGAGGAGTAGAGGAGGTAAAAGTGAGAGAAGTTATATCCGCAATTTATATATCAATATCTTTTTTAATGTTTATGTTGTTTTATATGCTTCGACAGCTACCTGATTTGCATTTTAGTCTTTCTTATGATTTTATAGCTTGGATGCCTTGGATAACTTTAGGAATAGGGATTTATTATTTCTTAAGCAGAAACAAGAGTTAAAATTAAAGCGATCTTCAATAAAAGGGGGCGGTTGCTGCACAGTGGGGGCTATCGCTTATTGGGCTAACGAGGCAAAAAAAGCCCTATTTTGTTGAAAAAAAGGTAACAGGTTTCACAAAAAGGTAAAAGATGGAGGGAATATGAATGGATATACTAAAACAAAGGGTTTTACAAGCATTGAGTTTAACAGACGACTTCTATAATCATATAAATGATGGTTGTTTAAGATTAAAAATATCAGACGTACCTTCAAATACAATTGGAGAACAAGCATATTGTATTATCGGAGCAAGAGAAAGTTACTTAAAGGCTTTAAAAATTAGTCAATGGGCTGGATTTGATTGTAGTTTAGTTGATAGCAATGATAAAACTTTAATAATTATCAAATTGGAAGAAACTTATACAAACATAGAGCGATTTTTACAAGATATTAGCATAGATGAAATTAACAATAATTTACTGATCGATTTATTAGAACATGAGGTTCAGCACCACGGGCAGTTAATTCGATATGCTTATGCTAATAAAATTGAGTTTCCAAAAAGCTGGAATATTCGTTATACCGTTTAGTTTTCTTCTTCAACTATAGGGGGTATTTCTCTAAGAAGGAGAAATGCTCTTTTTTATGGAAGTAAAGGTTGAGGAGATAGAAACTTTGAAAAGTAATTTTATATATGCAAAAACTCCGGATGATTGTTGAAAGAAGTTTAAGGATTGGCATGACACCTTTATAAGGGAGCTATCCACAACACACCGCAAATCAATTGTGACCAAAGGGATTATCTATTAAAGTAATTAAATTGGAGGGAATAGAAAATGGATGTAAAGACACTCTTGTTACAACAATGGGCAAGCTGCTTAGATGAAGAAGACTGGTTTCCACCTCTTGAAAAAGTGCTAGACGATATTACATTAGAACAGGCAATTTGGAAACCAGCTGATGGGTCAATGAATTCCATTTGGGAATTAGTGTGTCATTTGCTTTTCTTTGAAAAGAGATTTCTGATGCGCTTTCTTGGTGAAACAGAGAATGAACCACACGCAGAAAATAATGATTCTACATTTCAATTACCAAATGAGACGTTAGAAAATTGGAAGGAAACAAAACAAGAATACTTTTATGTTCACCGTGAACTTGGAAAAATACTAGCAAAATCAGACCATGACGATATGTATAGACAAATCCCAAAAGAAGATTATCCATTAGTACTTGAACTGAAGAGTTTAGCAATGCACGCCGCATATCATATTGGGCAAATTGTGTTCCTTAGTAAAATGCAAGGAGCTTGGCCAGAGAAACGAAGTTTTTAAAAAAGCTTCATTAGCTTTACAGTTATTCAATTATAGGGGGCGATTCTGCAAAAGAATCGTACCCTTTCTTTATAGAGGGAGTTTAGTGGAATAAAAGGTTTTGCAATTATGATAAAGACTCGTTATTATTATCAATGGGTTTAATCCCTAGCTATGTAAATAAGGAGTTATTACCATGATTATTCAATTCATTCGTTATAGATAAATATAGGTATAGACTATTTTCAAATCCAACTCATAATTTTTTTGAAATTATGATGAGGGTTTATTTGTCTATGCCTTTTTCATTTATCTAAAAACGAATGAATGAGGTGACTTCTTTGTTACAAGAAAATAAAAGAATAAAGAGTGCAAATTATGTAAGCAATTATGACGCTATTTTTGCTTGCCCTATTTGTCAATCGACTATGAAGGTTTTGGAGTCAAAAAGTTTAATCTGTTCAAACCAACATACGTTTGATTTTGCCAAGCAAGGTTATATCAACTTTACGTCTTACCCAGTTAAAACGAAATACGGCAAGGAACTTTTTGAAGCACGAAGAAAACTTATTACTGAAGGTTCCTTTTATAAACCATTAAGCCATGCAATTGCAAAAATTATAAATGAACATAAAGGTAAGACAAAGGAAACAATATCTATACTTGATACGGGGTGTGGCGAGGGTTCACATCTATCGAATATTTGCGATATTGTTAGTTCTGACTCTTTCAAAAGTGTAGTAGGAGTAGGGATAGATATTTCTAAAGAAGGTATCATGGTAGCTTCTAAGAGCTACTCTAATAAGATTTGGGCTGTGGCTGACCTTGCAAACACCCCATTTAAGAATAAACAGTTCGATGTTATTCTCAATATCTTATCTCCTTCAAATTATGCTGAATTTAATAGATTGTTGAAAACAGAAGGTTTAGTAATAAAAATTGTACCTCAAAGGGGTTATTTAAAGGAGTTAAGGGAATACGTTTTTCATAAACCTGAAAAACAAAATTATTCTAATGCAGAAACTGTGGAGAGATTTAATGAGAATTTTCAGTTTGTAGATTCTTTAAGGTTAAGTTATACGATGAACCTTAACAAATCTTTAATTCAGTGGTTGGTTGAAATGACTCCTTTAACTTGGACAGCAACAAAGGAACGAGCAAAATCTTTTCTAAATAAGGATGCTGCTCAAATAACTGTTGATTTGGAGATCTTAATCGGTAAAAAGACGATTAAATAATAGATAAGACATTTAAGGTAGTCCCATTTTGAGGCTACCTTAATGTTTGTTCTTCAACTAACGGTGGCACTTCTGGAATATAGTGAGGTGCCTTTTTTCAATATAAGGACCAATAATAAAAAAATTAGTGGACAGCAATTCATCTTCTAATTCCTTTAAATATCAAGTTCCTAAAAATTAGGTAAAAGACCTTATTTGGATTAAACCAGATAAGGTCAGTTATAATTTTTTTATTGAAATTATAAAAAGGGAGGATGTCGATGATACAACCTGAAATTATTGAAACGAAGAGACTTAAACTGGTTCTCGTATCAATAGAGCATAAAGAACAATTATTTAGAGTTTATAGTGATAAAGAAACAACTCACTATGTTCCAAGAGAAACCCATTTGACAATCTCTGAAACAGAAACACTAATAAACAGACTTATCGATCAAATAGCTGAAAATAAAGCAATCGTATATTCTATATTAAACAAAGAGGACCAGCAATTTATTGGAGCAGTAGGTTTGTACACTTTGAATTTGGAACATAGAAGAGCATCAGTAGGAGCAGTTATTCATAGTAATTATTGGAGTAAAGGGTACGTGACAGAGACATTAGAAAAATTGATTAACATCGGTTTTAATGAGTTAGATCTAATTAGAATTGAAGGTATGTGTATGCATACGAACAAAGCATCAGAAAAGGTCATGAGAAAGTTAGGAATGACATACGAAGGTACATTAAGAAGTGATTTGTTTGTCAAAGGAAGCAGTTATGATTCAAAAGTCTATTCGATACTAAAAAATGAGTTTACTAAAAAAAACTGATTGATTCGGTAACGTAATATTATTTAGTATGGAGCATCGTTCCAGGGATGAGCTATTCTCCAATAGGGTGTTTTCAATAATAACGATCTTTCGCAATAGGGGGCTTGATAGTATAAGCTACTCAGCAATATAGCATAGAAAAAAGCTCAAACCTGAGCTCTTTATCTTCTGAATTCCTTTGCGAAACTCGATGTGTATACTGTACGATTTGCCTTACACGTGAGATTTGCAAAAACATATATCTAGCCGAAAACCTTTGCCACTCAACTCGCCACTTTAAATCTTCATCTCTTAGCCTTCAACATGAACGCTCTCAAATAGGCTACATAATGCTCATCTCGGGCGAGCCAGGCAGAGTGATTCCTTTTGACGTATCTTTCTGCTTCTTCAAAGCTTGAAAAGCGGTGTGATATCGGATTGCCGTTGCGTTCGACAATCCATTGTTCCGACTCTTCTGCATAAATGAATAGCCGATCCTCATTTCGATTTTCATATAAACAACCCTGAGCGGTTTCTTTGAGATTGTAATGGTTCCGGAATGCATCCTGTCTCATCGGTTCGATAATAAAAGCAGCTCTCGCATAGATTTCGTAGGATTCTTCGTTCATGGAACAACCGGCTGCTTTTGCATGTCCGCCACCCCCAAAATATCCGGCGACGGCAGAGACATCGACATCATCATGGATCGTCCTGAAACTGATCTTTCTACCACCCATGTTCAGAATGGTAATGTAATCGAGATGACGATTGGCTGTACCTAGTTCATTTCCGAGCTCAGAATGATAGCTTTCTGCATGGACGATGCCAGTGCAATAATCACCGACGAAGGTTTGGACGAGCTCCCGTTTTTTCCTTCTGATATAGCGTTCGATCTTATCTTCTTCCATTTCGAGCAGCTTTTGTTCGAACTCATCGAACTCGAAGTGGTCCATACGCTCAAGTCTCGGAACCATCTTTTCGACAAATTCGTCAATCGAGACCATGAAGAAAAGATCATTCAATTGTTTCGCTTTAAGATTGTCGTTCTGTTCCCATTCCCAGGTATCATATTGTCGGACCAGCTCTACAAATTTTTCGAGTGCAGCTGATGGTTCAAGAAGCTGATGATGAACGAGGTAACCATATATAAGGGAGGTCGCACATGCCAGTCGTCCATCGTCATATTCAACTTTCACATAACCCCAGTCATAATCATTAAAATGGAGTGCCGTTTTATGGTGATCGATCAGCTGTACTTTCCCGCCTTCTCGCGCAAATTCATCCAGCGCTTTTTCATTCTTCTCATTGACAGAGAGGTCTGTGATGTACAAAGTCAAATCTTTATTTTGTTTCTCATCTTTTCGTTCAAGGAATCGCTCTACCTGGAAGTCGAGCCCCATCACCGAATTATAACGAACATCAATTTCGTTGCCGAACGCTATCTTAGCCACGATTCCACAGCCTACACCATCAAGATCATTGTGCGTGAACAATTTGTACATGAGTAATCTCCCCTGATTGTCAATAGTTTCTAAGCTGTTTTAGTGTTGTTGAAAACAGAATGAACTATTCATGAAAAAATCAGGATTAACAAATCGTTTCTGTCCCTACCATCAGGGTGCTGATTCTCGCCAGATCCACGTTCCCCCCGGAAATGACTGTCACGACCTTTTTCCCTTCAAGAGGAAGCTTTTTGTTCAATAATGCAGCGATCGTCACTGCACTTGATGGCTCGATGACTTGTTTCATCCGTTCCATGACAAAACTGAATGCTTGCCGGATTTCGTCATCGGAAACCAAAACGAGATCGTCCACGTATTTCTGAATAACTGGAAACGTCATATCCCCAGGCTGAGAAGCTCGAAGTCCGTCAGCAATCGTGGAAGTTGCCGGGATTGACGTGATCTGTGCATTTTTCAAAGATAAAAACGTGTCATTCGCGGTCTCTGGTTCAACTCCGTAGACCTTGATGTTCGGATTGGTTTCTTTCAAGGTGGTTAAGATGCCGGAGATAAGTCCGCCGCCTCCAATCGGGATGACAACCGCATCCACGTCCGGCATCTGATCAAGGATTTCAAGTCCGGTCGTGCCCTGACCAGCCATGATATACGGATCGTCATATGGCGGTATGAAAACACCATTTTGATCCTCTGCAATCTCGATCGCTCTCGGAATCCGTTCTGCTGAGGTCGTACCGCATTTTACGATTTTACCATCATACGCTTCAATTGCACTCATTTTACAAGGATTCACATCTGTCGGAACAACGATCGTCGCAGGAATGCCTAGCTGTTCGGCGATAAAAGAAACAGCTTGCCCGTGGTTTCCTGAAGAAGCTGCGGTAACCAATTCCGCGCCTTCTTTCGCAACTTGCTTGACCTTGTTGGTGGCACCACGAATTTTGAATGAACCCGTCTTCTGTAGGTGCTCACATTTTAAAAAGACATTATTCTCACAAAGCTTCGATAGCTGGCTAGACTGGAGGATGGGGGTGGTATGGATCGTGTCATGAATGTTTTCACGTGCATTTCGTATATCTTGAATCGTAATCATGTCATCTTCTCCTTTTCCATCTAAATAAAGTACCTGACACTACCTTTCGAGAAACCTGAACGCCATTCCTTTACCAAAACCCAATTAAAAAGTGATTCTGATCAATACAGAATCACTCTTTCCTTCATTAATTATGTACCTGTAACTTGTTACCGCTTGGATCGAAGAAATGGAAGTAATGATGCCCGTTGTCCTCCTGAATTTCATCGGTCTGAATGCCTTGAGCGGATAATCTGCTATGCAACGCGTTGATATCGGTAGTGGTAAAACCGACCGAAAACTCTGGCTGGCCACCAATTGTGAAATGACCTCTGGAGCCCTGATCTGCCTCGACCAATACGAACAAGGGTCCAGATTCAAGCGCCATCACCGCGAGCTCACCGCTATTATGCCTCAGGGTAAAACCAAGGCGTTCGGTGTACCAGGTCACGGACTCCGACAAATTGGTGACAGGTATTCTGAAATAATGAATTTCGCTGAGTAAGGATTGACTCATTTTCATATCTCCCTCCTAAAAATTTACTGAATCAACACTTCGATAAATGGTGAAGAAGTCCTTCTATCCACCTCTCAAAACATTCTATTCAATTATTTTACGTTTTATGGTTGTAACATTTGTAAAACTATTGTAATATAAAACAAGTCTTTTTGAACGAAGGAGCCAGGAAAAACATACATACAACAGGGGGAAGGGAACTTGGCCGGATTTTTTAGTTTTATAGGATTCATTGCCTGCATCGTTTTTATCGTGATGGCGATTGTTTCTACGATGAAAAAAACAGGAAAAGCAAAGAAAAGTCTACTGTTTGCAGCAGGAAGCTTCATTATATTCGTGATTGCAATTTCAAATACGGCAACACCTGATACGGAATCAGCTAGTACAAAAGTGAATGCAGAGGAAACGTCTAAGAATGAAGAAAAAAGGGAAGGAAAATCAGCTGAAGATCTAGCGAAGGAAAAGGAAGCAGAAGAAAAAGCGGAAGCAAAGCGTAAAGAAGAAGCACGTAAGAAAAAAGAAGCTGAAGAAGCCAAGAAGAAGGCTGAAGCTTTGAAAAACAGCGGGAACAGTGATACTGCCACCGAAATGTTCGAACTTGAAGCAGGTTTCGTCGTATTCAATTCAACCTATACAGGCGATGGTAATTTCATTGTTGAATTGAAGGATAAGAACGGGAATACGATCGAGCTCTTGGTCAATCACATCGGATCTTACAATGGGAAAACGATGGCGCATATTCCTGCAGCTGGAAAATACTTGTTGAATGTACAAGCTGAGGGTGCATGGACAGTAAACGGTTCTCAAGAGGTACCGGAAGAAACGGATTCCGGTTCGATCAGCGGTACAGGAGATGATGTGCGTTTCGTACAAATCGATTCCGGCATGAAGCGATTTTCCTTCGACCACAAAGGTGACAGCAACTTCATCGTCATGGCGAACGGTTCAGTACTCCTTGCAAACGAAACTGGAAACTATATCGGATCAAAAGCACAAAAGGTCCAGGATGATGCGGTCTACCTCATCAGCATCAAATCCGAAGGAACATGGAAGATTGATATCGAATAAATTATATACTTATACAATAGAAGAAACTCGTGATTTCCTGTAATGGAGATGCCCGGTTTTCTGTTTTACTTAAAGAAAATATAACAATACTTTCTTCAGTATAGGCGCAACTAATGGCTCAGCCTGCGCCTAGGCAGTTTTCTTTAATTAATGATGAATGTTGAATCCTATTCCTCCTATAAACGTCTAACCCTATGAAATAAATACTGTGACAAGGAGAAGTGCTATGGATCCTGTCTTTCTGATTGAATATGTATTACTGTTCTTAGCTTTTGTGCTTTATCAGGTCTGGGCATTAATAAATCAGAAATCGTTGAAAGTTAAATTGATCCCGATGTTTATTGTCTGTGGGCTCGGAATCCTCCTATCTTTTTTCGTTTCCTGGTACATTTTCATGTTTGCCGTCGTACTGATCGAGACGACACTTTACGTTACAATTGCAGTCATCTTAATTGAAATCATCTTCGAAGCCAAGAAATCTGAGAAAAGCTCCCGTATCTTTAAACTGATCATCCTCGAAATTCTGTTTATTTTTATTTTTTTATGGTTAAGGAGAATCATGTAATCCAACCAATTATGAAACCTTTCATATCCTGTTCTCGTAAAGTTATATGAAAGCAGGTGCTGAAAATGTTCAAACGATTCATTCCCATAATGATCTTCATCGTTTCGTTGCTTCTGTTTCCTTCTGAGGCGTTTGCGGTGGACTATTCGATAACCCGCACACAAATCGATGCATACCTGGAGGAAAACGGAAACGTAATCGTTGAAGAGAAGCACACCTATGAATTTGAAGGAAAATTTAACGGGATTACGAGAGAATTGATACCGAAAAAAGGAACATCGATCGCCAATTTTCAGGCGAGTGAAAACGGACAACAATTGGAGATTGAAAAAGCTAAAACACTCTATAAAGTCCATCGGAAAGGGAAGGACGAAACCATTACGGTCGATCTCAAGTACATGATCGGAGGTGGCGTCGATGTCTATTCTGATGTGGGGGAGTTCCACTGGCCGTTTTTTGATAAAAGCAATGAATCAACCTATGAAAATCTGACGGTAACGATCCATCCGCCTCGTGAGACAGATGATGTCATCGCTTTCGGGTATGATGAAGCTTTTGATAAAGCAGCAGTCCAGGCCGACGGCACTGTCGTATATAAGTTCGGAAAGGTTCCCGATGGCAAAAATGGAGACATCCGTGTTGCCTATGATCAGGCTCTTTTTCCAGCAGCCACCGATATATCAGATAAAAAAATGAAAGGTGAAATCTATAAAGCGCAACAACAGTTGTACAATGATTATGCAGCAAAAGCCGAAATGCGGAATCATATCGAAATGATCGGTTTCATCGTCATCCCGATCTTCGGACTCACGATCCTTGTGCTGATGTTGAGGACCGCGATTCAGAGTCTCAGCCAAAAACGAGCTATGGAAAGGGAAGCGAACCTTTCTGATCGAATCCCGGCACTCAGGATGAGCATGCCAGCAACGATCCATTTTACAAATTATAAACTGCTGCCGCCTGAAGCGATGTCAGCGGCTTTAATGGATCTTGTCCGGCAAGGCTATATTGAGAATGTTTCTGAAGAGCGGTTCCGTATCCTCAAACGTGATGGTGCTTTGAAACACGAGAGAATCCTCATGGAATGGCTGTTCGATGAAATCAGCGAAAGCGATGAATTCAGCTTGGATGACTTGACCAGCTATGCAAAAAATAAAAATAACCACGGAACCTATCAAAGGTTTGAGACCAGATGGAAGCAAGCTGTAGCAGAAGAAACGAAGGAACACAGCCTCTATGAGAATAAGACGAAGTACCGTACTGGCGTTGGGATATCGAGCATCCTGTTGCTCCCGCTCATCATCCTTTTTCCAATCTATGAGCTTTTTGCGTGGATGTTGTTAGCTCTCTTGTTGATGGCCCTGACCATCACGTACGCATTAGCTTATAACCCGAAGACGGATAAAGGTCTGAGGATCCTATTCGAATGGAAGGTATTCAGGGAAAGATTCCTCCGCCTATCCGAAGACGATTGGCAGTCCTGGTCAGAGGATGATCGGTTGCGTGCCTTTATCTACGGACTCGGCACTAAGAATAAGAAGATTATTAAGAAAAATGAAGACTACTCGAAAGTTTTCTATAAAACGAAAACTGGCAGTCCAGAGATCGCTTATTCGATGGATATGAGCACGTTGATCATTGCGTCCTCCGTTGCATCAACAAGCTTCCATTCAGCACATCGCTCCTCGGCTTCCTCTTCAGGCGGTTATTCCAGTACCGGGGGAAGTGGAGCAGGTGGCGGTGGCGGAGGATCAGGAGCTTTTTAGAAAGGACTCCAGTAAAAAATCTAAATCAGGGAATAAAAATGGCTCGTAAATGGATACGGGCCGTTTTCCTTTATTAAAAGATTGTAAGAGGAGGGGATTTTTGGTATGGGATTGAACCAATGATTTGGGTAAAGTCAATTCTGCTGTTACTCATAATGACATTATTGATAGTAACTTTTAATGCCGTAATGAGAAGATGGCTAAAGGTTGATAAGAAAACTTTTTCATCATTAAACCCTGTAAATGAACGACATAGAAAAATAGATTGGGTGATTCGGTTAGGTTTTATTGTCATTTTGATATTCGGTGCATTCACTAACGTCACGCGAGATCCTATGGACAGAATTTGGTTCTTGGAAACTAATATTCTTGTCTTTGGATTAATAATTGTATCTGAATCGGTTCGAGCAATTATGGAGAAAAGATATGCGGAAAATAAAAATGATTATATGTATACGATCCTTCAATTAATATTTCTTTCAATAATAACCATTTCAGTATTTACAACCATTTTCTTTGGATGGTTTTGAAAACAGGTATATAAGATAAAACTGCTCAATTTTTCAGATTAATAGAATACATATTAAGCAACAAAAATAACTGCACTATGAAGGGCAGTTATTTTGTGTTCAGGTTTTAACTGGATGTCATTATAGGGGGAGGATCAGGTCGTTTGCATTCATGATGAATAGTGTGAGGACTAATACAAGAAATACGATCGCAGGTGCCGTTTTGCCGAATGGATCTTTTACCCTTAGATGCGCAAGGCATGCCATCAACATTGTAATGCCCAGCCAGATGCCTGCCCATACCACGACCCACCCATACCAATAGCCAATCACTAATACAGCTGCTCCGATTAACTGGACGAAACCGGTAATGGCACGAAACCATTGTGGCAGTCTAAGCTCATCGAAAATATCGGTCCAGTATTTCGCACCTACCACCTTAGCACTACCTGAAAATAAAAAGTAAGCCGCCAACAAACTTTGAAGAATGATGGAAATTACATCCATTGAATTGTCCTCCTTAATTAAATTGAAATCTTGCTAACAGCGTTTCAAGTTCGGCACCCATTTTTACCCATCCGTATTTCGCACCATTGTATGAAAGGCTTTCGCTCTGAAATCCGGTATGTTCAAGATGTAGATGGGTACGATCTTCAATCTTATTCAATGTCCACGTAACCGTTGTGTTTTCACCCGCGGTAACCCAGGTATAGGACAATCTGTAAGGCTCCTCTACAATGAGCACTTCAGAATCGACAATTCCATTCCAATGCTTAGTCGGCTCAGCGCGAAACTGGAATTTGTGACCGACGATCGGTTCGAAGTTGTTATCCATTACCCATTTCGCCAGCATAGTTGAGTCTGTTAACGCATGCCATACTTTCTCGATTGGACTATCAAATTGGAAGTCCAGTGAAATTTCAGGTTTCATTCTCTTCCTCCTGTAATAATTGCCGTAAAAGTTCCGCTCTTTCATTCCAGAATTTCGTGTAAAAGGATACCCAGTCTTCAATTTCTTTGAGTGGCTCAGCGTTAAGTCGATAGCGGGTTTCTCGCCCGACTTTTTTCTCCTTTACCAAATCTGCATCCTTTAGGATTGACAAATGTTTTGAAACAGCTGTACGTCCCATTTGGAAATGCGGAGTCAACTTATGGAGTGGGGACTCCCCTGTTTCAGCTAATAACCGAAGTAATTTGCGACGTGTAGGGTCGGCAACAGCGCTATAAACATCTCTCGTTTCGTTTTTCTTAATCAATACCACCCTTCTCCTATCTATATCTAGATTGGTCACTAATTGGTGTCGTATTTATATAACCATAATATGACACTATAAGGTGTCCTGTCAAGGATTGGTAAAACTTTTTGTTCATCTTTTTTGTTTACAAACACCGAATAAATAATCAACACGATAAGACTGATTGGGACAGGAGCGGGAGAAAAAAGCGAGGAGCAGTCCCGCAATCCTTCTCAGAAAATAGCTAATGTGAAAAAGCGTACACCTAAGGAAATAGGGTACGCCTTTTAGTACTTTAAATATAAGCGTATTGATTAATCGACTACAATGTAAGCGATCATCGGACCATTGTGTTCGATATCTGGATGTGTTTTGCAAATAAGCCGGTAAATTCCTTCTTCTTTAAAATGCAGCTTTACAATGGTTTCTTCGCCTTTTTTCACTATTCCTTCAATGTTAGTCCCTTCAATATAAAATGGGTGCTCTTTACCGTTGACTCCATATATGCTCAGTTCAACAGGTTGATCATGGGGAATATAAATCGTACCGGGATCCCAACGGTAAGCTTCGATTTCCTTTCCGTCATCCATTGCCGATTTAAATTCTCCGGTGACCATATTGATGACTTTCTTTTCTGTAGATGTTGTCCCAGTGGTCTCCACAACTTCCGGTTTTACGATGTACCATGTTCCAATACCGAGGATGATACAGATGGCGATAAACAGTAACCCCAATTTCTTGGGAACGAATAAGACTTTCACAAAATCCCTCCTCAATCAGCTTGTCTCGTATAAATGTATGTTGGAAGTGGAGTGGAATTGTCTTTTTTTTTAATGCAATTAATAATATGCCTGCGTTATTCCGGCGGATTTGGAAGCGAATCCGGCCAGTTTGACGCGTAATCCGGTATAATCCGGCCGCTTTTGAACATAATCCGGCCAAAGGTTACTTTTTACACCAAATACAAAGAAATTCAACCGCCAATCCAACGTGATCACTTGGTGAACCTTTGAGAAAATGTTCTCTTTACGTTATATTTAAAAATAAATAATATTCAGAAATGAATAATAATAGGTTTATCCTGCCATGAAAGCTATGAGCCTGATAATCTATTCAAAAATGAATAATACAAGCTATCTCGTGAAAGGAGTAATCATCCACTATGAAAGAAAAACAAAAAAATTTCGATGAAAATGAAGTCATGCTCCATTCTTTGAAAGATGACATTCTCGTTACCAATTTAGATGGCACGATTTTAAAAGTGACCGATACCACCAGTAGCATTTATGATATCAAGCCCGATGATCTGCTTGGCCGTTCCGTCTATGACCTCGAACAGGAAGGGGTTTTTACACCGATCATCACTCCACTGGTTTTAAAAACAAAAGAGAAACAGACAATCGTACAATCCACTCATAATGGCAAAAAGCTCCTGGTCACCGGTGTCCCAGTATGTGATCAGGACGGGAAGCTCTGGCGGGTGGTCAGCTATTCTCACGATATTACGGAATTGATGAAGATGAAGAGCTATTTCCTAGAAATGCAGGATGAGATGGACAGGGTGAAAAACGAACTGAAACGATTGCGTAATCAAAACTTCAACAACGATGGAATCATTACGAAAGACAGGGAAATGGAGAGATGCCTGATGGTCGCAAGCCAGGTGGCAGAAGTGGATGTGAACGTTCTTCTCCTAGGTGAGTCAGGCGTCGGGAAAACACAGCTTGCGAAGTATATCCATAACCAGAGTCCCAGGAAAAACAAGCCATTCATCGAGGTGAACTGTGGCGCGATTCCACACTCGCTTTTTGAGGCCGAGTTTTTCGGATATGAAGGCGGCTCATTCTCCGGGGCAAGCAGCAATGGGAAAATGGGGCTGGTTGAACTTGCAGAAGGAGGAACGTTATTTCTTGATGAGATCGGTGAACTGTCGCTCGAACACCAGGTAAAAGTATTGAAGTTCATACAGGAGAAGTCCTTCTACAGAGTCGGGGGTACGAAGGTGAGAAAAGTCGATTTCCGCTTGATTTCCGCGACGAACCAACCACTTGAGACACTGGTTGATGAGAAGCGGTTCAGAAAAGATCTCTATTACCGGTTGAACGTCATTCCGATCACGATCCCGCCACTTCGAGAAAGATCAGTCGATATCATGCTGTTAATCAAACATTTCCTCGATCTATTCTCTAGAAAACATAACCGGGAGAGGGAACTGGATGAAGCGGTGATGCAGCAATTGCTGAACAACGAGTGGAAGGGGAACGTACGTGAGCTGATGAATTTGATTGAACGTATCGTTGTGACATCCCCATCTCCCATCATTTCGATCCAAGATTTGCCGGACGCTTATGTCAATGAAACAAATGGGCATGCTCCATCCAACCACGGCCAGCAGCCATTGAAAGAGACTTTGAAACAAGTAGAAAAACGCTTGCTATTAGAAGCGAAGCAAAACTATAAAACAACGACAGAGGTTGCAAGACGTTTAGGAATCAGTCAACCTTCTGTCGTCAGAAAATTTAAAGAATACGGAATTAAGTGAAATTTGGCATGAAACTTGCATTAATACTTGGTAAAACCAAATTCGTGATCCAAATCAGAAAGGATGAATATTGTGAGAGCTGAAAGAAAAGTGGTGTTTGAACAAAACGTCACAGAACAGCCTGTTTCTTATTCGTCAAGGGACAAGCTGAAATTCATCATTCCGTCGCTGCTGGGACTCTTCTTGTTTTTAGTGCCTATCCCATATCAGGGAAAGTGGACGATCGGTGTCGGGGTTTTAGCAGAAAGCCTGCAAGCAATCTTCAACCCTTATTTACCCTTATTTATGACTACGGTCTTGATTCTATCGGTCGTCCTTTCATTTGTTGGAAGGTTCATGCAACCCGATTGGATCGTACGTTCACGTTTTCTCGATGATTTGTTCAATGTGAGTGGTTTCTGGATAACGATGCGCGTCCTTGGATCGGTATTTGCAATCATGACATTGAACCAGCTTGGTCCAGAATTCATTTGGTCCGACTTTACCGGCGGCACAGTCTTAAACTCACTCGTACCGGTATTGACAACGTGGTTTCTATTTGCCGGACTATTGATGCCGCTATTACTCGATTTCGGACTTATGGAATACATCGGAACCGTGGTACGGAAGATCATGCGTCCGTTGTTCAAACTTCCAGGACGTTCTTCGATCGATGCGATGGCTTCCTGGATGGGAAGCGGCACAGTTGGAGTCTTGATCACAACAAAACAATATGAAGAAGGCTACTACTCAAAGCGGGAAGCTGCGGTCATCGCGACGAACTTCTCTGTCGCATCCATCGCTTTCAGTCTCGTCGTGATCAGTTTCATCGGTTTGGATCATATGTTTGTTCCATTTTATCTGACGGTGGTGGTATCAGGGTTGATTGCAGCGGTCATCTGTCCGCGAATTCCACCGTTATCTAGAAAAGAAGAAACGTACTATGAACCGGTCGGAAAACAGATTTCAGAAGACGTACCAGATGGTGTTTCCCGTTCCCAGTGGGCCGTCGATAAAGCGGTCGGTAAAGCGAGTGAAGTGAAAAGCGCGAAAAACGTGGTCGTCAGCGGGTTCCAGAATGTGCTTGATATCTGGTTCGGTTTGATCCCGCTTGTTATGGCACTTGGAACGATTGCGCTTGTGCTGGCTGAATTTACACCGGTATTCGATTATCTGGCTTATCCGTTCGTTCCGATCCTGGAGCTTATGCAGCTACCGGAAGCTAAAGCGGCTGCGCCAGCGATGCTTGTAGGTTTTGCGGACATGTTCCTCCCGGCTGTGGTAGGGAAATCGATTGAAAGTGAGCTTACGAGGTTTGTCATCGCAGGAATCTCATTGACACAGTTGATCTATATGTCTGAAGTCGGCATCCTGTTGCTCAAATCGAAGATTCCTTTGAATCTATTTGAACTGGTGGTCATCTTCTTACAACGGACGATCATCACCTTGCCAATCATCGTCGTCATGGCACACCTGTTCTTCTTTTGATATCTAACAGGTTATATTTCTACAATTCGTATGTAACTCAATAACTAATTTCATGTAGGAGAGATCGATATGACACAACAATGGGATGGACGCTTGGATCGATTATCCTCGCGTCTTGCACCGAGTATGGCGAAGGATCACCCGAATCTGCCAGTGGTAAAAGAAGAAGGCTGTTACTATTGGGGGCTGGACGGGAAAAAATATCTTGATTTTACATCAGGCATTGCGGTCACGAATGTGGGGCATCGCCATCCGAAGGTAGTCGAAGCTATCAAAAGAGGCGCTGATCAATTACTACATGGACCTTCCGGGGTCATCATGTATGATTCCATTTTAAAATTAGCGGATGAACTTGCTGAAATCGCACCTGGTGACATTGATTGTTTTTTCTTCGGAAACAGCGGCACTGAAGCAGTAGAAGGGGCGTTGAAGTTAGCCAAACACGTGACGAAACGCCCGTATGTTTTATCATTCAGAGGATGTTTTCACGGTCGAACACTCGGTTCGCTCGGTGTAAGCACATCGAAAAGCAAATACCGTAAATATCTGCAGCCGAACGGGTTGACCTATCAGCTTTCGTATTACAATCCTGAAGAAACAGAACAGGAAGCGATCGCTAAACTTGAAAGAGAGTTTAACGAATTTTTTCAGCATGTGGTTCCGTCGGATGAAGTGGCGGCGGTCATTCTGGAACCAGTCCTCGGTGAAGGCGGGTACATTGTTCCACCTAAAAGCTGGGTGAGAAAGATTCGGGAATTGTGTGACCATCATGATATCCTGCTTATTTTTGATGAAGTCCAGACAGGCTTTGGCCGTACAGGGAACTGGTTTGCTGCGAATACCTTTGAGGTGGAGCCGGATATCATGGCGATAGCAAAAGGAATCGCATCCGGACTTCCAATTGGTGTCACAGCAGCATCACAGCATTTGATGAAACAATGGCCGCTCGGGAGCCATGCAACCACATTTGGCGGGAACCCTCTGGCCTGTGAAGCAGCATTGGCAACGATTGAGGTGATCAGAGAAGAAAATCTCCTTGAAAACACAAGATTCATCAGTTCTTACGCCACACAAAAATTAGAACAGCTAAAGGAAAAACACGAAGTGATCGGCAAAATACGTTCTCTGGGTCTTATGATCGGTATTGAAATCAGAGACCCGGAAAGCGGAGAGCCTGATGGGGAAGCAGTGCTCGAAATCCTTGATCTCGCGTTGCAGGAAGGTGTCTTGTTTTATCTATGCGGAAATAAGGGTGAAGTGATCAGGATGATTCCGCCATTAAGTGTGACAAAGGAACAAATCGATGACGGCATCGCTATGCTTGATGAAGCACTAGAGAAATTTTCAGCTAAAAACCGCCAAACGCAGCATGCTTAACAATTACACATGACTTTGTATATGAGAGAAACTTGTTATTTTAATAGAAACAACGAGATATAGATTAGGAGTGATTCCATGTATCAACCGAAAGATTCTTCTAAATCACCACGTTTCACAGGTGTGAGAACCTTTATGAGATTGGAAAACATACAGACAACGGAGGACGTAGATATTGTCATTGTCGGCGTCCCATTTGATACAGCGGCTTCCAACCGGGTCGGTACACGTTACGGTCCTCAGCATGTACGGAACTTCTCCGTACTGCTGCGTCCTTACAACCCGGATCAAGAGATTAATATTTTTGATTATTGTTCTGGTGTAGATTATGGAGATATCGACGTTGTACCGGGTAACATCCATCGATCCTATGACAATATCGTAGAAGGGTTGACGCCTATTCTCGAGAACGGTATTACCCCGATCATTATCGGTGGGGACCATTCGATCTCACTCGGAAACCTCAGGGCTTTTTATAAAAAACATGGTCCGATTTCACTCGTGCATTTCGATTCTCATGGAGACACATGGGACAATTATTACGGTGAAAAATACATGCACGGAACACCGTTCAGAAGAGCAGTTGAAGAAGGGTTGATCGACGTCGACCATTCGATACAAGTCGGAATGCGCGGACCGCTATATGGACCAGAAGACATTGAAGATGCACGTGATCTAGGATTTGAAGTTATCCCGATGAAGGAAGTCAGGAAACTCGGTCAGGAAGAAGTGCTCCGTCGTATCCACGAACGTGTAGCTGACAATCGCCCGGTGTTTGTCACTTACGATATCGATTTCGTCGATCCAGCGTATGCACCAGGGACAGGGACACCAGAGGTCGCTGGGCCAACCAGTCATGAAGCACTTGAATATGTACGTGGTCTCGATGGGCTTAACATTGTCGGCTTTGATCTTGTAGAGGTACTCCCGGCATATGATCATGGGGAAATAACAGCAGCGCTTGCTTCAGCAATTGCATTTGAAATGATCAGCCTTGTTGCCCTGAAGAAACGAAGAGAAAAGTCACCTGAATTATCCTCTCAGAATTCAAGTTACTAGATTCCTTGATTTCACAGTATGATTTGCATAACGCATGCGGTTGGTACTTACCCCCGAAAGTTAGAGTAGAAAATCTGACTTTCGGGGGTGTTTTTATGGCTAAATACAGCGAGGAATTTAAAATAAAGCTTGTCACCGAGTATTTATCTGGCAATCTTGGATATGGATC
>NZ_JBQQCL010000030.1:0-33132 GCF_052246725.1 Pseudalkalibacillus sp. R45 | reverse complement strand
CGACTTTTAAAGAAAACTTGGCGAGACCAAGCCTTTTGTAGGTCGAGCCTTAGTTGCCCTTATACTGAAGAAAGTATTTTATACTTTCTTTAAGTGCAAGAGCAACAAAGTTTGCGAAAACAGCCTAAAACAAAAATAATATTCAATAAAAGCGGAAAGATGTACATATAATTTTCCCTAAATTCACATGACTTTACCTGAATCACTAAAGGAATGTGTCATAATTGTTAGTGTCCAAAAGGCAAAATAAAAAAGCCCTCTTAAATGCGGGCTTTTGGTCATCTCGTTTTGTAAGCCATGTTCTGTTCCCCGTACTCAAGCAGAGCTTATGCTCCTCGTACGCAGGCGGTAATCATCTATCTCCAGATGTTCTCCAACATCTGCCCTTCTCTTCGTTCATTTTCTCCGAGAAGACTCCCCTACCATAATTTGGGTTTCTCGCTCGTGGGGTTTACCTCGTTCCACTCCTGCAGTTTCCTGCAGAACTTCGTCACTGTGGCACTTTCAAGGTATTCACACCATATCCGAAGACGTAGGTGTTTTCCCTGCCGTTAGTCCAGTCGGAACCAGACTACCCTGACTTATTTATTGATCAGGCACGAACACTACAGCCATCGCAGACTGTGCGAGCATGGACTTTCCTCTATACTTCAAAAGTGAAGTACAGCGATTACCCAAACGATATGACCTTTTTAGAGTCGAATTACATTATATCGTACGTTTGATTGCTTTTCAATGTCAATTAATCCCAAATCAATCGTAAAGTTTACTTCCGAAAACATGCTTTTCAAGATTGGATAGACGTTTCAAGATATCGTAGTTCGTGATTCCAGCACCATTGCTTTGTGTTTTCGTCTGTTCACCTGAACGCTGAAGTTCTTTTCTCAACTTCACATTTTCTTCATTCAAACGGTCAATTTCTTTGTGGAACTGTTCATAGTCTTTGATCACAATGTCTAAAAACTGATCGACCTCATCTTGATCATAGCCTCTGAAACCTGTTTTGAAATCCTTCTCTAAAATCTCTTTCGATGTCAATTGTACTCGTTTATTATCCATAATAAATGCGTCACCCCGTTTATAATTTCTATCATTCGTTTCATTTATAGTTGGTCTTTACCCAACATTATACCAAGTTTCACATAATATTCATCTGTTATTAGGTTACCCAATCATCACCATTTGATTTCTGTGATTCCTCAATATAATCATTTACGTCGAAAAAGGAAATTGACAATATAGGATATTCGTTACCAAGTTCTACATATTTGTGCGCCGTTCTTAAATAAAATTCCGGCGATCCTGGCTGATCAGCGTCATAGAGCACTAATAACCCATCCGTCTTTTCAATGATGAATTGATTTCCTGCTTGCAATTGGCCTGGATCTTCATATGGTCTTTTCGAAATGCTGTCCACGAAATCTGCTTGCGATACAACTTGATGGTAATATTGCTGGGTGTTCTCTTTCCATCTCTGCTCCTGGTCTTGAAATGGAGTCAAAACAGCAAGCTGCAGATCAGGATAAGTTTCCTTCAATTCGATGACTGCCTCGCCTGCCCACAACTCAACCCCGAGCTGTCCACTGATGACGACCCATTCCAAGCCTTCCTCCACCAGCTGGACGATGCGATTTTTAAGTACACCTTTTATGTAAGGTACAGCTTCATGCTTGTTCGAAAAAATACTAAGTTCATGTCCTTTGTATCCTGTCACTGCTAAAACCTTGATCATCCAATGACTCCTTTTGAAAGTCTCTGCTGATTCTAAGTTGGCCTTTCAATCCTACTATAAAGTGAAATTCCGTGTCTGTGCCAATATTTGGACTCCCTTTAAGTGTACCATATTATAAATACATAATTTGTTGAAAAAACATCGATTTATCGAAAAATATATGTTTTTTCGTATGGAACTTTGTCTGGATTTTAAGGATGTTTGTACTTTGGTACCGGAATTTTCTTGGGCAGATTGACGGTGCATTCCAATTACCTAACTTGGAATATTGATTTCCGATTTGGGGACTTATTTCCATATCGAGGTTCAAAATCTCTTCATCCATCACCATATCAAATCTACTGAAAAAGCGAACCGAATGAGCTCGGTTCGCTTATACTGATCTTACCAGCCCCAAGGGCCTCCGTCGTGGTGGTGTCCTCCACCATAGCCGTCGCCAAATCCTCCACCATAGCCGCCGCCGTGGTGACAGCCGCATTTCGGCTTTGGCGGGACCATGCAATGTTTGTGTTGCGTCGTACAGCACGATTTTGTACAATGCTTCTGCATATGCTTATGCTGTATGACGTTGTGGTGTACGTGCTCCTCGATCACTGGATGGATATGAGGCACGACTTTGTAATGGCAAAAATGCTTGACACACTTCTTCGGTGGATGGACCACCGGACACATCATTTGAGGTTTTTTACAATGCATCCCATAGATTCTCCTTTATGGTTTAGTTAATTGCTTAGTAATAATGTATGAGAGATCTATGAGACTTGTCTAAGACATTCGCCTTCTTTCACCGATATCCGATGAAAATGGTCAAGCACCTAAGTTCATGATATACACAGTCAAGCCGATCATAAGAAAAAATAAAACTACAATAATGTTGCGCACTGTCGGAATCCCCCTAAATATGTAAATGCTCCATTCCCTATTTTATGGTGATTCGACATTTTTTTCAATATTTCTATTACAAAAGACTAAATAATTTTAAAAACCCCCAAGTAGGCACGAAAAACATCGTTTTTTGCGCTTGCCCGGGGAATATCGACCATTTCTCACGTTTTTATTTCCCTACTATTGCCCTACCCGCATTTTCTTTCGAGACGGTTGATCCGCTTATTGAATTCGATTCGCTCTTTATCTTCATCGCGTCTTAAAATCCGTTTTGCCGACTTCCATGATTCATATCCTTTACGAGCATAAAACAACGCTTTCTCGAAGTCCTTAAAGTGATGTTCATGTATTTTCGAAAGCTCAACATAAGCTTCTAAATCATCTTCTGACTCAATGACAGATTTCAAATAACAGGCTGCTATATCGAGATCTTTTTCTTTCTTATAAAGGCTCGCCAACGCTTTTTTTGCCTTTAAGTCAATTGTTGTATCAATGAGTTTTTCATAACGGTATTTTGCTTCTAGCTTATCACCCAACGCCTCATACCATTTTGCAATCTCGAAGCGCTCTTGGTTAGAAAGTGTAGTATGGTTCTTATCTAACAAAACATTGGAGAGATGAGTATACAACGATATGAGCGTAAGGACATCAAGTTCATTATGTCTAAATACCCCTTCTAAAATCGAAGGATCCTTTTCCCGCAAATATTCAAAGTATAACATCGGCGCAAGATATCCTGGTGTATCTTCTGTCCTCTCGATACTAAGGAGTTCTTTTTCTACAATCGACAGGCGCAGTGACTCGAAAGACTTCTTCCAAACCCTGCGCGAACCATGTAGTAAATCGAAATGACCGAAAGACGGCAGCTTCGGAACCATATCACGGACGAAGGTGTGACGGGTCTTTACCTGCGGCCAATCAAATGTTTTTCCGTTATACGTCACTAAATTGGACATGTCCCGCATATCCGTTAAAAAATGATGATATAAGGCTACTTCGTTCCCGGGTCCGGGCAGGAAATACTGGCGGACCTGAATGTCATCTTCAAGTATTCTTGCGACTCCAAGCAAAAAAATCGTATTTCCTGCTCCACTGCCCAAGCCGGTTGTTTCCGTATCAAAAAAGAGGAGGTCTGCAGCTTCTCTGCCGTCGGCTGAAAGTGGATGGCTCTGCTCCCTTTCGTTCCAGCGCTTGATGACATCATGAAGATCTTGAACGGTGTACTGCCCGATTTTGTGGCCTTTTGAATAGTTTTTTTCACGGATAATACAATGTTGATCATCAAACGCTACTGTTTTTGCTTCGAATGGAGCCCAAATTGAACCATGCTCCCCGGTCTCCATTTTCACTGGTTTTTGTTTCTGTTCCGAAGTTGATTCTGAACCGACATGTGTCAGCTGTTTTTTAAAACGATTCAATTTATTTTGAAGTGACATAATTGGAATCGTTCCTTCCCTCTTTCAAAAATTTCAACGCAAGACTTTTGACATCTATATACTGCACTTCATTCCCTACGCACGATGGACACCCTTTATCACATGGGCAACGTTCTATCACATGTTCCGCCTCACTGATAATTTCAGATATATTTTCATAAACGTATTCACTGAGACCGATGCCACCAGGATAGCGATCGTAGAAGAAAATCGTCGGCAGCTGTGAATGAGAAGCTTTCACTTGCGGGACGACATGAAGATCGCTCACATCACACATGACGAATAATGGAGCGACATGACGCATGACATTCGAAATACCTACAAGACCTTCTTCAAGTTCTTGTCCAGATAGTCCCTCAACCATTTCCTCAGAGAAACTGATCCATGAAGCGGAAGTATGGAGCTCTTCCTCAGGCAGCGTAATAGGGCCCGAACCGATGTTTTCATGGGTCCCGAACTTGATTTTTTTGAAAATCGTCGCCATCGCATTTACAGTTACATCTCCAAATGCGACCTGAGAATCCATATAGATCTTCTGTTTATCTTCTTCAAGCACTTTCAACGAAACAGCTAAATTTGCATCCGTGTAGTAATCGACATCGACTTCACGGACGTACGCCTTTTTTTCTTCATAATCCAGTTTCTCAACTTGATATTGAATACCTTGATGCAGGTAGATCGCTTCCTCGTGGAGCAATGTCATCGAACTGAACCGGTCCATTTCACCGATTACTTTTACATTCGCTACGTCTGTCTGGTCGATGATGACAACGTTCTCCTGTGAAGCCGAACGTAAACTGATGTTATGTGCAGGAAACGAATCGTTCATCCAATACCAGCGATCTCCTTGTTCATGCAGCACACCCTCTTCAGTCAAGAAATACATGATATCATCGATTTCTACTCCATCAAAGCTCTCTCCATTTTTAAAAGGTAGTTCATAGGCTGCGCATTTCAAATGATCCACTAAGATGATCAAGTTGTCGGGGTTGATTCGAGCTGTTTCTGGATTCCTGTTGAAAAAATAGTCAGGATTCTGGATGATGTATTGGTCAAGTGGTGTAGAACTTGCGACAAGAACCACGACGGATTCATCCTGTCTCCGGCCAGCGCGTCCTCCCTGCTGCCATGTACTTGCAATCGTTCCAGGGTAGCCATTCATGACACAGACTTGAAGTTGTCCGATATCCACACCTAATTCGAGAGCGTTCGTACTCACAACACCCATGATCTCTCCGCTACGAAGCCCCTGTTCGATTTCACGGCGCTGCTTCGGAAGATATCCACCGCGATAGCCACGAATCGTTTTGTTACCTATTTTTCGTTGAATCAATTCTTGCAGGTAGGTTAACAAGATTTCAACTCTGACCCGGCTTCTCGCAAAAACGATCGTCTGGATTTCATTTTCCAAAAACAAAGAAGCAAGCCTTTTCGATTCAAGCGTTGCACTTCTTCGTATGTTCAATGGCTTATTGACAATCGGCGGGTTGTAGAAAACGAAATGCTTCTTCCCAACCGGTGCTCCGTTGTTATCAATCAACCGCACTTCATCTCCTGTCAATTTTTCAGCAAGCTCTTTCGGATTCGCAATCGTTGCTGACGTACAGATAAATGTCGGATTACTTCCATAATACGAACATATCCTTTTTAGACGTCTCAATACATTGGCGAAATGGCTTCCAAACACACCTCTATATGTATGAAGTTCATCGATGACAATGTATTTCAGGTTTTCAAACAAGGATACCCACTTCGTATGATGAGGTAAAATCGCTGAATGCAGCATATCCGGATTCGTCATCACTACATGACCGGCTTTACGAATCACCTGTCGGATATTCGAAGGTGTATCTCCGTCGTATGTGTAGCTTTTGATGTCGATACCGATTTCCTCGATCAATTCATTGATTTCACTCTTTTGATCCTGGGCCAAAGCCTTTGTCGGAAACAAATATAAAGCTCGGCTGTTATCATTCTCTGCAACTTCCTGAAGGACAGGAAGGTTATAACAAAGCGTTTTACCCGAAGCGGTCGGGGTGACAGCAACGAAGCTTTTATGAGAACGTGCTGCTTCAAATGCAGAATATTGGTGTGTGTATAATGAAGAAATCCCTCTGTTTTCTAATGCTTTACGAATCTTCGGATGAATCTGTTCAGGAAAATCGACCGATCGTCCTTCTTTTTCGGGAATCGTTTTCCAAAGGGCGATATTGGATGCAATCGTTTCATCTTGATTCATAACTTTAAGGATTTCGTGTAAGCTCTTACGAATTTTCATTCCGTTCACTCCATTCTAGTACTTCTATTTTAGCGAATAAACGTTCGTAAGAAAAGGGGGCCGTTCTTACCACTCATATTATCAATTAATCATAACAATAAAAATGTAAAAAAGCTCCCAAATAGGAACTTTTAAATACTAATTCGCACGCTCATAATTACTCAATGATTTTTTGTACAGTTCATGCAAAGTCAGTGATTTCATTGAATTGCTTAGTGCGTCTTGTTGTTTTTTTAAAACTTCTTCCGTAAAAGTGAATAAATGCTGCAAGTCTTCCGGCAATGTATTATGCGCTGCAGTTATGAGCAAATTAGATCTATCGATTTTCTCGGGTGAAGCGAGGTGGAAACCCCAAAAGCCGAAGGAAGGAACAATAACCTGATAAGGCTCTGTTTTCAAGCCTGCGCTTTTGAACGTCTCACCGATCGACCAGAATACTTCAGGTGCATCTTCTGGTGAATTGGATTGACATACGATCATTCCACCTCTTCTCAATGACCTCGATATATCCTTAAAAACTTCAGTGGTGTATAATTCAGCCAGCAGGCTATTCACCGGATCAGGAAAATCGATGATGATGACATCGTAAGCGTTTTTATTTTTTGCGAGATACCGTTTTGCATCATCAATATGGACAGTGACACGTTGATCCTGGAAGGCACCTTGATTCAAAGAAATCATTTCAGGAATCGTACTTGCGAATTTGATCATGACAGGATCGATATCTACTAGGTCAACCTTTTTCACTTCAGGATACGCCAATACTTCACGTAAACCAAGCCCATCACCACCACCAAGAATCAAAACATTCTCTCTACTTCCAGCCAATGCCATGGCAGGATGGATCAAGGCTTCGTGATAACACCTTTCATCCAAAGAACTGAATTGCAACTCCTGATCAAGGTATAACCGGATATCGTTCGCCTCCATCAATAAGATGTCCTGGAAATCACTCTTTGATTGGTGGATTTTTTGAAACTTTCCTGTAAGAATTTGTTTCAATTGGATCTGATCCCATGTGTTCCCTTTGTTCTTTCTGAACTGTTTTAGCGCCTCTTTCGGAGAGTTAGAATCGCTGTCAACTAGATCTGCGGTAGGTAAACAGATATGATTCATTTCAGGGAATTCACCTATTTCGCTTCCCCGCTTCAATTCATAGAGATTCACATTCTCTGACCCGAGCTCCTTTAACAATACATCTACCTCAGAGCGTAATTCCTGGTTTCCACATGTATACAGATCCATTGCTGCATAACCATTTTCAGGCCAAGTGTGGATTGAAAAGTGAGAAGTCGAAATCACAATCGTACCTGTAACGCCATGGGGCTCGAATCGATGAAAATGACTGGAGATGACCTCCATACCGAGTGCATCGATTGCCCTGAGCAATAATTTTTCCAGCTTGTCCGCATCATCAAGAATCTTACTTTTGCAACCAAATGCGTCCAAGATTATATGTTGTCCGTTTTGCTTCAAATCGTTTCACTTCCTTTTAAAATCTATCAATTTTTATAGCACTACATCACTATATGATAGAAATCGAAAAGAAGATTGTGCGCTTATCACTCTTGCAAATGTTTTACTCAATACAATAGGAAAATAGGTCATATTTGAGAGACATCAGTACAAACCTTCCCTACTCCTGATTCATAGATTATAAAAAACTGATAGAGTGGTGAGTAGGTTTAATGAAAACTGAATACGAAGCTATGACGATTTTAGGAAGTACAGGCGGGGTCGCAAAGTCGTATCTCTCTATTTTGAATAAAGCGATTCGTGATCATCGTGATCCCCTCTTTACCTTTCTGAACAATTGTGAACTGTATTTGATCGACCGGAACCAGAAAAGTGCATCTTATTATGCAGAGCTGTACCCGAATCTGCTTGATCGGATCATATTGCATGAATTTAAATTGACTGATGATGCAACCTTTAATAATCACCTAGAAAAGAGCCGTACTAAAATAGTTGTTGACCTCTCATGGGCTGATACGAACGAAATGCTTGCATGTTGTAATCGCCATGGTGTCTATTACCTTAACTCTGCATTAGAAAATACAATGATTGATGATAATGAAGAACTATTCAGGGGGTTTCCATTAGCCGAGCGACTGATACATTTTGAAGCTGTAAAAGAGCAGTTCAATGGTACGACTGCAATCATCGGGTCAGGAATGAACCCAGGAGTCGTTCAATGGATGGCAATTGAGTTGATGATTCATATCGGGGAAAGGCTGCTTGGCTGCTATATCGTGGAAGAAGACACTTCATTTTATACCGGACAAGCTGATGTGAAAGAGGATGTTGTCTATACCTCTTGGTTACCTGAATGCTTTCTTGATGAAGCGATCATGAGCTACCCTATGTTCATGAAAAACAAAACTCCCCTTTACTTATATCATCAACCATATGAGCTAGGTTTCAATGTTACATTGGGTGAGAAACAATTCGAAGGCTGCTTGATGCCGCATGAAGAGGTTTACACTCTTGGTACACGATTCAATATCGAAACCGGATTCATTTACAAAGTGAACGATCATACGACAAACTTGATCAGGAATAATCTTTCAGACGTTGATCGAATTTGGGATTTTGAAATGGAAGTACTCGATCCTTCCAAATTACCACTTGATGGGGAAGATCTGGTCGGAGTCCTTTTGGTATATGATACAAGAGAAGTTTATATGTATAATGTGATGGACAACGGGAAGATTTATGATCAATTTCAGACGAACGCTACTTATTTTCAAGTTGCTTGCGGTATTTATTCAGGAACTTGCACTTTATTGCTAGACCATATTGAAAAGGGGATCTATTTTGTTGACGAGTTGATGCTTCAAACAAATTCTCGTTATGGAAACTATTTAAAACATTATATGAAGGACTTTGTAATTGGAGAAAATCAACTTACAGAAGGACTTCTTCTGGACCGGAAAAGAGTCGATCGTAAGAATTTAACAGGGTGTAGTCGAGAGCACATTCAAATCTATCAATCTAGCATATATTTAATAGTATCGATACTGAGAGGAGGCCCTATTTTTAATGCCAAAAAAACACCATCTCAAAAAACATGATCATAAAAAAAGATTTGAAAATAAGAAGGACTGTTGTATTAAGATCGTCAATATCTATATCAAGGATAGTAAAATCATCAAAGATTATTACACTGCTTCTCAAGGCGGACAAATTGCCGGAAAATATGGTATAAATGCTAACCAGGGAGGTCAGATAAACGTCAAAGGCGGTCAAAACGCAAATCAGGCAGGACAGATCGCTAAAAAAGGTGGAGAGAACAATCCGAAGGAATTTAATGTTGAAAATTGAGGAAGCGAACTTATTCGGGAGAGTCGTTGAACCCTCCCGATTTATTTCCTTTTACTTATTTATGTTCATTTTCGATTTGACTGATCATTTCTGAGGTGTCTTCATGTTTCGTATTGAGTCTTTCATCACCTGGGTTTTTCTTTTCATCATATGCTTTTTGTGCTTCAATTGTCCTCTTTGCATAAGGTACTGCTTCCAAGCGCTCAATGGAGATCTCTTCACCGGTGTCGATACATACACCGTAAGTGCCTTCTTCAATCCGTTGTAAGGCCTCATCGATTTCATTTATCAATTGTTCATCATTTTGGTTCAGTGCCATTTCTCTTGCATGCTCGTACTCTGCAGTACCAGCATTGGCCATATGGTTATCATTGCCTTTCAATTGTTCAGAATCAACGTTTTCTTCTCTATTTTGATTTCGTTGATAAACTTCCTCTTTCATTTCTTGTAATTGTGATTTGAAATCTTCTATTTGTTTATCAGTTAAAGCCATGATTCCTCCTCCTTTTTTGAACCTTTCCCATTCACAGATGAAGGTAAACACACTTCCAGTTACCTCCTTTTAATTGTGGCAATTTAGAACCAAGTCGGTTTAAATCATTATTTGCGCGGAATGGGAGTGAATTCGGAGAAATCAAAATCAAAAAAGACGCTTAGTGAGCGCCTTTTATTGAAACCTGCTATAAAATTGAACATCAATCATCTTCCGTTAATGCAATCGACAATTTAGAGGTCATTTTCACATTCTCAAAATCGATGCCCAATTGCACTGCTGTTTGTGCGATTTCAGGACGTATTCCCGATAACGTCGTAGAAACACCTAACAACCGTAACGAATAGATCAATTGGAATATTTCGTGTGCGACCATGGTATCCACCATGAAAACACCCGATAAATCAATATACAACCGTTCAATATTCCGTTCTTCACATTGCTTCAAGGTAATTTCAAGAATCGCCTTAGCCCTATGCGTATCGATGTCGCCGACAATCGGGAGCAGGCCAACATTGTGAGATAAATCAATCACAGGAGAACTAAGCTCATTGATCATCGCTTTTTGAGCCATCAACTGATCATTCAGATAGTTATTCTTTTCCTCTGTAAATCGAACCATAGCAATATCAAATTCTTTTATGATCATATCTTTCCACAAATCGATTTGTTCATTTGTATATTTACCTGGAGAGGCTGCTACAAAATCGTTAATTAGGTTCAAATATTGTTTCCGTACACGTATGAATTCCCTCATGACAAAATGTGTCGGTGTTTCAATGTGTTCCTTATCCCTCGCAGTAGCAATCACCCATTCCTCGAAATCCTTGAAGAACTCTGATTCTTCTTTTATAAAAATTCCAATCAGATTCAGATGAAACTCATAATTTTGCTGTTTCAACTTTTGAATGACTTCAGGATCAGTAGATGAATAAACACCTGTCGGATCGCTTTTATCCAGGGAGTTATACCAATCATCTGTAAGTTGTGGTGCTTTATTGAAAAGAAAATCATGTAGTTCTTTATTTCTCTGCACGATGCCATGACCTCCGCAATTCGTTTAATAGGTGTTATTTTCTTTTTCTCTTCCTATTTTAAATTAATCGAACCTTGAGGACAAATTTTATTTCAAGAAACCCAGTCAGTCTTAACTTCGGAAAGCACATTGGTAAAATCCTTGTTATTTCACTCTCACTTTTTCTTTCTTTTCAATTTGAATGACTTTTCCATCCTGTACGACCAAAGTGACAGACCCGAATTTCATGGTTTTCAGCATTTCGTTCAATTTTGGTGTTATAGATTCCAATTCATTTGCCACGCTTATTCTCCTCTCTTTTGGGATGGTACTCGGATAAGGTAAATAAAAAAGCCCCTCAGAATGAGAGACCTAATTAAAAGTACATCAAATGTGTATGTACCTTATCTCTCAAAATGGATTTCCATTTTGCTGGAATTAGCACCTTGCAAAAGCAGGTTGCCGGGCTTCTCAGGGCCAGTCCCTCAGCCACTCGTGATAAGTGAATCAACTTATTTTTTTGAATTTTACAGCATGATCAAAGTGACTGTCAATCATAAATTGAAATTTAGCCATAAATTCCTATTGGTATAGTATGAATTAATCACTTGCCATACTATGAAATATGTAACGCTGGAAAAGTCATTCCGTGAGATCAAACAACTTCACATCAGCGAGATCCATGCTCCTTAAACTGGTGGATAGCGATGTATCAATACATATGTGTATCCACTATACAACCCATATGATTTGCTAAAAATAACTCAAACAACGAAAGCCCTTCCTCTCTTTCGTCCTTACGACTCCTCGGTCGTGCCAGTGTGAATCAGTTACCGTACTTACTCTTAACTCCCTTCTACTCGAATTGTTTCCGTTTCTGAAATAATAGATTATTGGAGATTTAAAAGAGGGGTTGAAAATGTGGATTAAACGTTTTTACAGTGCGCACTTTGGCAAGGAGCACATGAGACCCTTTACAACCTGATCATAAAGGGAGCTTAAATCCATTTTTCTATGAAAGGTCATTTCCTATTGAGGACCAAATAAAGAAAACTTGGCAAAGCCAAGCCGTAGGCTGAGCCATTAGTTCCTCGAAAAAGCAATCGCTTTTCCTTCGTGCGGTGTATTGCTTACGAAGCCGCCAGCTTGTGCTCTTATACTGAAGAAAGTATTTTATACTTTCTTTAAGTGCAAAAAGGGTGGCGTACTAACGTACGTCACCCATTAAGACTCAAGTTTTTATACTTAGACTTTTTGTACGTTAGAAGCTTGTGGCCCACGGTTGCCTTCGACGATTTCGAAAGAAACGTTTTGACCTTCTTCTAATGTTTTGAATCCTTCACCTTCGATTGCAGAAAAGTGAACGAATACGTCGTTACCTTCTGTAATTTCGATGAAACCAAAACCTTTTTCTGCGTTAAACCATTTTACTGTACCAGTATTCATATACTGTACCTCCTGAACATCTTACAAATTCACCAAAAGTTTACCGTTATATTTATCATTCTGACTGTATTAAAAAACCGTACCCGCATGACTGTGTGACAATTAAATTCGTCTACACAATTGCAGCTACGACTTCAATCTATCCACCATTTATATAACTAACTTTGTCGGCGTTATTCATATCATAATTCATATATAACATAATGTCAATACAATGCTCGAAAATATGTTCGATTTAGCAGCAGATCAATTACTCATTTCAAACCAACAAAATGAATATAGTGAATAAATCAGGATTCGGAGGTGAAGGTATGATCGACAGGTATCCTTCTGATCGGGGAAATGTGAATGGTGAAGCGAATGTGATGGTGGTTGAAGGTGATGGAGAAATGATTGTTGATGCAGACGAGATTTCACTTACGATCGGTGTCGTCACAGAAGACCAAAATGTTTTGAGCGCATCCGAAGATAATGCCATAAGATCGAATAAAGCCCTGAATGCTTTGATGAATGCCGGCATTCCCTCAACTCAAATAGAGACGATCGTATATAATATCCAGCCTATCTATGATTATCAAAACGGACAGTCGGTCTTCAGAGGGTTTCGAGTAGAACATTTATATAAGGTAAAGATTAACGATGTAAAATTTGCTGGATTTGTATATGAAACAGCTATCAAGAATGGAGCCAATATCACAAGAGATCTTACGTTTGAAGTCACAAACCCTTCCCGTTATTATCTCAATGGGTTAGCAAAAGCATATGAAGATTCCGTACGGAAAGCCATGACCCTTGCCCATATTATGAAGGTCCAGTTGAGCCCAGTACCATTGAAAATCGTCGAAGTCGCCGCGAGAGATGTTGTCCCTTTATATAAAACCCAGATGTTTCAAGCCTCAGCCGCACCTCCTATTCAGCCTCAAAAAGTGGTGATACGTGCAAAGTTGAAAATTTGGTTTTGCTATTTCTAACAATCTTATTGTTCATTCGACAGACCTATACTAAAATAGAGATACGTTGACTATAGTCCGCTGTCATTTTATGGGGTTATTGGGGGATTCTTTTATGAAACTTGAACAAGCTGTTGGACTCGTAATCCGTAAACACCGGACAGTCGAGAAGATATCTCAGTTCAAACTTGCTGAACTGACTGGCTATGACCGTTCATTTATCAGTTTACTTGAAAGAGGACGTCGCATGCCGACACTCAAAACCATGTTTGTATTAGCTGAACATTTGAATATCCCTGCTTCCCAATTGGTGGAAGAAATTCATCAGCTTGTCAATAGTGATATCATGGAATATTAAATTGTGACGGTCAAAATGAACTGTTACATAGTTAAAATGGGACTTGCGAAGCTCTTTTGCTTTAGCAAGTCCCAATTATTTATGCGGTTCTTTTGATCTGATGCTTTTCCAACTCTTTATCCAGACTTCCTGTCAAGGTGTACCCGAACATCTTGAAATCGGCCCTTAAAGACCAGAACGGATGCCCGAATGTGGCTGGTTTGTTCCCTTCTATGAAAAAATGGCTGATCCACGCAAATGAATACGCAATGACAGGGGCAGCCAACAGATACCAGAAATTCATGAATAGGAGTGATACACAAATACATACAAAAACAAAACTTGTACCAACAAAATGCCAGGCTCTAGTAGCTGGCTTCGAATGCTGTTGAAGATAAAACGGCCAAAACTCCTGGAAAGTTTCAAATTCTTTTTTCACTTTGATGCCCTCCCATTATTTACTCCCCATCAAAGAAACCCGATAACGCTGCAACGTCGCTTGCATCAAACCATTGATGACAGCCGGGTCTCCTTCCATTATACTTCTTGCACGTTTCTCAGATTCAGCCCTAAGAATGACGATTCCTAAAGATCCATCAAGGCATGGTCCCGCTAAAATCAGTTCTTTATTGTCCAATAACCCTTCTAAATAAGTAAAATGCTGTGAAAGGATTTCATCTTCTTCCTTCGTCGTATTGATGAAATCCGGACGAGTCGGTATTAATTTATATAGGAACTCTTCCAATTTATTGCCCCCTTCTCCCTCTCTACAATAAGAATTCTTTTTTGCATTGAAGAATTCCTTCATTTTAAGTACGGTACATGAAATTTTAAGTAAGAATGATCATGATCGTCCGTTTCGTCTTTTTATTGGAAGACATGGGAATAAATGATTGGTTGTTACTCAGAATATAAGTGCTTGACAGTCTGTGGAAGCGAGAGGACCTATCAAAGCATGTTCCGAGCGTTATTTATCTCCTACATTGTCGGATTTGCAATCTTGATACCAGGCTTCATCTACTTTTGGAGGCTTTTTATGAAAGATCGCCGTTATCTTAAATCAGGCGAATCCGAAACTTAAACTATAGTACGGTACATGAAATTTTAAAGTTTGTTTTTGGGCTTTTTCTAAAAGTTTGTTTCAAAAAAGGATTGCCGGGGGAAGCGGATATATTTCCAAATTGCAAAACAACACTCTTAACAAACAGCCATTTTTAACTCTATATACTTTGATCACCCTCAGAATAGGCTTGAATTTCGAAAGAATCATCAATAATAACATCACCAATATAAAAGAGGGCGTCCGTTACATCGTCATTGATGTGTTGGACTACCCTCTAATTCTTATCTGTACCTGACTCATTCACTTTCTCTTCCGTTCTTCTCAAGTTCGGCTCTTCATTTTCCCATTTATTCAGCTCTTTGGCAGAATGTCTTCGGATGAAGACAGTCGCTATGATCGCCGCAGTCATGAAGATGATCAACATGATCACGGATGGAATGTATTCAGTTTTATCTTCTGGAAAATACAAGAATTCCATCATAAGCAAAACATCCCTTTCTTCTCAATCCTATTATAACATATGCTCCCTTTATCTTGGAATCCCGGCGTTTAACAATTAAGTGAACAAAAAAAGGGGCTGACCCAAAAAACGTCAGACCCTTTTTGGTTAGCCCCACCTTTATAGTTGATCTTCTATGGATTCGAGAATGTATTCAATGGATTTAGTCATAGAGGTAAACCGTTTGCGTTTTGTATCCTTCTGAAACGCTTGAACCGCCGAAATTGTCATATTTTCATAGGTGTCATTGATCTGGATCGGGTAGACATACTTCGGCTTTTCTTCAATCGCCCATTTCACGGCCAAAGGCTTCCATTCATCGGCAAGGATCTGTACTTCATCGACGAATGGTTTGACTTCACCATAAAAATCCACCTCATATCCTTCCCTCATTGTATTTTCATCAAATTGTCTATACGCCTTGGCATTGAGTGATCGTAGCTTTCTCGTCAACTCCATCAATCGCTGTTTTTCCGTGCTCATTGTTTCACCTCTTCTGAACTTATCCTATCAAAGGAAATTCAGAAATGCCATCTAAAATAAATAGTGCCTTAAAAAAGACTTACAAGCCAGTTTCGTTTCTTTGGTTTCACTGGGCTGTATTCCGTCCTGATTTCATTCGTAGCCGTCACCTGCAACAGCAATTGTTCTTCGAGATCGAGCATTTTTTCCTCGAGTTCTGTCAATTTCGTCGCCATTTGGTCCATATCCTTTCTATGTTGCATGACTTGATATGACAAGACTTCATCAGCTTTTTGAGATACCTTCGATTCTAAAACGTTCAATTGATCTTGGAGCTGTTTAAAATAGACATCAAGTTCTTTCAGTCCGTCCCCGCTTTTCACTGCCTTTGTTTCACTTGAACTTCTGTTCTGTAATTTGATGTCACTCATCTGCAAGCCCTGTTTCAATTGTTTCTGTATTTCTTCCAATTGTTCGATGTCTTCTGAACGGAATAAGTAGTGACCGTGATCATTTTTAGGACATGGAATGTCGAAGTACTTTACCCATCGTTGAATGGTAGTCGGGTTGACATTGAGCTTCCTGGATACAGTTTTCGTTTTCACCAAGCTTTCCATTTTTACGGACCTCCCGGGAATAATGGTACCTGTACTATTCGCCGGGCCTTTCTCCTTCCCCTCCACTCTTGACAAAACTAGTTCCCTTTCGGCAAAGAAAGTGGATTTTCCGCTTTACCTCAAGGATTCGACAGCAGATGATGGACTGTATAGTTACTAATCCTTGAACCATACTAATCATAGGAGGTGACTTGGGTGAGTAAACGAAGAGGAACATCTAAAGAGGAAAAAGTCGTACGACAGCCGAACAAAAAAACAGGTTACGGTGATAAAAAACTAGAAGGGCCGAACCGTCCATCAACATAAAACCGAAAGCTGAAGTGTCAGCTATCTTTTTAACCCATTGATGGTAAAGAGGCTGACACTTTTTATTTGTTCTCCTTTTGTAAGAAAGATTTCCATTTTGCGAAAACATGAAGCTCAAGTCGTTTATGTTCATACCAATCATTCAATTTGAACTGTCCGGGTAATTTAACATTTTTAAAGTGTTTTTCAACGTTCCATGTATTTGTTGACCAATCCTTGTATTCTTTACGTTGATGCTCGATTATCGGATAAAGCAAGCGGAGTGGTAAATAATGCCCTTTTCTCGAATGTTGGAACAAATAGCGTTCAAAGTCTGCTCTGCTTCCAGTTGGCTCCGTCATTCTCGCAAATCGAACAAATCGTTCATATAATCCTGGTTTCGATAAAATTTCCAGGAGTCCTTTTCCAAGTTTGATCCGGTTTGATACTTTTCGGAATCCATGTACGGATAAGCCGAATAAATCACCTTCAAGCGTTGGAAACAACACGGTACTAAAATGCAAATGATCTTGAAGCCAGTAAGGGAAGGTTGAGAACACTTTCCTTTTGTACTCTTCCTGATCCAATACGGGGCCTTGGATCACATGCTGCTCATTAATGATCAATGCCGTATCAAGTCTTTTCCGATTCCGAGTTTTCCAAAACCTCTTCCATTCCTCCGCCATGAAGCTTGAAACCCCAAATTCCTTCAGCAAGTGAAATAAAGGCAGTCCTACTTGTTTCGATTTCTCATACAATAGTAGCTGTGGATACGCGTCTGCAAAGATTAACCAATTGGCTCTTTCATAGGTATAGAAAATCCAACGGCGCCCATTGCATGGCATAAGCATCCGGAATTCTGTCAATTGAAGATCATCCATATTCCATCCAGCGTTCCGTGAAACCATACTTGCAAGAAAAGGCCAAAAAAATTCTTTATTACGAAAATGATAATTTTGGTAGGCCTTGGTTCGGGATATATTATCTGCATTCATCCTTGCAGTTTTCTGCTTGATCTCTTCAACGAATTGAAATTCAGACACATTTGATGTAAACGCTTCCTTATTTAATAGACGTT
The DNA here is from genome assembly GCF_052246725.1 of Pseudalkalibacillus sp. R45. NCBI lineage: Bacteria > Bacillati > Bacillota > Bacilli > Caryophanales > Fictibacillaceae > Pseudalkalibacillus > Pseudalkalibacillus sp. R45. The sequence continues at coordinate 15,232 of NZ_JBQQCL010000030.1, read as the reverse complement.
CCATACAACCACCCGATCTGCAAACATTTGTTCTCAAATTCCTATTATGATACTCGACATTCTCCAATAATATGGTATATTCTTAATGATGCCCTGCACCGGATGATGTTATTTTTGAAACTAAATCGTGTTTCATTCGTCTAGGATGTTGATGACTCTTCAGGGATCTTAAAAGGAAGGTGAACCGGATTGAACTTTCGCTATCCAAATCGAAAAAGTGGACCCGTACAGCACCGAACACAATCCTTCAACAAGGTTGAGGTGAATAAATCGTATGCCAATCGCGGGATGACATTCGAAGAGGATATCAACCATACGAATGAATACTACCTGAAAATCGGCAAGGCGGTAATTCACAAAAAACCGACCCCTGTCCAAATCGTTTCAGTAGATTATCCGAAACGGAGCGCTGCAGTGATCAAGGAAGCCTATTTCAAGCAACCTTCTACAACTGATTACAATGGGGTCTATCGAGGACGATATATTGATTTCGAAGCGAAAGAAACACGTAATAAAACATCATTTCCATTAACAAATTTCCATCAACATCAAGTCGATCATATGAAACAAGTCATTGAACAGGATGGAATCTGTTTCATTCTGGTAAGGTTCAAAAATTCCCAGGAAGATTTTTTGATGGAAGTTCCGCACTTATTTTATTTTTGGAATCAACAAGACAATGGAGGCAGGAAATCCATTCCAAAAACCTATTTTGAAGAAAAGGCTCATTTGATTCAATTAGGTTACAACCCGCGTATTGATTATTTGAGAATTATTGATGAATTGTTTTTTTCTAAGCCGTAAGGGGTAAGAAACATTAGGTTCGATTCGAATGATTATTACGTCAGGTTACGTTTAGAAAGGTAGGAGCAATGATGAGTGACAATAAATACAACTCACGACAACAACGACGCCAGGGCGCGACTACACAGAAAAAGAAACCATCCAATACTCAGAAGAAAAGTATGATGAAAAAGATAACTGCTCTTCTTCTTATATTCGGTCTAATAGGTGTCACAGCAGGTGCTATCGCCGTATTTGCGGTTATTAGCCAATCACCTGAGCTTGACCCGAAAGCTCTCGATACACCAGCATCATCCAAACTTTACGATAAAGATGGTAACGAATTCGGAATGATGTTCAGGAATGAAAAACGAGTCAAGGCACCGCTTGATGACATTCCACAGGGCATGAAAGATGCTGTTATCGCAACAGAAGATGTCCGATTCTACGACCACTTCGGGATCGATGTACGACGGATTGGCGGAGCAGCAATCGCTAACATAACAGGCGGTTTCGGCTCCCAGGGTGGAAGTACGATCACCCAGCAGGTCATCAAGAACGCATTACTGACTAACGACAAAAAAATGACGAGAAAGATTAAAGAAGCTTATCTTGCCGTAAAACTAGAACAACGTTATTCCAAAGATCAGATCCTGGAGATGTATCTGAATAAAATTTATTTTGGCGAAGGTGCATATGGCATCGGGACAGCTGCCAAGACATATTTCAATAAAGATATACAGGATTTAGAATTACATGAAGCTGCACTGTTAGCTGGATTGCCTAAAGCACCCTCCACCTACAGTCCATTTGATAACCCTGAAAAAGCTGAGAAACGACGCAATGTCGTCCTCTCTCAGATGGCGAAGTACGGTTTCATTTCTGAGAAACAAAAGCAAGAAGCTGCTTCGATTCCCGTCACAGATTACGTAAAAGAAGCGAAACCAGAAGAAAAACAAAAATCCTACGAAACATTCAAGGCGCAAGTTATTAAAGAAGCTGCCAAAATGGCTGGATTCGAGGATCCAGGAGAAGTTTATACTGCAGGACTTGAAATTCATACGACCCTTGATCCTAATGCGCAGAATGCTGTTGAAGAAGCACTTTACTCTGACAGAATCATCAAGGATAAAAATATCCAGGGTGGAATTGTCCTCACCGACACGAAAACCGGTGCGGTTAGAGCTATCGGCAGCGGTCGTAAGAACACAGCAAGTTCGTTCTATGCGACACAGATGGATTCACGACAACCAGGTTCATCAATCAAGCCGATACTTGATTACGGTCCTGCGATCGAACATCTGAAGTGGCCGACTTATAAAAAGTTAAGTGATGAAAAACTTGTGGTAAATGGCCACGAATTCCATAACTGGGACAGGAAGCATCATGGCGATGTCACAATGCGCAGGGCATTGTATGATTCTTATAACCTTCCAGCAATCCGTACATGGCAGGAAGTCGGTCCTGACAAAGCGAAAGATTTCGCTTCCAAACTCGGAATAGAAGTCGATGATAAACACTACAGCCCAGCCTATGCAATCGGTGGATTCAATAAGAGTCCTTCACCGATGGAAATGGCTGCTGCATACGCTGCTTTCGGAAACAAAGGGGTTTATAATAAACCGTTCACTGTAACGAAAATCAAATTCCCTGACGGTCGTGTCATCGAACACAAAGCTGAACCGAAAGCCGCAATGGAAGAGTATACATCTTACATGGTGACTGACATGTTGAAAGACGTCATCACAGAAGGAACTGCCAAAGGCTACGTAAATCTGGACTTCCCTGTAGCTGGTAAAACAGGTACGACGAATTATCCTGCAGAATATGGAGAAGAATTCAAAGGTAAGACAAGAGACGCATGGTTTGCCGGTTATTCTTCAAACCTATCTGCAGCAGTCTGGACTGGATATAACCACAGTAAAGATGACGATGGAAATCCGCAATATTTGACGAAAGAAACGGATGATTATTCTAAATTGCTTTTCAATGACATCATGGCAAAAGCAAGTGCCGATCTAGAGAATACGGATTGGAAACGTCCAGATTCTGTCATCGAGGTTCCTATTGAAAAAGGTACTGACAAGCGAGCAAGTGAATTCACTCCGAAGGATGAAATCGTCAAAGAGCTTGCTGTCAAAGGTACCGACCTTCCGGATGTCTCTGAAGAGTATAATAAGCTTGAAGTCCCACAAGGACTGAAAGCGGAATATGATGAGAAGAAAAAAGAAGCGAAATTAAAGTGGAAATATCCTAAGAAGTTCATGGAGAAAGGCATCACATTCAAGATCCTTTACTCAATCGATAACGGTGGATTCCAGGAGCTTACAACTCAAAAAGAAATGGAGTTAGTCGTTCAAAACATGTCTCCAGGTGCGAATTATACTTTTGCAGTTGTAGCGGTTGATGAGGAAAACAAAAAAGAAAGTGAACCTGCAACTGTACAAGTAACCACCCAAGAAGAAAAGAAAGAAGACGACTCCGGATTCCCTCCTTTCGGTGACGATGGTGAGGGAGATGGAAATGGTAACGGTAACGGTGACGGTGGAGGACCTGATCAAGGAGAAGGCCCACCACCTCCACCAGAAGGTGAAGATGGAAACGGTGGAGATGGAAATGGTAACCCTGATGAGGGTGGCGGAAATCCGAATGAGGATGGAGATGAAGACGGCGGCGATTCTGGCTTACCATTCGGCATAGGCGGATTCGTCCCTCCATCGCATTATAATAAACAAGCTTCATAAAAGATTTTAAAAACCCTGAGTGGAACATTCCGCTCAGGGTTTTTGCATCTTATCATCTTTTAATATTGAACCGATCTTTGATCAGTGTCCAAAGAGGTGTATATGGGAAGGCAAGATTCCAGAAAGACATGCCTGCAATATCCAGCTTTTTGATCAAATCGAATTTAGCTGACATACTTCTCAAGTCCTCAAACCAAACGATATGTTCCTTACCGTTTTCATCATAATACGTATAGTAAGGAGCCTGATCTTCCTCATCATACTGAATCTCAGTTTTTCTAGTATATGCTAATCGAGTCGCCTGAGGGACACTTAAAGCTTTTGCGAAAGGGCCACCCTCCACATATGGCAAAGTCCAGTCATAACCATATAAGTTGACACCCATTACCAGTTTTTCTTTTGGAATTTCCGTTAAAGCATATCTCAGGACCCTTTCTACCTCTGGAAGTGGACTTACTGGTAGCGGCGGTCCTCCGCTCCAGCCCCATTCATATGTCATGATGATGACATAATCAACGATTTCTCCATGTGCTTTATAATCGTGCCCTTCATAAAGGACTCCTTTTTGATCTGCGCTTATCTTTGGTGCGAGCGCTGTCGATACGACATAACCTTGGGGCCGCATTTTTGCTACCAGCTTGCGCAAGAATTCGTTATAGGACTCTTTATTCTGATTTCCTAAAAATTCGAAGTCGATGTTGACACCCTGGAACCCTTTGTTTTTCATCACTGTTTCAATATTGTTGATCAGTGTATTCTGGATCTGGTCATTTTTCAGAACGGCTGTCGCTAAATCAGTATCGAACTCTGCTCCTTCTTTAATATTCGTGACGGTCATGATTGGTTTCACATTGTTTGCCTTCGCTACTTCGATCAATGCATCATCATTATCCAATGGTCGGATGTTTCCTTGTTCATCAACGTGATAACTGAACACAGACAACCAGCTTAATGCATTCCCGGCAGTCTTTGCATTTTGCACAGTTTTTTCAAATGGCTCGGCATATGCGTTCACCAGTGCTGTCGTTTTCGGTCTTTGGGGCACACGGAGCACTTGACCTGGATATAAAATATTTCCTTGAATTTGCGGATTCGCACTCTTCAGCTGTTCAATCGAAACTCCCGTTTTATTCGCTATACTGAAAAAAGAATCTCCCGGCTGCACAGTATACCTATTTTGCGTTGGAATCAGCAGTGTTTGGCCGATTGCAAGCTGATCTGGAGCTTCCAAACCATTCAGATCGACAATTTGCTGCCAAGGTATACCATACTGTTGAGAGATTCCCCATAGAGATTGTCCTCTTCTCACAACATGGATTTGCATGGATATAGTCCCTCCTGCTCGACATACTCATGCTATCATCCTATGTTGTCAATTGTTGTCCATATTCTGTTTTTTTCGATCTTCCAGCATCCACTTCTTCTCAAGCTCATCATAGAGCTGGCTCAATTGGATGAAAGATTGATAATGATCAGGATTTTCCATTAGGAATGAAAGGCGTTCATAAAGATTTACTGGCTGTATTTCCATTAGGGACAACTCTTCCTTCAAATGAGTCAACCGTTTCACTTTCTTTTTATTGGTCCAATAGATCAAGGATATAAACCATCCGATTCCAGCAATCATTTTTGGACGGGCTGCCTGACGGTTGCGCTGGGAAAACATATTAGATATCTCTTCTTTTCCCTCTCGCCAACGTCTAAACAAACTTGTAGACGATGTTGATCGATCAATTGTTTCATCAAGTATATCCAGTAAAAAAGGGACTTGCATCAATTCTTCCTTATTCATCGTCTCGTCAAAGGTGACCTTATCAACACCGAAGAGGGGATGCTTAAATTCATCCGGAAGCTGAATTGTCCTCTTAGACATTCTCTTTCACTTTCTTCATCCTTTTTTGACCTTCACGACATAAGTAAAGGAGCGGACAAGTTGTACACTGGGGATTTTGTGACTTGCAGTGGTACCGTCCGAAAAAAATAAGACGATGATGGGTTTCGGACCACTCTTCCTTCTGAATCTTACGCATCAATGTTTTCTCTACTTCAAGCACACTATCTTTCCATTTGCAGATCCCCAGTCGTTTCGATACCCGCTCTACATGTGTATCAACTGCAATTGCAGGTTCACCAAATGCCACAGAAACGATGACATTCGCTGTCTTCCGTCCTACACCAGGCAGCTTCACCAGTTCATCTCGACTTTGAGGAACCACCCCACCATGTTCATGAATAAGGATCTCAGAAAGTTTGCGGATATTTTTAGCTTTGTTTCGGAACAGTCCAATTGAACGGATGTCTTCTTGTAATTCTTCCAATGGAACAGCCAAGTAATCTTCCGGGCTTTTATATTTCTCAAATAAACCTGGCGTCACTTTATTAACAAGCGCATCTGTACATTGCGCCGATAACAAAACCGCAATCGTCAGTTCAAAAGGGTTCGTATGGTGCAATTCGCAATGGGCTTCTGGGAACATATTTCCTATTTCATCTAAAACTTCTCTGATTTGTTTCTTTGTCAACATGAATGATCGCGTCCTTTATTACGATTGTTCGAGCCAGTTATAGTAGGGAAAATCCGTTTTTCCGTTTGATGTACTCTGATGTGAGCTTGATTTCTTATATCGCTGTTGCCGAAACTTTTCACCATATTGTTTCGCTTCTTCGACGGTACGAATTCCGTTCTTCTTCCATTCAAATAAGATCCGATCAATGTATCGAAAGTTGAGTTTTCCTGATAATACAGCTTCCTTCAAAGCAGCGATGATGATTGAAGAATCATGTTGATCCTGATCAAGCCACATCGATAACGTTTCACATTCGATTGGTGATAATGGTCTACCGAACTCTTTTTCCATAATTGTGTAGATCTGCTGCTCTTCCTCCTGGTGTTTTTCACGATCTTCATCAATCTGATCTTCTTCTAAGACTCTGATCAGCTTCTCCCATAGTGGCTGGAGTGTATATGTTTCAGAATATATCTTTTGGACAGAGTCTTCCTGTTCTTCTATTTTCAACATCCCTTTTTGAATGCAAGTCCGTAAAATCCGCATACATTCATGAGGAGTAATCGTCATTCTCGCTGCTAATTGTTCCGGTGTAGGAAAATGGTTTCCTCCTTCAAGGAACGAATGCATATGTATCAAAACCATCAATTCTTCTTCATCAAGTCCAAGTCGGCAATAATTCGCCAACAGAATATTGGGTATGGAAATCGTCCCCATCCCGATCCAATTTAAAAAACTCTCTTTTTTCATTACACACACCTCCTCATCATTATAACAAATCAACCATTCATGATGATGGTTTCCTCAAAATCGGTTTTTTATTTTTTCTAAGGCTGTTTTCGCATTGTTTTTGGAAATATGCTCGCTTTCCGCGGCTCCACAGCTCATTCCTCGCTAGCCGGGTCTTGCTTAGCTTGCTTTTCCCGCTGGAGTCTCGCATATTTCCAATCTAAAGATTACAGCAGCTTTTTGTACAATATTCCATTAGTAACAAACTATTAGAAAACATCTATTTCAAAAGACTTCTCTTACGTATAGAATTTCCCTCACAGTTGTGAATTTGTCGAAAGACATCAAATGTTGATAAAAACGAAAATATGTACATAAAATTAAACTCCTCATGTTTGTACAAAGAGAAGAAAAGCACTTTGTAATAGAGTCTTACATGCAAGCATGACGACTTCTACACAAGTGCTTTTCAGAATAAAACGCTTATTCGATACATTAAGGATATAAACGATTGATCAGACGAGGAAACGGAATGGACTCACGAATATGCTCAATACCTGATAACCAGGCAACCGTACGTTCCAGACCAAGCCCGAAGCCAGAATGAGGTACACTGCCATACTTCCGTAATTCTAAATACCATTTATATGCATCATCTGATAAATCATGTTCATCGTAACGCTTACTCATCAGCTCGAGGTCATCAATCCTCTGGCTTCCACCGATGATTTCCCCGTAACCTTCCGGCGCGATCAAGTCTGCGCATAATACAATATCATCGCGTTCAGGATGCGGCTTCATATAAAATGCTTTGATGTCCTTTGGATAATTCGTAATGAACACTGGTTGATCGAAGCTTTCGGCAATTGCCGTTTCATGAGGAGCACCAAAATCTTCTCCCCACTCAATATCATCAAAACCTTTTTCCTTAAGCAGTTCGATTGCATCATCATACGAGATCCGCGGAAAAGGAGCTTTGATTTTTTCAAGGTTCTCAATATTACGCCCTAAGGTGTCGAGCTCTATCCGACAATTTTCAAGCACAGATTTTGCTATGAAGGCGACGTATTGTTCCTGGATTTCAAGGCTTTCTTCATGTTCCACGAACGCCATTTCCGGTTCGATCATCCAAAATTCGATTAGATGGCGCCGAGTCTTCGATTTTTCAGCACGGAAAGTCGGTCCGAAAGAGAAAACCCGCCCAAAAGCCATTGCAGCAGCTTCCATGTAAAGCTGTCCACTTTGAGAAAGATAAGCATCCTCATCAAAGTATTTTGTGTGGAATAAGGTTGTAGTCCCTTCTGCAGAGCTCCCAGTCAAAATTGGCGGATCGATTTTCACGAATCCTTCCTTATTGAAAAACTCATATGTAGCACGGATAATTTCGTTTCTGATACGCATGATCGCATGTTGCTTTCTTGAACGCAACCATAAATGACGGTTGTCCATCAAGAATTCGGTACCGTGTTCTTTCGGTGTGATCGGATAGTCGACAGATTCATGGATCACTTCCACTCCAGAAACGACAAGCTCGACACCTGTTGGAGAACGGTCATCTTTTTGAACGGTTCCTGTCACATACAGGCTGGACTCTTGTGTAATTGATTTTGCTGTCGTCCATACGTCTTCCTCGACTTCTTTTTTTACGACGACACCTTGGACAAATCCTGTGCCATCACGTAATTGTAAGAATGCAATTTTTCCACTAGAGCGTTTATTGGCGAGCCAAGCTCCGATTGTTACTTTTTCACCAATATGATCGCGTAATAATTGAATTGTGGTTTTCACAATATTCCCTCCACCCATGTTACTCTACAATTTACTTTTTGTTTTGCTTTTATTATTTTACATAAACAAGAGCCGATAAACAACCGGCCCTTATTTTTGATGAATTTCCATGAAATTCTTAATACGTTCCAGTGCTTCTTCCAAAACAGGAAGTGATGTCGCATACGATAAGCGTACGTTATCTGGAGCACCAAACCCGCTTCCTGGTACTAGGGCGACCTTTTCATACTCAAGTACTGCTTCCACCCACTCATCAACAGTTTTGAATCCTGTGAGTTCAATCGCTTCTGTTACATTTGGGAACAAATAGAACGCTCCCTTAGGCTTGACACATTTGAATCCTGGAATCTTGACCAATTGCTCATAGACTTTGTTGAGACGATCCTCAAAGGCCTTCTTCATTTCTTCAACTGGTTCCTGTGTACCGTCATATGCTGCAATCGCCGCATGTTGAGCAATCGAAGTAGGGTTTGATGTACTGTGACTCGCAAGATTCGTCATCGCCTGGATCACATCACGGTTACCAACAGCATACCCGATTCTCCACCCTGTCATAGCATGGGATTTCGAGACACCATTGATGATGATCGTTTTCTCTTTTAATTCAGTAGATAACTGTGCAATCGAAACATGACGCTCTCCAAAATAAGTCAGTTTTTCATAAATCTCATCCGAAACGATCATAATGTCATGTTTGAGACACACGTCACCGATCGCTTTCAATTCTTCAGAAGAATAAATCGCTCCAGTAGGATTTGATGGAGAATTCAAGATCAGAATTTTCGTGTTATCGCTGATGACCTCTTGCAATTGTTCAGGAGTAAGTTTAAATCCATTCTCTTCTTTACCTTCGACGTGTACCGGAGTCCCGCCAGCAAGCTTCACTTGTTCAGGATAACTCACCCAATAAGGTGTTGGTACAATCACTTCATCTCCTTCATCTAAAAGGACCTGGAATAACGTATATAAAGCATGTTTTGCACCCGTCGTTACGATGACTTCACCAGGGACATAAGATAGTTCCTGATCCTGTTCAAGCTTTTGGATGATGCTTTCTTTCAGTTTCGGCAAACCTCCAGCGGGTGTATATCTTGTATACCCTTCATTCATGGCATTCTGCGCACTTTCGAGGATATGGTCAGGTGTGTTGAAATCTGGTTCACCTGCACCTAGACCGATAACATCGTGTCCTTCTGCTTTCAATGCATTTGCTTTTGCTGTAATCGCTAATGTGCTTGATGGTGTCAATGCTTTTACCCGCTTTGCTAATTTCATTACAAACCCTCCAATAAATTACTTGGTTGAACTATAACTGTTGGTTCATTGTGTAAGCTTTGAAAAAAGTTCCGTCTTTGAATCGTATGTAATGGAACGTATATCTGCTTCCGCCTTGTTTATATACGATTTCCCAAACAGGTGTGAATGAAGAAGTTTCACGGTATTTTTCCAAACCTAGCCGGATTGAAACTACTTTATCGGCATTCAATTCTTGCTGTATATATTGTTTCACCTTTTCGACATTCCAACCATCTTCCGTTTCCAGTACATGAAAGTCATTTTCATCAGATAGTGGAACGAAAACATAGCTATCTTCATCGTCTACCTTAGCACGGATCACATCGAAAGCGCCATGTGAACCATTATAATGTTCGATGTCCTCAACCTGATTGACATCATATTCAGCCTTTGCTATCGCAACACTTTTCTGTTGCCCCTTGCCATAATCATTCCAAACATAATAATAATACGATACACCGATCACCAACGTCACAAAAAAGAATGCTGCCAATATATATAACGTTTTCTTCATCCGTTACCCCTATGTTCGATAGATGGTGAAGACCATCTTATCTTCATCGTCTTTATCCAGAGCCAATCCGAACATCAAATCCTGATGTTTAAGCGTCCGGTTCAACGCATCCACAATTTTGTATAGATCACTGGAAGATTGAACCTTCACTGTAGAAAGTATTTCGATCTTACTTTCCATTTGTCATTCCACCTCATCCTGTTGCCATTATAGGTCCATCGATGCTCTTCGGCAAAAGCATCGTTTGCTTTCCTGTTTTATCCTTCAATAACTCTTTTGTTTAGGGACAAAATAAAAGTATCAACCAAGCAGTTCTTAAAACGACTGCATTATATATTTCCTTCCCTACACCTTTTTAGGCTGACTTCTTGAAGTCAGCCCTTTTTCTTACCTACTTGTTTATTTTCAACGATTCCATCGCCTTTTTCAATACTTTTCATGAACATTTTTATACGTTGCTAATGACACAGTGAAAATATATTTTGTTAGCTTCATTTGTATACGACTTTCGGCTTGATCAATGGGATCTGGGTGATTTCATATTGTTTTTTGTTCGTTTTCACCATTACGATCCCCTGTTCATTCGGCTTTAATATTTCCGTCCATCGTTCCTCTAGTCTGGAAAGCACTTCTTCGCTGGCGCGATAGCCTTCTTTCTTGAAAATGACCGCTACTTCAGGCTTCACATGATCCAACAGGGCATCACTTGTTCCAAAGTAATGACCGAAGCCGGCGACTTTGATCAGTTCCGCATCTAATGAACCATCAACGATGATTGCCTTATCTGCAGCACCATTCGCTACCCCCATATAAAGGAAATGATGCACACCGTACTGAAGGTTCAAGGCCATACCACCTTTTCCTTTCCCTTGTCGTTCCTCAATATATTTGACTCTAAGGGTAATCTTATTAAGCAGCTCAACACCTTCCCCAGCTTCCAAGGGTTTGACGACGCCTTCTGGTATATGGTAACGCTCAATAAAATCCTCTGCAGCGATTCCGGCAACCATTATCCGGCCAATTTCTACATTTTTTAATAGCCAGGGCAGGTTCCCGGTGAATTGCTTGCCTATATTCGTCTGAATAAGTGTATCAATACGATCTACCTGGAAAATTTTCATCTGCCGCTTGAATTGAGCTGCGGAAAGTTCACTTCCAGTATTAATCAGGACATTTTCTCCTTGATTGTCCTGAATGAGTGTAGCCTCTCCGCTTTCGAGCTCCAAAAAAGATATAGCAAGATCCTCTTGGCCCAAATTGAGGTCCAGTTCTTTAATCGCATTACCAGGCAACTCTTCATTCATAAAAAATACCGGCTCATCTTTAACCGGAATGTTGGTGATAAGGAGCATGACCAAGAATAAGCCGAAAATCATCATTGGCCTTTTATACACAATAAATCCCTCCGCAAAAACGGTAGTCTTTATTTATAGTGTATGCTGACCTTGATAACTTAACCTATAAAGTGTGACAGGTCATCCAACAGCTCATCCATCGTTCCTTCCTGTACCGGTACATCCGGGAGGGAACTGAGAAAAATCTTTCCATATTTTGTTGTGACGATTCGTCGATCAAACACAAACACTGCGCCATGATCGGACGAGGAACGTACCAATCGTCCGAAACCTTGCTTAAACCGTATGATCGCCTGTGGAAGTGAAAGCTCCATGAAAGGGCTCTTTCCTTGTTTGCGAAGCTGTTCGCTACGAGCTTCAATCACGGGGTTATCAGGCGGGTTGAATGGAAGACGCACGATAATCAGACAAGAGAGATCGTTGCCTGGTATGTCAACACCTTCCCAAAAGCTACTGGTACCGAAAAGTATGGCACGATCCAACTGCTTGAAATGCTTCGTCAACCTTGCCCGGCTTCCACTATCGATTCCTTGACCAATCAATGAAAAATCTTCTGGTTCTGCAAGTTCTTTAAATCGATGATATGTCTTTTTCAACATATCATAGCTTGTGAATAAGACAAGCATTCTCCCGTCTGTCACATGGGCGATCCTATAAATTGATGCCGCAATCGTCGCTGCGTAGTTTTCCGTCGAAACATCTTTGATCATTGGAAGGTCAGTAGGAATCATGATTTTCGCCTGATCACGATAATTGAAAGGAGAATGGAGTTGAACAGATGCGGTTTCATCATCCATTCCAAGTCTTTTCCGAACAAAATCAAAACGGTTTCGTATCGTCAATGTCGCAGATGTTAAAATAACACTTCTTTTCTTTTCAAAGAACTCTTTCGAAAGCCTGGTGGAAATATCGATCGGTTGATTATAAATGGATACTGCATTCCTTGCACCGGCTGGATCCGTCTCAATCCAGCAGACTTCTTCTTCATCACTACCAAGGAGCATATGTGCAAGCATGTTTCGCTCCTCATCTAATTTATTGAGAAGACCACTGTAATCCACAAGGATCCCTTTTTGATAAACATTAAAATGTTCCTCATGATCCTGTGCTTTCTTGAGGAGATTACGACACTCACGGATGAGGTCATTCATCTGGAGCTGCACCCTTGCGAAAACTTCCTTCATTTCACCATACCAATCCTGGTCAACATCGAAATTGGTGAAACGGAAATTAATCTTTCCTACTTCCGATTTTTTTCGTCCTTTGGAAAGGACATATGTTTTGATCATACTGAAAAGCTGATCGATTTCCACCTTTAGATCTTTAAGGGCATCCGTAATCTTACTCTTATCATAGGTAATGTCTACAGTATCCAATATTTCTGTAAGTTTCAAAAATAGGTTGACTGTTGTTTCTTCTGAAGTTCCTAACCTTTCCAGTGTCCGATGAAACGCAAAATAATCAGTCTGCATACCGAAGTGATCACTTGCAACATCATCCAAGTGATGCGCCTCATCAATGACGACTTCCTTGTAAGAAGGAATCAACGAATGGTCATTCACAAGATCAGTAAAAAGCAATGCATGATTGGTTATGATGATATCAGCATCGTATGCTTCCCTTTTGGATCGATGATAGAAACACCTTGAAAACCAAGGGCACCTATGGTTTAAACACGAATTCGCGTCGCTTTTCACCTGATGCCAGAACAACTGACCCCCAGAAGGAAGATTCAACTCTTCAATATCCCCCTCTTCAGTCGTCGTCAACCAGACAAGCAACTGTGCTTTCGCAAGAAGTACATCATAATTATTATCATAAATTTGATCAAGTTGTTGCTCAAATTTACGTAGACAAAGGTAATGGTTACGACCTTTCAATACACTTGCATTGAAATTGAATGGGATCATTTGCTGCAACAAGGGGATGTCCCGGTCAAGCAGTTGTTCTTGGAGCTGGACTGTATGAGTGCTTATGATAAGCGGCCGACCTGTCTTTTTCGCATGAAGCAACCCTGGAATGAGGTATCCCAGGGATTTTCCGATTCCCGTCCCCGCTTCGATCATTGCGTGCTCTCCGTCACTAAGCGATTTGCCTACGACATCCATCATTTCAAGTTGTCCGAATCTTTTTTCGTAATTCGGCAATGTTTCAGCAAAACGTTCTTGAATATCCTGATGGGTCAGTGAGTCATCCACATATTCTTCATCAAGATCCATCTCTTTCATTTGCCTCAATACCAGCTGGCGGTACACTTCGAGGTCTGATACCTCATCCTCCAATTGCCCTAATTTACGATTGACACATTCTTGTACAAGATCCGCAACATCGCTGTGCAAACCTTTAAGCAATGGATGTAGACGCTGTAGTGTCAGTAAAGGCAGATGATCAAGGAGCTTCAATAATTCCACCAACAACAATCCTGTCGCCTCTGCATCAGAATCGGCTTGATGAGGTTGCGAATGATCCAATGCCAGGGATTCGGACAACTGACTGAGTTTATACGAATCCAAATTAGGCATGAGGATACGTGATAACTCTACCGTATCGATCAACATCCCTGACCATTCGAGATAACCTGCATTGTCCAGCTCTGCATTCAAGAAGGTTAAATCAAACTTGATGTTATGAGCAACGAGGCAAGCACCATCCAAAAGCTTTAAAAGCTCTGGTGCCACTTCATCGAAAGTCGGTGCCTCATCCACTGTGGCTTGATCGATTCCAGTTAAAGAAGTAATGAACGACGGTATCGCCATTTCAGGGTTTACATATGTCGAAAATCGATCGATGATGGTACCGTTATAGACGACCACCAAGCCGATCTGGATGATTTTATCTTTGTTTTTTGGAGAATGTCCCGTCGTTTCAAGGTCAAGGACAACGTATTTATTGTTCATGGTTTCACCTCAAGAATATAAAGGAAACTTGGCAAAGCCAAGCCTTTGGCGCAGGCTAATTGCATATAAAAGCGGGTGCGCATGCAAAGGTCGCACTCCGCTTCACTAACCTTATCTCTTGTTATATTTTACGCTTTAACCTTTGTTCGTGCAATGAAAGAAGATTACTTCTATTTCTCACTAGGAGAAGAACACATAGAAAAATAAGGCTGTTTGCGCAAACTTTGTTGCTCTTGCACTTAAAGAAAGTATAAAATACTTTCTTCAGTATAAGGGCAACTAAGGCTCGACCTACAAAAAGTCTTGGTCTCGCCAAGTTTTCTTTAAAAGTCGTTTATTTCCGCTCCAGGATGCTCGCTTTCCGCGGGGCGTGCGGTGAGCCTACTCGTCGCCTCGCGGCCTCAGGAGTCTCCTTTTCAAGGAAGCATTTGTGCTCCTACGTCTACAAGAAAGTCCTTTCGAAGCGAGCCTCCTCGTCGCATGCCTTGCGAGGAGATTATTCAGGTAGTAGGCACGCTGATCCCGCAGGACAAGGAAAGTTTCGGCAGCGTTACATCGCACGAAGAAAATGCGATTTTCATTTTCGAGGAGTCTCGCACCTTGCTCTCCAATCAACTTG
>NZ_JBQQCL010000029.1:0-34043 GCF_052246725.1 Pseudalkalibacillus sp. R45 | reverse complement strand
TTAAAGAAAACTTGGCGAGACCAAGCCTTTTGTAGGTCGAGCCTTAGTTGCCCTTATACTGAAGAAAGTATTTTATACTTTCTTTAAGTGCAAGAGCAACAAAGTTTGCGAAAACAGCCTTCATTTATTATTCAAAAAGCCATCATCAAATAACGGAATAAGAGAAATGATACTGCACCTAGAACACTTGATAGGCATGAATAGAACTTCGGACTACTTAGATATACACCAAATAAATAGCCAAAATAACAAAAAACGATGAGTAGTATATATTCGAAAATCGATGGATCTTGGTGGGATAAATAAGTAACGAGAGCATAGATGCTCCATATGATCATCTGTACTGAAGATAACACAAGAATGGTATACATCGACACTCCCCCTAAGACAACTTCTACAACTAATCATATGTAGATTACAAGCATGTTACGACTTGAAATCCCCCTCCCGCTACTTATCAATTCTGTAACAATTCATTTACGATTCATAATTCGACAGTTTTTCATGATAAAATCAACTCAAATGTTGCTTTCACGTCAACACTGTAATACAAAAAGAAAGAAGTGAACTCCATGAATGTTCGAACAGTTGGATTTCTTTCTATACCCTTACTTTCCATTCTTGCATTACTGAGCAGCTGTCAGTTCATACCGGAATATGGACATCTCCCTGTTGACTTGGAAACAGACGAAATCAATACGATTCTATTTTCATCAAAAACAAACCAAGCAGAAGAAAAGATATATTATGATGCCCTACTAGAACTACAAAAGGACTACCCACAAAAATTGAATTCCATCAAAATCATAAAGAAACAGAATAAACAGATCGCTGATTATTACAATGTATCCAAATTTCCAACAGTCATCGTTTTTGATGGGAAAGATGAAATCGTCAGACTTGAGGGGAAGAAACAAGTTGAGGAAATCAAGAAAAAGTTAGATACAGTTTATTCACACTAAAAGGCCGGCAAATGCCAGCCTTTTTTATTCGCTTATTTTTATTGGTTTGGAAATCTTGAATGACGGCACTCCTTCAGGAGCTAGCCAAGCGAGTCCCACGATACAAAAACTGCTGGATCCTTCCAGCAGTTTTTTGTAGAGCTTTATTTTACGATGTGTACAGGAAGTCCGATAGCGACTTCTGCTGCTTCCATCGTGATTTCACCAAGTGTTGGATGGGCATGGATCGTCAATGCAATATCCTCAGCAGTCATTCCAGCTTCAATGGCTAGACCAAGCTCTGCAATCATATCAGAAGCATTAGGACCTGCAATTTGCGCACCGATGACAAGACCATCCTCTTTACGAGTGATGAGTTTCATGAACCCTTCAGCATCATTCAATGATAATGCGCGTCCATTTGCCCCGAATGGGAATTTAGAAGCTTGTACGTCAAATCCAGCATCCTTCGCTTCTGCTTCAGAATACCCGACACTTGCAAGTTCAGGATCACTGAAGACGACCGCAGGAATGGCAAGATAGTCAATTTCTGCAGCTTCACCAGAAATAGCTTCTGCAGCTACCTTACCTTCATAAGATGCTTTGTGAGCAAGAGCAGGACCAGGGACGATGTCACCGATCGCATAAAGTCCATCAACCGAAGTTTTACATTGCTTGTCCACTTCGATAAGCCCTTTATCATCCAGCTTGACACCGATTTGCTCAAGACCAAGTTCTTCAGTGTTCGGTTTACGACCGACTGTTACTAATACGTAATCCGCATCGAATGATTTTTCTTCACCTTTCACTTCGGCAGTAACTTTGGCACCATCCTTAGATTCTTCAACGCCTTTCGCCATCGCATTCGTGATGATTTCAACGCCTTTTTTCTTAAGACGGCGTGATACAAGCGTACTCATTTGCTTTTCGAAGCCTGGAAGGATCGTTTTACCACCTTCAAGGATCGTCACTTCAGTACCAAGGTTTGCGTAAGCTGTACCAAGTTCGATGCCAATGTATCCTCCCCCGATGACAACCATCTTTTTCGGTACTTCATTCAATGCTAAAGCACCAGTCGAGGAGATGACTCGGTCACTCCACTTGAAAGAAGGAAGCTCAATCGGGCTAGATCCTGTAGCAAGGATACAATTTTTGAATTTGTAGGTTTGTGAAGTGTATTCGTCTTTCGTTACACGAACTGTATTCGTATCAGAGAAATAAGCTTCACCTTTTACGATTTCAACTTTATTCCCTTTCAAAAGACCTTCTACTCCGCCAGTCAGTTTCTTAACGATACTGGCTTTCCATTCTTGGACTTTTCCCATGTCTACTTTTACATTTTCAGCAGTGATCCCCATATCATCCGAATGTTGTGCAAGTTCGAATCTATGACTTGCGTGAATGACCGCTTTAGAAGGGATACAACCGACGTTGAGACAAACCCCGCCGATATCGCCCTTTTCAACGATCGTTACTTTTTGCCCCATTTGAGCAGCACGGATTGCTGCGACATATCCTCCCGGGCCTGAACCAATGACCAGTGTATCTATTTCTTCTGCAAAATCGCCTACTACCATTTTTACGCCTCCATTATCAATAGTTGTGGGTCGTTCAAGAGTCGTTTGACATGATTTAACGCATTTTGTGCAGTAACGCCATCAACTAAGCGGTGGTCATAACTGATTGATAGCGCCAATACAGGGGCTGCTACGATCTCACCATTTTCAACAACAGGCTTTTCTTGGATACGTCCGACACCAAGGATTGCTGCATCTGGGTGGTTGATGATCGGTGTGAACCATTGTCCACCAGCAGAACCAAGATTGGAAATCGTACATGTGCTGCCTTTCATTTCATCCCCAGAAAGTTTACCATCTCGAGCTTTCTTCGCAAGTTCATTGATCTCATTGGATAATGAGAAGATGGATTTGCGGTCTGCGTCTTTGATGACAGGCACGACTAGTCCCGCATCTGTATCTGCAGCAATTCCGATATTGTAGTAATGCTTGTGAACGATTTCTTCATTTTCATCGTCAATTGATGCATTCAAGATCGGGTATTCGCGAAGTGCTGAAACTAACGCCTTGACAACATAAGGCAAGTAAGTGAGTTTGATTCCTTTTTCAGAAGCAAGCTCTTTGAATTGCTTGCGATGTGCTACAAGATCCGTAACGACAATCTCATCCATATGTGTAACGTGAGGTGCCGTATGCTTAGAGTTGACCATCGCTTTAGCAATCGCTTTTCTCATGCCTTTAAGTTTTTCGCGGGTTTCTGCTTGATCTGAAGTTGCTGCAGCAGGTTTCGCTTTTTCTTCTGTTTGTTGATCTTCTTTCGCTTCAGCTGTTGGTTCTTCAACATCAGCAGTATCTTGTCCACCGTCAAGATATGCATCGATATCTTCTTTAAGGATACGGCCGTCCTTGCCAGAACCGCTTACTTTCTTGATGTTGACGTCTTTTTCACGAGCATACTTCCGAACTGATGGCATCGCCTTAACACGGCTAGTCGGATCATCATCTTCAGAATCAGAGTCTTCTTTCCTCGTTTCTTTTGTTTCTTTCGACTCTTCTTCTTTATCGTCTTTCTTGTCATCCTCTTTTTTCGCTTCATCTGCTTCAGGCTTCTTATCTTCATCCGCTTTTGGTTGTTCAGCATCTGTTTCTTCGCTGTCGCCTTCATAACCTTCAGCATCGATTGTTACAAGTACATCACCAACAACCGCAACTGTTCCTTCGTCAACCTTAATATCGTTTACCGTTCCATCAACAGGTGAAGGAATTTCTACTACTGCTTTATCGTTTTGTACTTCAAGAAGAATATCATCTTCTTTGATTTCGTCGCCTTTTTTGACAAACCATTTTACGATTTCACCTTCATGGATACCTTCACCGATATCTGGCAGTTTAAATTCAAACGCCACAGGGTTCGCCTCCTTGTTTTCTATATAGTGAGTTTGGAGTTTACTTCTGTCCTATTAAAAGTTGATAACTTGCTTCGCTTTTTCCATAATGTCTTTATAATCCGGAAGCCAAACATCTTCAGCAGCAGAGAACGGGAACACTGTATCTGGTGCAGTTACACGCAGTACTGGAGCTTCTAATGAAAGAATCGCTCTGTCATTGATTTCCGCTACGACACTTGCAGCTATACCAGCTTGCTTTTGTGCTTCTTGTACGACTATGGCGCGGCCGGTCTTGTTTACAGACTCGATGATTGTATCAACGTCGATCGGACTTACCGTACGCAAGTCGATCACTTCTGCCTCGATATCTTCTTTTTCAAGTTCTTCAGCAGCTTTTAGAGAAGAATGCACCATTGCACCATAAGTAATGATTGTGATGTCTTTTCCTTCTCGTTTCACATCTGCTTTTCCAATTTCAACTGTATACTCTTCTTCAGGAACTTCATCTCTGAAAGAACGATATAGCTTCATATGTTCTAAGAAAATGACCGGGTCATTGTCACGGATTGCAGAAATCAGAAGTCCTTTTGCATCATAAGGAGTTGATGGGATTATGACTTTCAATCCTGGCTGCTGCGCCATAAGTCCTTCTAAGCTGTCTGCGTGAAGTTCTGGTGTTTTAACGCCTCCACCAAAAGGAGAACGAATTGTAATTGGTGCATTGTAGACACCACCTGAACGGTATCTCAAACGTGCCATTTGTCCAGAAATAGCATCCATTACTTCAAAAACGAATCCGAAGAATTGGATTTCAGGTACAGGACGGTATCCTTGCAATGCTAAACCAATTGAAAGACCACCAATCCCTGACTCGGCAAGCGGGGTATCAAAGACGCGATCTTCCCCGAATTCTTTTTGCAGGCCTTCAGTAGCACGGAATACGCCGCCATTTTGGCCGACATCTTCACCGAAGACCAGAACGTTTTCATCATTTTTAAGTTCAATGCGCATCGCATCAGTGATCGCTTGAATCATCGTCATTTGGGCCATCGCTTACTTCGACTCCTTTTCCTTATATTCTTCCATTTGCTCCTGTAAATTTTTCGGAAGCTCTTCATACATGATATCAATTAGATCCGTCACCTTTTGCTTCGGTGCTTCGTCTGCTTTTTTGATCGCAGCTTTAATATCTTCTTTCGCTTTGTCAACAACTTCATTTTCTTTCTCTTCTGACCATAAATCCTTGCTTTCAAGATACTTACGGAAACGAACTAATGGATCTTTCTTTTCCCATTCGTTATCCATGTCTTCTGTACGGTATCTTGTTGGATCGTCCCCAGCCATCGTATGTGGTCCGTAACGATAAGTAAGTGTCTCGATCAATGTTGGACCTTCTTCATTTACTGCACGTTCGCGAGCTTGTTGGGTAACAGCGTAAACAGCAAGTACATCCATCCCGTCAACCTGTACGCCATGGATCCCTGCAGCAACTGCCTTCTGTGCAATTGTTTTTGCAGCAGATTGCTTTTCAACAGGAACAGAAATCGCAAAACGGTTGTTTTGAACGACGAATACAGCTGGAGCGTTGTACGCACCTGCAAAGTTGATTCCTTCGTAGAAGTCACCTTGTGAAGCTCCACCGTCTCCTGTATACGTGATAGCGATGTTTTTCTTTCCACGCTTCTTAAGTCCGAGTGCAACACCTGCCGTTTGCGTAATTTGTGCACCGATGATGATTTGCGGTGAAATGACGTTTACGCCTTCTGGAATCTGGTTCCCCTGGAAATGTCCACGTGAGAACAAGAATGCCTGGTATAAAGGTAGGCCGTGATACACGATTTGTGGAACATCACGATAACCTGGAAGAATGAAGTCTTCTTTGTCCAGTGCATACTGGCTTCCAAGCATAGATGCTTCTTGACCCGCAACTGGTGCATAGAATCCAAGACGTCCTTGTCTATTAAGGGAAATCGCACGTTGGTCCCAAATTCTTGTATACACCATACGTGTCATCAATTCTTGTAAATCTTCGTCTGACAAGTCAGGCATAGCATCCTCATTAACGATTTCGCCTTCCTCATTCAGAATTTGGAATGTTTCAAATTCCTCTTCGATTTGTGTTAGGGTTTTTGTACCCATGAAGGTCACCTCTTCCTTTCATACTTAAAAATTAATATGATGTGTCAAAATTCGAAAGCCAGACAATTATATACACAATACTTAGATTGTCCACTTTTGACATAAAGCATGTCTAATTCTCTTCTATTTGTTGGATGTATCATTATGCTTTAACATTACGACTACATCATGTTTTACCCTTATTCAAGGTTCAATAATCGTCAATCCTCTCAAACTACTTCACGATCCGAAGAGACAGAAATCTGTACTAGTTTAAGCTGAAATGACAGTAGTACAACTTAACACATTTTCTAGTGTACACTACAAGTTAAAAATACGTCAATCTTATTGATTTAACTTAATTTAACTGGTGATTTATAGTGCTCACCAATTCACAAAAACCCGAAACTGTATTAGTATAGATGAACCCTCTGTATTAATACAACCCCGGAAAAAATTATAGTAAGAAATCATCCTTCATAACCTGTACTCATCAAGCTTTGATAGCGGTTTCGACACAATGTTCGACACCTC
The DNA here is from genome assembly GCF_052246725.1 of Pseudalkalibacillus sp. R45. Classification (NCBI taxonomy): domain Bacteria; kingdom Bacillati; phylum Bacillota; class Bacilli; order Caryophanales; family Fictibacillaceae; genus Pseudalkalibacillus; species Pseudalkalibacillus sp. R45. The sequence continues at coordinate 27,545 of NZ_JBQQCL010000029.1, read as the reverse complement.
ATGTGTGAACCAACACAGAAAAAACAACTCTTTGTTTGGTTCAAGCCAAAAAGAAAAAAGCGGACCATATCGTACTGGCCAGCTTTATTGAAAAGTTTATTTAAATATATTTATTTCGATCAGGCTTCATTCTTCTCCGATGTACTGAAACCTGCTTCTTTATAAAAAGCTTTTTTCTCATCATTATATTGATCCGTTAAATTATTGAAAGTATCTTGAGATTGAAGAACTTCCTCATATTTTTTGTTGAGTTCTTCCGTAAAAGATTTCAAGTCTTCAATTGCCAAGTCTTCCTTTTTCATCATTTCATATAATTTGCGATCCATGTTGAGCGCTTCAACATACACCTTATTTAACTCATTGTAGCTTTCATAGCGCTGTTTCATCGTTTTTACAAGAGCATCTGCTTGCTTCTTTAACGGCTCTTCATCCAGTTCGTCCACAAAACTGTTCACTGATTTGAATTCATCGTATGCAGCTTCAATGCTTTCTTTTTCTTTGTTGATCAATTCTTCTCTGGAATCTGCCAGACCAGCGGCTTCATCAGCCATTTTGCGAATTTGATCTATTTCTTTCATGCTCAATCCAAGCATTTCATTGAATAGTTGTTGTTCTTTCTCTTCAGCCTCGATAAGCGGCTCTTGCACTTCAGCAAAACCAGCTTCTAATGAGACCGTCTTCTCCAGATGTTCATAAATTTTTTCAGACGCAGACTCCCCAATCGTACAGCCGGAAGCGACCATTACCAATAAACAGAAACAAATGAAAAATAAATAGTTCTTGATGTACAATATTGCTCCCCCTATCCCTCTCTCTAGTTATTTATGATATACGTTTCTGGAAACCTATACAAGATAAATTATATCTGACAAACTTATTAGTACATTATGTCTGGTTCAATCGATTTAGAACAGCTTCGTAAACAGGTACATATTCTTTTAAAAAGGCTCTTTTCTAAAAGATTGTTGCTTTTGAGTCATTTTACAAAATCACCTTGTGCAAGTTGATTGGAGAGCAAGGTGCGAGACTCCTCGAAAATGAAAATCGCATTTTCTTCGTGCGATGTAACGCTGCCGAAGCTTTCCTTGTCCTGCGGGATCAGCGGGACAGGTGAGACCATTCAATGTCGCAAGGCGACGAGTGGGCTCACCGCACGCCCCGCGGAAAGCGAGCATCCTGGAGCGGAAATCAACGACTTTTAAAGAAAACTTGGCGAGACCAAGCCTTTTGTAGGTCGAGCCTTAGTTGCCCTTATACTGAAGAAAGTATTTTATACTTTCTTTAAGTGCAAGAGCATCAAAGTTTGCGAAAACAGCCTTTAATAAGGCTTAGTTATACATTGATCACGAAAGCAAAACAATTTATCGCTTTCTTTACGTGAAAAAAGCAAGTTGTGTTAAAATTAATACAGTGCTTTAACGATCGTAATTACAAATGAGACAGTTAGCTTAAGGAGTGGAATTTGATTTATGTTGACAATGAATGATGTTGTAAGAGAAGGAGATTCGATTCTTCGAGAACGTGCTGAAAATGTTGCCATACCTCCTTCAGAAGAGGATAAAGATACATTACAGAAAATGCGCGATTTTCTAGTGAAAAGCCAGGACCCAGAACTGAGTGCCAAATATAACCTTCGTCCTGGTATCGGTCTTGCTGCACCCCAAATCGGATTAAGCAAACGGATGATTGCAGTTTTAGTTGAAGATGAGGATGGTCAATTATATGATTATGCTTTATTCAATCCGCGTATTATGAGCCATTCGGTTCAAAAATCATATTTGGAGGGTGGCGAAGGTTGCCTTTCAGTAGATCGGGATGTCCCTGGCTTCGTACCCAGGTATTTTAAGGTGAAAGTCAAAGGCGTTGATATTAACGGTGAAGAAATCGAGCTACGGCTGAAAGGTCTGCCATCAATCGTTTTCCAACATGAAATCGACCATCTGAACGGTGTAATGTTCTATGACCATATCAACAAAGATAACCCATTCGAAAGACCGGATGGCATATCTATTGGAAGATAATATTTAAACGAAGAGAAAAGGCGGATCCGCAGTGGATCCGCCTTTTTACATCCTAAATATTAAAGTAGTCCTATTTTCATCAATCCATGACGTATGCCATCATTATCGACTTCCTTCGTTACAAAGTCCGCTGCTCGTTTAGCCGCTTCTTTACTATTGCCCATCGCAATTCCTGTGCCGGCGAACTCTAGCATTTCAAGGTCATTCAGACCGTCACCGAATGCTACAACATCTTCTTGATGATAACCAAGATGAGCAATCATTTTTTCGATCCCGATCGCTTTCGATCCCGTTTTGGGCAATACATCCATCGAATACTGGTGCCATCGGATGAAATTGAAATCATTGTACGTATTACGATAAAGTTTTTCTTTCTCTCCAGTTTCACAATACAGTAATGCTTGGAAAATCTTACGTCCTCTATAGAATTCCGGATCATGTTGTGGATGGACAAGTTTCAAATCGTCCATCGATTTCTGGACATGCGGGTGAGCATCGTGTGTCGTTCTCCCTGTTTCAGTATTCAAGAATACCATAGGATGGTCATGTTCTTTTGAACGTATCACCAATTCGTGTAAAAATGTCTCATCAAGCGGATTTTCGTAAACACTCTGGTTTTCGTATGAAACATATTGTCCATTGAAACTGATAAATCCATTGATCCCAAGTTCTTCAAGTAAATAATGGAACATGAATGGAGCTCTGCCTGTTGCAATCGCAATAGGTACATTACGCTCCTGGAGTTCTTTTATCGCAAGCATCGTACCTGGTGGAATTTTCTTTTGATGATCCAATAAAGTTCCATCTATATCGAAAAATACGATTTTATTTGTCATACAATACCCCTTTATTCTTGCTGTTTATTGCACTAGCTGCAAGCGGTTCGTTTTTAACAGTCTTTCTTGTCGAAAGATACACCCCACCTAAAATCAATACTAAGCCGAGTATCGCGTGTGCCGGTATGTGTTCATCCAAGAGGAACCATCCCCAGAACATCGCTGTGATGGGTACAAGATACGTAACGAAAGTGGCGAACTCTGCACTTCCCTTTTGTATCATATAGTAAAATAATAAATATGCTAATCCGGAGCCGAACACCCCAAGCCCTACGATTGCAATGAGTGCACTCCAAGATGCAACTTGATTAAGGCTGAAAATGGATCCGGTCACACCCATGATCGCCAAACTGCCGATCGCACCTGTAATTAAAGTGATCAACGATATCATCATAACACTAACACCTTGTAGATGTCTCTTTGTAAATTGCGAACAATAACCATAGCAAAGCGTAGCGGCTATCATCGTCCCCATTCCGATCAGATCTTCGTTGATTAGCTGTGTCACATTCAAATCAATCAATACCAAAATACCGATGAACCCTACAATAATACCCATCCATTGCTTGAATTTCAAGGTGATTGAAAACAACAATACACCAATGACACTCGTCCAGATTGGTGTAGTTGCATTGACAATCGAAGCCATACTGCTCGAAATCCTGGTTTCACTAATCGCGATCAATCCCCAGGGTAAGAGTGCATTCAACAATCCAACTAATAATAAGGCTTTCCATGGTAGTACTTTTAGGGACAACCCTTTTCTCTTTATAAGGATGATGAACAACAAGGTCAGTGCCCCAAGCGTACATCTGACGAACACGATTCCCCATGGTCCAAGATCTTCAACCAGTACCTTGATGAAATAAAAAGACATTCCCCAAATTAAACTTAAAGTGACTAATGCAGCATATAATTTCATCTTTTTCACCTTTTTCTTACAGCCAGTATGAAACTGTGCCCAATCTATACCACTAATTACCTCGATAAATTATCACTCTGATACTCCATACTAAGTATAACACCACAATTGGGAAATTTGGATACGAGTTGCTCATGAAGGAGCCTCGAAAAATTTTCATGTTCATTGAGGATAAATTTTTTCAGTAAGGAGGTATGGATCGGATGAAAAAATTAAGAGATCAGATCAAAAACAGATGGAAAGACTTATTCGGTTTGAAACAACGTGTACCGATGCTTTGATATTTTCAATATTTGTTTTGATGAGATTAATTTGGTATCTTATGTATTCAGATACCTTTTTTACATAGGCACCTTCTCCCTAATTGCATAATCGAATCAAAAAAACATGAAAATCCAATAGAATTCATTTATAATATACGAAGATGATTCTAATTGAAAACGGTAAGGAGAGTTAAGCATGATTTACAAAGTATTTTATCAGGAGAACCTTCAAGAGGTAACAGTCCGTGAAGAAACGAAAAGCCTCTATGTTGAAGCAGACTCCGTACAAGCAGTTCGTTCATTCCTAGCTGATCGGAATTATAATATTGAATTTGTTCAAGAAGTGACAGGATCACATCTGGAATACGAACAGCAATCTGAAGATTTTGAATTGGAGACAAGATAACACATGAAATTCGTAAAAAATCATCAAACAGCAGTGTTCGCATTAGGCGGACTTGACGAAATTGGTAAAAACACGTATGGGATTCAGTTTCAAGATGAAATCATTCTGGTAGACGCTGGAATCAAATTCCCTGAAGACGAGCTTTTAGGTATTGACTACGTCATTCCTGATTACACTTACCTCGTCAAAAATGTCGATAAGATCAAAGGTTTATTCATTACTCACGGACACGAAGATCATATCGGCGGGATTCCTTATCTACTACGCCAAATCAATATACCGATTTATGGCGGAAAACTAGCACTGGGCTTGATCAAGAACAAATTGGAAGAACATGGTCTTCTTCGCAGAGCAAAACTATATGAAATCCAAGAGGATGACGTCATCAAGTTCCGTAAAACATCTGTAACGTTTTTCAGAACGACTCATTCCATCCCTGATTCATATGGAATCGTCGTCAAGACTCCTCCAGGGAACATTGTTCACACTGGAGATTTCAAGTTCGATTTTACACCAGTTGGAGAAGCAGCAAACTTGAACAAAATGGCTCAAATCGGCCAAGAAGGTGTTCTATGTCTGCTTTCAGACAGTACAAACAGTGAAGTACCTGGTTTTACAATGTCAGAAAGCCGTGTGGGAGAAAGCATCCAGGATATTTTCCGCAAAGAAGATGGTCGGATCATCTTTGCGACTTTCGCATCGAACATTCACCGGTTACAGCAAGTTGTTGAAGCGTCTGTTCAACATAACCGTAAAGTGGCTGTTTTCGGACGAAGCATGGATTCATCTATTGCGATCGGTCAGGAGCTTGGTTACATCCGGGCCCCTAAAGATACGTTTATTGATGCGAACCAAATCAACCGTCTTCCTGATAACGAAGTGACGATCTTATGTACAGGAAGCCAGGGTGAACCAATGGCAGCGTTATCCAGAATCGCCAATGGTACTCATCGTCAGATTCAAATCATTCCTGGAGATACAGTTGTTTTCTCTTCTTCTCCCATCCCAGGAAACACACTAAGTGTAAGTCGTATAATCAACCAGCTGCATCGCGCAGGTGCAAATGTGATTGCTGGATCATTGAATGACATCCATACTTCTGGACATGGCGGACAACAAGAACAAAAACTTATGCTCCGTCTAATGAAACCGAAATACTTCATGCCGATCCATGGTGAGTACCGTATGTTGAAGATGCACACAAAACTTGCGATCGACTGTGAAGTTGAAGAAAATAACTGTTTCATTATGGATAATGGTGAAGTTCTTGCGTTGAGTGAAAATGAAGCTTCAATTGCTGGTAAAATCCCATCCGGTTCGGTCTACGTTGACGGAAATGGAATCGGTGATATTGGAAATATCGTTCTACGTGATAGAAAAATTCTTTCTGAAGAAGGTCTTGTTGTTGTCGTTGTCAGCATCAACATGAAAGAGTTCAATATCGTATCTGGACCAGACATCATTTCTCGAGGATTCGTATATATGCGTGAATCTGAAGACTTGATCAATGATGCTCAAGGGATACTATCTAAACACTTGAATGGCATGATGGAACGTAAAACGACACAATGGTCTGAAATCAAAAATGAAATCACAGACGTACTTGCTCCTTTCTTATATGAAAAGACAAAACGTCGCCCAATGATTTTACCAATCATCATGGAAATCTGATTTTCAAAAGAGCGATCCTTTATTGGATCGCTTTTTTTTATGCTTTGTTATACGAATTTTCGCGAAATTCACTACCTTTACGAGGCCGATCCGCAAGCCTCCTCACATGCACAGGACGTGCTGCTTCGCCGTTCAACAATGGAAATGGTAGCTTTAGTCGAAGAACCTTTAAAAGAGTGTGGGGTCTTGTCTGGCTAGCTGTTCCCGCAGGAGTGTCGCAAATTTCGCTTCTCTGTCCGAAATTGCTCCAGGTTCGGCCAGGCTCACGCTCTTTTTTCGCTCCGCTGTCCGAAGTTGCTCCAGGTTCGGACAGACTCACGTTATTTTTTCGCTCCGCTGTCCGAAGTTCGCTTGAATTCGGACAGCCTTGCAGTAATTTTCTTGGACTGTAGACTCTTCTAAATAAATTCTCCCAAAAAATATCAAGAGCATAAAAAACCTGACCTCAACATGCGTTGAAATCAGGTTTTCACTCAATCCATCAATAGATTCTTTTCTAATCGGCTTATATCGTTATCGGCTCCGATTACGATCAAGATATCTCCTTCAACGATTGTTTGGGTCGCTTGCGGTGATACAATGATCTCTTCGTCTCGCTTGATCGCTACCACGTTACATCCATAGTTCGCGCGGACATCGAGTTCAATCAATGTCCTGTCATGCATTTTCTGGCTTGCTATCAATTCTACAATGCTATGCTGGTCGGACAATTCCAGGTAATCCAGGACATTATTGGACATGATGTTGTGCGCGATCCTCTGTCCCATGTCTCGTTCAGGATGGACGATTCGATCTGCACCGATTTTACGGACTACTTTTTCATGGTAATCGTTTTGCGCTTTCACAGTAATATGAGTAACACCAAGTTCTTTTAAAATCAATGTTGTCAGAATGCTCGCCTGAATATTGTCACCAATTGCAACGATGACATGATCGAAATTCCTGATCCCTAAGCTTTTGAGGACACTCTCATCAGTCGTATCCGCAATCACGGCGTGGGTAGCAATCGAAGAAAACTCATTGACACGATCTTCATCAATATCAATTGCCAGTACTTCCATATCATTATTACTTAATGAACGGCAGATGCTACCCCCGAACCGTCCTAGCCCAATTACAGCAAATTGCTTTTTCATACTCATTCCTCCAATTGCCCTAAACGTTCAATCTCATCACATTGTACCATAATTTGAAATTATTTTTCTCGATTTCCTTCAACATATTTAGCATCAAAAAGGAACATACGCATCAAAAGGAACAAAGAAGGTATGAGCAAAAACAATCCAGCGATGAAAGCGATGACCAGAGCAATTCCCATCGTTTCGTTTGTGAACCCAGTATCCAGTGTGATATACGGGTACAAAATGTAGGGCAGATGGGAGACACCATACCCGAAAAATGCAAACAAGAACTGCAGCATGACGAAAATGAACGCTGTCCCATACCGTTTGTTCTTATAAACCAACCATACTGCGATATTAAAACAGATAAAGGAGATGATGAACATATATGAGTAATCAATCATTTTATTGAAATGGTCAATGTTATGGTCACGTAAGGCAAGAAACACAAGAAAGCTTGCAAGAATCGTTGGCGGGCTCCAAAAGAGCGCAAATTTCCTAAGAATCTCTAGTGCTGCCCAGTCTTTCGCTTTGTACGCATAAAAACTTAGGAACATGGCGCTGATATACAATACACTTACAATTGCAAGGAATACGACTGACCAGGAGTAAAAGCTTGTAAACAATTCTTGTACAAGAAAGACGACAGTCCCGTTTTCTTCTGAGATGAATCCACCTTCTGATATCGTAAGCGCGGTTGATAAGGAGGCTGGAATCAACAATCCGGTAGCCCCATATAGAAAGGTATAGATATTACTATCCTTTGATCCATAATTTCCGAAAGCATAAAATGAACCTCTGATTGCGAGTAATACTAAAGCTATACTCCCTGGAACCAATAAGGCAGTCCCATAATAATAGGCTGTGCTTGGAAAGAAACCTACCAGTCCTACAAAAAAGAAGACAAAGAACACGTTGGTGACTTCCCAAACAGGGGATAGATAACGGCTGATGATTGAATTGATAATGTGATCCCGTTTTGTGATTTTTCCATAATAGGCAAAAAAACCAGCTCCGAAATCAATCGATGCCACAATCAGATATCCATAAAGAAAGATCCACAGTACCGTGATGCCGAGTAATTGTATTTCCATCTAATCCCCTCCTTATCGATCCATTTCTTCAAATTCAGTTTCTGCCGGGTTACTCCTGAACATTTTCAACAATACCGTTGTACAAATCCAACCCAAGACGACATAAAGACCGAAGAATAAAATGAACATCGAGCCGACGTGTTCACTTGTGGTCGCCCCTTCTGAAGTTTGCATTACATGCCACAGGATCCATGGCTGTCTTCCTACTTCCGAGAAGATCCAGCCACATTCAATGGCCAGCATTGCCAGTGGTCCAGATACGACAATCGCCATCAAAAGATATTTAGAATAGGGGTTTCCTTTTTTCCATTTATACAACCATATATATTGAGCAGATAAAGCCAGCAGGAACATCCCGATTCCGACCATCATAACAAAGAGATAATGGATGAAGAGCGGCGCAGTTTCATCTTCCGGAAACTCTTCTAAGCCGATGACCTCCGCATTGGGGTCTCCATGTGCAAGGATACTTAAAAATTTCGGGAGCCTTAATCCATATTTCACTTCTCCGTTCTCATCAAGTACACCGCCAACAATCAAGTCTGCTCCTTTTTCCGTCTCAAAGTGCCATTCAGCAGCTGCTAATTTTTCAGGCTGGTATTCAGCGAGATACTTCCCGGAAAAGTCACCAATCAAAGCAGTCGAGATTGCAAAGACAAAACCTGTCACCATCGTAAAATGCAACGCTTTTTTATAATATTCATTATTTCCTTTTTTCAAGATTATGAAGGCGGTTATCGCTGCTAAAACAAATGCTGAAGTTAAATACGCTGATGATATCACGTGCGCTGCCTTAGTAGGTGTAGCTGGATTGAACATCGCAATCAATGGCTGGATCTCAGTGATCTCCCCATTTTCCAACTTGAACCCTTTAGGTGAATTCATGAAGGCATTTACGGTTGAAATGAAAAATGCCGACGCCGATGCTCCGATTACCACAGGTACTGAGAGCAACCAGTGGTAATAAGGATTTTTAAACCGGTCCCACGTGTATAAATAAATACCTAAGAAGATAGCTTCAAAGAAAAAGGCGAATGTTTCTAAGAATAACGGCAGTCCAATCACCTGGCCTGCCACTTCCATGAAACTTGGCCATAATAAGGACAACTGCAAACCGATACATGTACCAGTGACAACACCTACCGCCACCGTCACAACGAAACCTCTCGTCCAGCGTCGAGCTAGTAATCGGTAATGATTATCCTTTCTTCGGATACCTAGCCACTCTGCCCCACTGATGAGCAATGGGACTCCAACACCGAGGGTTGCAAAAATAATATGAAATCCTAGTGTCAAACTTGTCAATAAACGACTGAGCATAACGCTATCTAATTCTGGCACGCTCGAATTCCCCCTCTGAAATACATGATCCAAAAAATCTAGCTAAGCTCCTCTTTTTCCAGGAGATTGAGCCAGGTTGTCCATTTCTTTAAGGCATTGTTAAAGAATGATGTTGATTTCTACGGATATTCACTCCCTTTCCGCGGGCGAACCGTGAGCCTCCTTACGAACTTGGACAATCCGTTGTGGGGTCTCACCAGGCTCGCTGTTCCCGCAGGAGTGTCGTAAATTTCGTTTGAAATAAACAATCAAGATAAACACTAGTTTATTACTGTTACTTTACCCTATTTATAATCTTCTACAAACGGAAAATAGCAAACAGATGTTACAAAATGATTCTAATCATGTGAAACCTTTGTGAATAACATCACAAAGGTTATTCTGGCTGTTATTTTATCAGGTTGAGGTTAGTTTGTGAAGTGTTGAGCAATAAGTGTATTTTTGTAGTTTTGGACATATTTAGCAGGTTTTTAGACATATGAAGGTCGTTTTAGACTTAATTATAATTTTTTAGACTTATTTTGACTTAGCTTAAGTTTTTTAGACTTATGACGTCATTGGTTACGTTTTCTAATGATTTAAGCTGTCCGCCTCGTGGTTTTATCCATGTTTTCATGTCTGAATTAGCTATTTATCTCAACAACATCGTTTATGGGTTTATTGATCGTGCATGAAAAAACCACGAACAGCCTCAAAGCCATTCGTGGTCTCCCACTTTTACATCGCATCCAGCATTTTAAATTGAGAAACGATCAGATCGTAATATTCTCCTTTTTGGCGCATGAGTGAATCATGGTTACCCTGTTCGATGAGATTCCCGTGATCGAGAACAAAGATGTTATCGGACTCACGAATTGTTGATAGCCTGTGTGCAATGATGATTGCTGTTCGGCCTTTAAGCAACGTTTGCAATGCATTCTGGATTTTCAATTCCGTTTCAGTATCGATACTCGCTGTCGCTTCATCCAGAATCAAAATCCGCGGATCCGCAAGCAACGCCCGTGCAAAGGAAATCAATTGACGCTCCCCAACAGAAAGGACATTTCCTCTCTCTTCAACCTCAGTCTCGTATTGATTTTCCAGTTTTTCAATAAATGTACTTGCTCCGACTGCTTCAGCTGCATAGATCACTTCTTCATCTGTCGCGTCAGGACGTCCGAAACGGATGTTTTCCATGATTGTTCCCGAGAAAATGAATGTGTCCTGCAACACCACACTTACTTTTTGTCTCAAACTATCCAGCTTTACATCCCGCAATTCTACACCGTCGATTTTTACAGAGCCTTTTGTTGGATCATAGAATCGACTTATAAGGTTTGCGATCGTTGTTTTACCAGACCCAGTATGACCAACAAGAGCGACTGTTTCACCCGCTTCAATCGTCAAGTCTATTCCATTCAGTGCTTTACGCTTTTCATCATATGAAAATTCAACTTGATCGAATTCAATTTTTCCATCAATTTCATCAAAGGTAATCGCGTCTTTCCGTTCTGACACATTTGGCTGTTCATCCAAAAATTCAAAGATCCTCTCACTGGAAGCCATCGCAACCAGCAATTGGTTATATACTTGCCCCATTCTGGATATCGGCTCCCAGAACATTCCTAGATAGAAGGCAAAGGTTACGAACACACCATAATCCATTCCATTTTGGATCAAATACACACCATACCAGATCAGGATGGCAGTTCCAATTGCATTGGACATTTCTACGAATGGACGGAATACTGCACTTTTCCGAGTGGCATCCTTCCAGCTTTCAAAGGTCTCCCCATTTACACCTTCGAAGAATCCCATGTTTTCTTGTTCCTGTGTATAGGATTGCGTAACCCGGATTCCTTGAATGCTTTCATTCAAATGAGAGTTGAGCTTCGCCTGTTTGATCCGGACTGTCTGCCATGAACGACGGATGTTACGTCGTAATTTTGTTGAGATGAAAAACATGATCGGCAAGACAATCATGATTGCTAACGTCAACTCTGGACTTAAGAAGAACATGATGACGAGTATCCCTACCAGAAGAATGAAGTCCATCAATAGATTGATAACCCCATTCGTAAAAAGTTCCTGTAATGAATTGACGTCATTTATAATTCTGACCAGTATCGATCCTGCTGACCGTTGATCGAAAAATCGATGTGAAAGCCTTTGGATATGCTTGAATAATCCTTGTCTAATATCATAAATGATGTATTGGCCTAATTGATTCGTCCATTTGATCCGGAATGTATTCGCAATCCAAGCTAAGATGTAGAGTCCTGCTATTCCGAATATCAATTGTATGAGTAGGGTTTCGTTCTTATCTTTGATTGCATGGTCGAAAAGCAATACCCCGATGAAGATCGGTACGACCAGGCGAACTGCTGTTGAAATCAACATCGCAATAATTGATTTCGGCAATAAGTTCGACTTATATGGCTTTATATACCCAAAAAGGCGTAACATTTGTGACCAGTTGAATTGTTTCTCAATCGCTTGATCCTGTGAATAATGAAATCTTTTTTTCGTATTGCTGCTCATCGTACCACCTCCTTATCCTGTCTGTCTTTCTTTTATTGCTGCTTTATCTTTATATTGGATGTCATAAACTCTGCGGTACATTCCTTCCTGATTGATCAAATCTTCATGTGTACCACGTTGTGCAATCCGCCCGTCTTCTAGCACAAGGATTTCATCTGCATGCTTTAAAGAAGAGATACGATGCGCGATGATGAATGTTGTCCTGCCTTTCATTACTTCTCTGAAAGCCTTCTGAATCTTGAACTCTGTCTCCATATCAACTGCACTTGTCGCATCATCCAATATGAGAATACTAGGATCAGATAAAATGGCACGCGCAATTGCAATCCGCTGCTTCTGACCACCGGATAGCCCCATGCCCCGTTCACCGAGGATGGTATCGTACCCATCCGGAAGCTCCATGATGAAATCGTGTGCTTGAGCTCTTTTTGCAGCATCAACGATTTTTTCAAACTCAATGTCGGCATCACCATATGCGATGTTGTCTCTAATTGATGAGGAGAATAGGAATGTTTCCTGTAGAACCACACCCACATTCTTTCTTAACGATTTGATGGAATACTCTTTGATATCCCTGCCGTCAATCAATACATTTCCTTCCTTTGGTTCATAGAATCTTGAAATCAGTTGAGTGATGGTGGTTTTACCTGCACCAGTCGCACCTAAAAGACCAATCGTGGTTCCTTTTGACGCTTTGAAGGATACATCTTTCAGTGCATATTCTTCTTCACTTGCGTATTTATGAGTAACATTTGCGAACTCGACATCTCCATTCAACTCGTCGATATGCATCGTGTCCTCTTTGTCCTGGATATCTTCCGGTTCATCAAGAATTTCCAGAAGGCGTTCACCCGAAGCTTTTGATTGGGAAAACGTATTAATTACAAAACCAAGATTCATAATCGGCCAGATGATATACCAGACCAAACTGAAGAATGCGACAAGCTCCCCAGGATTCAATTGGTTGTTGAAGACTAGGAATCCACCATAAGAGAGCAAGAAAACGACACATAGGTTCCCGATCATTTCCATGAGCGGGAAATACTTCGCCCAAATATCTGAAGTGTTCAAATAGTTATCACGGTAATCCTTATTGTTATTGACGAATTTTCCGATTTCGAAGTCCTCACGTGAAAGGGATTTGATCGTATTGATTCCACTGACATTCTCCTGGACTTTTGTATTCAAACGCCCCATCGACTTTCGTATTCCCCGGAATGCCGGATGGACTCTCTTATCGAAACGGTAGACAGCGACAGCTAAAAATGGCAGCATGCCCAAAGTGACGAATGCAAGAGGAATAGAATAGTAGAACATTACACCTAAACTGAAGGATACGAGCAATAGGAAATTGATGACTTGTGCGAACCCGAAGGATAAAAAGAACCGAAACCCCTCGACATCAGCAGTCAAACGCGACATCAGGTCTCCGGTCTTCGCATTGTCATAATATCTGAACGGTAAGTACTGCAGTTTTTTATACAATGCCTCCCTTAGTCGATAGACCGCGGTGACACCGAATAAATCCCCTAAATACTGATGGAAGAAGGTAGCTGTACCTTTGATCGCCATCACAATGATGAAGCCGATCGCCAGGTAAGGTATCCATCTGTATTGTTCATTGATGATCACTTCATCAATCGTGAACTGCAGCAGTATCGGATATATGACGGTGATACCTGATACAAATAATAATGAAAATACGGATAGTAAGAAATAGTTACGATAAGGCCAGTAAAATTCTTTCAAACGTTTAAAAGTATCCACAAAAGCACCTGCCTTTTTTTATGTATTGTTTAAAAAGTCATAATATAAATAATATAACGGATTCCGAAATAAATAACCATAATTTTGCTTAAATTAACTATAAATGTTGGAAAGATCTTCGAAAAAGAAATTGTAAAATCTGTATTTAAGATGCTTATTATTTCATATCGGTTTCTATTACACAACCTTTAATTGAACTAATTTTCTGAATTTATTTGAAGAAAAAAATAGAGCCTAACGCTAGGTTAGGCTCTATCTCAAAATCACCATTAAACGTTAAGTGTTTCTTGACCTGGCTTCCAGTTCGCCGGGCAAAGTCCACCAGTTTGAAGAGCTTGAAGGACACGTAGTGTTTCGTCTACGTCACGTCCAATGTTGTTATGGTTGACAACAGAGTACATGAGCTCGCCTTCTGGACTGATGATGTACAATCCACGAAGTGCTACACCTTCCTCTTCAATCAGCACGCCATAGTCTTCAGAGACCTTATGGTTCGTGTCTGCAGCTAATGGGTATTTTAATACGCCTAATCCGTTATCGTCACGGTTCGTGTTGATCCAAGCCAAGTGAGTATGGATCGTATCAGTTGATACACCGATGACCTCTGTATCAAGATCTTCAAACTCATCATAGCGATCGCTCACTGCTGTGATTTCTGTAGGGCAAACAAATGTGAAATCCATTGGATAGAAGAAAAGGACTGTCCACTTGTCATTCTTCATGTTTTCTTCAAGGCTTACTTTTCCGAATTCTTTGTTTGGAAGTACCGCATCCATTTCGAAGCGCGGTGCTTGTTTTGCTACCATACGTTCTGCCATTCGTAATCCCTCCAAAAAAATGTTTTTAATGTAAGATCGGCACTTAAGCCGCTCTTTCCTCACAATTATTGTACATGCTATATTATAGTCTTTCTCTAGTTAATAGTCAATGTTAAATGAGAATTAATTTAATATAGCATGCTCGACATGCTTACTATAACCAAAAATAGCTGTAAGTAAACGCTTTAAGCATGTCCACTATTTATTCTAACGTGTTTCGATCACCATCTCAAAGGATATACTCATTATATGTCTTATCAATTGCGGCAAACTCACAAATTTCGTTATAGTATTACTAGTCTGTTACTAGAGTCAAGGAGCTGATAACTTGGAAGAATTATTATCGAAGATTGATTGGGCTGAGATTTTGAAAGATGCTGGAATACTTACGTTGAAGTTGCTATTCATCTTGATTGCGTTTCTAATCGTAAAAGCGATTGGTAACCGAATCATCAACACATCATTTGAAAAAGTACAGAACCGCAACAATATGTCAGCCGGTCGAGCAATTACACTGAAAAGTATTACGAAAAGCGTCTTTTCTTACGCACTCATCTTTATTTTAGTAGTGGCAGTCATGGGAACTTTTGAATTAGATGTCACAGGTCTATTAGCTGGTGCAGGTATCATAGGTTTAGCAATCGGATTCGGTGCCCAGGGCCTTGTGAGTGATGTTGTCACCGGTTTTTTCATCCTATTGGAAAAACAGCTAGACGTTGGTGATTATGTAACGGCAGCTGGCTTTGATGGCATCGTAGAAGACACAGGGTTGAGGACGACACACATCCGTGGATTTGACGGAACCCTGCATTACGTTCCAAATCGTGAAATCAGTGCCATCAGCAACCACACTCGAGGAAATATGAGAGCGTTGGTGGATATCGGCATTTCTTATGATGACAATATCGATAAAGCGATTGGGGTCTTGCAAGAAGCATGTGACCGGATCGCCGTTACGAATGAAGATATCATTGAAGGTCCAAATGTCCTTGGTGTACAATCGCTAGGTTCCTCTGATGTAGTCCTCCGTGTGATTGCAAAAACGAGGAATGATATGCAATGGGGCGTTGAGCGAGAACTCCGCAAAGCACTGAAGGAAGCGTTGGACGCAAACGGCATCGAAATCCCGTTCCCACATCAAGTCTACGTTCACAAAAACGAAAATCAATAATGTTTATATGACCGAATTTCCGGGTACCCTTCTTGACAAAAGGAGGGTGCTTTTTATGCCATATGATTCTCACGAAGAACTTCCTGATCAAGTCAAAAACAATCTACCAAAGCATGCACGAGAAATTTATAAAGAAGCATTCAATTCAGCCAGTAAACAATATGACCAGGAAAAAACCGCACATAAAGTAGCCTGGAATGCCGTGAAAGAAAAATACGAAAAAAATGAAAACGACAACTGGGTAAAGAAGGAAAATTAATCAGTGCCAGGTACACTTTCAGAACCCTTAGCGCTGTTGAGTTGCAAAAGTGTACCTGGCACCCATATAAGAAAAGCCCCGTCAGGCTGACTACAGCTTGACGGGGCTTTTTATGGATTATCAGATTAACCTGTAATGATTTCACCGTATGGGTAACGGACTTTGCGGCGAATAGTCGGTTTCGCGAGGATGAATAACAGTGTGAGAGGTCCAAGTTTTCCAAAATACATCAATAGAATGATGACGAGTTGTCCGACTGATGATAATTCACCCGTAATCCCCATCGAAAGACCACATGTTGAAATCGCCGAGACCGCTTCGAACAAAATTTCAATGAAGGATGCGTCTTCCGTAATCATCATGATGAAAACAGTACTAAATAATATACCCAGCAAGATGACAGTTATAGCAAATGCACGGATGATCGTACTATCACTGATTGTACGCCCGAGAATGACCGCTTCACTTTTCCCTCTTAAAAAGGTCGCAACTGAGAGCAATAAAGCGATAAAGGTGGTCAATTTGATTCCTCCGCCAGTCGAGGTACTCCCTGCACCGATGAACATCAGGATGATTGTGAAAAAGACTGAAGCATCTTCCATACTACTTACATCCACGGAGTTCAACCCTGCCGATCTTGGAGTCACCGCCTGAAAATAAGAATTGAACAATTTATCCGAGAGTGTCATCTGACCGATCGTTTTAACATTAGTAAACTCGAGTGTGAAAATGACAATTAATGCGATAAAATTAATTACCACCGTACCGATGATCATCAGTTTCGAATGCAGGGAAAGTTCCCTGAACTTCCTGCTGTAGTAAAGATCGAGTATGACTGTAAATCCTAACCCGCTTAATACGAATAAAGTGGAGATGACCGTTAGAATAACTGGGTTGTTATTGTGACTGATCAGACTGTCGGACCATATGGAAAAGCCAGCACTATTGAAACCTGAGATACTATGAAAAATACTTGCATAAGCTCCCTGTTTCCACCCCATTTCCGGTACCCACAAAGACATCAAAATCAGTGCCCCGATCGTTTCTGAAACGAATGCAAAAATCAACAAAACTTTAACCAACCGGAGAATTCCCCCATATGATGACTGGTTGAGTGCCTGCTGAATCAAAAGCATGAATCGTATCCCTATTTTTTTACTTAGCATCAGGACGATCAACACCGCAAAGGTCATGATTCCTACACCGCCTGCTTGTATCAAGCATAAAATGACGATTTCACCGAACAGCGTGTAAACGGAACCTGTATCTACCACAACAAGTCCGGTAATCGTAGAAGCTGAGGTCGATGTGAACAACGCGGTCAGCCAGGTAATCTCTTCCTCGGTGGCTATCGGTAATTTCAACAATAATGTTCCAAGCGTAATCAATGCGATAAAAGAAAACGCTAAAATTCTTGGCGGTGTCAATACAATTCTTTTAAATTGTTCAGGAATACCTATATTCTGAAGATTCATATGTACAATTCCCTCTCAAACCACAAAACTATCTAGAGAACTAAGTATACCCAAATATACCCATTATGTACATTTGGAAAAAGAAAAGAGGACAGCTGATGCTATCCCCTACTGTTGGTTCAAACGTTGGTCAACCTGTTGGCAAACTTCATCTGCCGAAAAGCCGTGCGCATTGATTACTGAACCTTTTGTAACGGCATTTTGGATCCCCATTACATTTTGATCCTGGCCAGTGATCACACAACAATCACAGTCTTCTGCATCCTGTTCTTGGCGTAATTGTTTTACTTCATATCCTTTGCTTTGCAATGCCTCTTGTACATCTGTCAACGATTGTTCTACTCCGATTCTTGGCATTTCATCCACCTCCTCTGCGAATATTGTTAATGTAACCTCATCAAAGGAGTGCTATACATAATATGGAAGATTGAAAAACTGCTCTCTGAAACAATTTCTATTCTGAGATCCCAACATTTTCAGAACAATCGTTAACGGACACTAGGGACCTTATTTCAAGACTTTTATCGTAAATCAGCCGGTTTGTTCTCATTTAACGACTCTGCTGTCCGTTAATTTTTTGCTAGACTCTTTCTGGTTAATTACGCTTTGTCGCCCTTGGAAAGGGAGTATAGTACCACGCCCTTACAATCGAAATGTGAAAAACAACAATCTTTACTAAAGGCTCTTTTCTAAAAGATTGTTGCTTTTGAGTCATTTTTTAAAAATCACCTTGTGCAAGTTGATTGGAGAGCAAGGTGCGAGACTCCTCGAAAATGAAAATTGCATTTTCTTCGTGCGATGTAACGCTGCCGAAGCTTTTCTTGTCCTGCGGGATCAGCGTGCCTACTACCTGAATAATCTCCTCGCAAGGCATGCGACGAGGAAGCTCGCTTCGACAGGACTTTCTTGTAGACGCAGGAGCACAAATGCTTCCTTGAAAAGGAGACTCCTGAGGTCGCCAGGCACGAGTGGGCTCACCGCACGCCCCGCGGAAAGCGAGCACCTGAAGCGGAAATCAACGCCTTTTAAAGAAAACTTGGCGAGACCAAGCCTTTTGTAGGTCGAGCCTTAGTTGCCCTTATACTGAAGAAAGTATTTTATACTTTCTTTAAGTGCAAGAGCAACAAAGTATGCACGAAAAGAGCCTTACGAAAAGAGAAGTAAAAAAGAGCCCCATATCGGGACTCTACTTACTTACTTCATTTTATCTTCTAAATAACCGATCAAGACAGTGGTCGCTACTTCTAACGCATCTTCTTGGGGTTCAATTTTCGAATGATGAAGGCCATATGGCGTTTCCACACCGAGCCAAAACATGAATCCCGGTATTTCTTTCAAGAAATAACCGAAATCTTCCCCTGTCATTGCTTTATCAACAACGCGTATTGGATATAGAGGCAGATTATACTCTAGGAACTCACAAAATTCCCTTGTAGGTATTGGATGATTATCGACTTGATAATAGTTCGCACCATAATCGATGACAGCCTGACACTCAAAACCGGCTTCTATGCCTTTTACCAGTGCCTCAATCCGTTTCTTCACAATAGTCATCGCTTCTGGAGATAGTGTACGGATCGTTCCTTCGATTCGAGCGTTTTCTGCTATGATATTCTGCTTGGTTCCGCCTGTAATTTTACCAATGGTCACTACCACAGAATCGAGCGGATCCATATTCCGCGACACAATCGTTTGCAGCTGTGTGACTAGGTGACTTGCCGCCACTACCATGTCATTCGCCTCATGGGGATATGCTGCATGCCCTCCCTTGCCCTTTAAATCGATGAAAAGCTCAGAAGTATTAGCAAACAGCAACCCTTCCTTAATACCGATCGTTCCTACTGGAAGATTTGGAGCGATATGCAATGCAACCATCATATCCGGACGTACGGCATTAAATTCATTACTTTGAAGCATCGGCAATGCTCCCCCAGGACCTTCTTCAGCCGGCTGGAACACAAATACCAGATTGTCTTTCGGGCGGTTCTTTGCAAAATGTGTCAATACACCTAAAGCGATTGTCATATGAAAATCATGCCCACAAGCATGCATCATTCCAGGATGTTCAGAACGGTAATCATAAGTGGTTTCCTCGCTAATCGGCAATCCATCAATGTCGGTTCTGTAACCGATCGTCTGTTCAGGAGCAGAACCAATCACTTTCACCAGCAACCCTGTTCTCCACTCTGTGATTTGAAGAAAATCTTGAGGAAGCGTACTCATGTAATTTAATAAAAATTGCTGGGTTTTCACCTCTTGAAAACCCAGCTCAGGAATCCGATGCAATTCACGTCGGATTTGTATTAGTTGTTCGAGAGGCATCATGTGTCGCTCTCCCCTTTATTAGTCTTCTTTCAATTGGCGAAGCTCTTGTTTGATTTCAGTCTTCCCTTTCGTCTTCTCATCGATCTTCTTGATTACGCGAGCTGGTGTACCAGCAACCACGGACATTGGAGGTACATCTTCTGTAACGACCGCTCCTGCAGCGACAACAGAGCCTTCACCGACGCGTACACCTTCCAAGATGACCGCATTCGCTCCAACGACAACACCATCTTCAACAACCACTGGGCTTGCTGAAGGCGGTTCAATAACACCGGCTAGGACTGAACCTGCACCGATGTGGCAGTTTTTCCCAACTGTCGCACGTCCACCAAGTACAACATTCATATCAATCATCGTACCTTCACCGACAACAGAACCGATATTGATCATCGCACCCATCATGATGACTGCATTCTTTCCGATTTCTACTTGGTCACGGATGACTGCACCAGGTTCGATGCGCGCTTGTACACCTTTAAGATCCAACAAAGGAATCGCTGAATTACGACGATCATTTTCTACCACGTAATCTTCAATCGCTTTTTCATTCATTTCGATTGCTTCCTTTATTTCTTTCCATTCACCGAAAAGTACTCCGGTATTTCCTGTAATGAATGATTTCGTATTTGATCCGAAATCAATGCCTTCCAAAACACCTTTGATATGTACTTTTACGGGTGTAGACTTTTCACTATTTTGAATAAACGAGATAATTTCGTTTGCATCCATCATTTTCATGTGTGTATCCTCCTATAGGCTCGTTTTTCTTTCAATCGCGTTCATTTTATCGTATTTTCCTTCGGATGTTAAGTATTACGTTCTCTGTTTCATCGACTTGATCAAATCGATGAATGCTCGGACTTGCTTCAATTGATGGGAAGCCTCGCTATTGATGATCCAAGTGTCCCTGCTCAAAGGTTCACCATGCTCATTCAATATCGGGATTGTATGGATATTCCTGTCTTGCCTCGTCAAGCTTATTGAAGGCAGGATCGCATAACCAATACCATTCAATGCCATCTGCTTACATGTTTCGATCTGATCGACAACAATTGTCCGTTTTGGCGGAGACTTGAATTTCTTCACCCACCAGTCCTGTATCTCTTGATAATAGGTGGAATGGCTCTTGAATTGGATGAAAGGTCTGGAAGTTTCATTCAACTCCTCAAGAGATTGGATTTTCGTATCGACGAGATGAAGCTCATCACTCATCAAATGCTCTTTTGGTCCCTTCCAATCTGGATAACCCCGGATGATCCCCACATGGTAATGATCACTGAACAGCTGCCGCTGGACTTCGCTGCTCCAGCCTGTTACAAGTGAAATTTTCACATTCGGAAACTGTTCCACATATTCCTTCAGAACGTTTGGAAGCCAGTATTGACCAATAATCGATGCAACGGCAATCTTCAACGTTCCATGTACGACGTCTCCAAGCGATAAAATTTCATCCTGCAGATCCTCTTCGGTTTGGAGGGTCTGGTTAACGAATTCAATGACCTTTTCCCCCGCTGGAGTTAGCGTCAACCCTTTTTGGGATCGTATAAAAATCTTGGCTCCCCATCTTTGTTCGATCGATTGCAATCTCTGGCTCAGAGCTGGCTGGGAGACATAAAGCCGTTCAGAGGCTTTACGCATATTCAATTCGGCAGCCAAAACGTTCAATACTCTAAATTCTGTCATCTGCATGCACTATTCACACCTTCACTGATAAGTTATTCTTATCATAGATCATAAAAAAACCGTTATTTTATTATAGCTGACTTTCCCATATGATAACAATAGACGCTAAAGTGGAAGAAGGTACCATTATGACTCTCCTATTAATCTTTATCGGTTTTGTGGCTACATTCATCGGCACACTCGCTGGAAGCGGTGGCCTCATAAATCTGCCAGCCATGCTGTTGGCTGGAATCCCGGTTCATAATGCCATCGCTTCTAACAAATTTTCCAATATGCTTAGTTCCTTTTCAAGTTTTTTCGTCCTCTTGAAAAGAAAGGAAGTAAAGCTGAACGCCGCTTTGAAAATCGCCCCTTTCAGCTTTATTGGAGGAATCATTGGCGGTTTGATTGCATCGTCACTAACGGAACGGACGATGATCATCATCGGAATCTGCCTATTGGTTATCGCTTTTCTCATCTCTTTCATCAAGAAACCGCCACAACAAGAGAATGGACATGAAAAATTATCGTTTTGGAGTTATCCGGGATTATTCGGAATCGGCACCTATGATGGCATGTTCGGACCAGGTCAGGCAACCTTCCAAATGTACCTTTTCTTTTATCAAGGAATCTCTTACCTTCGTACCATCGCTTATACAAGATTCAATACGTTTCTAAGCTGTTTCGGAGGCTTCATCAGTTTCTATGTAACAGGATATGTCCGTTGGGATGTAGCAATCCCACTATCCATCGGTTCTTTGATTGGAGCTCAAGTCGCCGTCCGGCTTGCTGGTAAATTATCAAAATCTGTAGTGAAATTGATCTTACGGATCATCACGGTGTTACTTTTCATTCAACTGATCTATCAGTTTCTAGGGGGGAATTTATAGGATGAAAATCAAATTCAAAAGACTTCATCATGTTCAAATCTGTATACCGACTGGTGAAGAGGAGAAAGCTCACAGGTTTTACAGCGAGGTGTTGGGAATGACAGAAATCGAAAAACCGGAAGCATTGAAAAGGAATGGCGGTTTATGGTTCCAGGTTGCGGACATCGAATTGCATATTGGAACGGAACCTTATACGGAAAAAAGCAAGAGACATCCTGCATTTGAAATAGCAGATCTTGATGGGATAAAAGATCATCTGCAAGCACATGATGTCAAAATTAAAGAGGAAATACAGATTCCAGGAATGAAACGCTTTTCATTCTTCGATCCTTTTCAAAATCGAATCGAATTCCTTGAAACACAATAAGGAAAAAGAGCGGACCAGTGTGTAGTCCGCTCATTTTAATTCTGTTCAGGTTTCTGCTCATCCTTCTTTGGGAGAAATGCAATTAACAGAAAGCTTATGGTAGCTAATATACAAACTCCGATATAGACACTATCAAGTGAGAACGTCAAACCTTCTTGTAAAATCTCAAGGGTTTCTGGGGATAATTTATCCCGCTGCGATTTTTCCAGAAGGATGTTTGCTGCATCAATTGATAATGATTCATCCAAATCCGCTCCATGTTCCTCTAAGTAATTTTGAAGCCGATTGTTCAGAATACCTCCTAAAAGCGTTGCTCCGATCGCACTTCCAAGAATCCTCATGAACATATTTGACGCTGTTGCGACTCCTCGTTTTTCCCAATTAACCGATGATTGGATAGAAACGATAAAGGTCGTAGTCGAAAGCCCCATTCCTACACCGATGATGAATGAACCGATGGCAGCCCAAATCGGTCCTTTTACCGGATCAAGAGCAACAAAAAACAGCGATCCCAAAACAAGTGCGATCCCTCCACCGAGAGCAACCGTCCGGAAACCTAGCTTTATGATCAATCTTCCAGCCAAGGTAGAGGCAATCGGCCAGCCGATCGACATGGTGGTAAGGGTAAATCCTGCAACTAGAGGAGACTCCTCCATGACACCCTGGACATAAGCCGGTAAAAAAGAAGAAATACCGAATAAGATTGCACCAGTGGTCAGTGAAGCAAGATTCGCTAATGTGATCAACCGATCCTTCCAAATACTGAGAGGCATAGTCGGTTCAGCAGCACGACGCTCCTGGATGATGAACAATAAGAAGCTTACAGCAAAGGTTCCGATCAACCCAATGATTTGCCACGACGTCCAAGGAAGTGAGACACCGCCCTGTATCAAGGCAATCATCAAACTGCTGACAGCAACGAAAATCAACAATGCGCCTATGTAATCAATCTTATGTTTCTTCTTCTCGATGTCCTCATGTAAAAATAAATTTGTTCCTAATATCGCGAGGATGCCGAGTGGTATATTAAGCCAGAAAACCCACGCCCAATCCCAGTAAAGGACAATGAACCCGCCTAGAGCTGGTCCAAGAACAGCCGAAATCCCCCAGACACTCGCTAAATACCCCTGGATTTTCGCCCGTTCCTCCATCGTATACATATCGCCAACAATCGTGGTTGCAATCGGCATCACTGCTCCAGCACCAAATCCCTGGATTAAACGGGAGATGATAAGCATTTCCATCGTCCCGGCAAAACCGCACATCAACGAACCAATCATGAACATGCTGATACCGAATGTGAAAACGGGTTTTCGACCGAACAAATCGGATAATTTTCCATAAATCAATATCGTCACAGCCTGCATTAACAGATAAGCTGAAAACGCCCAGCTGTATAGTCTGAAGCCACCTAAATCAGCGACGATGCTTGGCATGGCGGTTGAAACGATCGTACCCTCAATGGCGGCCATGAACATCGCCAAAATGACCGCTGCCAGAACAAGTGGTCTGAGCGTAGTCTTTTCCTTGATTCCAGTCAGAATATCTTCCTTCGTCATAGGCTCACTTCCGTTTATTACGTATTAATAATGCCCTCCCATTATATCAACTTTATTCCTTTATTTGTTAGACAATTCATCAGAACCACCGTTTTGTTTTGAAAAAGAGGATCATACCCAAAGTCATCGCAATCATGACACCCCACACAATCGGATATGCCCATCTATCATCCAATTCTGGCATATACTCAAAGTTCATCCCATAGATTCCGGCAATGAATGTGAACGGGATGAAGATCGTTGAAACGATCGTCAATACTTTCATAACTTCATTCATCTTGTTGCTTACACTTGAAAAATAGACATCCAACAGGTTGGTCGCCATCGAACGTGTCATTTCCACCATATCCATCACATGAATGACATGATCGGATACATCCTTTAGATAAAAGCCTGTATTCAAATCAATGATTTTTGATTTTTCAAGCCCTGTTATGATTTCTTTAACCGGCCATACCTGTTTTCGAAGATACATCCCTACATTCTTATAATTATAAATCTTTTGCAGAACCGTTTGATCGGGGTGCAAGACCATTTCCTCTTCTACCTGCTCAATATCAGATGAAATTCGTTCAGATTCGATCAAGTACTGGTCAACGATCGCATCTAAAATGGAATAGACCAGATACCCTGCACTCATGTTTCGGATATTCCCTAGATTTTGTCGAATGGTTTGCCGAACAGGATACAGCACATCCCCCTCCTTTTCCTGGAAAGTGATAATCGTTTGATCTTTTACAAGGATACTGATCTGTTCTTCATTGATATCAATTTCTTCACGATCATACCAAACCATTTTCAAAATCATCAGCACATAATTATCCAAGACATTGATCTTTGGGCGATGTTCTGTATTCAATATGTCTTCTATGAGTAATGGATGTACCCCGAAATCATCGCGGACTCCTTTAAATACCTCCTTATTATGAAGCCCTTCGATGTTAATCCAGGTCACGCTGTCTGTTTCTGCGTACGCTAATGCTTCCTGGATCGTATCGACAGATTTTTCATCTAATGCATCACCTTTATAATCAATTAAAGAGACTTTTGTAAAAGAAGCCTCTTCATCCCCTACATACACTAATGATCCAGGGGGCAATCCCTTTTTCTTTTCCAAATCTTCCTGTTTACCCATTCGATCATCTCCTAATCCATCTATGACTTTTTATCTAAATGCTACTTGTATGATTTGTTAATTTAATTCTATTATTGTCGAATCATTAGAAGTTTCGGCGAAAGACTTCCATAGATCTTGTTTTTGTAAGATAATGTACAAGGTCAACTCGAAACTTTGGTATGGAGGTAAAAAAATGTTAGTTCACACAATCGAACGAAAAAGAGAACAAATGCTAGAGACAGCTCGTGTTTATGGTATGTCATCTAGCGAAACCCTTAAATGCAGCCAAGAGTTGGACAAGCTTCTACAACTTCATTTAGCAAACAACATTCGTGAACGAAACTTGAACAAACTCAAGATTTCCTGATTTTAATATATTGAAATAGGGTCATATTAGCTTGGAAAAGCATTTCAAAGATTAAAATTGGGCAGATCTTTATGGAGTCAACTATTCCCCAATTTACTCATTCCCACACTTCAAAAAAGTTGTGGCATAAATAAAAACCTCTTCGAATTTAAGTATCGAAGAGGTTTCCTTTTTGCATTCATCCCCTGTAGTGACATATACGGTAAATGAAGTAATATACATACTACAAAAATGAGTGAGGAGACTGGATATGCTCATTTCTGTCGTAATGGCTGTATACAACGGGGAACATTATTTACAAGAAGCGATAGAAAGCATTTTAAATCAATCCTATCAGAACTTTGAATTCATCATCGTCAATGATGGTTCACTTGATAATACTGCTGAGATTTTGAAAGACGTACAAGATTCTAGAGTCAGGATCATCCACATTCCGAAAAATAAGGGTGCTGCGAATGCTTTAAACATTGCAATCAAAAATGCTTCGGGTGATTGGATCGCCATCCAAGATGCAGATGACCTAAGCATGCCCACCCGACTGGAAGAACAAGCAGCTTATGTACGGGAACATCCTCATCTAGCAGCAATCGGGACACTTAAAGAATGCATGAGCGGTAATAAAGAAATTCCGTCTAAACGATTACGTACCGAGGAATTCGGTAATTTTCTCGTTTCAAGTGAGCATATGAAAGCATATAGATTCTACATCAACCCTTTATGTCATGGATCCGTCCTTTTTTCAAAGAAAATCTTTAAGGAAGTTGGCGGTTATGATTCCTCTTATAAAATTTGCTATGATTACGATTTGTGGATGAGGATGTTTGAAGTAGGTCCGATCCACAAAATCAACAAGAAACTATATCAATACAGAATACATCCTGATTCCATAAGCAATAAAAAACAACCTTATAATGAAGATTGGGTCGTTGCTTCCACTTATATAAAAAAATCTGTAAAGAAAGCCCGCAATTCAGGACGTGATCCCCAGATCATTGTTTTGGGTAATTTCGAAGCATGTAACGAATTCAAGGAAGTTTCTATGGTCAGTAATATGAAGGTTTACTGCTATATTAATACAACTGATACTGACACCAGCAAAGAAATCTATCGGCTATTTCATGAAAATAAAATCGATGGCGTGATCGTATTGGAAGGCCTTCAATTCAATAACACGTTTCAAGCTCTAGAGGATAAAGGGATGGAAATGAACAAGAACCTTTTCAAAATTTGGGCTGGCTATTGGGGATGAGTGAATAACACTATTTAAGTTCTTATATAAAGGCTGTTTTCGTAAACTTTGTTGCTTTTGAAAGTCGTTGATTTCAGCTCCAGGATGCTCGCTTTCTGCGGGGCGTGCGGTGAGCCCTCAGGAGTCTCGCACCTTGCTATCCAATCAAATTGCACAAGGTGGTTTTTAATAATGACTCAAAAACAACAATCTTTTAGAGGTTCTACGTCAAATGTTGGGGTAGGAGTTCTTGCTCCTATCCCTTAACCTACTTGAAAATCCAATTCTTTATTTTTATGATGTAATAAGATCCGTAAGCGTAACCTATCATAACGGTGGAAACCA
>NZ_JBQQCL010000028.1:0-34345 GCF_052246725.1 Pseudalkalibacillus sp. R45 | reverse complement strand
GTTGGTCCGCTCGACTTGCATGTATTAGGCACGCCGCCAGCGTTCGTCCTGAGCCAGGATCAAACTCTCCAATAAAGTGTTTGATTGCTCATTAATGTAAAACTTAAAAATTGATCAGGGTTCTTTTAAAAAGACCCGTTTCACGCTTGGCTTTTGTTCAGTTTTCAAAGAGCTGATTCGCCCATGGATGGGCTAACTTCGATGATAGCGACAGAAATCGCTGCCTTTTATCGAAGATTGTTTAGTTATGGTGTCTTCTTGCGACTCTTAATATAATATCATCATACGCCTAACTTGTCAAAGCTTTTTTTCATAGATATATAATGTTTTTTCAAGAGCAGCAAGAACAACTATATCACTATGTCATTCCCGGTGCAAGCATTTTTAAACCAAGAAAAAAGAACCAGATTTCAACCGGCTCTTTCATAGTTTTATAGTAAGACAAAACATCCATCTATAGTATGATTTTATGAATTGCTACTAGTGCAATCAAACCAGGTATGCCTAAAAAACCCGACACAGAAGCCGTCGCTATGTTGATCGGAATATGAAGGTCGATAGCCGTTCCGAATGCATTGAGGAAAAATAACAACAATGCTCCAATCACCAGCTTGATGACCCCTTGTCCGATCCATCGTAATGGTTTTAACGGCGCGCCGATGAATAATAACAATATAATCAAACCGCAAACGATCGCAAATACCCAGAACGGATCCATACAATATCCTCCTTACAGGTTGTCTCATAACCATGATTATGTTGAAGAGGACAAAAAAAGAACGGGAAGCTGTTAAAAACTTCTCGTTCTGATATTCCGGATTTTTGCTTCTCGAAGTAAAAAGAAATACTTGGCTTTTGCTAACTTCACTTCATATAAGACTTGTTCTGACGGTTCTACACTGTTTTCGATCAGATCTTTCTTTGTCAGCCATTCTGTCCGGATCGTTTCGATAGAATTTAACAGACGTTCATTAGCTTCATTACGTAGTCGGCCTTTTCGACTGAAGAACACGATGCTGCTCGCCTCCGTGGATTAGATTTCTCTACGACCTTCCAGTGCGCGAGATAATGTGACTTCATCTGCATATTCCAGATCTCCTCCCACAGGCAGACCATGGGCGATACGCGTTATTTTGATGCCAGTCGGTTTTACCAGACGGCTGATA
Source organism: Pseudalkalibacillus sp. R45 (assembly GCF_052246725.1). Taxonomy (NCBI): domain Bacteria; kingdom Bacillati; phylum Bacillota; class Bacilli; order Caryophanales; family Fictibacillaceae; genus Pseudalkalibacillus; species Pseudalkalibacillus sp. R45. Next base: position 33,179 of record NZ_JBQQCL010000028.1, on the reverse strand, counting down.
TACATAGCTGTCGCTTCACCTTCGATATTCGGGTCCGTCGCCATGATCAGTTCTTGGACCGTGTCATCTTGCAGACGTTTGATGAGTTCTGCTACTTTTATGTCTTCAGGACCGATCCCTTCCACCGGGGAGATCGCCCCGTGCAGGACATGGTATAGCCCACGGTATTCTTTCATTTTTTCCATTGCGATGACATCTTTGGAATCATGAACCACACAAATTGTCGTTTGATCCCGGCTTGTGTCTTCACAAATCATACAAGGATCACGATCGGTAATGTGATGGCAATTCGAGCAATAGGTGAGATCCCGTTTTGCATTGACTAATGCTTTTCCAAATTCAAATACGTCGTCATCTTTCATTTCTAAAACAAAAAAAGCTAACCGTACTGCTGTTTTGGGACCGATACCTGGAAGTTTCATGAAACTATCGATCAATTTTGAGATCGGTTCAGGATAATGCACTGCAATTCCTCCTAGTGAAAGGGACGACCGGCGCCGGTTATAAATACTCAACGAGCTAATTCATAGGTCATCCTTTTAGAGCACGGTTTAGGCTCTTGTTAGTGTCTAAAAAGAGGCTGACGCTTTTCATTTTGGTCAGCCCCTTTATTACACTTGAAGAAAGTATAAGATACTTTCCTTCAGTATAAGTGCAACTAATGGCTCAGCCTACGCCTATGGCTTGGCTTTGCTTTAGATCTTAAAACATTCCTGGCATGTTCATTCCTTTTGTGAATTGACCCATGTCTTTGTTTACAACTTCATCAACTTTCTTCAATGCATCATTAGTAGCCGCTAGGATAAGGTCTTGTAGCATTTCAACATCATCCGGATCAACGGCTTCTTCTTTAATGACGATATCAATGATCTCCTTATGTCCATTTGCGGTTACTGTTACCATTCCACCGCCAGCGGTTCCATCAACTGTCTTATCCTTCAATTCTTCCTGTGCTTTCATCATTTGTTTCTGCATTTTCTGCATTTGCTTCATCATGTTATTCATATTGCCCTTCATTTTACTTCCTCCTTTTATAAATCAATCTTCTATTTCTACAAATTCAGAACCGACGAGCTTGATAGCTTCATCAACGATCGGGTCTTCTGTCTGTTGCTGTGGTTCTTGATCCGCCGGTGGGTCAGATCCTTCTGAATCGTCAGGCTCGGATTTCCGTTGTGACTGGATGTACGATTGTTTCACACTCTCCCAGTCTTCCTCGAGGATCGTCATCATTGTCATTTGGCGACCCATTGTTTCAAATACGACGGATTCGACGCATTCCCGGATATTATCCTTCACTGCCATCTGACTGTGGAGTTCATGCTGGAAGGCAAGCAAAAATGAGTCATTCGAACAAGCGACTGGAGTCGCGTTGATCATCCACGCATGGGCGTTGACCATCCTTGATTTGATCCGCTCCATGATGTCACCCCATTTTCCTCTGAAAACCTGGAGATCCTTTTTGGAAGCGCCTTTTAGCATTTCTTTAATCCGACCGGTAGACGCTTTCGATTTCGGCGTCCTTGATTGGAATGTCCGTTTCTGCACTTCGGGTTCAGCCTGCGTCGTTGAAGAGGAACTTGCGATTCCTTGTTCTTTCAGCGTACGCAGTTCTTTTTCAAGCTTTTCAATCCGATTGACAAGTGGGCCAACATCGTTGGAGACGCTTTGTGATGCCGGTTGCTCCTCTTCTTGACAGAGCTTCACGATCGCCAGCTCCAAATGGATCCGAGGGTGATTCGTCCATTTCATTTCTTGCTGTGCATTGTTCAAAACATCGATGACCCGATAGATCCACTCGCCTGGAATTTTCTGCGCAAGATCGGCAAATTCCTGGTCGACCTGCGCCCGGTCAAGCACTTCTTCTAAATTAGGAGCCGCTTGATAAAGCAGCATATCTCGGTAATAAAAGATCAGATCATTGATGAACCGGATTGGGTCTTTCCCGTTTTCCATCAAATGATCAATATGCTTGAGTGCATCGATGACATTATTCTCTTGAAATGCTTTCGTCAATTCAGACAAAAGAGATTGTGAAACGGATCCTGTTACAGCCAGAACATCATCGGTGGTGACAGTATCCTCACTATAGGATACCGCTTGATCCAGAATGCTCAAAGCATCCCTCATTCCACCCTCGGCTGCTCGAGCTACAAGATGGAGGGCCTCATCCTCTACTTGTACACCTTGGGAATCAATGACCGTCTTCATTCTTGAGACAATCGAATGACTAGTGATCCTTCTGAAATCAAACCGTTGACACCTTGAAATGATCGTCAGAGGAATCTTGTGGGGCTCTGTGGTCGCGAGTATGAAGATGACATGCGCCGGTGGTTCCTCAAGCGTTTTTAACAAGGCATTGAAGGCGCCGATCGTAAGCATATGTACTTCATCAATAATATAAACCTTGTACTCGACCGCACTTGGCGCGTATTTCACTTTGTCCCTGATATCACGAATTTCGTCAACCCCATTGTTCGAAGCCGCATCAATTTCGATGACGTCAGAAACAGAGCCCTTAGTAATGCCGATACATGCGTCACATTCATTACACGGTTCAGCAACGGGAGCCTTCTCACAATTCACTGCTTTCGCAATGATTTTGGCAGCACTCGTCTTACCAGTTCCCCGTGGACCACTGAATAAATAGGCATGGGATAGCTTTTGCTGTACTAATGCATTTTGCAAGGTCTTCGTAATATGTTCCTGGCCGACCATATCTTGAAATTGTTGTGGTCGATATAATCTATATAAAGCTTGATAAGCCATCCGCACGCCCTCCTTTTTCGATAATAATCATCCTTCTTATTATATCGATTACAGACTGGTTTTTCAAAGCAGAAATAAAGAAAGCTTGGCAAAGCCAAGCCTTTGGCGCAGGCTGAGCTTTAGATCCACTTATCTTGAAGAAAGTATTTAATACTTCTTTAAATGTAAAGAAAAGCACGAGGACCTTATTTATAGAATCGCAAAATTCACCATTCCAATAGAAAAAACACTCACCCCATTATGGATGAGTGTTAATATGTAAGTTTAACGCCGTGCACCTTTCTTCGATAAAGCCTTCCTAAGCGTTACGCTCGCAGTTAGCTCGATCCAGGCAACCCCGCGGCACACAGAGAGGACCCACTTACTGCTGCTTCCTTCCGGACCTGACAGGGTTCATGGGGCTCCGTTGCGCAGGACCCGGATGTCAACACCACTTACGAACGGCAGGCCTTACGTCAGCTAACCTCGGAAAGGGATTCAGTCTCGCTATAGCGGATTGCGAGTACAGGACACCGCTACCTTCCCACCTAGCACGGCAAAGTTGATAACATTGTTAGGCGCAATCAAAATGCGCACTTTTTAGTATACGCCCGATTGCCTTTAAAATCAACTGTAAAATATTTGAATGGAGGAGGCGAGAGGATTTGAACCCCCGCGACGCACAAACGCCCTAACTGATTTCGAGTCAGTCCCCTTCAGCCAGACTTGGGTACGCCTCCATCGTTTACAGCTGAAAATGCTCACCGTTTTGACGGCAGCAAGAAACACTATAACACGATTTAACCAAGCCATCAAGTAAAGGGATCCGACTTTTTCTCTTGCTTTTTTCTATGGCGCAAGTCTCGAAAAAATGATGAAAGCATCTCACCGCATTCCTCTTCCAATACACCGGACGTGACAATCGCCTGGTGATTGAACCTTGGCTCGTCCAATAAATTCATTAAGGTTCCTGCGCAGCCGCCTTTCGGATCACAGGCTCCATACACTACTCGTTCAACCCTTGAAAGGACGATTGCTCCTGAGCACATGGGACAAGGTTCAAGCGTGACATACAACGTGCAACCTTCCAATCGCCATGTTCCTAGCGCTTTACATGCTTCATCAATCGCGATCAATTCAGCATGGGCGACAGATCGCTGTTCGGTTTCACGTAGGTTATATCCTGATGCAATGATTTCTTCATCTTTTACAACCACGGCCCCGATCGGCACTTCTCCGATAGAAGCAGCTTTTTGTGCCATTTCGATTGCTTTTTTCATAAACATTTCATCTATCGATTGGTACATTGTATATCTCCTTAATACCAAAGGTTATATACACAACATTACCTTAACACCTGTCATTAATACAATAGTAGCCTCATGGAATTATAAGGCTGCATCGTGTGCATAGGATTTGATGGCGGCGCCTTTATTATCGATACTCAGGTTCTGGACAAGCATATGTGGTAAGGCTTGATGCAATTTATAATACAGCCAGTTGGCTTTCTCCTCCTCGACAAAACAGGCAATCGTCGGGCCCGCCCCACTCAAGGCCACGCCGAAAGCACCATTCTTATCGGCGATTTGTTCGACTTTTTCATAATGCGGGAGAAGCTGTTTCCGATAAGGCTGATGATAGAAATCACCTTTCATCATTCTCCCCGCAACTTTCCAATCTTGTTTCAATAAAGCTGCGATCAAGACATTTGATACTGCACCTGCTTTGACCGATTCTGAAAAATGTATCTTCTCAGGAAGCACTTCACGGGCTTCTTCTGTTTTCAGTTCTTCTTTCGGCGTCACGGTTATGACGGATATAGGTAAATCATCAATGTGTTGGAGTTCGATTCCATCGTCCGTCTCACACGCGATGACGAGCCCGCCATAAAGGGATGCTCCTACATTATCAGCATGACCTTCATACTTCGCTGCCAATTCAAGCTTTTTCTTTTTGGGTATACCTAAATCTCCTATCGTATCAGCTAACTCAATACCAGCGACAATGGCCGCTGCACTCGAACCTAGGCCTCTTGTCAAAGGGATATCACTTTTCACTTCGACTAGACACGGGGGAAGTTCGATTCCATATGCATTGGCCGTGTCTAATGCTGTTCGCACGATGAAGTTGGTTTCATCGCTCGGAAATTCCTCTAAGGAAGGTGAGAGAGCTTTCACTTCCCATAAATGATGCGAAGATACAGTCAATGTCAAATAGCGGTCAAGGGCTAAGCCAACCGAATCGAAGCCTGGGCCTAAATTGGCTGTACTTGCTGGAACTTTGATCCGCCAATTCTTCATGATTGTACAGTTCCTTTGATATATTCCGTAACGACCTCTGGATCTTTTGGGAGCTTGACAGGCTGTACTGGGCTCTCTGTCATCGCCGTAACTGGGTCTTTCAGTCCGTTACCTGTCAATACGAGCACGACCCTCTGACCTGGATCAAGCTTGCCTTGAGCGTGGCGTTTCCGAATACCGGCAAGTGATGCACAAGAGGCCGGTTCCGCAAATATACCTTCCGTTTTGGCAAGTAATTGATAGGCTTCAACGATTTCGGGATCACTCACTTCATCGATGTTCCCTGTGGACTCTTCTACTGCTGAAAGAGCAAGTTTCCAACTGGCAGGGTTACCGATCCTGATTGCCGTTGCAATGGTTTCGGGTTGAGCGAAAACACGGTCATGGACGATTGCAGCCGCTCCCTCTGCTTCGAAACCGATCATTTTCGGTAGTCCTGAGTTATTCGATTGGTGGTATTCTTTAAAACCTTTCCAATAGGCAGATATGTTCCCTGCATTGCCGACTGGAATCGCTAAAATGTCCGGTGCTTCACCTAGCTGCTCACACACCTCGAAAGCTGCGGTCTTCTGGCCTTCGAGTCGATATGGATTAACCGAGTTCACGAGTGTCATGGCTTCTTTTTCACTCAGCTCACGTACAATTTCTAACGCCTCATCAAAATTTCCTTCAATCGAAACGATTTCTGCACCATACATGACTGCTTGTGCGAGTTTACCCTGGGCGATTTTCCCATCTGGTATGACGACGATACATTTCATTCCAGCCCTGGCGGCATAGGCTGCTGCTGAAGCTGATGTATTCCCTGTCGAAGCACATATAACAGTGTCACTCCCTGCTTCCTTCGCTTTCGCAACCGCCAGGACCATTCCGCGGTCTTTGAATGAACCAGTCGGATTTGCCCCTTCCACTTTTGCAAAAAGTTCAACACCGAGCTCTTTTGAGAGTGTATCAAGCCTGATGAGGGGCGTATTACCTTCATTCAAAGTCAATTCAGGTGTCTCTTCAGTTACAGGTAAAAAGGATCGGAATTCTGATAACAAACCGCCCCATCGTTTCATCAAGCATCTCCTCCTTCTACACGATACGTACTTTTCACAAATTGAACACCTTTCAAATCACGCAGCTCCACAAGGATTTTTTCAAAACTCTTCAATGATGTTTTATGAGTCACCAGGACGATTTCGGCTTTTTCCTCTCCAAGAGGATTTTGCAGTACTTTTTCAAAGCTAGCCCCGTTTTGTGAAAACACCGAAGTAATGCTCGATAACACACCGACCTCATCCTCTACATGAAGACGTAGGAAATGCTTCGAATAGATTTCCTCGTCGTCCTTCAGCTGCTTCAGGAATTGAGGACTTACTGCGCTTTTACCGTTAACACCGAGGCGCATGTTCTTCATCACACCAACAAGGTCAGATACGACTGCAGTAGCCGTCGGAAGACTTCCTGCCCCAGGTCCGTAAAACATCGTTTCACCAACCGCTTCCCCGTATACGTATACCGCATTATATTCATCATTCACTGAGGCTAATGGGTGGGATTCTTCCAGCAATGCAGGTTCAACGCTCACCTCTACCCGGTTCCCTTCACGATGTGCATATCCGATTAATTTCATGATATATCCGAATTGCTTTGCATATTGGAGATCTTCTTCCGTGACTTCTGTGATGCCCTTCAATTTGACATCATCCAAGTCGATGTTCATGGAGAATCCTAATGTTGAGAGAATCGCCATTTTACGGGCAGAATCCAGTCCACCGACATCAGCCGTAGGATCTGCTTCTGCAAAGCCTAATGCTTGTGCTTCAGCGAGGACATCGTCAAACGATCGTCCTTCTTTTGTCATCTTCGTTAAAATGAAGTTGGTTGTCCCATTCACGATCCCCATCATTTTCGTGATCCGGTCTGATGCAAGGCCATCTACTAATCCTCGTAAAATTGGTATACCTCCCGCGACACTTGCCTCATAGAAGAGATCACATTGGTTCTCAGATGCAAGCGAAAGCAGTTCTGGCCCGTAAACAGCCATCAAGTCTTTGTTTGCTGTCACGACATGTTTCTTATGAGTGAGTGCCTTTACTAAATGCTCTTTTGTCTCTTCGATATTTCCCATCACTTCAACAACGATATCGATTTCCGGATCCAAAAGAACCTCTTCGGGGTCTAACGTGAGAATGGAGGTATCAATATCTACATCTCTCACTTTATTGATCTCTTTAACGAGAGCTTTTTTGATTTGTACCGGACATCCGATTTGATGCATAAGTTTATCCTGATGACTTTCAATGACTTTAACGACCCCGGATCCGACTGTGCCTAATCCTAATAACCCTACAGATATTGATTCCATCCAACCAACCTCTCTATTGTTTTTCTAGTAAATACATTTGTCTTTCATTAGAGGACATTATATTGGAGATTCCGACCTATGACAATAGTTGATTTTTGGCTTTTTTCATGTAAGGGTTTTCTTTCGCTCTATATCAACGAAAACTTTTTTGCATTTTTGTGAAATTCATCTTAATAAAGATTACCTTTGGAAAAATACTCGCTTTCCACGAGAGTCTCGTATATTTCCCTACTTCTCAAATCAAAAGTTGTTTCCAATTGTGTTTCCAATTGAACAAACTATAAAAAACCAGCCTAAACAAAAAAGCTGCTGAAACGGACGGTCGTTTCAAACAGCTTTCATGATCTTGTTATTCCTTATCTTCAAGTCTCAATTCCCGTCGGTGGACAGCACCTTGCTTTTTCAATGGGGTAAACTGTTTTTCTTCTGAAACCTGTTTCATAGCTTCAGCTTCAGATTTGACAGGCTTATGGTCGACCCTCCAGTTTTCAGTAACTGTCTTGATCCCTTCTAGCATGAAATTCATCGCAAGGATCGTCAGTGCAAAGAAAGTGATTGGAACCAGTACAATCCACGGACTGACAGTCAAGTGCCTCATCCCGTCTCCAATCAAACCAGACCACTCATATGAAATCGACTGGGGTGGGTCCCGAAAATACGGATCGAAGCTCAAATTGGTTCCTCCAAAGAATACTTTGAAAAATCCAAGGTGAGCTAACACAAGCATCGTTTGTACAAGTTGTTGCATGAAGATGATCCATAGTTGCGGTTGGATATGCGGTCTCACATGTTTCCAGAGAATATGAAGCCTGCTTCCGCCGATGATCTTAGCTCCATCGATGAACTCGTGATTATAGATTCTTCCCATCTCATTTCCGATCAGAATCGATGACGGAGGAACCGCAATGAGAGCGAGAATGATCACCTCGATCCAAACACGTTCCCAAAACGTATAATCAAATCCAGTAGGAATTTCGACCAGGAATGGTGTCAATATGAATAACGCGAGCAACGTGACCGGAACATAGTTGAATACGTCGACGACCCAGGTTACATACTTCCTGAACCTGAAAAAATAAGCCCCATATAGAATACCGAAAACCATAGAGGTCAGTAACCGGATGAATGCGATCAATACAGCGAAACCGATCGTATATTTCGCTCCTACTGAAATCAAATGAGTCATATGGAACCCTTGAACATTCGTCCCCAGTGGAATATCTACTCTAGGCGCGATCGGTGAACCTTCTACCGCTCTTCCCTCTTCGTAACGTATTGGTGTTTGTGCAATCTGATTATCCCATATGAACGTGTGCAGCAAACTGATCGTACATAAACCAATAATGAAGACGAAGCCGATCAGGAAATATCCATTCTTAAAGAGTCTCTTGAGCATCTACATCACGACCTTTTCATTCGTAAATCGTTCAAGCAGCCACTGACCTAATGCGAATAATAAGAAGATCGGAATGAAAGTCGCCAGCAGACTCCATGCAAAAATGATCGGATTCAAGTAATCCAATAAAAAACGCATGATGCCATTGATGTTAAAAATATATTCAAGGATCAACAGGTTCGAAAGCATGAACCAAATCACTGTTTTCGAATAATTCAATAGGCTCGCCAATGCATTTCGTAATACATGGATGATCAATATCTTCTTCGGGAGTACTCCTTTAGCCTTCGCCAATTCGACGTATTGCTTCTCCAACTCCCCTTCCACGATTGAAATCATGACTTTGAAGTATTGGATCATCGGTAAAATTGCTAGACAAAAAATCGGCAATAGATAAATAGGTTCGCCAGGTAATGAGGCAATTTCAAAAAGTAACAGTCCGGTCTTTTTATATAACCAAACGACAGTCAGCTGGCACATTATGATAATCAGGAGATCCGGGAGGGATTCCAGGATGAATGTTCCAACTTTTATTTTTTTAATCCACTTTGACGGGAGCAGCATCGTGATGAACGTCAAGAAGGTTGCCATGATAAGGGCAAGTAAAATCGCACCCACCATTACAGTCACAGAATACGTGCCGATATGGATGAGTTGCGGTAATAATTTCCGGTCAGTACCATCGGTGTTATAGGTAACCTCTTGTATATTGAAAATACCTGAAATGACCTCACTAATGCTTTGAAAATAAGCTAGCCAATTCAAATGGAACGAGCCCCCTGAAGGCAAAAGCGTCGGCAAACCGGCCATCAGTATGATTCCGATGACGATACATATGAAACGCAACATCTGGTTGCCAATGAATCTCATATAAACCCCTCTTTTCTCCCAACCCAGAAAATCTAAAACACTCTCTATTTGTCCATCCAAGTTATATGATCTTGATTTGTCGATTTGACTCCGCGTAATAATGTTTGTTGAGTTTGTGTATGATCATAGATTCCTTTGTGGTCGAAATTCTCGACGATTGTGATATCAACCGTATAATCATTCCACGGGGCACCGATTTTGTTCAATTCATCTTTATGTTGATACAGTTCCGATCCTTTGTAGAACATCTTTTCAACGGTTTCTTTTATATCGGATTTACTTGCATTTGGTACGACATTGATATTTAACAGCACATATTTTTTATTCTTTGAAACAGAAACATATTCAATCGTTTTATTTTCTTCTTTTGCGATATGTGAAATGCGATTCAATAAGGGGAGACTTGTTACTTCTCTACCTGTGTCCACTAGTTGTAGGAGATCCCCATCACTTCGATCTTTTTGTTGGGGCGGTTGCAAAATGAAACTGATTGAAAAGACAAGTAGAAAAAGACAAACCGAGATACTTAATGCAGGCTTCACCATCCACATATACGTTTTGATGAATGATGGTTTCTGCTGCTCTCGAATACGTTTCATGATATTCTGCTTTTTATCTTCTGAAAATCGTTTCTTTTGATACACAGCCTTTTCCATGATCTTATCTAGATTTTTCAGCTTATCTTCCATCCGCTTCCTCCCCTTTCTCTAATTGTACGCGCAGTAATTTCCTCGCCTGGAACAATCGAGACTTTAATGTGGAAGTCTTTATATGGAGCATTTCGCTTATTTCATTAAGGGACATTTCTTCTTGATAAAATAAAATGATTAATTCACGATATTTAAGCGGTAATTGTAAGATTTTATCGGCTAGTTGGTTATATTCATCTTCTACGATCAGGCGAAGTTCCGGAGTCTGATCGTTACTTTCTTGTTTGAAAAAAGTGAATGGATTCGCAAACCATATATTCCGGTGCGCCCAGCTTTTTAAATGATCTTTACATCGATTCACAGTGATCTTATATAGCCAATTCTTCAATGAACCTTCCCCGCGAAAGGTTTCAAGCTTCGAATAACAGGTAATGAATACTTCCTGTACGATATCCTCTGCTTTTCCCCAGTCCTTTACATATGTATAAGCCACACGGGTTAAACGGTCTCCGAAGTAATCAACAACCTCTTCCATAATCTCTTCTTTATGTAAACGAAGGCTTTCTAAACTGAACGTTTGCTTTTCCTGCAGAACCTTACGGAAGTTTTCCATTTCTGACCCTCCCCCTGAATTGACCTTTCCTTATATAGACGAATAAACACTTGATCGGTTGAAAATTTTTTGAACATTTTTACAAACATTGTTAATTAGAGTGTAGCATACTACTTATGACCTAACTTGAAGTGCACAGAAAAAAAGCTGCCGGCACATTAGGGTGCAGCAGCTTTCTCGTTCATGCTTATTCTGTATCATTGATGAATTCTGGTTTTTCAAGACCAAGTGATTCGTAGATTGAACCTAGTGCTCCTTTAAATTCTGTCAAGATGTTCTCCGATGCTGCTTTCGCTTTATCTAACGCTGCATTTGTATCTTCATTTTCGAGGTCGTCACTACGGGCTTCGAATCGATCAGCTAAATTGTTGAGTGACTGATTCAAATCCTCGCTGTAAGATTCAAGCTCTGCAGGTATATTCATGTTCCTAAGTTTTTCTGCCAACTGCTGGCTGGATTGAGAAGCTTCATTTTTTAAAGCTTGCAATTCTTCATTGCTTACATTTTCCGTTTTCACTTCAACAGTCTGTGCGAATTCTTTGAAATCATCATCGTATTCACTAATTAACGAGTTCACTTCGTTTTGAAAGTCTTCGAGTGATGCTTTCACCTTCTCATCATCTACTTGGACTTCATTATCTTCTGAATTCCCAGTACTGTTTCCTTCTTCACTTGAACATGCAGATAATATGAGAGCACTGAACAAACAGCTCAAAAGAAGAAGCCAGAACTTCTTATTCATCATCTTTCACCTCCTATCAACTTATCTACAAAGTTAATTCCTTATTGCTGTCATTTTTAAACAAAAGGTTGTTTTCGCAAACTTTGTTGTTCTTGAAAGTCGTTGATTAATTAAAAATGACTTAAAAGCAACAATCTTTTAGAAAAGAGCCTTAAACAAAAGGTTTAGGATATAAAATAAAACCACCTATCAAAAGATAGATGGTGAATGATGTAACTATTCTAATTCAGACTTGAAGGCAGGTGCTAATAGATCAAGTTCTTCAAATGGTTTACCGAATTTCTTTTCGAAGCTTGCGAACAATTCCTCTGCTTCTGCTTGCTCGTTTTCGGCAACTTCAAGTGATACATTGTCTGCACGCTTTTCATAAGACTTGGCAGCATCTTCAAGTGCTGATTGAAGATCTTCTTTGTATTGAGATAGCTCTTCAGGAATCTCCATTCCACGAATTGCTTCTGCAGCTTTTGGTCCTGCCGCTTGTGCAGTTTCCAGAGCAGCTTGAGCTTCCTCTTCTGATGGTTTCTCTTCCTCAGCAACTTCCGGGTCGTTCATTTGTGCTTTGACTGCTTCAAATTCTGCAAATGGTTTATGATTTTCTTTCAAAACATTGATCACTTCAAGTTGGAAATCCAATAGGTGAGACTTCAATTCATTTTTATCAATCTTTTCTCCACCCTCATCTTTCGTCCCGTTTGCTGAATCATCATTTCCGCAAGCCGAAGCAAACATAAGTAAAAAGAGCATTGAAAAAGCTAAAATTTTCTTCATCATTTATCCCCCTTATATGATTTACTAGCAAGTGATAGTGTAACGGAATTGGAATTGTTTGTAAATTAGTTAATCTATTCAAAATTATCAGGAAACGGGACAGGACTCTGAAACGTCTATAGAGAAAAGAGGTGGGCAATGAAACCATTATACAAAAACTTAATTCTACTCTTAGTTTGTCTAGGTTTAGCAGGGTGCAGCGGAAATTTATTCTCGATTTTAGATCAAGCAGAATTGAGGCCGCCAGAGGCTGTTGTATTAATTGGAGAAAAAGAAATCCCGCATAAAAAAGGGTCTTTCTGTTGGCAGTCAAACGGGCAAGGGGTATGTGCCGATACTGCCGGGGCTGAAGCGTTGACAAGTGATACAAAGCCCACATCTGTACCAAAAGACAGCTTGATTAAAATCAACTATGAAGAAGAACCAAGCGGCATCCATGTTGTATATCTGAAAGATGGAACTGAATACAAAAGGTTCAGTGACAAATTTGATTTCAAAATGCCTTCTGAACCTGGAAACTATGTAATCGAGGTACTTGCAAGATGGAGAGACCGAGGGGATCAGTTCATTGCATTTAAGGTTAAAGTGGATGATTGCATTGTTTCATGTGGAACAAAAAAAACGTCCCTCCTAGAAACGAAAGAGACGATCAAGTTTCAGCTTCTTTCTTTAGAACATTCCAGTAGCGACAAACTTTTAGAAAACAGCCTATGTATAAAACAATTGTAGCAGGAATATAAAAAAGTTCATGTGGCTATAGCTACATGAACCCTTTAACCACCTTGTTTTTCCTTAATTTACCTCAAATTGCTTTGAATAAAAAAACCGCCTCTATTCATACTAAACTCAAGTGGTAAATACCTCCACTTATTCCTAGTAGAATAGAGGTGAATTGACATGGCACAAAACAACAACCAACAACTAGTTGTTCCTGGAGCACAAGCAGCGATCAACGCTATGAAAACTGAAATCGCTTCAGAATTTGGTGTACAACTTGGACCTGACACTAGCTCTCGCCAAAACGGTTCTGTAGGTGGAGAGATCACTAAGCGTCTAGTTCAACAAGCGCAAGCTCAATTAGGCGGACGTTAATCTCACGTCTATCTTGCTAGCGCCTCCTCTTGGGCAAAAGGGTCTCCCTTATCATACGGGAGATCCTTTTTATTTTTTCGCAAATGTTGTTGCTCTTGAAAGTCGTTGATTTCCGCTCCAGGATGCTCGCTTTCCGCGGGGCGTGCGGTGAGCCCATTCGTCGCTTTGCGACATTGAATGATCTCACCTGTCCCGCTGATCCCGCTGGAGTCTCGCACCTTGCTCTCCAATCAACTTGCACAAGGTGAGTTTTTATAAATGACTCAAAAGCAACAATCTTTTAGAAAAGAGACAAATATTTTTATGTCTTTTCTTTTTGTGACGTACGATTTGTACGAAGAAGGAAATTATGAATGTGACGATCACTAAACTCACTAAGATCATTTCTTTATGTCTGTAAAGTTGAACTACACTTTTGAAAAACATATCTCCTTTTTGAACTGCATACAGAGGACCATTGTAACCGTACACCTCATATATGATCAGGTACCAGATGATGTTCAATGTAGAAAATACGATACCAGCAAGTATGACGAACAAATAACACCGTTTTAGAATCAACCCCATAGGTTCTCCTTAACTTTGATAACTTTATTTCTCTCTACCATGTTTAGGTAATGATTTCCATTTGCAATTAAAAAATTAAAACGCCTTCCCTGGAAAACTGGAAATGCGTTCTTCAAAATCATTACTTATATTTATTTTCATGGCGGCCCCGGCAGGAATCGAACCTGCGACGCACGGTTTAGGAAACCGACGCTCTATCCACTGAGCTACGGGGCCGAAAGCTTTATCTTAGTAAGATTGCTGAGATATAGTATACAAGGTTTATCTTTGATATACAAGGTATTGTCCCATTTTCAAACCTAAGATTTTTCATTTAATACATAATTTCTAATTTTATTATCCCTGCGGCGGCGACAGCCTCCTTGTCAGTTTTTCAGTGATCTACGTGCCTAACCGGGTCGCTTCCGCTTTTCATTAGCCTGCCTGGAAAGGGAGTGAATTTCGAACCAAATCAACATAACTGACCTTAGGAAGGGTGAAGAAATCAACAATCACGAGGGGATTTATTTTTATCATTTTCTATGATCACTTATGAAATGAAAAATGTGGACATATAAATGATTATATACCTGCTCTGCTCCTTTTTCATCGGCTTCGACAAATTGTTAAAATCTTACACATAAATGTTTGGTGGAATCTATACCGAAAAGTGATTTGCCTCATATTATATAAAGAAAGCTGGTATCGCATAAAGACCAAGTTTTGGGGATTTTATCCTGATGGCCGCTCGTGCTATTCATTTCCATGAGTTTTACCGATAGAAAAGGTAAAGATAGGTATAAAATCGAATATGTAATTATGTTGCGTATACTAGTCATTCTCGAGAGGGGTTGGATCCTTGAACAAGATTTATATCTTGGACACGAATGTTATTTTACATGACCCTGCTTCAATCTTTAAGTATGCAGGAAATGATGTTGTCATCCCAGCTGTAGTCGTTGAAGAAATTGATTCGAAAAAACGGCTGCAAGATGAGGTAGGCCGAAATGCTCGGGAATTCGGCCGGCAGTATAAGACGTTACGTGAAAAATACAAAGACCGTTTACATGAGCCGTTTCCACTTGACCATGGGGGCACGCTCGTCATTGAATTGAATCATCGCTCTTTTGAAAACATCAAGAGCATCTTCAATGAGGACTCGAATGACAATCGGATTCTTGCTGTTGCTGTGAATATTGCTCTCGAACAACCGCAGCGCGATATCGTGTTGGTTTCTAATGATATTTTATTGATTGCAAAAGCCGATGCCTTGAAGAAGTCGCACAATACGCCTAATTTCATGGCGCAATTATACGAAAACGACCGTCTCGTTGAAAGCTCCCTCACGATTCATAAAGGCTACCACGAACTTCAGGTTCCTCCTGAATTCATCAATGCGTTCCATGCGAATCATGAACTTCCTCTTGAACAGTTATCCGAATATCTTCAAACTGAAGTGAATCCACAAGATTTCTTATTGATGAAAAGTAATGCAGGGACCAACCAATCTGCAGTAGGACGGGTCCTTAGAAAAAGGAATAAGCTTGTATGCTGCCCATTCTATTTTACCGATGATGAATTCTTCATCTGGGGTTTGCGCCCAAAAAATGTGGAGCAACGGATGTTTTTAGAATTACTGCTAGATCCGAAGGTAGAAATGGTCTGTGCAATCGGTAAAGCAGGAACGGGTAAAACATTGCTTGCTCTAGCGGCCGCTCTGCATGAAACACAGGATATGAAACATTATTCCAGAATCACTGTGGCACGTCCAATCGTTCCAATGGGAAAAGATATCGGTTATCTTCCAGGGGAAAAGGATGAAAAGCTACGTCCATGGATGCAACCGATATTCGATAACCTGGAGCAGCTTTTCAATATCGATCCGGATTCGAACAAGAAAAATGATAAGAATGGAATACCGAAAATCGAAAAAGAAATCGAACAGCTTAACATGGAAGTCGAAGCCCTGACATATATCAGGGGCCGAAGCATCCCGAACCAATTTATCATCATTGACGAGGCACAGAACCTGACGAAGCATGAAGTGAAGACGATTGTCAGCCGTGTCGGTAAGGGAACGAAGATCGTCCTTGTCGGCGATCCTGATCAAATCGACCATCCTTACCTTGATTCGGTGAACAATGGGTTAACCTATACGATTGAACGGCTGAAATGTGAAGATGAAATTGGTATCATCCGCCTTTCACGTACAGAACGCTCCAATCTGGCAGAGAAAGCAGCTCGCTATTTATAATCTCCCGTGACTCAAAAGTGTCTGATATGCCATGTATTGAAGGGGAAAATAGACTTTTGACCCGACAAAACCTGACATCCTTTCAAAAGGAATCAGACACTTTGTATGAGTCTGTTTTTTTCGTTTTCAACCTGTCGATATATGACGGTATGTGCTACAATTATATTTGTCTATTTCGTACATAGGAGGCACTTTTATGGATAAAACTCCCTTCATCGCAGTAGAAGGTCCTATCGGTGTCGGTAAAACATCTTTAGCCAAAGCGATCAGTGAGGAATTTAATTATCATCTTCTGAAAGAAATCGTTGAAGAGAATCCATTTCTCGGTAAGTTTTACGATGATATCGAAGAGTGGAGCTTTCAGACAGAAATGTTTTTTCTCTGCAACCGTTTCAAACAGCTTGAAGATATTGAAGAGTTGTATTTAAAGCATGAAAAACCGGTCGTATCCGATTATCATATTTTTAAAAACCGAATCTTTGCCATGCGGACATTGAAAGAAGTTCATTTTCAAAAATACATGCAGATTTTTGAAATCATCACGAAGGATATGCCTGCACCGAATATGGTCATTTATATAAAAGCAAGCCTGGAAACCTTGTTGAAGCGTATTTCACTTAGAGGGAGAGACATAGAGAAGAACATCAGCCCAGATTATCTGAAACAGCTATCTTCTGATTATGAAATCTTTATGTACCAGTTCCAAAAGCTTCATCCTGAAATACCTGTGTTGACAATCGACGGTGACAAAATCGATTTTGTCCAGAATCAAGACCAGCTTTCAGATATTTTGAAGGTGGTCGAAGAGACTTTTCATAAGAAGGAAGTGAAGCAATGAACGCCCTCGAAAAATATAACATCCCAAAAAACGCCGTCATCACTGTTGCTGGTACTGTCGGTGTCGGAAAATCGACGATGACGAATGCGATTGCTGATAACCTGGGTTTTCAAACATCCATGGAAAAGGTTGATACGAACCCTTATTTGGACAAGTTCTATCAAGACTTCGAACGTTGGAGTTTCCATTTGCAAATCTATTTCTTGGCCGAAAGGTTCAAAGAACAAAAAAGAATGTTCGAACAAGGCGGCGGATTCGTCCAGGACCGCTCGATCTATGAAGATACAGGGATTTTCGCTAAGATGCACCATGAAAAAGGCACGATGACAAACATCGATTATGAAACTTATACGAGCCTTTTCGAAGCGATGGTGATGACACCCTACTTCCCTCATCCTGACGTGTTGATCTATATTGAAGGCAGCCTTCAGGATATCATCGACCGGATCAAACTCCGCGGGCGTCCAATGGAACAACAGACACCGATCGCTTATTGGGAAGAAATGCATGAGCGCTATGAAAATTGGATCAATAATTTCACAACATGCCCGGTGTTGAAAGTGAACATCAACGACTACGATCTTCTTAAAGATCCTTCATCTGTCGAATTGATCCTTAAACGGATTGGTGAAACGATCAACCAAAATCGAAATTTGCAGCACATATAAAGGAAAAAGCTGATTCCGTTAAGGGATCAGCTTTTTTTTATCGTTGATTGACTCAGTTGCTCTAATTGCTCAAAAAAGGATGGGTACGACACATTGACCGATCCACTGTTTTCAAGGACTGTTTCTCCGTTTGCGATACAAGATGCAATCGCAAGCATCATCCCGATACGGTGGTCCCCATGACTATCTACGGTACCTCCACTCAATTCTGTTTTTCCGTGGATGATCATACCATCATCGGTCGCTTCAATCTGTGCACCCAACTTTTTCAATTCGTTGACGACCGTATCGATCCGGTTCGTCTCTTTGACCTTCAGCTCAGCTGCATCCTTGATTACAGTCGTACTGTCAGCCTGTGTAGCTGCAAGGGCGATGATCGGAATTTCATCGATCAACCGAGGAATCAACTCACCACTTATTTCTATTCCATTTAACGAGGACGTCTTGATTTGAATATCTGCGGACGGCTCACTTGTTTGTGTATTTTGATTTGTTATGGTGATGTCAGCTCCCATTTTTTCCAATACATCAAGGATCCCGGTCCTCGTAGGATTGATTCCTACATTTTTGATCGTGATTTCACTATTCGGAACAATCGCACCCGCCACGAGGTAAAACGCAGCTGAGGAAATGTCTCCGGGCACTTCAATATGTGTCGATACGAGAGGCTGTTTCCCTTTTAAAGAAACGGTCAAATCGTTGACCTCCACCTCGCAGCCGAACGCTCTAAGCATCCGTTCCGTATGATCCCTTGAATGATGAGGCTCTGTCAAAGTTGTCGTCCCATCCGCTTGTAATCCAGCTAATAATACAGCAGATTTCACCTGAGCACTGCCGACAGGTGAAACATAGTTGATCGCTTTCAGATTTCCGCCACGGATGCTGATCGGCGTATAGTTTCCATCGTTTCGCCCATCGATTTTCGTTCCCATTTCACGTAACGGGTTCGTGACTCTGCTCATCGGGCGCTTTGCAATCGAATCATCTCCGATCACACAAGAATGGAAGGGTGTATTGGCAAGAACACCTAATAACAGACGACAAGTTGTGCCTGAATTTCCGACATCCAATATGTCTTCCGGTTCGTGAAGACCTTCAAAGCCGTTACCGACAACTTCTACATGCTCCTTCTCCTGGTTGATCGTTACACCTAATTTACGGAAACAGTCGATGGTGCTCAAACAATCTTCACCAGGTAAAAATCCATCAACGACTGTCCTTCCATGTGCAATGGCACCGAACATGACGGCACGATGTGAAATCGATTTATCTCCTGGTACTCGAATTGTTCCTGTCAATCCTGCTCCGTTCAGGCTTCTTAACGTTTTCATCTGAATCCTCCTACATCGTCGTATACGTTTGATAGTGATGGTCTTCTAAACAAGCTTTCGCCTGCTTCCGGTCTTCATCCGACCTGAAGCTGAGCCTCAACACCCCATATACATCTTCACGTGCTTCAATGATCCGGATATTGGTGATGCTGATTTTTTCTTCCGCTAATAGAGATGTTACATCGGATATCACACCGACGTGATCGGCAACATCAATATAAAGGTCATGGAATGCAAGAATCGCGCCTTTCGATCCAGTCGGCATCGCATCCCTGTATTTTTTAGCACTTAAGAAATAATCATAGATTTCATCGCCGTCACCGCGAGCGACCAGACTTTTCACACTTTCCATTTCCTTTCCCCATTCGTCTAACAGGGATAAAAGGGTCTGACGATTATGCCGGACGATGTCACGCCACATGGAAGGGCTGCTTGAGGCGATTCTGGTTATGTCTTTGAATCCCCCTGCGGCCAGCCTTGTCACATGTTCATTCCGATGTGCATGACTTTTCACCTGACGTACGAGGCTTGCCGCCATTACATGCGGAAAATGGCTGATAATCCCGGTAACGAGATCGTGCTCTTCTGGTTCCATTATTTGAAAATTAGCTTTGGTCCCTTTGAGCCAGTCTTTAAGTTTAGTGATTTGATCAGTTGTCGTCTTATTAAAAACTGTCAGTACATAGAACGCATTTTCGAAAAGATGGACTTTGGCGCTTCCGACTCCAGACTTATGGGAACCAGCCATAGGATGCCCACCAATGAAAGTCACACCTTTATCATGCAACTGTCCAGCTTTTTGGACGATATTCACTTTTGTGCTGCCCACGTCGGTTATGATGACATTCGGCTTGAATTGAAAGTGTTTAAACTCATCAAACAGCTTGATTGTTTCTTCTACTGGGGCTGCAAGGATGATCAGATCTGCTTGTTCTGCCTCAGTTTGAAGGTCTGACGTATAATCGTCAATCACTGCAAGCTTTTTCGCAAGCATACAGTTTTCTTCGTTAGGATCATATCCAATTATCTTTACCTGGTGTTCTTTTTTGATCGCCAGTGCCAGCGATCCTCCTATCAATCCGACACCGACGAGCAAAACACGTCTCTTCACTGGCTCGTACTCCTTATGATGTTAGTTTTATATTGGATGATCTGTCAGCTAGAAATTCCTTCAACAGGTTGATCAGTTCCTCATTATCTTCTTTATTACCAACTGTAATCCGGATTCCGTCCTTGATCGGTCGAACGATATAGCCTCTTTGGATCAAATATTGAAAGATCTGTTCTTGATCTTGTTCAGGTTCGATATATATGAAGTTCCCCTGTGAAGGATAATAAGGAACGTTATATTCATTACAAAACGTATATAATTGTTCGAGCCCTTCACGGTTTCGTGTCACACTTTCATTAACGAAACGTTCATCTTCCAAAGCCGCCTGGGCCGCCATTTGTGCAAACTTTGATGTATTGAATGGCAGTCTTCCGATATCAAGATTTTTCATAAGTTTCTCATGACCGATCGCATAACCGATACGGAAAGCCGCAAGACCGTAGCCTTTTGAAAAAGTTCGCAACACGAGTAAATTATCGTATTCTTTGATCAGTTTCATGGCATCGGGATAATCCTCAGCTGTCACGTACTCATAATAAGCTTCATCAAGGACGACGATCGTATCGTTTGGAACCTCTTTCAAGAACGTTCGGAGTTCTGTTTCATTGACGTATGTTCCTGTCGGATTATTCGGGTTACAGATCCATACAAGACTGGTCTGGCTATCCACGGCTTTTTGCATACCCTCCAGATCATGACGACCTTCTTTCAGGGGCACGTCACGGATTTCAGCATTTTCAATCACAGCATGGTGTCTGAACTGCGGAAATGTAAAAGAAGCCATGACTACGTTCGTTTCTGG
Source organism: Pseudalkalibacillus sp. R45 (assembly GCF_052246725.1). Lineage (NCBI taxonomy): Bacteria > Bacillati > Bacillota > Bacilli > Caryophanales > Fictibacillaceae > Pseudalkalibacillus > Pseudalkalibacillus sp. R45. The sequence goes on along the minus strand of NZ_JBQQCL010000028.1, from coordinate 12,097 downwards.
AGATAAGAGTGAACGGCTGATCATCTGGATCATTTCATCCAAACCGCTGCTGAACAGCAGTTGATTTTCTGTTACATTCAGATGGGTTGCTACCTTTTCTCTCAACTCTTCAGCCCGGCTGTCCGGATAATGGGCATAATTGGAGATCGATTGTAAAGCTTCTGCAACTTTCTCGGAGCATCCAAACGGATTTTCATTCGATGCCAGGTTTACGATACGAGTGAGACCAAGCTCCTTTTTCACATTATCAATTGATTTGCCTGGGTCATAAGCTTTTAGTGATAACATCTGCTTTTTCACTTTCATTAAATCTCCTCCTATGCTCATTTATTGATTTAACGAAATACTCCCTTTCCGCGAGAGTATCGCGAATTTTGTAAAGTCATGTTTAAAACAGTTTTGCCTGTTCTTGATGCCGTTTTATATTTTCTTTGATTTTCTCAATCTGGTCATTTCCGAATTGGCTTACGATCGCTTCCGCAAGTTCCCAGGCTACGACCGCTTCAGCAACGACACTAGCTGCAGGAACAGCACAGCTGTCTGACCGTTCGATACTCGCTTTAAATGGCTCTTTGGATTCAATATCAACACTTTGCAACGGCTTGTACAACGTCGGAATCGGCTTCATCACACCACGTACGACAACTGGCATCCCGGTTGTCATCCCGCCTTCAAATCCGCCAGCATTGTTCGTTCCTCTCGTATACCCTTCTGCTTCGTTCCATAAAATTTCGTCATGAACCTGACTTCCTGGTTTTTCAGCTGCTTCAAAACCGATACCAATTTCAACACCTTTAAAGGCATTAATGCTCATGATAGCACTTGCGAGTTTCGCATCGAGCTTCCGGTCATAATGGACATAACTTCCGACACCAGTCGGTATGCCTTCTGCTACCACTTCCACAACCCCGCCGATCGAATCTCCATTTTCTTTCGCTTCATCTATCGCTCGCATCATTTTCCCTCCAGCTGCTGGATCGAGGCATCGCACTGGGGAGTCTTCCGTGATTTTTTGTAAATCTTCTATGGATTCATAGAAAACCGGATCTGCTTTTACACCACCGATTTCTACGACATGTCCCGCAACTTTTATCCCTAATTCAGCTAGGATCCGCTTTGCAACAGCCCCTGCTGCTACCCTGACCGTTGTTTCTCTTGCTGACGAACGCTCCAACACATTCCGCATATCACGATGTCCATATTTTATGGCACCGTTCAAATCCGCATGCCCTGGGCGAGGTCTTGATATCTGACGCTTTACATCCTCCTCATCTTCAATCGGATCTGCACCCATGATTTTTCTCCAATGTTGAAAATCACGATTTTCGACCGTGAGGGTTATCGGTGAACCAAGTGTATACCCATGACGAACCCCGCTTGAGATATTTACTTGGTCTTTCTCAATCTGCATTCGTCTTCCTCTGCCATATCCTTTTTGTCTTCTTGCTAATTCATGATTGATGTCTTCTTTCAGTAAAGATAAACCCGCTGGTACCCCTTCGATGATTGTTGTCAATTGAGGTCCATGAGATTCACCAGCTGTGAGGTATCTCATACCATCCACCCCTTTCTCCACTATTCAATTTATTGATGTAAAAGTAAAGAAAACTTGGCAAAGCCAAGCCTTAACGTAGGCTGAGCCATTAGTTGCACTTATACTTTCATTAAGTATAAAAAACGCCCCTGCTTTTATATCAGCAGGGACGATTGTAGTCGCGGTACCACCCTCATTACGGAATTATTCCGTCACTCATTCGGTTAACGGCCTTACCGTCTTTTTCAATCATCATCTATCATTGATTAAAATTGATTAAAAAAGAAGCTCGAGGGTGAAATTCATGTTCATCTTTGTACTGATTTGCACCAGCCATCAGCTCTCTAGTTACAGGGAGATCAACACTACTTGAATCCTGTCATTGCGTTTGAATATTTAGTTTATATAAAGTTTTAACACGGGAAGCGGACTTTGTAAAGCATAAATTTTCAAACTATTTTTTTGGATACGCTTACATTATTGGTATTAACACTTTCGCGGTTTAAAGCGAAAAATTTTCTGTAAATTTCCTGTTGACATAACTATATTCTTTCCTTTAAAGTCTTAAACAATATTCAAAATCTGAAAATCAACCAAAAGGAGTGGAGAAATGGTGTCGAATGAATTAGAGGTACTGCGTGCAGAAATTGAAGAAGTGAACTTGAAGATCTTAGAGCTCCTCAATGAACGTGGAGAAATCGTTCAAAAGATCGGTAAAGTTAAAGAAGCTCAGGGTATTAATCGCTTTGATCCAGTAAGAGAACGCCGGCTTCTAAACCTGGTATCAGAAAACAACAATGGGCCATTTGAAACGTCCACACTTCAACATATTTTTAAAACCATTTTCAAGGCGAGCTTAGAACTGCAGAAGGAAGATAACCGTAAAGCACTGCTCGTATCAAGGAAACGTAAGCCTGAAAACACCGTCATCAACGTAAAAGGTGAATTGGTCGGAGACGGGAACCCACGTTTTGTAGCTGGACCATGTGCTGTTGAAAGCTATGAACAGGTACGGCAGGTAGCCAAAGCAATGAAAGATCAAGGGCTTACATTGTTACGAGGAGGGGCCTTCAAACCACGTACATCCCCATATGATTTCCAAGGTCTTGGTTTCGAAGGGTTGAAGATACTGCGTCAAGTAGCGAATGAATTCAATCTCGCAGTCGTAAGTGAAATCATGAATCCAAATGATCTCGAACAGGCGTTGGAATATGTCGATGTTATTCAGATCGGTGCACGGAACATGCAAAACTTTGATTTATTGAAGGCTGCTGGTTCAGTCGACAAACCAGTACTTTTGAAACGCGGCATGTCCGCAACGATTGAAGAATTCATGTACGCAGCAGAATACATCATTTCCAAAGGGAACGAAAATGTCATCCTTTGTGAAAGAGGCATCAGAACGTACGAACGAGCAACAAGGAATACACTTGATATCTCTGCTGTCCCGATTTTGAAGAAGGAGACACATCTGCCTGTCATGGTGGACGTTACACACTCGACAGGTCGGAAAGACTTGTTACTTCCTGCAGCCCAGGCGGCACTTGCAATCGGTACGGACGGGATCATGGCCGAAGTTCACCCGGATCCTGCAGTCGCTCTATCGGACTCTGCCCAGCAAATGGACATTCCAGAGTTCATTGAGTTCATGCATAAATTGAAGGCGAACAAGCCTGTCCACGCATAAAACTTTGAAACAGCGCTGAACTGATTTCAGCGCTGTTTTTTATTGTGCTGGCGTTGTTAAATCATACTGTTGATTTCTGACTAAGCTTAACTGAAGCGAAATAGTCGTATAGAACCTTCATATGCGGAAGCTATTATGCTAAAAAGCACCTGAGTTGTTTAACTTTTCCTTTTAACCATAAAAAAATTCGTTACCCATTCAAGTAACGAATTTCAAAATTCACATACAATCTCCGTTGTAATATGCGCTGTGATTTTTAAATAAATGGAGGAGGTAGAGGGATTCGAACCCCCGCGGGCTGTTACACCCCTGGCGGTTTTCAAGACCGCTCCCTTCAGCCAGACTTGGGTATACCTCCGCACTGACAAAAACCATTATATCATCGGAAAAATCGATTCGTCAACTATAAATTCGACATTTTTTTTTGAATACAAGTGAAAGGAAAGAATTTAAAAAAATTAGCGGACACAGGAGACCTTATTTGGTCAAAAAGCTCAGGTAAGGAAGAATTAGAGGACACCAGATCCCTTATTTAACAGAAATCAAGCTCATAAGGGTCCGTTATAGTCAAATAGCGGAACAGATGTCCTCTAATTTTTAAAACTCCCTCAATTTTGCACCAATAGCGGAATATTTGTCCTCTAATTTTAAAAATGATGCCTGCCGCAAGAGATAGCAGACATTTGAAAACGAGGTGAAACTCCTTGGTTTTCTTGTTGTCCTTTACTTAGATATGACTGCCTTATTCCTCATATATGGACGCAGGACTTCCGGAATTTCGACAGATCCATCTTCTTGCTGATAGTTCTCTAAAATCGCAGCAACAGTACGTCCAATTGCTAGTCCAGATCCATTCAATGTATGCACATACTCTGGTTTCGCCTTCGGTTCACGTCGGAAACGGATGTTTGCACGACGTGCTTGGAAATCTTCGAAATTACTGCAAGAAGAAATTTCACGATAGGTTTCATAGCTTGGAATCCAAACTTCGATATCGTACTTTTTCGCTGCCGTAAAGCCTAGATCTCCTGTGCACATGCTCATCACACGGTATGGAAGCTTCAAGAGCTGCAACACTTTTTCAGCGTGACCTGTCAGCGTTTCAAGCTGCTCATAAGAATTCTCAGGCTTCACAAAGTGTACAAGCTCAACCTTATTGAATTGGTGGTGACGGATGAGCCCTCGTGTATCACGTCCTGCAGACCCCGCCTCTGAACGGAAACATGCACTGAAAGCTACATACGCTTTTGGAAGGTCTTTTAAAGACAAAATCTCATCTCGGTGTAAATTTGTCACTGGTACTTCCGCAGTCGGAATCAAGAAATAATCCTCTTCACGGATTTTGAATGCATCCTCTTCAAATTTCGGTAGTTGACCAGTACCAGTCATGCTGTCGCGATTGACGAGGTATGGTGGTAACAATTCCGTGTAACCGTGCTGATCTTCATGCAAGTCCATCATGAAATTGATCAGCGCGCGCTCAAGGCGAGCACCAAGACCCTTATAAAAAGCAAAACGGCTGCCTGTTACTTTCGCTGCTCTTTCAAAGTCCACGATGTCTAAATCAACTGCAACGTCCCAGTGAGGTTTTGGTTCAAAATCAAACTTCCTGATCTCGCCCCAATCACGGTCAACGACATTATCCTCTTCATCTTCCCCGATTGGAGCAGATTCATGAGGGATGTTCGGTAGAGTAAGCATGATACTCTGAAGTTTTTCTTCAACCTGACGGAGTTCCTCATCAAACGCTTTAATCTTTTCTCCGACTTCACGCATTTCTTTAATCAGCTGATCAGCATCCTTTTTTTCACGTTTAAATTCAGCGACCATTTTAGATACATTGTTACGCTCACTTTTGAGTTGTTCCGTTTTGTTGATTAACTCGCGTCGTTTTTCATCTAGCTCTTGAAACTGATCAAGTCCAGAAATATCTTCTCCACGAGTAGAAAGCTTTTCTTTTACCTCATCAAAATTATCACGAACAAATTTCAAATCCAACATCATGTATTCCTCCTTTTATAATAATTGTCAATGTTGTTGTACCACTAAAATCGAAGTTTATCACCCATCTACTAGAAACGACGAAATGCGAAGTTATCACCCGCTTAACTAGACGGGTTAGAAACGAGTAGTTCGAGGCACGCGGTTTTAAGGACCGGAGGCGTATGTTGTTAATACGGTGAGGACCTCTAAAACCAAGTAACGACGAAATGCGAAGTTTATCACCCGTCTAGAATAGAAAAACTCCCGTCCCACCATGAATGTATATATCACACACATGGATAGGGACGAGAGCTAACCCGCGTTGCCACCCTAGTTGTACCACCACAAAGATGGTACCACTCAAGTAATGTAACGGTTACGAACCGAAAATACATACTGAGGTTTCTCACCCGTTCCGCATTTTACTCAAGGATGGATTCACAAGTTTCTTTGACCGATTTGCACCAACCATCGGCTCTCTTTACAAAGAATTCATGCTACTAGTTCCTGTCAACATTCGATCTGAAAATGTGTTAGTAGTAATTTACACTATTTCAAAATGTTATGCAACTGTTTTCTTCAACTCTTCTATCATTTCGACAAAATAGCCGTGCATTCTGTGATCATCTGTCAATTCCGGATGGAACGCACAGGATAGAAAACGTCCCTGGCGAGCAGCAACAATTTTATCCTGGAAAGTTGCCAATACTTCAACTTCCGGCCCAACAGATTCGATATAAGGAGCGCGGATGAAGACGCCGATATAGTCTTCTTCTCCTTTAAGCCCTTTGATTGTCAAAGGTACTTCAAAGCTTTCACGTTGACGGCCGAATCCGTTACGGTGAACACGCATGTCCATCACTTCAAGATGACCATGCTCTTGACCGATGATATCCTTTGCCATCAAAATCAATCCTGCACAAGTCCCGAAAACCGGTTTGCCAGATTTAGCGAAATCCTGTAAAGGCTTGAACATTTCATATTTATCGATCAATCGACGCATCGTTGTACTTTCTCCACCAGGTACGACAAGCCCGTCGATCTCATTAAGATCCTCTACACGTTTGACAATTTTAACGTTTGCCCCACTCTCTTCAAGTGATCGAGCATGTTCACGGACTGCTCCTTGAAGGGCAAGAATACCAACTGTGACCATTCTATGCTGTCTCCTTTACGCTTCTTACCAACCACGGTCTTGCATACGCTCTGATGGTTGTAGAGAAGAAATCTCGACACCTTTCATAGCTGTTCCAAGACCTTTAGACAATTTAGCGATTAAATCATAATCTTGATAATGAGTTGTCGCTTCGACAATAGCACGAGCGAACTTCTCAGGGTTATCAGACTTGAAAATTCCAGAGCCTACGAATACGCCATCTGCTCCAAGTTCCATCATCAATGCTGCGTCTGCTGGAGATGCGACACCGCCTGCAGCGAAGTTGACGACTGGAAGTCTTCCCTCTTTTTTGATTTGAAGGAGAATTTCATATGGAGCACCAAGGTTTTTCGCTTCTGTCATAAGCTCGTCCTCACTCATACCGACCACTTTCTTGACTTGTGATTGGATCAGACGCATATGACGAACAGCTTCGACAATATTACCTGTTCCTGGCTCACCTTTCGTACGAAGCATAGAAGCACCTTCACCGATACGACGAGTTGCTTCGCCAAGGTCACGTGCACCACATACGAATGGTACAGTGAAGTCACGCTTGTTCAAGTGGAAAACTTCATCTGCAGGAGTCAAAACTTCACTCTCATCAATATAGTCAGCACCAAGTGCCTCGAGTACACGCGCTTCGACAATATGTCCGATACGTGCTTTCGCCATTACCGGGATCGAAACCGCATTGATGACTTCCTCAACGATTGTTGGATCTGCCATACGCGCCACTCCGCCAGCTGCACGAATATCTGCAGGAACACGTTCAAGCGCCATTACAGCAACAGCACCTGCTTCTTCAGCGATTTTCGCTTGCTCTGCATTGACAACGTCCATGATGACGCCGCCTTTTTGCATTTCTGCCATTCCACGTTTTACACGATCAGTACCTGTTTGTACCATGTATAATTCCCCCTATCAGTAGGTGTAATTTAGGTGTATTTCATTGATTCTTAAATCCTACACTATTGTATCACTTTTCAACACTCATGCCTATAAAGACACTACGTTTATACTTACTTAATCTATTGGTAATGTTTGTTTATGATAGACACTTATTCATATTTGTTGATTTTTTCGTATTTCACTGTTAAAGAAAATCTTATGATCATGAAAAGGTTATAGAAAAAGAACTGACCCGTTAGAGTCAGCCTCTTTTTATGCATTTCGTTTAAAACAGTCCTTTGATCCCATCGACGACATTTGACCAGATGTCACCGAAAAATCCACCGATACCGCGCATCATCAGCACGAACCAGTTTGCTTTTTCGACATCTGCTTGGGCAACAATCGGAACACTTGCTTTTTTCTTAGCAGTTTCATTTATGTAGCCATAGTCATCTTTCCCGGAATAAGTGAGTGACAACGTCCCGACTTGGTCCCCTTTTTTAATAGGTGCAGTCAATTGTCCCTTTTTATTCAATGCTTTTTTATCCCATGTTGCCTTTGGTTTATATTTCTCTTCATCACCATTGGCGATCACAGCTGATAGAGCGTCCGTCGCCTTGACTTCCACTTCTTTTTCTTTCCCTTTTGTGACAGGTAAAGTCGCCTTATCTTCCACTTCATAATTCGCTTTTACAAGTTCTTGTTTTTGAAAATTGTTGAACCCGTAATCCAAAAGCTTTTTGGTCTCTTCAAATCTTGAATTATATGAATCAGCTTTCATGACAACTGAAATCAGACGCATTCCATTTCTTTGCGCAGTTCCTGTAAAAGAGTAACCTGCAAGTTCAGTGGAACCAGTCTTCAAGCCATCAATCCCTTGATAGGCAAGTCCGTATCCTTGAGGATTACCTGGAATCATCCAGTTCCAGTTGATCATACGGTTCGCATCATCTGTACCCTCACGGAAAGTTTTTTCAGGTATTTTCGCCGTATCAAGAACTTCAGGATAGTCTTGCAACAGATGATATGCTAATTTCGCCGTGTCACGAGCTGACATCATATTCATAGCATCAGCATCGCCTTTCGGGTGTTCACCCTTCAGGTCACTGTTATTCAGTCCGGTACTGTTGACGAATTCATATTTTTCCAAACCAAGTTCTTTCGCCTTATCATTCATCATGTCGACGAAGTTCGCTTCAGATCCTGCAATCGTTTCTGCAATCGCCATTGTAGCCCCGTTTGCAGAATAAATGGCAGCAGCTTCGAATAGTTCTTTGATTGTGTAATCTGGATCTGCATCTTTACGGAGCCAAACATTCGACAAACTTGAATCTTGAGAAACTTTATGTGCACGATCACTTATTTTAACGGGCGTATCCCAGCTAATTTCTCCATTTTCAATTGCTTCTAAAACTAAGTATTCCGTCATCATTTTCGTCATGCTTGCTGGTGGCAGCATTAGATCTGCGTTCTTTTCAAACAAAATCTTTCCTGTTTCCGCATCAAGCAGAATGGCAGATTCAGCCTCCATTTGCAAGTCCGGAGCAGCATACCCTGTATTTGCATTTGATGTAACGACTCCAGTGACTACAAGTAATATGGCTAACGTGATGATGACTGTTCGTTTCATTCGGTTTACCAACCTTTTTGCACCTCCAACCCTAAATACAACAAAGGTTATTGTACCATAACAAAATCTAAAAAAATAGACAGTGGAAGACCCACTGTCTGAAAAAAATCGAAAATAGTAAATTCATCGTATCTTTTATAACAATTGTGTGACTAACGTCATGCTGGTTCGTTAGACAGAATAGTTTGGTGCTTCTTTCGTAATTTGCACATCATGTGGATGACTTTCTCGAAGTCCAGCATTTGTAATGCGAGTAAACATCGCATTTTCTCGAAGTTCGTCAATTGAAGGTGTGCCGCAGTATCCCATACCTGAACGTAGCCCGCCGACAAGCTGGTGGATTGAATCCGCCAGCGGTCCTTTATAAGGGACCCGTCCTTCAATTCCTTCTGGTACAAGCTTTTGGTTATTTTCTTGGAAATAACGGTCACGGCTTCCTCGCTCCATCGCGCCAATCGAGCCCATACCTCGGTAAACCTTGAACTGACGTCCTTGATAGATTTCCCGCTCACCTGGACTTTCATCGACTCCTGCAAGCAAGCTTCCCAGCATGACTGCATGTCCGCCCGCCGCAAGTGCTTTGACAAGGTCACCTGAGAATTTGATTCCGCCGTCGGCAATAATTGGAACACCATGTTTCCTTGCTTCTGTCGCACATTCATATACGGCTGTGACCTGAGGGACACCCACTCCTGCAACGACCCGGGTTGTACAGATCGATCCTGGTCCAATTCCGACTTTCACGACATCAACTCCAGCTTCAATCAAGTCACGAGTACCTTCAGCCGTCGCAACGTTCCCTGCTATGATGGTAACCTCAGGATAAGCGTCTTTAATTTCCTTCACTTTTTGCAATACACCTTCGGAATGACCATGTGCAGTATCAATGACAAGTGCATCGACTCCAGCTTCTACAAGCTTTTTTACACGCATCATCGCATCTGCTGTCACACCGACTGCAGCTCCGGCTAACAGCCTTCCATGCTGATCTTTTGCGGAATTCGGGAATTCAATCACTTTTTCAATATCCTTGATGGTGATGAGACCCTTCAACACACCGTTTTCATCAACGAGTGGGAGCTTTTCGATACGGTGCTCTTGAAGGATTTCCTCTGCTTCCTTCAATGTCGTTCCAACAGAAGCTGTGACGAGGTTCTCATGGGTCATTACATCACTGATTTTAATGGAATAGTCCTGGATGAAACGCATGTCACGATTGGTAATGATCCCGACGAGCTTGCGATTTTCATCCACGATCGGAACACCGGAAATACGGTATTTCCCCATCAGGTGCTCTGCATCAAACACTTGACGTTCTGGAGTGAGATAAAATGGATTGGTGATGACACCAGATTCTGAACGTTTGACACGATCCACATGTTCCGCCTGTTCTTCAATCGACATGTTTTTATGGATGATTCCAAGTCCACCTTGACGTGCCATCGCAATCGCCATTTTCGATTCCGTCACTGTATCCATCCCTGCACTGATGATCGGTACGTTCAATTTGACGTTTTCAGATAGCTGTGTTTTTACTGAAACATCCCTAGGAAGTACAGATGATTTAGCAGGAACAAGCAAAACATCATCAAACGTTAGTCCTTCTCGTGCAAATTTTTCTTCCCACATAAGTCCCACTCTCCTTTTATCGTTTAAAATATTATTTGTAGATTAACAATGGGGTAAACTACTGTCAAGAATGTAGTAATAAGTTCGACTTTTCTCAAAATTTGCGCTATATGGATGTGAACTCATGGAGATGTCAATGGATGAATGGAAAAGCTACGATCAGTTTCTAAGTGCCTCATCCACACAGCGATATCTGAAGGGATGCTATCAACGTTCATCTTCAAAATTGTCGAGCGATGAACTGAGTTACCGTAACTGTTATAGCTTTATTTATTACCTAACACATGGGAAGCGATATTTCGATTTATGTAAAAGTTCACCGATGGAACTCCAGCCGGTCCTTTTATATTATGGGATGGTACAATTGATCAAATGCTGTCTGCTGACAGTCGATCCTTACTACCCCGAATCAACGGCATTATTGGCACATGGGGTCACGACTCGAAAAAGGAAAAAACAAAATTATTTATTTTTACAGGATGAGATCAAAGTACAAAGGAATGGATTGTTCCCTTATTTTTCAGAACAACTATTCCAATTGGAGACAATTGAAGGGGACAAGTTTCAGATGCAGGAACTTCTTAGCCACGTTCCTGAGATGGATGACTTGTTTCGACAAATCAATGGGTCCTCTCAGTTGCTGCAGGTTTCTATCTCTTCTTGCGGATCAATGTCGATTCCCGACAAAATATTGGATCCATTACATATGACAAATACCCGGTTCAACCAGTTCCTTAAACAGCAATTTGCAACTGAATCCGAGGTGAATTATTCAGGGTCTATGTTTGTCATTGAAATTGGAGAAAAAGGTATTGAGAATCCTTTGATCAAAAAGAGTGTAGAGGGGAATTACTTCATTCCTACTAAAAGGGAAGGCTTTAAACCTTTACATGAGGTTATGGTCCATTACTTATTACTTTATAACTTGAGCATGATCTGCCGATATGAAACAGAATGGTGGGGTGACTTGTTCCACACCTACTCCAGTAATGATTTTCCTTTCATATCAAGGTTTCTTTCGAACTCACGTGTAAAAGTACCAAAACTGTTGATGGAGTATTTGGATAAGAAAAGGGAGGAAGATTGAGGGCATTTATAGGTGAAAGATTTGTTAAGCAAAAAAGGGGTAAAGTACGTATATTTTTGATTTTAGCTTTTTGACGGTACAAAAAGATCTCTTGCTGTACGTCAAATTACGATTTCTGTGCTTTGACGGTACGAATAACTGTGTAAACCTCCTTCTTGAATACATCAAATCCGGTTTTTCTCCTTTTCATGTACTCAGAACAGCTTTCTGAGTACATCATATCCGATTTTCTCCCTTTTCATGTATTCAGAACAGCTTTCTGAGTACATCATATCCGGTTTTTCCCCTTTTCATGTACTCAGTACCTTCTTGAGTTTTCATTTCTTTCTCAAAATACAAAAAAAGAGCAGTCTCTCGACTACTCTTGTGCTTGCCCGGCGACGTCCTACTCTCACAGGGGGAAGCCCCCAATTACCATTGGCGCTGAAGAGCTTAACTTCCGTGTTCGGCATGGGAACGGGTGTGACCTCTTCGCCATCGTCACCAGACTATCGATT
>NZ_JBQQCL010000027.1:0-37576 GCF_052246725.1 Pseudalkalibacillus sp. R45 | reverse complement strand
GATAGTCTGGTGACGATGGCGAAGAGGTCACACCCGTTCCCATGCCGAACACGGAAGTTAAGCTCTTCAGCGCCAATGGTAATTGGGGGCTTCCCCCTGTGAGAGTAGGACGTCGCCGGGCAACTAAGAGAGCAGCTGCAAAGCTGTTCTTTTTTGTGTTTGAAAAAAGATGCCCGGAAGGGCAATCCTTCGAAGAAGCTGAGGGTTGTGAGGAACAAGGAGATCGAGGAAACCAGGGAGGGACGCCCGGAGCGTATGATATACGCGAGGACCGGAGCGAGTGCCGATGACGAAGAGATCCGCCGTTCATCGCAGGCCGAAGGCCGAACACGGAAGTGAAGCTCGCGCGCCAATGGTAATTGGGGGCTTCCCCCTGTGAGAGTAGGACGTCGCCGGGCAAGCACAAGAGTAGTCGAGAGACTGCTCTTTTTTGTGTTTAAGGAAGAAATGTAGAACTCAGAGAAGATATTGAGTACATGAAAGTACAAAAAAGCCAGTATGATGTACTCATATAGCCGTTCTGAATACATGAAAAGGGATAAACCGGATTTGATGTACTCAGGAAAGGGGTTGAGATACTTTAAAGTGATTCAAGTGTGGCTGGTTATACAAAATATGGGGGCTTTTAACGTTACTTGTACCGTCAAAGCGTAGAAAGCCTGATTTGACGTACAGTAAGAGGCTTATTCGTACCGTCAAAGCGTAGAAAGCCTAATTTGACGTACAGTAAGGGGACTTTTCATACCGACAAACCGAAGGAATGGGGAATTGGTGTGCAAAAGGTCTATGAAACGGATAATCACTGAGATCAATCATTCATCTTAAACCGAAAACAAAAATATTTAAAAGATGGTTTTTGCTTGGCAAAAACCTTCCACTATTTTTAGTACAATCAAATTTCGAAATAAACAGCTTTAGTTTTAGGGAGACATACACAATTTCTGATTGATCATCATACATTTACGATAGCAACTGATTTTTCAAAAAATTGAATCAGTTTTGTATATTTTTAATTGTTTGTGGCAACAATGGGTGATGGAGGTGGGAGAAATGGAAACCGCAAAAAAACAGCGATCCATGGATATATGTATGGTTTGTGAAGAGAAAAACAACGAGGGAATCTATATTTTCCAACACTTTTTATGCTCAGAATGCGAACAGAGAATGGTTGTTACCGACACAGATGATGAAGAATATCAATATTTTATAGAAAAGCTGAGAAAAATTAATCAAGTATCGTGTTAAAGCAGGTGTATGGACGCCTGTTTTTTATTTTGTGTTTAAAGAGCCCATGGTGACAATGTTTTGGCTGTCCTTTAGGATTGACCTCGCAAATGCCCTGCCATATCTGCTAAAATGAGGAGAGGAATACTTCATAGAATCGGATGGATGAAGTTTGAGACATTTACACACACCATTAATTGATAAATTACGGGAGCATTTTGAACAAGCTGAATTTTCCTTTCATGTGCCAGGTCATAAATTCGGAAAGTTGATGCCGAGTGAGGATTGGGCTCATAATCTTCTTTCGCTTGATGCAACTGAACTGAAAGGATTGGATGATCTCCATGATGCGACCGAGGTAATTAAAGAGGCACAGGCATTGACTGCCACCTTTTATGGAGCCGATAAAAGTTATTTTCTCATCAATGGGACAACCGTTGGCAATCTGGCAATGATTCTGACTACATGTAAACCTGATGCAAGGGTGCTTGTGCAGCGGAACTGTCATAAGTCAGTCATGAACGGGGTCCAGTTAGCTGGTGCAAGACCGGTGATGTTATCTCCTGAAATAGACCGCGAGACTGGCGTTGCTACTGGAATTACATTGGACCAGGTAAAAGAGGCTTTTTTGCACGATCAAAATTTTGATGCAGTCATTCTCACGAATCCTAATTATTACGGGATGACGAAGGATTTGAATGAGATTATTTCATTTGTACATAAGAGGAATGTCCCTGTTCTTATAGATGAGGCGCATGGGGCACATTTTTCAATAGGATCCCCTTTCCCGCCTTCATCACTTTCGATGTGCGCTGATATCGTTGTCCAATCCGCACATAAGACTCTGCCAGCGATGACGATGGCTTCGTTATTACATGTCAAGTCAGAACGTATTGACGTTGCACTTTTGGAAGAGAACTTGCAAATTTTACAGTCAAGCAGTCCTTCTTACGTCTTGATGGCCTCATTGGATTATGCGCGCTCATATATCGAAAGTTTGGAAGAACAAGATATCAAGCGCATTTTAGAGCGTATCGAAACATTAAAGAAACGGCTCAACGGCATCCCGCAAATCAAAGTTATCCAGCAAACAAACGCATCAGATTGGTTTGACCCGCTTAAATTGATTATCCAGTCTAAGACATCCTTATCTGGATTTGAAATGCAAGCTGTTTTTGAAGAGGCGGGAATTTATTCCGAGCTTGCTGATCCTTACAATGTCCTTTTCATTTTTCCGCTTGCACCACTTGAGCGAGTCGAGGAGCTTGCCTCTTTAATTGAAAAGATACTAAGTCGTTATGAAACGGTCGAGCGTGAAATCGTGCAAGTTGATCGATTTCCTTCCATTACGGAATTGACGTTGACAGATAAGGAACTAAAAGCTTCAAAAACGAGGAGACTTCCACTAGAAGAGACTGTGGATGAGATAAGCGCAGAAACGATCGTACCTTATCCACCTGGTATTCCGATCATTATGAAAGGTGAGAAGATAACGGAATCCCATGTTAAGTATTGTCATTTCCTTTTTCAAAAAGGTGCCAGATTTCAAGGGACGGACCTTAAAGCTATACGTGTAGTCGAAACACATCAGGAAATTCGGAGGTAACAGCATGCAAAACGGATTATTTATTACATTTGAAGGTCCGGAGGGTGCCGGAAAAACAACCATCATTAAACAAATCGAGCAGGAAGTCTCAAAACGGATGCAAGTGCTTTGTACTCGTGAACCGGGAGGGATCGACATTGCTGAACAAATCCGGTCGGTGATCTTGAATCCGGAAAACACAAAGATGGATGGTCGGACAGAAGCGTTGCTTTATGCAGCTGCAAGAAGACAGCATCTTGTCGAGAAAGTCATCCCGGCCATAGAGAAAGGAAAGCTGGTTCTTTGCGATCGATTCATTGACAGTAGCCTTGCGTATCAAGGGTATGCACGAGGTCTTGGAATTGAAGAAGTCTATTCAATCAACCGTTTTGCGACAGAGGACCGTATGCCGGATTTAACAGTGTATTTTGATCTATCTCCTGAAGTTGGATTAAGTCGGATTGAAGACAATGAACAACGGGAAAAGAATCGGCTCGATCTAGAGAAAATGGAGTTTCATAAAAAGGTGCAGGAAGGTTATAAGCGTGTCCTGAGCATGTTTCCAGATCGTATGGTCGTCGTAAATGCCGAGCAGCCGATCGAAAAAGTCTATCAGGATGTGCTTGCGGTCATCGAGAGGAAACTTGGTGAGATAATTTAGGGTGTAACTGTTATAATAATATAAAGAACCTTTTCTTTTTAATTGTTTTTACTTAACATTTTTCAGATACATTCAACACGGATTTAATAAAGGAAAATAGATTATAGAGAGAATAGTATTAACATAAAGGTAAATCGTTGAAAGGAGCTCTCGCTTATGAAGCTTGTGGTGGCGGTGGTTCAGGATAAAGATAGCAATCGACTATCTGATGCACTTGTGAAGAGTAATTTTCGTGCTACAAAATTAGCAAGTACAGGTGGATTTCTCAAGTCTGGAAACACGACTTTCATGATTGGTGTCGAGGATCAGCATGTCCAGCGTGTGCTTGATATCATCAAGGAAAATTGTCAGAGCAGGGACCAACTTGTAGCACCTGTTTCACCTATGGGTGGTAATGCAGATTCTTATGTACCTTATCCTGTTGAAGTAGAAGTCGGTGGGGCTACAGTATTCGTCCTCCCTATTGAACAGTTCATGCAATATTAGGAGGCATCAGTTATGAAAGTAGGACAAGAGCTTCGTACGACTGTGGAACAACGCCTTCAGGATGGTGTTAAGCCCCACGTCAAGTCAGGGAATTTCGAATCAGTGGTACAGGCTCAACAGCAGAAACTCCAAAGTGAACAATTGACACAATTACTAAGTAAAATAGATCGACAGGGTCAACGATTGTTGAAATCACATACATTAAGTGACCTTCGAGAGTATAAACAGCTTGTGAAAAGATTTGTGAAAGAAACGGTTGAATTCGGCATGAATCTGAAGAAATCGAGAAGCTGGAATGGACACGGTAATTTAGAAACGATGCACTTAATAGAACAAATCGATGAAGAGTTGATGACGCTTACAGATGAGCTCGTTTCCCGTGAAGGCAAATCGATTGATATCCTTAGCCGGATTGGTGAAATCAAAGGTTTGCTCGTGAATTTGTATACGTAGAAAAGAGTCGATTGTAATGGAATGGAATACACTCGCACAAAGACAACCTTATGTCGTAAAACTACTGACCAACAGCCTAAAAAAAGAACGGCTTGCACATGCTTATTTGTTCAAAGGTAATAAAGGAACGGGGAAAAAGAAAATTTCGCTCCATTTAACGAAAGCTTACTTTTGTCGAGTAAGAAAGGATAGTGAACCCTGTGGTGAATGTCCGGATTGTAAACGAATCGATTCAGGAAATCATCCGGATGTTCACCTTGTCAAGCCTGATGGGCAATCGATCAAAATCGAACAAATCCGGCAGCTCCAGAAAGAATTTTCTTATTTAGGGCTGGAATCCAAATCAAAAGCTTATATTCTTGAACATGCGGAACGAATGACGAATCAAGCAGCAAACAGCTTGTTGAAATTTTTAGAAGAACCTGGCCAAGAAACGATCGCCATATTATTGACAGAGAACCCACAACAGCTTCTTGACACCATTCGTTCCAGATGCCAGATTTTAACCTTTGCCCCGCAATCACAGAATGAATTGATTGAGGCACTCACTGAGAAAGATTATTCCAACCAGCTTGCACGTACTGCCGCAGCACTGACGAACGATCAGGCAGAAGCGGAAGAATACCTGAACGATGAGTGGTTTGTAATAGCAAGAAAGAACGTGTTAAAATTAGGAGAAGAGCTTTTTGAGAGACCCCAACGTGCACTTCTCGCTCTTCACGAATATTGGAATCCACACTTCAAAGAAAAACAACAGGTCGAAATTGGCTTGGATTTGTTGTTGATTTGGTATAAAGATGTTTTTCTTACGCAATTGGAAGAAGAACATTCGATCGTTTACAGCGATCATCAAAATATATTATCCGTCCAAGCGCTACAAAGCTCTCAAAGCCGTGTGCGGAATCAAATG
Organism: Pseudalkalibacillus sp. R45; assembly: GCF_052246725.1. Classification (NCBI taxonomy): domain Bacteria; kingdom Bacillati; phylum Bacillota; class Bacilli; order Caryophanales; family Fictibacillaceae; genus Pseudalkalibacillus; species Pseudalkalibacillus sp. R45. The sequence continues at coordinate 32,257 of NZ_JBQQCL010000027.1, read as the reverse complement.
CTGCATATTCTTGAGGCTAAGCGACGTTTGAACGCAAATATGAATCTTCAGTTGTTGATGGAGCAATTAGTGCTTAGATTGCAGGAGGGATAAACCTAGTGTATGAGGTAATTGGTGTCCGTTTTAAGAAAGCGGGTAAAATATATTATTTTGATCCAGGTGACCTTGATATAGATGTCAATACATTCGTCATTGTCGAAACCGCTAGAGGCATTGAATACGGAAAGACAGTCCTTGCGAGAAAGCAAGTGGATGAAAACGATGTTGTTCTTCCCTTGAAGAAAGTCGTACGAATCGCGAATACGAAGGATCAAATTTCAGTTCAAGAGAACAAAGACGCTGCAAAAGAAGCGTTTGATGTATGTGTGAAGAAGATCGATGAGCATGAGCTTGATATGAAGCTTGTCGATGTGGAATATACATTCGATCGGAACAAAGTCATCTTTTATTTCACAGCAGACGGCCGGGTCGATTTCCGTGAATTGGTGAAAGACTTGGCATCCATTTTCCGGACGCGTATCGAGCTGCGGCAGATCGGTGTCCGGGATGAAGCAAAAATGCTTGGCGGGATAGGGCCATGTGGACGGCTGCTTTGCTGTTCAACCTTTTTAGGAGACTTTGAACCCGTATCGATTAAGATGGCCAAAGATCAAAACCTATCATTGAATCCAGCAAAAATATCTGGATTATGCGGTAGACTGATGTGTTGTTTGAAATATGAAAACGATGATTATGAAACCGCAAAAAAGGAGCTTCCCGACATTGGAGAAGAAATTCACACAGCGCATGGAAACGGAAAAGTAGTCGGTCTGAACATTTTAGAGCGTTTAGTGCAAGTGGACCTTTACGAACGTGAACGTGTGATTGAATACACCCTCGATGAGCTTATAAAGGAAGGCTCCGTTTCACAAGCTACAGAGTAACGGGGTGAAGCCGTGGATAAAAAAGAAATCTTCTCAAGAGTAAGTGAAATGGAAGAGCAAATCGGAAGTTTATACAAGCAATTGGGAGATCTGAAAAACCAATTGGCTACTCTATTAGAAGAAAATCATCATTTGGAAATTGAGAATCGTAACTTGAGAAGCCGTTTGGAAAGGGAAAAGCAGCCCGTCGGAGGACAAGCTTCTTCGAAAAAAAACGATTCGCAAAAGCATGTTCCTGATATCGGTGAAGGATTTGATACATTGGCACGTTTGTATCAAGAAGGATTCCATATATGTAACCTTCACTACGGAAGTATACGGACGGAAGGGGATTGCCTGTTCTGTCTGTCTTTTCTCAACAAGAAATAGATGATGATTCCTCTGATTGATTTGGTAGAGGCTGAGCTGTGATTTTCGTAGTTCAGCCTCTTTTGTTACTATAAAGAACTCTATTGGAGTTTTTTAAAAGCGAAATTCGCGATACTCCAGCGGAAAAGCGAGCCAGGCGAGACCCCACAGCGAGGTATGAGCGAGGGGCAATGCTTAGAAGTAATGTCTCGCTCAGCGACCAGTCACTCGGATACACTTCAAACTCCTGCGGCGGTCGACACATTGATGGACTTCTTATTTGTGAGCCCACGCAGAACCGAACTTTGTTTGGTTCGAGCCTCCTCGTCAGTTTTCCAGCGACATTCGTGACTAATCGGGTCGTTCAGCTTTTCGGTTGCCCGTGAACAGGAAGTGGATTTCGTAAACAAATAATCAAAACCTACATAATTGAGAATAAAACAAATTGAAAAGTTCTGAAAGGATATATGGATGATGCAGGTAGAGCTGTTTGATGATGAGCGGGTGGATTATATCGTTCAAGATCAGTTGAAAATAATACAAAGCCCCTCGGTGTTCACCTTTTCATTAGATGCCGTCTTGTTGGCAAATTTCGTATATGTCCCTATTCAAAAAGGGAAACTGTTAGACTTATGTACAGGAACTGGTGCTGTGCCACTGGTTCTATCAAGACGCACGAAAGGATCGATCATCGGGGTGGAAATCCAAGAAAAGCTTGTTAGTATGGCGGAACGAAGCGTAAAACTTAACAATCTTGAAGGACGTATTCAAATTGAACATGAAAATATCCTGAAATATGAAAAGAAATCTGATCAAGGGTTTGATGTCGTTACATGTAACCCGCCTTATTTTGATTCGAAAAATCCAGTTGATCATAATGAAAATGTGCACGTAGCGATTGCGCGGCATGAAATTTATTGTTCGCTCGAAGATGTCGTAAGAGTAGCGGCTAAAAATCTCCGCAATGGTGGAAAAGCCGCGTTTGTCCATAGACCGGAACGATTGATGGATCTGCTTTTCTTGATGCGGCAGTACAAGGTAGAACCGAAACGCTTGCAGTTCGTCTATCCAAAGCAAGGGAAGGATGCCAATATGGTACTTGTTGAAGGGACAAAGGGCGGCAAGCCTGATTTGAAACTGCTTCCTCCATTGACTGTTTACAATCAAGCGAATGAATATACTGAGGAGGTCAGAAAAGCATATGAGTAAAGACCCTCCGTATTGTGTTTATATTTTAGAATGCTGTGATGGCACCCTCTATACAGGATATACGAATAATATCGATAAACGGCTGATTACTCATCAACAAGGAAAAGGGGCAAAATACACAAGAGGGCGGACCCCTGTAGAACTTGTGTATCTGGAACACCACTTGACGAAATCTGAGGCACTTAAAGCAGAATATCAGATCAAGCAGCTGAACAAAAAAGAGAAAAAGCGTCTGATCTACACGAAGGAGCAATCAAATCATGTGGAATCAACATAGCTATCATGCAGAGGGAAGGCCAGGTTCCCTTATAATCGTACCTACCCCCATTGGAAATCTGGAAGATATGACATTCCGGGCTATTCAACAACTGAAAGAGGCAGATTTGATCGCATGTGAAGATACTCGGCAAACAAAAAAGTTGTGTAATCATTTCGATATTCCTACACCTCTTGTCAGCTATCATGAACATAATAAGATGAAAAGTGGAGAAAAACTTCTTGGTCAGCTGCAAAACGGTGATACCATTGCATTGGTCAGTGATGCAGGAATGCCAGGCATTTCTGATCCTGGTTATGAGTTGGTGAAGCAATGTGTAGAAAATCAGATTCCTGTCATTCCTTTACCTGGGGCTAATGCTGCCCTTCCTTCACTTGTTTCTTCCGGCCTTCCAACTGATCACTTTTATTTTTACGGATTCCTTCCACGGGACAAGAAGACTAGAAAAGAAGAACTCGACTATCTAGCCTCAGTTCGGGACACAGTCATTTTATATGAGTCTCCTCACAGGATAAAAGAAACGCTAAAAGACTTAGCAGTAGTGTTTGGAGCGGATCGTAAAGTTTCAATAAATAGAGAATTGACGAAGAAATATGAAGAGATCATCCGTGGTAATTTAGAGGAATTACGGCAATGGAGTGAGAAAGAACAAATCAGAGGAGAATTTTGCTTAATAATAGAAGGCACAGGGGAAATCGCCCAAGAAACCGATCAGTGGTGGTTGATGCTTTCGATCGTCGAGCACATCGATCATTATATAAATGAAGAGAACATGTCGAGTAAAGCTGCTATTAAACAAGTAGCAGTGGATCGCGGCTTGCCGAAACGTGAAGTATACCAAATGTATCATGTTCAATGAAAAAGCTGTTATCACATAGGCTGTCGTGTTTATAAAGTGGAAATATACATGCTTACCGAGGACACTCTGCAAGCCTTCTCACCCGTTCCTTGCCTACGGGGTTTGCCTTAGCTCGCTATCCTGCAGGAGTCTCGCCATATTTCCACCGGGCAATAACTTTTAAAAAAACAGATGAAAAAAGGGTTGGCTCCATTGAGGACCAACCCTTTCGTCATACGATTATTTTGCTTTTGAAACGTAATCGTCTAATTCTTTCATAATTTGCTCTGCACCTTCACGGCTTAGAATGATTCTTCCATCCGCAATTGAAAGGTTGTCATCAGATACCTCTCCAGTAACCTGGCAAGTCATGTTAGGCTTGTATTTTTTAAGAACAATACGGTCATCGTCAACATAAATTTCAAGAGCATCCTTTTCTGCGATTCCAAGTGTACGACGAAGTTCAATCGGAATCACCACACGACCTAATTCATCAACCTTACGAACAATACCTGTAGATTTCATAATAATAAATCTCCTCTCTTGTTTTTCCTGTTTTTTGACCTAATTCTATGTTTATCGCCATTATTCGACAAAAACTATTATGCCCTAATAATACCAGCGATTCCCAAACACGTCAATCATTTTCTTTGATGAAAATATTTGCAATTTCTGTAAACTAGATACAAACATTGAGTTGACGCTTATATTGAAGTGCCGACTGTTTGGGATTCCCAAATAAAGAAGTCATTACCAGGAAAATTATACTAAAAATTTTTGATTACTAATAACCTAAAAGTATTATACTTCGACAGTTATTCGTCATCATTCGACATTTTGTGTCGAAATCTCATATTTAACTACTTGAATGAACCCTGTACTTCAGGTATATTTTTTAAGAAATACAGGAATACTGTAGTATTTACATATATTGTTTTCGTATCTCTGTGTCATTTTATGTCTAAGATAAGAAAAACTCTTTGATTAATGATAGAATTGAATCGGGAAATGTACATGCAAGAACGTATTCACCCTTTAATACCCCTATTTTGTTAATTTGAAACAATTTTTGGAAGTGCAAGGAGGTTGCAAGATGTCAGGGGAAAACAAATCTTTTTATATCTCTACACCAATCTATTATCCGAGTGGAAAGCTCCATATCGGCCATGCGTATACGACTGTTGCCGGGGATGCGATGGCACGTTATAAGCGTTTACGTGGTTACGATGTCATGTATCTGACTGGAACAGATGAACACGGGCAAAAGATTCAGGATAAAGCAGAAGAACAAGGTGTTGCCCCGCTCAACTATGTAGATGAAATCGTAGAGGGGATTCAAGATCTATGGGATAAGCTTGATATTTCTTACGATGATTTCATCAGAACAACTCAAGATCGTCATACGAATGTTGTCGAAAAGATTTTTCAGCAGCTGATGGATCAGGGGGATATTTACCTGGATGAATATGAAGGATGGTATTGTACACCTTGTGAATCCTTTTTTACGGATCTACAGTTAGAAGAAGGGAATTGCCCGGATTGCGGCCGTCCTGTCCAAAAAGTGAAAGAAGAATCCTATTTCTTCAAGATGAGTAAATACGCCGATCGTCTTCTTAAGTTTTATGAGGAAAACCCGCATTTCATTTTACCTGAAACACGTAAAAATGAGATGGTCAATAATTTCATTAAGCCTGGTTTAGAGGATTTAGCAGTTTCACGAACTTCCTTCGATTGGGGAGTTAAGGTTCCAGGTAACCCGAAGCATGTCATATACGTTTGGATCGATGCTTTATCGAATTATATCACCGCCCTCGGTTACGGTTCTGAAAATGATGAACGTTATCAAAAATATTGGCCGGCTGATGTTCATTTGGTAGGAAAAGAGATTACGCGTTTCCATACTATTTACTGGCCTATTATCCTTATGGCGTTGGATCTTCCATTGCCGAAACAAGTATTTGCACATGGTTGGCTGCTGATGAGAGACGGTAAGATGTCGAAATCCAAAGGGAATGTTGTTGATCCTGTGACATTGATTGATCGTTACGGACTTGATGCACTGCGTTATTACCTACTGCGGGAAGTGCCGTTCGGTTCTGATGGGGTTTTCACTCCTGAAAGCTTCGTTGACCGTGTAAACCATGACCTTGCGAATGATTTGGGAAATCTATTGAATCGTACGGTCGCGATGATCAGCAAATATTTTGATGGAGAAATTCCAGCTCATCAAGGTACGATTACGTCCTTTGATGATTCGTTAGAGGAACTCGTCGATGCAACGGTTGAGAAAGTAGAAACTGCGATGGACCATATGGAATTTTCAGTGGCCTTGTCTTCTATCTGGCAGCTAGTCAGTCGTACAAACAAATATATTGATGAAACGCAGCCGTGGATTCTATCAAAGAATGAAGACCAAAGAGATCAGCTTGCGTCTGTCATGTCCCATTTAGCTGAATCCTTACGCTATATTTCGATTTTGATCCAGCCATTCATGACAAAGGCACCTGCTAAGATATGGGAGCAGCTGGGGATCGAAGGCGATTTCTTGACAGGTTGGGAAAGCTTGAAAGAGTTCGGGCAAATCCCAGGCGGAACGAAAGTCCAAAAAGGACAGCCGCTCTTCCCTCGACTTGAAAATGAAGAAGAAGTGACCTACATCAAAGAATCAATGACAGGGACGGCGACGACCGAAGAGAAACCTGAAGAAAATACGGAAGAAGAGAATAAAAATAGCAAGGACGAAATCACATTTGATGATTTCATGAAGGTTGAATTGAAGGTTGCAGAAGTTGTAGAAGCAGGCAAAGTCAAAAAAGCAGATAAACTATTGAAGCTTCAGCTGGATTTAGGTGATGAAAAACGCCAGGTCGTTTCTGGCATTGCTCAATATTATCAGCCCGAAGAACTGGTCGGGATGAAAGTGATTTGTGTCACGAACTTAAAACCTGTGAAACTCCGTGGTGAAATGTCTGAAGGAATGATCCTGGCAGGGAGCAAAGATGGCAGACTTAAACTTGCGACAATCGACCAAACCCTTCCAAATGGAACGATTATAAAGTAAAAAAGCTATAATTTTATTAAGAATGACCAAAATCAAGGCCATTGGACATTATGTTCAATTCTGTTTTTACCACTCATTTTCAATGAAGGTAAATCCTAGAATGTTTAGTGGTGTTGGGGCTTGACGGTCATTCTTCTTTTTTTATGTTCGATTTCTTCTTTATAACGATTTTCTTTTGTAATAAAAATGTAATCGGAATGACAAGCAATTGACTTAGCAATTCCTTTTATAAATGTGATAAACTAGGAAAGTGTTTCAGAGCCTAGGAGTTCTGAATTAGAAACTACAATCTTTAGTAGGTGTTTGGAACTATGTTATTTGATACCCACGCTCATCTGAATGCTGTACAGTTCGACGAGGACCGAGAAGAAGTCATTCAACGTGCGCTTGATGAAGGTGTATCCCACATCGTTGTTGTCGGTTTTGACCGAGACACGATCAAAGGTGCCATGGATTTAGCAGAAGGTTATGATTTCATCTATGCAGCGGTCGGTTGGCATCCGGTAGATGCAATTGATATGACAGAAGAAGATTTGAAGTGGATTGAAGAATTGGCTTCTCATCCGAAAGTAGTCGCCCTTGGTGAAATGGGCCTCGATTATCATTGGGATAAGTCACCGAAGGATATTCAGATGGATGTATTCCGGAAGCAGATTCAACTTGCTAAAAAAGTGGATCTACCGATTGTCATCCATAACAGAGAAGCGACAGAGGATGTTGTAAGAATATTAGAAGAAGAAAATGCCGAAGAAGTTGGAGGCATCATGCATTGTTACAGTGGCAGCCTTGAAATCGCGAAAAGATGTTTGGATATGAATTTTTACATATCATTCGGTGGACCAGTCACTTTCAAGAATGCCAAAAAACCGAAAGAAGTGGCAGTTGAAATTCCGATGGATCGCATTTTGATTGAAACGGATTGTCCGTTTTTAAGTCCGCATCCATTGAGAGGAAAGCGTAACGAATCTTCTTATGTCAAATATATAGCAGAACAAATTGCTGATTTAAAAGGTATGTCTGTAGAAGAATTCGCGCAAAAAACTTCCGACAACGCATTTCGCTTATTCGGCATCAGTCGCTGAAGAGTAATGTCGAAGTTTGAGAAAATAAAAGAGATCACGCGAAATTCTACAAAGTTCAGTGACAACTGAACAAAAAATGTCGAGCAGTTTTTCTTTCTTTTTGGAGATTTCCCTTGCATAATGGGGACCAAGTGCGAAAGGAGGGAATGTTTGACAGCGGGGCAACAGGTGTTGAAAACTAGAATACGTGAAGGAGGGGTCGGAACATGACTCACCTGAAAACTGTTTTGACCAGAATGTTTACGGGAAAGTGGCTTCTGGTATCAATTGCAGGACTTCTTGTTTTGGGGACGGCCGTCAGTGTCGGCGCTTATGAACTGACAAAAAAGACGGTAACGATATCCATTGACGGGAAGGATCAGACGGTGCAAACTCATGCCGATACCGTTAAGGGGTTATTGAAAGAAAATGATATAGCCGTCGGTGCACATGACAAAATTGAACCAGGGCTGGATTCGAAAATCAAAGATCAGATGAAGATCACATGGATCCAATCTAATCAAGTTAAATTGAATCTTGATGGCGAAGAGAAAAAAGTATGGACGACAGCAGATACTGTAAAAGAATTACTAGAGTCAGAAAAGATAGAAGTCGGGGAACATGACAAACTCACACCTGACATGAATGCAAACATCTCAGATGGCATGGCTGTCAATCTTGAAAAGGCCTTCAAAGTCAAACTGAACGATGGTGGAAAAGAAAAAGATGTTTGGACCACTTCGATTACCGTCGCTGACCTTTTAAAACAAAATAAGATCCAACTGGATGAAATGGATCGTGTAGAACCTGGAAAAGATGCCTTTGTTAAAAAGGGAGCACAGGTTAAAGTCACTCGAGTAGAAAAGGTCACCGATGTAGTGGAAGAATCAGTTGACTATGCTGTCGTTAAGCGTAAGGATAGCGATCTTGCAAAAGGGAAAGAGAAAGTCGTTTCTGATGGTAAAAAAGGTAAAGTCGAGAAACATTACGAAGTTGTCATGGAAAATGGAAAAGAAGTTTCCAGAAAGCTTGTGAAAACAGAAAAAGTCTCTGATAGTAAGGATAAGGTTGTAGCGGTTGGAACAAAAGTGCAGACGCAAACAGTATCCCGTAGTAAATCATCAGAGCCTTCAGGTCGTGAATTCTATGTTTCAAGTACTGCATATACAGCGAATTGTGCAGGGTGCTCTGGAATTACGGCAACAGGGTACAACCTGAAGGAAAACCCGAATGCTAAAGTCATTGCGGTAGACCCAAGCGTCATACCTCTCGGCAGTAAGGTATGGGTTGAGGGTTACGGCTACGCAACGGCTCTAGATACAGGCGGAGCAATCAATGGTAAAAAAATCGACGTCTTCTTCAGCAGTAAGTCGGCAGCTACTAGCTGGGGCAGAAAGACAGTGCGTATTAAAATAATCGATTGATAATTGATAAATGTATGGAGTTGACTCTAAGATGAGTCGGCTCCTTTTCTATTTTACGTATTACATAAACTCTACCCGCTTAATAGAATTTATAACCTTTATCTATCGGATTAAGATAGGGTATACTGAGTAAATAATTGCTTTTACTAATTAGACGGTTTTGTTACAAAAAGGTTTCAAATTTTTCGGAGGTTTTTCATGAAAATTAAAGAAATTATCGTGGTTGAAGGAAAAAGTGACACGATTGCAATAAAAAGGGCTCTTGAAGCAGATACCATCGAAACGAACGGTTCTGAAATAAGTGCCTCTACAATTGATAAAATAAGGCTTGCACAGGATCGTAGGGGTGTAATTGTTTTTACTGATCCTGATTTTCCTGGTGAGCGCATCAGAAGGATCATCCGTGAACAGGTTCCTGGGTGCAAGCATGCTTTTCTTCCGAAAAAAGAAGCGATCGCCTCAAATAAAAGCGGTGTAGGTATCGAACATGCCGCAGATGATTCGATAAGAGAAGCGTTGAAAGATGCCCGTGAAGTTTATTTTAATGAAGAAACCGAACTGATTTCATGGCAGGATTTGATCGATGCAGGTCTTATCGGAGGTAATCTGGCGCGTTCCAGGCGTGAAAAGCTAGGCACTTATTTAAAGCTCGGATACAGTAATGGAAAACAGCTTCACAAAAGGTTAAAAATGTTTCAGATCAGTCAGGATGAATTCAGGCAAGCTATGCAGAAGGTTCTCGAGGAGGAACAGTCATGAGAAAGGATATAGCAACACCACAATATACAAAGTCGATATTAGATAAGCACAAATTTAAATTTAAAAAGAGTTTAGGGCAAAACTTCCTGATCGATCGGAATGTTCTGGATAAGATTGTTGCAACAGCTGATGTCAGTTCTGAAACAGGTGTTATTGAGATAGGACCTGGAATTGGTTCATTGACCGAACAGCTTGCAAAGAAGGCCAAAAAAGTGACGGCGTTTGAGATTGACCAGAGACTGATTCCGATTTTAGAGGACACTCTTTCTGATTATCCCCATGTCAAGGTGATTCACCAGGATGTGCTGGAAGCTGATCTCAAGGCAGTCATCGAAGCAGAATTTTCCGGTATCGATGATTTGATGGTAGTTGCGAATCTCCCTTATTACGTAACGACACCGATCATCCTGAAATTATTGACAGAACGGTTACCGATCAGAGGGATCGTGGTGATGATCCAGAAGGAAGTTGCTGATCGTATGGCGGCTAAGCCAGGCACGAAGGACTATGGATCTTTATCGATTGCTGTCCAATACTATGCAGTGGCAAAATCAGAAATAAAGGTACCCAAAACGGTATTCGTCCCTCAACCAAACGTTGATTCATCGGTTATATCATTGACATTACGAGAACAAGCGCCTGTTCATGTCGAGAATGAAAATTTCTTTTTTGAAGTTGTGCGATCAAGCTTCGCACAAAGACGAAAAACCTTGTTGAATAACCTGCAAAACAATTTATTTTCTAAAGAGCAAAAGCCGATGATAGAGGGAGCATTACAAGAAACCGGTATCGATGGGAAACGCAGGGGAGAAACGTTATCGATTGAAGAGTTCGCTCGTTTATCCAATGCTTTACTTCCATTGAACAGGGTATAACTTTCCTGGCTTCATAATTTTTAAGTTCGTAGAGAAATAATGACATGGGGTGACCACAAGCGTCAGCCCTTTCTTTGTGAGCTGCTATATCAATGGTCGTCATCGATTGCTTTTTCTTTATCATTTTTCCTCGTTTGCGTACATAAGTTAGAAGGGTAACGTAATTTTCTTTTTTTCTTTGTCTGTTAGTTTGTTGATTACTGCGAAATTCACTCCCTTTCCGCGGGCGATCCTCAAGCCTCCTCGCAGCGGGGTCTCGCCTGGCTCGCTTTTCCCGCAGGAGTGTCGCAATTTTTTCGCTTAAATCAACAAACAACTTTAACAGAGCCTTTATCTTAAGAATTTACTTTTCAGTGCAACCATATCTCAGCCCCAAAAGGCTAATGCTGGTTGCTTTGTAATTTGGCACTCAAATAACCACTTTCGCCCGAGGGGGAAATTGTATGGCGATACAAATAGGGGATATCGTTGGGAGACGATCATATCAGTGCGATCTTTTATTCCGTGTTGTAACAATATCTGAAGATGAAAGCATTGTAGAGCTTGCAGGGGAAGATATGAGGTTGATTGCTGATGCACCTTTGGATGATCTGGTGATAATGAACCGGGATGAGCAACAGCAAATTAAAAAGAAGATCATTGAGAAAGAAAAGTCCTCTTTCCGGTTGTTTAGACAGGATTATCAACTGCTGCGGCATAAGATGGAGTATTCCGCCACTGGTGGTTATGATAAGAACAACTCGTATTTCAAGCTTCCGGGAAAAGTTCTTCATGTCGATGGTGACCCGTACTATTTGAATAAATGCCTAGAGCTATATAAAAAGTTGAACGTCCCTGTATACGGCATTCATATGAAAGAATCTGAAATGCCTGAAAAAGTACCAGCCCTTCTTGAAGAGGTTGCACCAGACATTTTGGTTATCACTGGCCATGATGCTTACTCAAGCTCAAAAGGTGAAAAGAATGACCTACAGGCATATAGACATTCCAAATATTTTGTACGGACAGTAAAAGATGCGAGGAAGAAAAACCCCAATCTCGACCAATTGATGATTTTTGCGGGAGCGTGTCAGTCACATTTCGAGTCGCTGATCCGAGCAGGAGCGAATTTTGCCAGTTCACCTTCACGTGTGAATATCCATGCCTTAGATCCAGTTTATATTGTGTCAAAAGTAAGCTTCACTTCATTCGTAGACCGGATCAATGTATGGGAGGTTTTACGGAATACGATTACAGGAGATGACGGTCTCGGCGGTGTTGAGACAACAGGTTTTTTGAGAACAGGGATGCCGATCAAAAGCCAAGAGAACAGCAACAGCCAGTCCACTACTGCGGAGGTATAGTGGACCAAGCTGGCATCCAAAGATTATTCGACAAAAATTTCATCATCCGCTACCTCCTTTTTCCCGCTCCATAATATTGTACAAGTCCACATAATATGCAAAATTTAAGACAAACTAGAAAAAGATTGAAAAAATATACGTTTTACCGTTGACAAGGCTAAAGGAGGATTGCTATAATTTTAGATTTATTTTGACAAAATGCATCAAATGATGTTATAATTTGTCTAAGTGAGGTGTAGTAAATGGGTAAAACAATTCCTGATATAAAGCGCGTGTTAGAAGGGCAAGTAGGTAAACGTCTTACGCTTAAAGCAAACGGTGGACGACGTAAAACCATCGAACGAAGCGGCACCTTAGAAGAAACGTATCCGGCGGTCTTCATCGTAAAACTTGATCAGGATACAAACGCATTTGAAAGAGTATCATACAGCTATGCTGATGTATTGACTGAAACCGTTGAACTTACATTTGATGAGGATACAGCGAGTGGAATGATGGTAAGTGGGCAGTAGGCATTCATGTCTAACTGCTTTTTTACTTGGCGCTGGATTTTAATTTGAAGTTGATTTATAGAGAAGTTATTTTTGCCTAATGCGAAATTCGCGACACTCCAGCGGGAAAAAATGAGCCAGGCAAGACTATGCAGCAAGGAACAGAGAATAACGGTGTCTTTTACTTTTTGGGGTAAGTCTTTATCAGGCGAAGGAATTATTGCAATTAAGGATACATAAGGAAATAATAAATCCTTTACGGGGGCCCAATACTAATCATACACGTAGTAGTGATTAAGTATTTGAAAGGGGCTGCTAGCATTATGGGCAGAAGACGCGGCATGATGTCAGAGCAATTAAAAGAAGAAATTGCAAAAGAATTAGGCTTCTATGATACCGTGCAAAAAGAAGGCTGGGGAGCAATCCGATCAAAAGACGCTGGAAACATGGTAAGACGCGCAATTGAAAAAGCGCAAGAACAAATGACGAAATAACTACTACGTTTTTGGGCGGACTCTTTAATTGAGCCGCCCTTTTTTTACATTTGGCTGTTTTTCGCAAACTTGGTTGCTCTTGCACTTAAAGAAAGTATAAAATACTTTCTTCAGTATAAGGGCAACTAAGGCTCGACCTACAAAAGGCTTGGTCTCGCCAAGTTTTCTTTAAAAGTCGTTGATTTCCGCTCCAGGATGCTCGCTTTCCGCGGGGCGTGCGGTGAACCCACTCGTCGCCTTGCGACCTCAGGAGTCTCCTTTTCAAGGAAGTATTTGTGCTCCTGCGTCTACAAGAAAGTCCTGTCGAAGCGAGCTTCCTCGTCGCATGCCTTGCCAGGAGATTATTCAGGTAGTAGGCACGCTGATCCCGCAGGACATGGAAAGCTTCGGAAGCAATACACCGCACGAAGGAAAAGCGATTGCTTTTTCGAGGAACTATGGTTCAGCCTACGCTAAGGCTTGGCTTTGCCAAGTTTTCTATATTGGGTGAAAACTTTTCCGATTTAAGATTTGCAAGAAGAGCGTTGAAAATACATAATTGAAGTTATGATATAGTCGGTTTTAGAAAATAAGTAGGTGATTTTAATGAAGATATCAGTTAAGGCTCCAGCTAAAATTAATTTGTCGTTGGATGTCCTACATAAAAGGAAAGATGGTTATCACGAGGTTGAAATGGTCATGACGACGATCGACCTTGCTGATCGTATTGAATTGACGTCAGTAGATCAGAATGAAATTACAATCGATTCTTCAGGTGGGTATGTTCCTTTTGATGAGCGTAACCTGGCATACCAGGCGGCTGATTTGATAAAGAAAAAATTCAATCGCCGTGAAGGGGTACGGATATCAATCGATAAACAGATTCCTGTATCGGCTGGTTTGGCAGGCGGAAGCAGTGATGCAGCAGCTACTCTGAAGGGTTTAAATCAGTTATGGGATTTGGGACTTTCTCCAGAAGAACTGGCGACGCTTGGAGCAGAAATCGGTTCAGATGTATCCTTTTGTGTGTATGGCGGTACTGCCCTTGCCTCAGGACGAGGAGAAATCATCCGTCAGATACCTTCGCCGCCCCCATGTTGGGTCGTATTGGCGAAACCATCCATTGGTGTCTCGACAGCAGATGTGTACCGTATGTTGAATATCGACGATGTCGAGCATCCTGATACCCAAGCGATGCTAAAGGCGATCGAGGAAAAGGACTATGATAAAATTTGTGCGTCATTAGGCAATGTGTTGGAATCCGTAACACTAGAACAACATCAGGAAGTTCGTCACATAAAAGAACAAATGCAGCGACTTGGTGCCGAAGGGGTATTGATGAGCGGAAGCGGTCCGACCGTTTTCGGATTGACAATTTATGAATCCAGAGCTCAGAGGATCTATAACGGTCTTCGAGGTTTTTGCAATGAAGTCTATATGGTACGGATGCTCGGTGACACAGAATAGCAGGTTGAAAAAACACGTACAAAAGTGGTATATTAACCTTAAAATATTCGGTTTTGGAGGAATCAAGCATGAAATTAAAGCGGAGCGGAAGGCTTGTGGATTTAACGAGATATCTCCTCCAGCATCCCCACCAACTCATATCTTTATCATTTTTCAGTGAACGCTATGGAGCAGCGAAATCTTCCATAAGTGAAGACTTGTTGATCATAAAAGAAAACTTCGAAGGGCAAGGTGCTGGTTTGCTCGTCACCGTCCCTGGGGCGGCAGGAGGTGTGCGGTACATCCCTCGCGTATCAGAACAAGAAGCAAGAGAAGTGATCGAGGAGCTCAAGGAATTACTAAGTTCTTCTGAACGGGTGTTACCTGGCGGATACCTTTATATGACAGATATCATCGGCAATCCTTCGATTATCGACAAAGTCGGCCGGATGTTCGCCTCAATCTTTGCAGGACGAAAGATCGATGTTGTGATGACTGTAGCCACCAAAGGGATCCCTTTAGCGTATGCCGTTGCATCGTATCTTAATGTCCCTGTCGTTATTGTCAGGAGCAACAGCCGTGTGACAGAAGGATCTACCATGAGCATCAATTATGTCTCCGGCTCGACGAAACGGATTCAAACGATGGCATTAGCGAAGAGAAGTCTGCAATCCGGTTCCAACGTACTGATTGTAGATGACTTCATGAAAGCGGGGGGCACGATCAAAGGAATGATGGATCTGCTGCAGGAATTTGAAGCAAATATGGTCGGGATCGGCGTCCTGGTCGAGTCCGAAGAAGTGCAAGAAAGGCTTGTTGATGATTACATTTCTGTAGCAAGACTTTCACATGTAGATACCAGAGAGAAGAAGATACAAGTTGAAGCAGGAAATTATTTAGATCGAATGGAGGATGATCAATCTTGAAACTGATTCACACATCCAATGCACCAGAAGCGATTGGCCCCTATTCCCAGGGCGTTATCGTGAACAATATGTTCTACAGTTCGGGGCAGATTGCATTAACTCCAGAGGGGAACCTTGCTGGAGATGATGTCGCGACTCAAACCCATCAAGTCTTTGCCAATTTGAAGGCAGTATTAGAAGAAGCAGGCGCATCATTGGATACTGTCATCAAAACCACGGTTTTTCTTAAAGACATGGACGATTTCCCTGAGGTCAATGAGATATACGGCGGTTATTTTGAAACACACAAACCTGCCCGATCTTGTGTTGAGGTATCGAAGCTTCCTAAAGACGTTAAAATCGAAATAGAAGTGATCGCTCTTGTGAAATAATACTCTAATGACATGCTGCAGTTGTTATGCAGCATGTCTTTTTACATTTAAGAAGCTTGAAAACAAATCTATGGTATGACAACACTTAAACCCCAGTCCACGTGTGGAAAAGGGGTACTGGTGAAATTAGAGAACAACTGTTCCGTTATCTGTGATATAAAGGGTTGATTTCAAAAATTAGAAGACAACTGTTCCGCTATTTGCCAAAAACGATCATGTTTTTGGCAGTTTTAAGGCTAATAAGGTCTCTGGTGTCCTCTAATTTTCTAAAAACATGGCTTAAGGGGCAAATAAGGGGTCTGTTGTCCACTAATTTTGGTTTGTGAATCATTTGATTTCAACCTACAGTTTTTATCCGAAAAAGGCTAAAATCGAAGAGAAAAATAGGAAGGAGAGTCTGTTTAAAACGCTATGAAGGCTCCGGAAATATTTCTTTTAAGGAGCCTAAAGATTAAAAAGGTTAAAATTATTTAATTTTTCAATTATTTTTTATATTTAGAGAAGGAAAATGTTACTAGTATGTTGAATGTACATAATACGCTGGTATTTATAAAAAAGGTGGTGTGTTTTTACAAAATGGAAGTAACTGATGTAAGACTTCGACGAGTGAACACAGATGGACGCATGAAGGCCATTGCTTCAATCACCATCGATCATGAATTCGTTGTTCATGATATCCGTGTGATTGATGGAAATAACGGGATGTTTGTTGCGATGCCTAGTAAACGAACTCCAGATGGAGAATTTCGTGACATCGCTCATCCAATCACATCAAACACTCGTGAAAAGATCCAGACTGCTGTGTTAACAGAATACCATCGTGTAGGGGAATTGGAGTCCGCTTTAGAAGAAGCAGGTGCATCCTAATCTACGCATCTAAGAACCTGATCAACGTGATTGGGTTCTTTTATTTATATTTAAAAATTTTACATAGTAAAATTTTTTTAAGAAGCGAATTACCCGTAAAAATCAACAAGAAACGTTCAATGCTAAGATTATTAATAATAATAAGAAATGATGAATATCCTCTTACTTGTCATTGAAGGATGGTACAAATTACACAGAATGTTTCAATCTAACGACAAAAGCTCCGTTTCCTTGAATATGACAGCATTATGAGATATATTCATAATGGAATTATAGGATTACGAGCATTGGAGGATATTTATGACGAAACGTTATGCAGTTGTGCTGGCAGCTGGACAAGGTACCCGCATGAAATCTCGTTTATATAAAGTACTGCACCCTGTTGCTGGAAAGCCGATGGTTCAGCATGTCGTCGATCAGATCAAGAATGTTAACGTCGAAAAGATCGTAACAGTCATCGGACATGGAGCTGAAAAGGTGAAATCCCAGCTTGGGACAGATATAGAGTATGCCCTTCAAGAAGAGCAGCTAGGAACAGGCCACGCGGTCATGCAAACCGAGGGGCAGCTCGGAGAATTGAATGGAACGACCCTTGTGGTATGTGGAGACACGCCATTGATTTCCTCTGAAACGATGGAGGCTCTCCTTACACATCATGAAAAGGAAAATGCGAAAGTGACCTTGTTGACCGCTCATGCAGAGGACCCAGCAGGTTACGGAAGAGTGATCCGGAACGAGGATGGAACAGTAGCGAAAGTCGTTGAACATAAAGACGCATCTATGGAAGAATTGGCAGTCCAAGAAATCAATACAGGCACATATTGTTTTGACAATCAGACATTATTCGAAGCTCTAAAACAGGTGAATAACGATAATGTACAGGGCGAGTATTACTTGCCTGATGTCATTGAAATCGTGAAAAACCAATCGAAAACAGTCGCAGCTTATCAAACTCCATCCTTTGAGGAAACGATTGGTGTCAATGATCGCGTCGCTTTGTCGGAAGCAGAAAGACTGATGAAAGTCAGGATCAACACGCGACACATGAGAAATGGTGTGACGATCATTGATCCGCAGCAGACTTACATCAGCGCAGATGTGACGATTGGTAAGGACTCCGTCATTTTGCCTGGTACAGTGCTGTCTGGTGAAACCTCAATCGGTGAAGATTGTGAAATTGGTCCGAACAGTGAAATTAAAGATAGTCAAATCGGGAACGCTACAGTCATCCGCCAATCTGTCGTCCACGATAGTGATGTAGGAGACAATGTAGCGATTGGTCCGTTTGCACATATCCGACCGCAATCGAAGTTGGGAAATGACATCAAAGTAGGTAATTTCGTCGAAATCAAAAAGTCCAAAATGGATAATGGAAGCAAAGCCTCTCATTTAAGCTATATTGGTGACGCTGAAATCGGAAAAGATGTAAATCTTGGATGTGGCTCGATTACAGTCAATTATGACGGAAAAAACAAACATCTTACAAAGGTTGAAGATGGTGCCTTTATCGGCTGTAACTCCAATTTGATTGCACCGGTCACAGTTGGTGAGAATGCATACGTCGCTGCTGGTTCGACTATAACGGACAACGTTCCGGGAGAAGCCCTTTCTATAGCTCGAGCTCGTCAAACGAATAAAGAAGGTTACGTTTCCAAAATACAAGATAAGCAAAACAACCACAGGGGGTAATGGATCAATGTCTAAATACGAGAATTCGAAACTGAAAGTTTTTACATTGAATTCGAATGAAGACTTAGCAGAAGAAATCACAGAACATATTGGGGTGCACATGGGTAAATGTTCTGTACAGCGTTTCAGTGATGGAGAAATTCAGATCAACATTGAAGAAAGTATCCGCGGCGGTGAAGTCTATGTGATTCAATCTACATCATCACCGGTCAATGAAAACTTGATGGAACTCCTGATCATGATTGATGCTTTGAAGCGTGCATCTGCCAAAACGATCAATGTCGTGATTCCATACTATGGATATGCAAGGCAGGATCGTAAAGCTCGTTCAAGAGAACCGATTACAGCGAAACTTGTCGCGAATCTATTAGAAACAGCAGGTGCCACACGTGTGATCACGATGGATTTGCATGCACCGCAAATCCAAGGTTTCTTCGACATCCCTGTAGACCAATTGTTAGGTGTTCCGATTCTAGGTAATTATTTCGAAAGCATGAATCTTGATGACATTGTTGTCGTTTCCCCGGATCATGGAGGCGTAACCCGTGCTCGTAAATTAGCAGATCGATTAAAAGCACCAATCGCGATCATCGATAAGCGTCGTCCACGCCCTAACGTTTCTGAAGTCATGAATATCGTCGGAAACATCGAAGGCAAGACAGCGATTTTGATTGATGATATTATTGATACAGCAGGAACAATCACATTAGCCGCAAACGCATTGATTGAAAACGGTGCTAATGATGTCTACGCTTGCTGTACACACCCTGTCTTATCTGGACCGGCAATTGAACGGATCCAGAATTCGAAAATCAAAGAACTTGTGGTGACGAATTCGATTGCCTTACCGGAAGAGAAGTTCATCGACAAGCTGACTCAGCTTTCAGTGGCTCCACTACTTGGTGAAGCGATTATCCGTGTCCATGAACAACAGTCCGTAAGTAAGCTTTTCGATTGATTTTTCAGCAAGAAATGAGCAACATGATGTTTGAACCTATCTGTTTTCGGGTATAGTTTTAAAATAGCAACTGACACAGGAAGGTGATTTCGTTATGGCTATTGATTTAGATGCAACAGTAAGAGATGATTTTACGCGTTCAACTACTAGAAAATTGCGTGAAGAAGGACACGTTCCAGCTGTTTTCTATGGAAATGGTGACAGTAAGCCGATCTATCTTGATCGAGTCAATTTCATCAAATCCATACGTGAAGGTGGCATCAATGCTGTCATCAACTTGAAAATCGGCAAGGACAAGCATTCTGCAATGGTTCAGGATCTACAAATCGACCATTTAAAGGATCTGATCATCCACATTGATTTCAGAGAGATCAATTTAAATGAAGAAACAGATGCTGATGTCCCTGTACACCTTGTCGGTGAAGCCGCAGGCGTGAAGGAAGGCGGAGTTGTCCAGCACTCCTTGCACGAAATTACTGTTAGAGCGTTACCAGCGGATATTCCTGGTGAGATCGAAGTGAATATCGAGGAATTGAATATCAGTGATGCATTCACTGTCGCTGACATCAAAGAAAATTCCTCTTACCAAATTATGAACGATCCTGAAGAAGTCGTCGTTTCTATCGCACCGCCGACAGAAGAACCTGAGGAAGAAATCATTGATGATGAAGATCAAGAACCAGAACTTGTCGGTGAAAAAGAAGAAGCATCAGATGATAATGAGAATGAAGATGCATCTGCAGAAAAGGAATCAAAAGAGTAATCAGATCATACATTCATGAGAGGCGTAGCCGCTTTGGTTGCGCCTTTTTCTACGTGTTGTATGAAAGTGATCCAAACTGACAGAAGGATGGAACGATTTTATATGGAATAAAATAAGTATATTTATATGAGGAGTTCGGAATGATGATAAACAGGATTCTGCAGATGTGGAAAAAGGAAGGGTTTGAAGAAATGAAGGTCATTGCTGGTCTGGGGAATCCCGGAAATCAGTACGAGCATACACGGCATAATGTCGGATTCAAAGTGATCGATCATCTTTCAGAAAGTCTATCGATCCCATTAAATAAACAAAAATTCAACGGACTATTTGGCATAGGCGAAGTGAACGGGCATAAAATATGTTTATTAAAACCTTTGACGTATATGAATCGCTCGGGTGACTCCGTCATTGCGCTTATGAAATATTATAAAGTGGATATTGAAGACCTTCTTGTCATCTATGATGATTTGGATCTGGTACCTGGAAAGCTTCGCTTACGTGAAAAAGGAAGCGCAGGCGGACATAATGGGATGAAATCGATCATCCAACACTTGGGCAGCCAGGATTTCAAACGGATACGGATTGGAATTGGCCGCCCAGAGCCTGGAGAGGCCGTTCCTGATTATGTACTTAAATCATTCCGTCCCGATCAACAAGGCCCTATCAAGGAGGTTTTACAACGGTCTGCTGACGCATGCGAATGTTGGATTGATAAACCATTTTCTCAAGTGATGAACCGTTACAACGGATGAATAGAAACCTGCCTCCACGACCATAATGGTAGTAAATGAGTCACCAAGGAGGCATAGGATGGCTGTCTATTATTCATGCAAACATTGCGGCGTACACATCGGTAAACTGGATGTGACATCAGCGGCTTCGACGAATCTAGGTTTTGATTATTTATCTGATCAAGAACGCGAGGAATATATATCCTATGATGAGCAGGGGCATGTTTACGTAAAATCAATTTGTGAGGATTGTTATGAGATGCTAAGGAGAAACCCGGATTTGCACGCATTGGATACATTTATACAGTAAACAGCTTTGGTTTTAACACCAAGGCATTTTCTGTTGTTGAAAAGATTTAAACGAATTGCTGTTTTCTAAGGAGATTAATGAATATTGGTTAGCAGTGGAAATATACGAGACTCCTGCGGGAAAAGCGAGCCAGGGAGACCCCGTAACGAGGAACGAGTGAGGAGGCTTGCGGATCGCCCGGAAAGCGAGTATTTTCACGTGCTATTATAACGAGCAATGTTAGAAACATTGATTTTTACTAACTTGAATATGTCTTTAACTACATGAACGATTCAACAATAGGTTTTATAGATATATAAGTTTTGGGAATTGACTCCCATCCTAATGGGAAGGAGATAACTTGAATGCAAGGTTTACTTACGTATTTTTGTGATAATGACGACTTCCATTCACTCGCTACAGGACTATCAGAAGGCCTTCGTGAACAACTTGTTTCAGGGCTGTCAGGTTCTGCGAGAACGCTGTTGATGGCTTGTCTTTATCAATCGGATGAACAGGCTCAGCTTGTCGTCACACATAATCTTTTTCAAGCACAGAAGCTCTATGAGGATCTTACCGCTTTACTAGGGGAGGATACCGTTCATCTATACCCGGTCAATGAATTGACTTCGGCAGAAATCGCGATCGCTAGCCCAGAGTTGAAATCCCAGCGTATCGATGTCCTCAATCATTTAAGTGATGGAGCCAAGGGCATCGTCATCACCCCGATTGCGGGACTACGCAGAATAATTCCACCGTCAGAGGTATGGCGCAATAGCCATATCACTTTCACAAGAGGAACGGATATCGACCTTGATGAAGTGAAGAATCTGCTGATCGCAATGGGATATGAACGTTCGGATATGATCACTTCACCAGGTGAATTCAGTATCCGCGGTGGGATCATGGATATTTTCCCGCTTACAGAATCTAATCCGATCCGAATTGAACTTTTTGATACGGAAGTGGATTCGATCCGTTATTTTGATGTTGAAACACAGCGGTCGGAAAAACAATTGAAGAAAATCAAAGTCGGCCCTGCCGAAGAAATCATTTTGTTTCCTGAGCACTTTGAAAGAGCTGTATCGAAGGTCGAGCTCGGACTAGCGAGATCCTTGCAAAAGATCAAAGACAGTGGAGTGAAAGAAAAGCTCACGGAACATATCGGTTATGAGGTTGAACAGCTCAAACAAAAGCAAGCTTTCCAGGGGATGTACAAATACATTTCCTACTATTACGATAAGCCTGCTAGTTTGCTAGATTATTTACCGGATAATGCCCTGGTCATCATGGATGAAATCAGCCGCATCCAGGAAACATCCGCACAATTCGAAAAGGAAGAAGCAGAGTGGCAGACTACATTATTGAACCAGGGGGAAATTTTGACGGGAATGATGCTATCCCATCAATATGATGAGATCGTCAATAAACCTGGTTTCATGTTCCTATACCTATCTCTCTTCTTAAGGCATGTGCCACATACAAACCCGCAGAACATCATTAATATGAGCTGCAAAGCGATGCAGAATTTTCATGGACAGATGAATGTACTGCAGACAGAACTCCAAAGGTGGCACAAAAGCAAGGATGCAGTCGTCTTTCTTGCTGCGAATAAAGAACGGGCGAAACGTCTCGAACGAGTCACAGAGGATTATAATATCGACGCTGTGCTCGTTGAAGGAGACACACCACTGACACCAGGAAAGAACCATATCATGATTGGTGATTTGAACGGTGGATTCGAACTCCCGATGCGGAAGCTTGTTGTATTGACGGAAGAAGAAGTATTCACTAAGAAAACTTCTCGTAAACCGCGCAGAACTCAGAAAATGTCCAATGCTGAACGTATCAAGAGCTATTCCGAGTTGAAAGTCGGCGATTATGTCGTACACATCAACCATGGAATCGGAAAATATCTAGGGATTGAAACACTTGAAATCAACGGGGTACACAAGGATTATCTCCACCTTAGATATGCTGGTGATGATAAGCTGTACGTCCCAGTTGAACAAATCGATCAAGTACAGAAATATGTAGGGTCAGAAGCAAAAGACCCTAAAGTTTATAAGCTTGGCGGCAGTGAATGGAAAAAGGTGAAAAGCAAGGTCCAGTCGTCCGTACAGGATATTGCTGACGATTTGATCAAATTGTATGCGGAGCGTGAAGCGACAAAGGGTTATGCATTCTCGGAGGATGGTGCCCTCCAGCAAGAATTCGAAAGTGTATTTACGTATCAAGAGACCGAGGATCAGCTTCGTGCAATTCAAGAAATAAAAGAAGACATGGAAAAAGTAAGACCAATGGATCGATTGCTTTGCGGGGATGTCGGTTATGGTAAAACCGAGGTCGCAATTCGTGCTGCCTTCAAAGCGATCAATGATGGTAAACAGGTCGCCTTCCTTGTGCCGACGACGATTTTAGCACAGCAGCATTACGAAACGCTGATGGAGCGTTTTGCGGAATTTCCTGTGACGATCAAATCATTGAGCAGATTCCGAACCCGGAAAGAGCAGACAGAAACACTAAAAAGGTTAAAACAAGGAACAGTCGATATCGTCGTAGGGACTCATCGTCTACTTTCAAAGGACATCCAGTTCAAAGAATTGGGACTGCTTATCATTGATGAAGAGCAGCGATTCGGTGTAACACACAAGGAAAAGATCAAACAGATGAAAACCACGGTAGACGTACTGACATTGACAGCAACTCCGATTCCAAGAACATTACACATGTCGATGCTTGGGGTACGGGATCTGTCTGTCATTGAAACCCCTCCTGAGAATCGTTTTCCTGTCCAAACATATGTCGTCGAATACAGCGGCAGTATGATCCGAGAGGCAATCGAACGGGAGCTATCAAGAGGCGGGCAAGTGTATTTCTTATATAATAAAGTAGAAACGATCCAACAAATGACAGAGCAGATTTCCCAGCTTGTGCCGGATGCACGTGTTGCGTATGCACACGGTCAAATGCGCGAGAATGAACTTGAATCTGTCATGATCGACTTTTTAGATGGGAATTATGATGTCCTTGTCAGTACGACGATCATCGAGACAGGTGTCGATATCCCTAATGTGAACACCCTGATCGTCAACGATGCGGATAAAATGGGGCTTTCTCAGCTGTACCAGCTTAGAGGACGTGTCGGACGCTCCAATCGTGTCGCCTATTCCTATTTCATGTATCAGCGGGATAAGGTATTGACTGAGGTAGCTGAAAAGCGTCTACAAGCAATTAAAGAATTCACCGAGTTGGGTTCAGGCTTCAAAATCGCCATGCGTGACCTGACCATACGGGGGGCAGGAAATCTGCTAGGTGCTCAGCAGCATGGATTCATCGACTCTGTCGGTTTCGACTTGTATTCGCAAATGTTGAAGGATGCAATTGAAGAACGGAAAGGTGAAAAACCTAAGAAGAAAGAAATCGACCTCGAGCTCGACTTAAACGTCGATGCTTATATTCCTGCTTCCTATATCAATGATGAAAAGCAGAAGATCGATATGTACAAACGATTCAAAGGATTGACGAGTTTTGATGACGTCATCGATCTAAATGATGAAATGATGGATCGTTTTGGGGAGTATCCTGAGCAAGTCGCCAATTTACTTGCTGTTGCTCGTATCAAACTATATGCAGAACAAGAGAAAATAGAAAAGATCGAACAAAATACGAAGAATGAAGTCCAAATCCTTATTTCAAAAGAAACAACACAACATCTTGATGGCAGTAAATTGTTCGATATCGTCAATAAAATCGGCCGTCATGTGAATTTAGGGATGGTCCAGGACCAGATCAAAGTCATCATCAATAACAAACGACTTACAGATGACCAGCTTCTGGCGGTTATAGAAGAGATTCTGCAGCAGTTCCCTAAAGCGAGGAAGGAAGCAGTTCAAGCATAGAAATAATCATGTATTTCCTGTGATCGTTACCTTTTATAGTGCTTTTTTGAAATTCTTGTGAAGAATTTTCCGTATTCTGTGAATAGATTAGGACAACGTACGGATACTAAAGGCAAATGAATGGTATTTTTACTCATTAATACCATGAATGCTATTGTATCTCCATTATCTTGCAACGTTAGGAAAGTGAGGGCAACAAGAATGAAAGCCACAGGTATCGTACGTCGTATTGACGATCTGGGTCGGGTCGTCATTCCTAAGGAAATCAGAAGAACCCTGCGGATTCGCGAAGGGGATCCTCTTGAGATTTTTGTTGATCGTGAAGGGGAAGTCATCCTGAAAAAGTATTCTCCTATTAGTGAACTTGGAGATTTCGCTCAGGAGTATGCTGAATCCTTATATGAGCATACACAGCATATTGCATTGATATCAGATCGTGATGCATTCATCGCTGTAGCTGGTGGAGGGAAAAAGGACTACTTGAATAAGAATATCGGAAAAGTAATTGAAACGTCGATGAGCGATCGGAAAACTGTCGTATCGAGCCAGGCCACATCTGTTGAAGTGGTTGATGGTAATAGCGAAACAGTCTCCCATATCATCGCACCTATAATAGCGAATGGAGATCCAATCGGTGCCGTCGTTTTACTTTCAAAAACGGACAAGCAGGTTGGCGACATCGAACAGAAATTAGCTGAAACCGCCGCCGGTTTCTTAGCCAAACAAATGGAACAATGAGTGGAAGAAGCAGGTGATCTGCTTCTTTTTCTTTGCATTTAAAGAAAGTATAAAATACATTCTTCAGTATCAGCGTAACTAAGGCTCAGCCTGCGCTAAGGCTTGGCTTTGCCTTAGCTGTTTTTCTAATAGTTTGTTGCTAATGGAATGTTGGGAATGAAAGCTTATGACAGCGGTAATATGCGGGAAAGCGAGTATATTTCCAAACTGTAAAAACAACAATTACTGTTGATTTATAAAAATCAGCTCCCGCAGGAGTGTCGTGAATCTTTTTAGCAAAACGAAACTGCATGGTGACGCTCTCAGATTCAACAGGTTTCGTGATATAATGGCATGGATGTTTATTTTTTTGTTCGAGCAGAAGCGTATTCGATTACCAAGACGCTTGTGTTTTTTTAAGGATGTGTAAATGAAGTGAATCATATAGATGTTCAGAAGTCATTCTGGAAAGGAACCCTCGTCATTTCAGGAGCAGCATTATTTGTGAAGGTGCTGAGTGCTTTTTACAGAATTCCTTATCAGAATATAGCGGGAGATTTGGGTCTATACGTGTATCAGCAGGTGTACCCTTTCTATGCGATTGCTTTCGCATTAAGCCTGTATGGTTTTCCGTTGATGCTTTCGAAAATCATTTCTGAAAATGATAAAAATCAAGTTAAAAATATATTAACGACAACTTTCATCGGATTGAGCAGTTTTTTTATACTGGTCTTTTTTCTATTGTATAGTACAGCACCCATGATCGCTGAAGCAATGAATGATCCATTACTAGTCGGCCCATTGCGAATGTCGTCTTACTCTTTTTTATTTGTTCCGCTTCTTTCGGTAGCAAGAGGCTACTTCCAGGGCCATGAGGACATGACCCCGACCGCAATATCTCAAGTTTTTGAACAATTTGTTAGAGTGGCTATGATTTTACTATTGACGATCTGGCTTGTTTCTCAAGGGGCTGACCGGTATTTGGTTGGTACGGCAGCTGTTTTCGGTGGATTAGCCGGAAGTCTTGTAGCCGTCATCGTATTGGTGCTATTTCTCCGTAAACAAAAATTGAAAATGGATACTCCTGAAAAGGTATCGCTTCGAGAGACCATTACTATTATGGGGACAGTTTTGAGAGGAGGCATCGCGATATGCATTACTGCTGTCATGCTTGCGCTGTTTCAATTAATTGATGCCTTACAGGTAGTGCCGGGGTTACAGGATAGCGGTATGGAAGCGTTAGATGCGAGGGTGGAGAAAGGTGTATTTGACCGTGGCCAACCGTTGCTTCAATTAGGTACAGTGATTGCAACTGCAATGGCACTTCCTTTGATTCCTTTCATAGCTAAATCGAAACAGGTTAAGGATGATGGGCAAATCAATACGTTCGCAGGGTTGTCATTGAAATTCAGCTTCATTATCGGCGGCGCGGCTGCTGTAGGACTGGCTGTGATCATTGTCCCGACGAATATTTTTTTGTATGAAGACAGCAATGGATCCTTCGCCCTCGGAATATTAGGAGCAGCGGTTTTCTTCGGGTCGCTAGCAATCACATCCTCTGCAGTATTGCAAGGACTTGGTAAAATCGGTTTTCCGGTCTTATTCATTCTTTTAGCAATGGTGTTAAAAGCGGTCTTGAACAGTTTTCTATTGCCGGTGTACGGCATTTCCGGAGCAGCGTTAACCACTGTCATCAGTACTGCGTTCGTAGCCTTTTCTAATTTGTTGGTTGTACAGAGATTGACTAATGTCCTCATTGTGCAGAGGTTCTACAGTGGAAAAGTGATCGTATCCTTAATTCTAATGGCTCTTACCACGTTTTTATGGAAAGAGCTTTGGTTCTTTCTCCTTCCGGAAGGGCATCGTGCAGCGGCTGGCTTTGCTGCTGTCTCAAGTGCATTGGTCGGCGCAGGTGTGTTTGTGGTTGCCCTTGTCTATTTGAACGTATGGAAATACGAAGAAATCGTTATGCTTCCTAAAGGGAAGCGTCTAGTGAAATGGTTTTATAAAGAAAGGAGCGGTGAAAATGACTAATACGATAACAGTTGTCGGATTAGGTGCGGGTGATCTTGAACAAATCCCATATGGTGTGTATAAATTGCTGAAAGAGGCTGATAGAGTTTTTCTTCGCACGAAGGAGCACCCTGTGATTGAAGAACTTCAAAAAGAAGGATTCGTATTCCATAGCTTCGATAAGCTGTATGAACAAGAAGCTGAGTTTGAAAATGTGTATGAAGAGATCGTCCGTCACTTGTTGAAGGAAGCGGAAAATCGTAATCTCATATATGTGGTGCCTGGTCATCCCTTAGTAGCTGAACAGACGGTCCAGCTCCTTTTACAAAGAGAGCAAGAAGAGGGTCCTGCCATTGAAATACGTGGCGGACAGAGCTTTTTGGATTCGATGTTCCAGGCATTGAAAATCGATCCGATTGGTGGTTTTCAGCTGCTTGATGGAACGGTACTGTCTGCAGAACAGCCTAACATTCTACAGCATGTCATCATTGCCCAGGTTTACGATACAATGATTGCTTCTCATGTGAAGTTGTCTTTGATGGAACGTTATCCGGATGACCATCCTGTACATATTGTCACTGCTGCAGGTTCTCGTAATGAATCGATTGTTTCTGTGCCCCTTTTCGAAATGGACCGTCATGTAGAGGTGAGTAATTTGACGGCTGTATATGTGGAACCAATCCAGGATTCCAATCTATTGAGCCGGGAATTCACACAATTGCGGCATGTCATCCGTACGCTGAGAGGACCGGAGGGTTGTCCATGGGATAAAAAACAAACTCATGAAAGTCTTCGCCGCTATCTGCTTGAAGAAGCCTATGAAGTGATTGAAGCAATCGATAACGAAGATGATGCGCATTTGACTGAAGAGCTGGGGGATGTGCTGCTCCAGGTGATGCTCCATGCCCAAATCGGGGAGGATCATGGTTATTTTTCAATCGATGATGTGATCAAAACACTGACAGAAAAAATGATACGACGTCACCCGCACGTTTTCGGCGAGAAGACCATCGATACAGCAGAGGAAGTAAAACAGACGTGGGATGAAATCAAAAAAGCTGAAAAAGCAGATGATTCCCAACATAAAGTTGAATCGATCCTAGATGGAATTGATCAATTTCCTGCATTGATCCGAGCCGAAAAATTACAAAAGAAAGCCGCAAAGGCAGGGTTTGATTGGGACCATATCGAACCGATCCTCCATAAGATCAAGGAAGAATTGTCCGAGCTTCAAGAAGCCGCAAAATCCGCCGATCATGATGAGATGGAAGGCGAGCTTGGAGATTGTTTATTTGCACTCGTCAACCTATCCCGTTATTATGGGATTGACCCTGAGTTAGCTCTTACTCGGACGAATCGTAAGTTCTATAATCGCTTTCGTCACATTGAAGAAGAGCTGAGAAAGAAAGATGTCTCTTTTGAGGATGCAACGCTTGAGGAAATGGACTTTTTCTGGGACCAAGCAAAAAAAATGTCTAAAAAGAAGGATTCTAACTAGATTTAGAGAATTTTATTCTTTGGAATGGACAAAGATTGCGCTCCTCATGCGAATTTGTCTATCAAACAAACGAAAAACGAAAAAAATTAGGAGGTACATAAAATGAATAAAAATGATCTAGTCAACAATATCGCTGAAAAAGAAGGTCTTACGAAGAAAGACGTTGAATCAGTAGTGAATAGTCTTTTGACAGAAATTACAGATGCGCTTAAAGAAGGCGACAAGGTACAGTTTGTCGGTTTTGGTACTTTTGAGACAAGAGAACGCTCAAGCCGTACAGGACGCAATCCTCAAACTGGTGACACAATTGAAATTCCAGCATCTACAGTTCCTGCGTTCCGTGCTGGGAACAAATTGAAAGAAGCCGTAAAATAAATGCGATTAGATAAGTTTTTGAAGGTTTCTCGCTTGATCAAACGACGTACTGTCGCCAAAGAGATATCTGATCAAGGAAGAATCCTCATTAACGGGAATGCCGGGAAGGCGTCCTCAACCGTCCAACCTGGAGATGAACTTCAGATCCGTTTTGGACAAAAAATCGTTACAGTTAAAATAGAAGACTTAAAAGAGACAACAAAAAAAGAAGATGCTGCATCCATGTATACAGTGGTAAGTGAAACCCGTGTGAACGAGGAAGGGTGATCACAAGGTGCAGTGCTTCAAACCGTAATTTATTACGAGGGGTTAAATATAAGAAAGATCGATCACAAACATTGTGAGGCAGTCTAGACCATTTCAAAGCATGATGGAATGTTTTTGAAATGCGGTTGTATCGGGTGCTGAACATATGTGGTCGATCTTTTTTTAGGCTGTTTTCGCAAACTTAGTTGCGCTTGAACGTCGATTTCCGCTCCAAGATGCTCGCTTTCCGCAGGCGAATGAAAAGCGGAAGCATAGGCTTGTTCTAAATGTGCCTTGCTACTCATACATTGGTACAAACCATGTGTGGGGAGGAGTCTATATGGACCAGTACTATGATTACAATGGGTCATCCTACAATAATAAAACCACGACAGCACCGGACCATGATATAAAAATGAGAGGCAGAAAATCGCTTGATATTACTGGCGTAAAGCAGGTTGAAAGCTTCGATAATGAGGAATTTTTGCTTGAAACGTCAATGGGGTTTCTTGCAGTCAGGGGCTATAATCTGAAAATGAAAAACTTGAATCTTGAACAAGGCCTTGTTTCGATTGAAGGGAAGGTATTCGATCTTGTGTATTTAGATCAACAACAGGGAGATAAGGCTAAAGGATTTTTTAGCAAGCTGTTCAAATGAGTCTGGATGTACAGCTATATACAATTTTAGCCATGGTCGGGAGCGGGATCTGGATCGGGGTGGCACTTGATACGTATCATCGCTTCCAAACAAGGAATAAACGGTGGAATTGGTTAAGGTTTATTAATGATATTATTTTCTGGTTCCTGCAGGCATTGATCATTTTCTACGTATTGCTCCAGGTCAATCAAGGTGAAGTTCGAGTTATCATCTTCCTGGCCCTTTTGTGTGGTTTTGCATGCTATCAAAGTCTGCTTCAGAATACTTACAAAAAACTGTTGGAAATCATCATATCCATCATCGTTTGGATTGCGAAAATGATCAAAAGAATATTTTGGACTTTTTTTGTTCATCCTGCGAAAGTCATATTGAATCTCCTTCTTTCCTTGAGTAAAATGATAGGTAGACTTCTTATCTCCATCCTTTTATTCGTATCTCGAATTCTCCTTTTCCCTCTTAAAATGTTTGGAATCACAGCCTTAGTGGAAAAAATAATGGGTAAATTGATTGCCAAACTAAAGGAAAAAGCAGGAATTCTTAAAAAGCCAACGAATAAGGTGAAAGAATGGATCGGAAAACTAAGAAGGTGAAGGAGGATCTGATGGTGCAACAGAATGACAAAGTGACAGCCGTGAATGAAAGATATGTAGACCAAGAAAAGAAGAAACAAGAACGAGCACGTCGGAGAAAGCAAGGTTTAGTAAGACGTCTAACGGTCTTTGGCGTATTGGTCGTTATCATGTTCACCGTCATGGTTGCTACCCTGACTTCTCAAGCTTCCGTCATCGCGGAAAAAAAGGAAGAGAAGGAAGCTGTTGAAGAACGATTGAAAGAAATCAAAGCCGAAAAGGCACAATTAAGTGAAGAAGTGAATAAACTACAAGACCCGGATTATATTGGTGAGGTCGCGAGAAGAGATTATAATATGTCCAAACCAGGCGAGACGATCTTCAAGCTCCCTGACAGCAAGGAAGAAGCACGTTGACCTTAGAATTTTGGGCATGTATAATAAAGTAAATTTGATTTTCATATTTTAAGGAGGAGCAATTTTTACAATGACAATTGAAGTAGGCAGCAAATTAAAGGGAAAAGTATCAGGTATAACCCATTTTGGAGCATTTGTCGAGCTGCCAGAGGGTATCACCGGTTTAGTCCACATCAGTGAGGTTGCCGATAATTATGTGAAGGATATCAACGAACATCTTTCTGTTGGAGACGAAGTTGAAGTTAAAGTCATCAATGTTGAATCAGATGGTAAAATCGGACTTTCAATCAAGAAAGCGAAAGACCAGCCATCCCGTCCAAGGCAGGACCGCCCACGCGGAAGGGGAGGTAAGCCTAGAAGACAACACAATGAATTCGTTTCTTTCGAAGATAAGTTGAACCGTTTCCTAAAGGATAGTGAAGATCGTCTATCAACACTAAAAAGGCAGACTGAATCTAAACGTGGAGGACGCGGAGCACGCCGGGGATAGTAAATTAATATCTGCTGCTTACCGATTGCAAGTAAAAATTACTCTTCAAATCGGAAAACGCACGCACACGTATATACAAACACCTGTTTCTTAACGGGTGTTTTTTTAATTTCACCCTAATTAAAAGGCTCTACAATATTTGTTGGGGTATGAGAAAAATTCACGTAAAAAAACACACAAGCTCCTATAACCTGTACACTTGAATTGACGAGAAACAAGAGTGGGGATAGGAGTTGTGTGTACGTGCATTT
>NZ_JBQQCL010000026.1:0-40731 GCF_052246725.1 Pseudalkalibacillus sp. R45 | reverse complement strand
AAGGAAGCATTTGTGCTCCTGCGTCTACAAGAAAGTCCTGTCGAAGCGAGCTTCCTCGTCGCATGCCTTGCGAGGAGATTATTCAGGTAGTAGGCACGCTGATCCCGTAGGACAAGGAAAGCTTCGGAAGCGTTACATCTCACGAAGAAAATGCGATTTTCATTTTCGAGGAGTCTCGCACCTTGCTCTCCAATCAACTTGCACAAGGTGTTTTTTAAAAATAACTCAAAAGCAACAATCTATTAGAAAAGAGCCTTTACATTTAAAGAAAGTATAAATCCTTTCTTCAATATAAGGGCAACTTAGGCTCAGCCTTCGCTAAGGCTTGACGTTGCCAAGTTTCTTTAGTTCCAGTACTTTTTCCCAAAATTAAAACGAACGGGTGAAAGCGGTTCCTCTTTATGACGATATAGTTATTAAATGTAAGATTAAGAAGGAATGTGTCTTACATTAGAAGAATGCTTTATTATGATGACTTTTGTCGAGGGTCCGGTCAGGGGGTGTAGTTAATTGAAACCATTTGAACATTCAATATTGGATAGTTATCCGGAGCCCTATATACTTCTAGTCTTTCCTGATGACCAGCCTGGGCACATCAATTATCTCAACGAGGCAGCAAGAGACGCCCTACAATTGGATAAAAGCTGTATCGGACATTCTCTTGAAAATGTCTTCCTCAATGCAAAAAAATTAATAGAGGCATGCAACGAAGCAATAGAACACGGTCATCTCGTTATTCTCGAACACTTTTCGATTTCGCAACAAGATCTGATGTTCGAAGCGGTGAAAATAGCACCATTAAGCCCAAAAAGTGGTGTGAACTATTGTGGTGTGATTTTAGATACTCCCTATAAAGCGACGAAAATGATGACCGATGATCGCATGATGCAATCTATTTTTCTCTCTACACCAAATGCGATCTTGATCCAAAATGTAGATGGTGAAATATACAACATTAATCCTGCTTTCACCGAGATGTTCGGATGGAAGGATTATGAGTTGATTGGAAATTCGGTTTCCCTTTTTCCATCTGGATATGAAAATGAGTATGAAGAAATTGTTCGGCAGCTACGTAAGAATGATACATACTTAGTGCCAAATACCAAGCGTGTACACAAAAACGGGACCATAAAAGATGTGTCGATCTGTTATATGAACATATACAATTACCGTAGGGAAAGGATTGCGGTTGCACGGTTGTATATCGATATTTCTAAACAGATCCTCTTCCATGAAAAATATCTTGAGCAACAGAATTCCTATCAGCTGATCACTGAAAATATGAAGGATCTTGTGGCTATCGTTGATTTATCAGGAAAGTTTGTCTATACTTCACCTTCTCATCTCGATATAACAGGTTTTTCTTCTGAATCTTATTTGAACATGAATGTTTTCAGACATATTCATCCTCATGACAGAAGACATGTCTTTAAGCAGATCCAACAATTGATTGAAGCAGGTCGATCTGCAAAAGCTCAAATTCGATATAAACACGCCAGTAAAGGCTACATATGGATTGAATTGATTGCTTCTCCTTTATATGAGAACCAGGCGCCATATGAAAAATTTGTAATCGTCGGACGTGATATTACAGAACGGAAACATTCAGAGGAAGCCTTACGCGAAAGTGAAATGAAGTACCGATTGATTCTTGAAAAGACATCAGATTTTGTGGTTACCTTCAACCAGCATGGAGAAGTTCATTTTGTTTCTCCTTCCTTGCAAAGTTGGCTGAAAAACCCTGATCTTTCAAATATGTATCGGTTCATGGACGATTATGTTATGAAAGATGAACGCGGTTTACTGTATGACATCATCCATCACGTTTTCAAAACCAAAGATGCTGACCAGATCGCTTTTTCAATCGAAAAAGATGGAACGACATATACTTTTGACGCAGTCCTTACTCCGTTGATTTCCAATGAGTACACGAAGTATTCCGAAGATATGATTCTGCTAATCGCTAGAGATATCACGAAACGTCTTGAAGATGAGCATATTTCAATGCAACTAGAGAAGATGTCGACTGTCGGTCAGCTTGCTGCCGGTATTGCGCATGAACTGCGGAATCCGCTGACAAGTGTGAAAGGGTTCATCCGCATGATTAAGGACGAAATAGACGATTCCCTTCTGACAAGTTATCTCGAAATCATTGGCGGTGAACTTAATAGCATCGAACGAATCGCAGATGAATTCATGGACCTAGCTAAACCCCATGTCATCAGCCTTGAAGAAACTGAATTACATGAAATCGTGGACAGTTGTGTACGATTATTCGAAGGAACTGCATTTTTACAAGGGATCAACATGGATGTTGAATATATAAATGAACAGGAAATACTTCTGAACTGTCAAAAGAATGCCCTTAAACGTGTCTTTATCAATATCATGAAAAATGCAATGGAAGCGATGGAAAAAGGCGGGGAATTGAATATCAAAATTCACGCGCGGGATCCATATGTAGAGCTTCTCTTCATCGATTCGGGTAAAGGGATTGAAAAAGAACGTTTGAAATATATCGGGGAACCTTTTTATTCAACGAAAGAAAAAGGAATCGGGCTTGGTCTGATGATGAGCCGTAAGATTGTACGTGAGCATGGAGGGAGACTTTCCATCGAATCTGAGTATAAACAAGGAACGACGATACGAATTATCCTGCCCCTTCTTTCTGCTAAATCGCCTGTAAAAAAAATAACCACTTAAAGAAAACTTGGGCTTTGCCAAGCCTTAGCGTAGGCTGAGCCTTAGTTGCCCTTATGTTGAAGAAAGTATTTATACTTTCTTTAAATGTAAGGCTTTTTGCGCAACCTTTGTTGCTCTTGAAAGTCGTTGATTTCCGTTCCAGGATCCTCGCTTTCCGCGGGGCGTGCGGTCAGCCCACTCGTCGCCTTGCGACCTCAGGAGTCTCCTTATCAAGAAAGCATTTGTGCTCCTGCGTCTACAAGAAAGTCCTGTCGAAGCGAGCTTCCTCGTCGCATGCCTTGCGAGGAGATTATTCAGGTAGTAGGCACGCTGATCCCGCAGGACAAGGAAAGCTTCGGCAGTGTTACATCGAACGAAGAAAATGCGATTTTCATTTTCGAGGAGTCTCGCACCTTGCTCTCCAATCAACTTGCACAGGGTGAGTTTTTAAAAATAACTCAAAAGCAACAATCTTTTAGAAAAGAGCTAATTGTAAAAAACAGGGCGCCATTGCTGGCAGCCCTGTTTTTACTCATTTCAATTTTGCTTCATATACCAATAATGAAGTGTGATCATCATCTGGTACTGCGTATAGTTTCAAGCCGTCTTTTGTTTTTTCGACAAATACTGGATTTCGTGTGATTGTATGATTTTGTGGTGATCGTTGTGTAATCGGAATCTCATGTTTAATTGCCTTCGATTTTCGATCCAGCAAAGCCAATCCACCTAATTCATAAACATCATCGCCGCTTGGCAATTCAGCTATACCGCTGCATAACAAATTATTCTCATCCACACCTTCACAGTCCTGATAATCTATGAAATGACTGGGATTTTCTTTGATAGCTTTTTGTTCCCCTTTTTCATTCCATTCATAAAATTCTCGAGAGCCCCAGTTGACTCCATATCGTTTTTTGTTCGTTTCGTCACTTACAATTCCACCAATATGATCGTCCACCTCAAAGGCTTTTTCGATTTTTTTCGATTCCGGATTTATTTTATAAATAATAGATTGGCTGTCAGGTCTATATTCTGCGACAGGGACCCAAATCGATTTTCCATCAAAAGCGATGCCTCCAGGATGGTACATATCGCCTTCTCCCAACTCCAAATCTTCAATCAAGTTACCTTTTTCATCTACAATAAAAAGATGCCCGACGCCTTTACCCGCTGAACGATCATATCCACCCTTCGGTTCCTCGTATTTTTCGGGTTTTTCAATGATTTCGACGGATGAAATGTAATAGCGGTCACCGACTTTTGTCATTCCCTGAGGATGATGGATGTTAAAGTCCAAATCCAGTTCTTCAACCTTTTTCCATTCAGTATCTCTGGACAGATTACGGAATTGTTCAGACAATCCATCGGATAATTTGCTTTCGTCCGGTGTTGCTAAAACAGTCGAGACCATGGTGAATAGGATTATTGCAGTAATAGATACGGCAAATATACGCATATGCTTACCTCCTGATTTTATATTTCATTGACCGAGCTCGTCGTAACCAGCCTATCCGAACAATAGGTGGAGAGGAAGACTGTTTTGCTTATCTTTAAAAACTTAACCAAAGCTTTAGAGGATCAATATAGATTTAACACAAGAGTGTTTTCGCAAACTTTGTTGCTCTTGCACTTAAAGAAAGTATAAAAACTTTCTTCAGTATAAGGGCAACTAAGGCTCGACCTACAAAAGGCTTGGTCTCGCCAAGTTTTCTTTAAAAGTCGTTGATTTCCGCTCCAGGATGCTCGCTTTCCGCGGGGCGTGCGGTGAGCCCACTCGTCGCCTTGCGACCTCAGGAGTCTCCTTTTCAAGGAAGCATTTGTGCTCCTGCGTCTACAAGAAAGTCCTGTCGAAAGCAAGCTTTCTCGTCGCATGCCTTGCCAGGAGATTATTCAGGTAGTAGGCACGCTGATCCCGCAGGACAAGGAAAGCTTCGGCAGCGTTACATCGCACGAAGAAAATGCGATTTTCATTTTCGAGGAGTCTCGCACCTTGCTCTCCAATCAACTTGCACAAGGTGGTTCTTTACAAAAAAAAATGACCCAATAGCAACAATCTTTAAGAAAAGAGCCTAACACAAAAAATAAGGATTGACTTTTATGAAAATCAGCGTATAATGAATTGGGTTAATAGTTAACTAAGTTAAATATATGCATAGTGAAGTAAATGCAAAGCCGAGAAGAGCTGATTGACTCAATGGAGAAATCCTTTCGGAAATTGTTTCGGTCACACCGCAAACAGATGGCTGACATACTAGGGAAAAAGGTTACAGCCAGTGAGTTCATGTTCCTTCAATTTTTAAATGAATTTGGCCCCTCTAGAGTGTCTGACTTAGCTGATGAATTCAGAGTGAATGTAAGCACGTGACAAATGTTACAGATAAACTCGACTCGAAAAAATTCTACCAGGCTTAGGAACAGGAGTGACAGAAGGATTGTCGAGCTGCAGATCACGTATGAAGGTTCAGAAATTCTAGAAAGAGTTGAGATAAAGCGTAGTGCTTATTACAAGCAACGATTCAAAGATTTGAAAGATGAAGAAATCCAACAGATGATGAGCTTATTTACAAAATTAGGTTGAAGTTTTTTTATTGCACTATAATTAACTTCATGAATATTTCTACTAGCGAAAGAATAGGAGTGTAAACATGGAACATTTAGATCAGAAATCCAAAATTACAATTATGATCGCCATCATGGCAGCAATGTTATTTGCTGCATTGAACCAGACGATTGTCGGTACAGCCCTGCCAAGAATCATCGCTGACCTTGGAGGAATGCAATATTTCAGCTGGGTTTTCACCGTCTTCATGCTTGCTTCAAGCGTAACAGCCATTCTAGTCGGTAAACTATCAGACATCTATGGCAGAAAACCATTTATTTTGATTGGTATTGGCGTCTTCATGCTCGGGACTTTCTTATGCGGGCTTTCAGATACAATTATCCACCTTATTGTTTACCGTGGTATACAAGGATTAGGTGCTGGAATGATCATGTCCACGTCTTTCACAGCAGTTGGAGATCTGTTCTCCCCTCGTGAACGTGGTCGTTGGCAAGGGATCATGGGTGGTGTTTTTGGACTTGCAAGTGTTTTCGGACCGACACTTGGCGGTTATATTGTGGATAATTTCGATTGGCACTGGATCTTTTGGGTCTTTCTACCGGTTGGAATTCTCGCATTCGTGCTTATATGGAAGTTATTCCCTGCAACTGAAAGAAACCCATCTGAGAAGGTGGATTATCTCGGGTCCATTTTTCTGACTCTGACTATCCTCCCGATGCTATTGGCGTTTTCATGGGCTGGAGAGACGTATGCTTGGGAATCACCCCAAATCATTGGTTTATTCGTTGCAACTGTGGTTTCGTTGATTTTCTTCATTCAAATCGAACGAAAAGCGAAGAGTCCCGTTTTGCCGTTGAGTTTGTTTAAAAATAGCATCTTTTCATTATCGAATATAATCGGATTCATTTTAGGAATGGGGATGTTCGGAGCCATCATGTATACGCCTTTCTTTATTCAAGGTGTTATGGGAGCCTCAGCTACGAAATCGGGATTCATCATGATGCCGATGACATTAGCGATGGTAACGGCATCTGCCATTGGCGGACAAATCATAACCAAAACAGGTAAATATAAAAAGATCGCAATTATTGGGCTGCTCATCATGAGTGCCGGTATGTTTTCATTATCTCAGATGGATGAAAGTACTTTTAACTGGATCGCTGTAACCAATATGATTATCGTCGGTCTAGGTCTGGGATTGAGTTTCCCGGTGTTTACATTGACGATTCAGAACGCTGTCAGCCATAAATTCCTTGGTGTCGCCACCTCTTCAGCCCAGTTATTCAGGCAAATCGGTGGAACGATTGGTGTCTCGATCATGGGAACGGTCATGTCGATTTCTATGAAAACTGAAATGGAAAAAGCTGCAGGTGGAAATA
This sequence comes from Pseudalkalibacillus sp. R45, assembly GCF_052246725.1. Taxonomy (NCBI): domain Bacteria; kingdom Bacillati; phylum Bacillota; class Bacilli; order Caryophanales; family Fictibacillaceae; genus Pseudalkalibacillus; species Pseudalkalibacillus sp. R45. Next base: position 34,110 of record NZ_JBQQCL010000026.1, on the reverse strand, counting down.
CTAGTCAAGCGTTTGCCCAGAATCCAGAAGCTGCGGAAAAATTTGAAATGCTTCAAGACCCCCAGGCTCTCATGGACCCTGAGGCATTAGAACAAGTACGGACCACTTTACCTGAGAATTTCTTAGGTATTTTCGACCAAGTCCTTGGGATTTTAAGAACTGCATTGAGTCACTCATTAAGTCTTGTCTTCTTGACGGGCTGCATCGTGATCGCTACAGCCGCCATCTTGACCTTTTTCTTAAAGGAAATTCCATTGCGGGCCAATAATAATGAATCCACGGATGAGATTGAGGAAACAGCCGAGCTTAAGGAAAGGTCTGTTTAGAGAAGGTTGTAGTGACAAACTTGATTTAACACAGCAAAGCGCTAACTTCACAAATTCGACAAAAAATGAGCCCCCACGAATGAAAGTTCATTTTAGAATAGTATGGTGAGTGGACGAACCACTCGATAAAAGTAAAAATAAAAGCTGCATGGCTAACCTCAGATGGAGAGGACCTCCCCTAAATATTGTTGGAACATTTGGAACAACCGACCGATGCTAAAATGTTCTCTTCCCTCTCCTCTAGGCTAGTGCACAATCTTTTGAAGGGTGAATGATTGGTGATTCACCCTTCTTTTGTTTTTGGAATTATTTACAAACAGATTGTTTCGGTCTATAATTTGGAAAGCCATACTTTCATTTCTAATGGAGGTCATACAATGTTTAAATTCATCAAACAGTTCGGGGCTGTAACCTGGGCCTCAATCGTTTTCATCAGCACCCTCATTACCTTCGGACTCAATCGAAAATTAAAAAAGAAAAAATAACCCTTCTCTGCCATCTCTCACCCTGAAGAAAACTTGGTAATGCCAATCTTTAGCGTAGGCTGAGCCTTAGTTGCCCTTAAATTGAAAATCGTCTATGCTTCCTTCAAATGAAAAAAAGACTTCATTGGCATTGGTCCATTGAAGCCTTTACACGTCATAAGCTATTGTTTTATGGAATTCGTCCTATCAATTTTAATTGATGAACCGAGAATTTCTGCAGATTTAATTTCTTTCACTTTTCGAGCACGCTTATCCACTAACTCCTGTAATTCCCCTGCGGATACCTCTTCTGGGATATCCAGTAATTCCACATAAAATTCTTTACTTCCTTCTACCATGAAGTCAATCGTGATCTTTGCGGTTAATTCCAATCGAATCACCCTTTCACCATAATTATCATGTTTTTTTGCCCAATTATGTATTCTCTCTTTTTCCTATACAGGAGGTATCTTAATATATTGTACGAGACAATCTTGAAAATGTTTCATAATAAAAAATTTTTCAGAAATGTATAATATTTTAAATCCATTGTACGCTTTTTTTAACATAAAGACTACAATCAATTTCAATTTTACTGTTTTGTCCGATCTCTTCCGCTTTATGAATGCCCCATTTTATAATTCTAAGATAATGCCGATCATTTTATACATTAAATTTTAAATTTAAGTTAATAATTTTCTTTAATGGGTATAGCTAATAGTATACGCACTTTTAGTCACAGCAATCGTCTAAAAAGGAGGAAAACAAATTGGAGAAGTTGAGAGGTAAAGCTCCTCACAAGAATGTGGTGTTCTGGGTATCATCCATTATCGTTTTCTTGTTTGTTTTATGGGGGGCCATTTCACCTAAAAGTATGGGTGACAATGCAGGGTCAGTGTTTGATTTCACTACATATGCATTTGGCTGGTTTTACTTGATTGCCGTCTTTTTCTTTACGATGTTTTGTTTGATTTTAGCGATCAGCCGTTACGGTAAAATACGTTTAGGAGGGGATGAATCCAGACCTGAATATCCTTTCTTCACCTGGATCGGTATGCTTTTCAGTGCTGGTTTCGGAGTTGGATTGGTGTTCTGGGGTGTAGCAGAACCAATGAGTCACTTTTTTGAGCCGCCTATGGGCATTGACGGCCAATCGGAACAAGCTGCAAGAGTTTCAATGCGCTATTCCTTTTTCCACTGGGGGATCCATCAATGGTCAGTTTTCACTGTAGTTGGTTTAGCTTTAGGGTTCTTCCAATATCGTAGACAAGAAAAAGGATTGATCAGCACAACGTTCAATCCACTCATCGGTAAGACTGGTAAAACAACTCTAAGAAGAATTGTGGATATCCTCGCAGTAATTGCTACAATTACAGGTGTAGCAACCTCACTTGGGTTTGGCATCTTACAAATCAATGGTGGACTTAAAACCGTATTCGACTTGCCGAATAACGCAGTCATGCAACTGATCATCACTGCAATATTACTTGTTTTGTACCTAACATCAGCGATGACGGGAATAGACAAGGGAATCAAATGGCTCAGTAACCTGAATTTAGGACTGGCCTTATTCTTGATGGTAGCGATGTTGATCATGGGACCTACTGTATTCATATTGAACAGTATGACTTTAGGGATTGGCGATTATATATCCAAGTTTTTTGAAATGAGTTTCCGGTTGACTCCATACACTGGCGGAACGTGGGTCAGGGATTGGACGGTCTTTTATTGGGCCTGGGTCATCGCCTGGTCTCCATTTGTCGGTTCATTCGTAGCACGTGTATCTCGCGGCCGAACAATTAGAGAATTTGTTTTTGGCGTATTGATCGTCCCACCGTTTCTTGCGATTGTTTGGATCGCTATCTTTGGCGGAACGGCACTACATCTTGATCTATTACAGGGTACTGATATTGCGGGACTGGTTAATAAGGATGTAACGACAGCATTATTCGTCACGTATGAACAACTGCCATTTTCATTCTTGTTCTCGTTGCTTTCAATCCTGTTGATCTTTACATTCTTAATCACTTCTGCAGACTCTGCAACCTTCGTACTAGGCATCATGACAACGGATGGCGACTTGAACCCTGGAAGATTCGTTAAGTTCATCTGGGGTGTCCTAATGGCGGCAATTGCAGTGGTCCTGATCATCAGTAGTGGACTACAAGGATTACAGACAGCATCCTTAATTGCGGCATTGCCATTTACAGTCATACTGATCATCATGTGTCTGTCCATCATCAAGGTGGTTAGGAAAGAACCGAATCTAAGACATAAAAAACGTAACATCCAGTAAATGTTACCAATTCTTAATCTCTAAATAAAAGGAATGTGATCCCTCCTAGTCGAATCAATGATTCAGGGAGGGATTTTTTATGTATTTGGAACCATATCTGAAATGTATTACGTCTTTTTATCCTTCGCTTGAAATCCATACGATTCATTGGAATCATTTTGGAGAAAACAACGATATTCTTTTTCTGAATAACCAGTGGGTGTTCCGGTTTCCTAAGCATGATAAAGCATTGAAATCTCTGCAGACTGAGTGTGAGCAGCTGACTTATGTACGGCCATACATCACCCTTCCGACTCCTGAACCCGTTTTCGTAAATACAGATACGAACATTTTGGGTCAGGCATTTTTCGGATACCCGTTGATCCCTGGTGAGCCGCTTTACGCAGAAACCTTGGATGGATCACCTTTACCAATTCAAGAACGTATTGCGCAAAATTTAGCTCAATTCTTGTGTGAACTGCATGCGATTCCAACAAAAGGAGCTCCTGGCAGGACAGTAACCAATGAAACAGCTTATGATTATTGGGTTAATTTGTATGAGAAGGTCAAACAATCTTTGTTTTCATATATCAGGCTTGATAAGCAACAGCAAATTTCGCGCCATTTTGAAACATTTTTGAACGAGCGATTGAACTTCGAATTTACCCCGTCGATTATTCATGGTGACTTTGGCATTTCCAATATCCTTTTTGACGATGAAGAAAAGCGCATAAGCGGTATTGTGGACTTCGGAAGCAGCCATGTAGGAGATCCTGCAATTGATATTGCAGGTTTGTTGAAACAGTATGGCTTACAATTCGTCGATACGTTGTCTGAATTCTATCCAAACCTTGAAGCCTTACTTCCTAGAGCAAGATTTTATGCCGGAACATTTGGTCTCCAAGAAGCCTTGTATGGCTATCAGTACAAAAATCAAGAATCCCTTGAAAATGGTTTGAAAGAATACGTTTAAAGCTGAAGCTTGCAGCGGGCAATCTGCAAGCATTTTCAGCTTACTTGTACAGGATGTGTTAACTTCGACGTTCACCACTGGCATCAAACTTTTGAAAACAGCCATGTATAAAGGTCACTTTGTCATTAATTCTGCCCATTCGTGCACATACTAAGTGTAACGGAATTGGACTGGAAAATGCCTTTGTTGCATGTCCATTCATTTTCATGAAATGTGAGAAAGGAACTATTTTTTCCTTTCTCAAGTGAAAAGGAGGCGAATCTAATGGCGAGAAGGCGCAGACCCCTGGTTCCTGAAGCTAGGGAAGAACTTGACCAGCTTAAAGTCGAAGTCATGAAAAAGAAAGGGTATCAGATCGAGGACCCGGACCAGACCAAGTTTGAGGTCGCGAAAGGTCTTGGTATACCTTTAAAAGAAAAAGGCAATCAAGACCTGAGTTCTCATGATGCCGGTCGAATAGGCGGCCAAATCGGGGGAAGCATGGTTCATGAGCTGATACAACGCGCAAAAGATCAATTGAATAAACAGTGAATAGCAAGAGACTGACCTGTATGTCAGGCTCTTTTTTTATGTTGGATGTTGTTTAAAGGCTCGTTTCTAAAAGATTGTTGCTTTTGGAGTCATTTTAAAAAACTCACCTTGTGCAAGTTGATTGGAGAGCAAGGTGCGAGACTCCTCGAAAATGAAAATTGCATTTTCTTCGTGCGATGTAACGCTGCCGAAGCTTTCCTTGTCCTGCGGGATCAGCGTGCCTACTACCTGAATAATCTCCTCGCAAGGCATGCGACGAGGAAGTTCGCTTCGACAGGACTTTCTTGTAGACGCAGGAGCACAAATGCTTCCTTGAAAAGGAGACTCCTGAGGTCGCAAAGCGACGAGTGGGCTCACCGCACGCCCCGCGGAAAGCGAGCATCCTGGAGCGGAAATCAACGACTTTTAAAGAAAACTTGGCGAGACCAAGCCTTTTGTAGGTCGAGCCTTAGTTGCCCTTATACTGAAGAAAGTATTTTATACTTTCTTTAAGTGCAAGAGCAACAAAGTTTCGGAAAACAGCCTTTTTAAAAAATCTGTTTCGTTACTCGAAGGATTTCAACCCCTAGAGAAAGAATACCATTAGTAGGAAAAATATTTAACTCGTGGGAGGGTTTTTGGATGGCTCAACAAGTATTAGACGAAACAGTAAAACAGGCAATTAAGCAGTTCACGGAAATGGATGAGAAGATCTGTCACTTCACTAATATATTGGGGCTGCTCGGATGGGATGCTCGGACTTATGCCCCTAAGAAAGGAAAACCGATCTTTGCAAAAGCAAAAGGGACACTCTCAACAGAGACCTTTAAACTATCCGTTTCAAAGGAAATGGGTGAATGTTTAGATACGCTTTCACAGCCGGACGTTTTTGAACAACTAGACTCGGAAACCAGGGCATGTGTAAGGGAACGAAAGAAGGAATATGACAAGTCAAAGCAAATCCCTTCTGATGTATATAACGAATATGTAATACTAGCTTCCAATGCAAATGATGCATGGGAAGAGGCACGTGCGAAAGATGACTTTTCCCACTTTCAGCCCTATTTAGAAAAAATGATCGATATGAAACGCCGATTTGCGGAGTATTTCGGTTATGAAAAACATCCTTACGATGCCTTATTGGATGAATTCGAACCAGGTTTGACTGTGGAAAAGCTCGACCCGCTTTTTTGTGATTTGCGGAAAAAGAGTATCGAGTTGTTGAACCGTATTCAACAGTCACCCAGAAAGCCTCGTAATGATATTTTCAATCAAAACTATGATGTGGAAAAGCAAAAGGAATTCGCACAATTCATCATCGGTAAGCTTGGTTACGATCTTGATGCAGGTCGTCTTGATGAAACGACTCACCCTTTTGCGATGGGGATCAATACGGGGGATGTTCGTATTACCACGCGTTATGAGCCAGAAAATCCTCGAATGGCCGTGTTCGGTACAATCCATGAAACAGGTCATGCCCTTTATGAGCAAGGCGTGAACTCTGAGTATGAAGGCCGTGTGATCAGACGGGGGTCATCATTTGGAATCCATGAGTCTCAATCCCGATTCTTGGAAAACTTCGTCGGACGTACGAAAGAGTTCTGGACATACTTCTACGATGATATCAAAGCGCATTTTCCTCACCAATTAAGCGGCGTGTCCCTAGAAGAATTTTATCGTGCTGTGAACTGTGTCGAGCCATCGCTTATCCGGGTTGAAGCGGATGAACTGACGTATAATCTACATATCATGCTGCGTTATGAAATTGAGAAAGGTTTGATCGCTGGAGATATCGAAGTAAAGGATCTGCCGAAGGTTTGGAATGATAAGATGATGGATTATTTAGGGGTGATCCCGCCTTCCAATCGATTAGGTGTACTTCAGGATGTGCACTGGTCCCACGGCGGGGTCGGCTACTTCCCTTCTTATTCACTCGGAAACTTATATGGTGCGCAGATTTTAAATAAAGTGTTACAGGAATTACCGGATTTCTACGAATTGATTCAAAACGGGGAGTTCATGAAGATCCGTGAATGGCTTCGAGAAAATGTCCACCAATACGGAAAGCTCTATACCCCAGCCGAACTGATCAAAAAGGTGACTGGAGAAGACCTTGATGCCAAGTACCTCACCGACTACCTCGAACAGAAATTCACCAAACTATACGATCTATAACGAAAACTTGGTAAAGCCAAGCCTTAGCGCAGGCTGAGCCTTAGTTATGCTGGTACTTTAGAAAGTATTTTATACTTTCTTCAAGTATAAGAAGCATTAAACGACGCGAAAGGGGATCCCCAATCTCGTCGTTTTTATTTGGTCGGGTGCAACTTTGTTCCGTAATCGTGCAACTCAGTAAAATGTACCTACTGCATTTGTATTTAGGGCAGTTAGGTCTCATTTTTGATATAGTAGACGGAGAGTATATTGTGATATTGGATGTGACGGGTGTGAGGAAGTATATAATTCTGTTGTCTGCTTTATTGATATTGCTTGTTGGTTGTCAGGGGCAGTCGAATGAAAAGAATCGAAAAGTGGAAGTGTACGTTTTAGCTGCTGCAAGTCTGAACAATGCTATGAAACAAGTTGAAAAAGAATTTGAGGATGCCCATCCAGAAATCGAAGTGATCACGAGTTTCGCATCTTCTGGCACGTTGCAGCGTCAGATTGAACAAGGTGCCCCAGCAGACGTTTTCATTTCCGCATCTGAGTTGGAATTTGACCGATTACACCAGAAAGATCTAATCAACCCTGACCATACGAAAACTATTTTATCCAATGAATTGGCTTTCGTAACGAATAAAGCACTTAATACTAATATCCAAAAACCCGATAATCTTACAAATGGCGAAATTAATCGAATCTCAATTGGTGCACCTGAATCAGTCCCCGCAGGGAAATACGCAAAAGAAACGTTGGAAAAACTGAAACTTTGGAAGCAGGTTGAAAACAAAATCGTCTATGCTAAAGACGTTCAACAGGTTCTTTCTTATATCGAAACTGGAAATGTTGACGCCGGATTTGTATATCGGTCCGATGCCAAAACATCGTCCAAAGTAAAAATCCAATCTATAATCGCGAGTGATTTACATTCCCCGATCATGTATCCAGCAGGTGTACTGAAGAACACCCAACATCCTGAAGAAGCAAAACAGTTTTATGAGTATCTAAACCATAAACAAACTATGGAAACTTTTATAGATTTCGGCTTCAAGCCTATAGATTGAGGTTTTAATCATGGTCCAATCCTTTTGGTCTCCAATATATTTATCAATTACCATCGCAGTTACGGCAGGTATTATCGTAGCCATTCTTGGTATTCTGTGTGGCCGTTTGATGGCGAGGAAATCGTTCACTGGTAAAACAATGATTGAAACATTCCTCATGCTGCCTCTTGTTTTACCACCGACTGTAGTCGGTTTTTTACTTATCGTCATTTTTGGAATCAATAGTCCAGTCGGTCAAATCATCAGCCAATTATTTGGACACTCGTTAATCTTTACATGGTGGGCTGCAGTCATTGCGGCGGTTGTCGTTTCGTTTCCACTTATGTATCAATCTGCGAAAACTGGGTTTGAATCAGTGGATTACGAGATTGAGGATGCAGCAAAGATCGACGGCGCTGGTAAGGTCCAGGTATTTCTAAAAGTGACGATACCTCTTGCGTTACAAGCTCTCATAACAGGCGGCGTGTTAAGCTTCACGCGTGCGCTCGGCGAATTTGGTGCTACATTGATGTTCGCTGGAAACATTCCAGGAAAAACCCAAACTGTTCCGACTGCGATTTATCTTGCCATGGACTCCGGGAACATGGAGATGGCCTGGATGTGGGTCGCCTCTATCATCGTTCTATCTTATATCATGCTCTTCACCATCTACCGCCTCCCCAAAAGACCGCGTGCCTGACACCTAATCAAACCCCTTGTCCCGCAAGGACTCTGAAATGGTGCCTGGCACCGAGTTAGGCACCGATTGTTTTTCCTCTTTGATCTTTCGTTTTGTTCTTTCTTATGATTGCTTGCTCTAATATAATGCAGATGAGCACACCCACGATCATCCCATTGTTCAAGACTGAAGCGAATGCTGGATGGATACCGGCTAGTGAGGCCGGCGTCAAAAACATCACGCCTATTCCGATCATAAGGGAGAGGCTGATGATAAATAGGCTGTGCTGATCTCTCTCCGCTTTCATATAAGCTTGCAATCCGATGACCAGCATATTCGAAAAGGAGAGAAGCATACTCGCGTATCCGACTGGAACCGGGATTGAAGCGAAGAACATCGTAATAGCCGGAAAAAAGCTCAATATCAACAACAGCAAGCTTCCCATAACGAATGGAAGCCTCTCTTTCATCCGTGTGGATAAAATGAACCCTGCTGTATACGAGAGCGGAACCATTCCAATCGCAGAAAACACGCCGGAAAGGATTTGACTGATCCCCATTACAATTCCAGCCTGGTTGTAACGTGAATCAGAAGTATCCTCCAAAACTTCCCCGACCACATCGATACTAGCGACAAAATTGATCAACAACAAAAGGGTGACGACAGCCGATGTTACCACAATACCTATATCAAACACTGGCGTTCCCCAAACGAAGACCTCAGGGAACGAGACCAGGCTTTGTCCATTGAACGGGATTCTCTTCTCGATATCGAATAAGATGAATAATAGCCACCCCACAGCAATCCCGAACAACACAGAATAACTCTTCAAATAAAACCTTCGACTTGTTGCAAACAGAATTGTCACAAGCGCTGTCACGATCCCGAGGACCGCTACAGTCCCGTGAACTTCATCTGTAAAATAACCGACTCCTAAGATTCCTTTGATGAATGGTCCGCTTATTTGGGTGACCAAAAGGATAAAATACGTTCCCGTGACGATCGGTGTGAAAATTCGTTTCACCTGTTCAATCACCCGGAACACACTCAATAAAATGAACAAGACCCCACTGACGAGCATGCCCATTTCAATACTCTGTAAAACTTCAGAGACATCAGCGGAAATCGTTGAACCAAGCCCGGCGAACAAAAGGAAGACCCCCCACCATAAAACCGCAGGGCCTTCGACAATCGGTTTTTTATGACCGAAAAAGGCTTGCAGAAGTGACACGATTCCAATAACGAAAAAGGTTCGCTGAACGAAAGTTGAAATTTCCAATACTGACATACCAAATGCAGCACCGATCGTTAACGGTGCAACAACACTACCGGCGAGTATGAAAACAAACCACTGAAGCGAAGCTAATATACCTTTCACTTATAGGACCTCAAACTTTTCATCGGTCCAGTCTGTAATGAACATATGCCCTGGCGAGTGCGTAATCATCAACTCAGGTTTTATGTTCATTGCGATGTTTTGAGGCGTTACCCCACATGCCCAGAAGACTGGTATTTCCCCTTTTTGTACCGTTACCGGTTCTCCGAAGTCTGGTTGAGCCAAATCATGGATTCCAATTTGGTCCGGATGTCCGATATGGACAGGTGCCCCGTGGACAGAGGGAAATCTCGAGGTGATCCGGACCGCATCGGCTACATGACGAGCCGGGATCGGTCTCATACTGACGACCATGTTCCCTTTGAAGGATCCTGCTCCGACACAATTCAAATTGGTCTTGTACATCGGTACATTGCATCCTTCTTCAATATGCCGCACAGGAATGCCTTTTTCCAACAATGCATTTTCAAATGTAAAACTGCATCCTAAAAGAAAACCGACCATCTCTTCATCCCATAACGAAGCGATATCCGTCACTTCTTGGGTAAGAACCCCATTTTCATACACATTATACTTCGGCAAATCCACCCGTAAGTCTGCATCTGGAGCAGCCATCTTTGGAACGTGAGAACCAAGATCTGTCACATCCAGAACCGGACACGGCTTTGGATTCCGTTGGCAAAACAACAAGAAATCAAAAGCAAGGTCTCTTGGTAAAACAACAAGGTTTGCCTGCGTATAGCCTTGTGCCATGCCGGATGTCGGCTTGATCCACTCATTTGAGCGACATAACCGTCTCGCCTCGGCTGGACTTATATTACGATATCCCCTCATCTCTTAACCCCTCCCTGAGATTACTAGAACAATTGCGGTAGCTGATCAATCATCGTGATAACACCCATGTAAGCCATGGCAATTACAATTAACCCTCCAAAAACAGTCAACCATAACGGATGTTTGTAGTCTCCGACAATTTTCCTGTTATATGCTGCAATCAGCATTACTCCAAGTGAAATCGGTAAAATCAATCCATTCAAAGCCCCAGCAAGAATCAATACACTTACTGGTTTACCAATCGATGCGAAAACAAGTGTGGATACGGAAATGAAGCCAACAATCAACCACTTATGGTATTTTTCCAGCTTCGGGTTGAAGGTTCGGATAAACGACACCGACGTATAAGCAGCACCGATGACCGAGGTGATGGCAGCCGCCCACATGATAACACCGAAGATTTTATATCCAATGTCACCTGCAGCCAATTGGAATACTGAGGCAGGCGGGTTTGATGGATCCAGGGATAAACCTTGCGAAACCACACCTAATGTAGCTAAGAATAGGAAAATCCGCATAATGGATGCGATCCCGATTGCAGAGACAGAACTCTTCGTCACTTCCGATAGATTGTCAACGCCTTTTACACCTGCATCCAACAATCGATGTCCGCCTGAAAATGTGATATAGCCTCCAACTGTACCTCCGACTAGTGTTACAATCGCGATTAAATCGATTTTATCAGGAACAAATGTCTTAACGGCCGCTTCTCCTACAGGCGGAGACGCAGAGAACATGACATAAACGGTAAGGGCGATCATGATGAAGCCCAAAACCTGTGTGAAACGGTCCATGACCTTATTCGCTTCACGTAAAAGAAAAATCCCGACAGCGATGAGTCCACTGAATAATGCACCTATTTCAGGTGAAACCCCGAGCAATACGTTGGAACCTAAACCGGCCCCTGCGATGTTTCCGATATTGAAAGCCAGTCCTCCAATAACGATCAACAACGCTACGAAATAACCGAGTCCTGGTAAAACCATGTTCGCAATGTCTTGTGTCCTTCTCTCTGAAACGGCAATGATCCGCCAGATATTCAGTTGTGCTCCGATATCAATGATAATCGATACTAAAATGACAAATCCGAAACTTGCTAACAATGCTTCTGTAAAGTAGGTTGTTTGTGTAAGAAATCCTGGTCCGATTGCCGACGTTGCCATCAGAAACGCCGCACCCAACAAGATACTCCTGTTTGACTGCTTCATCACATGCCTCCTATTTGTTGGTCATTCCAACCTTTTCGATGGTTATACCTGCTTCTTTCAATCCAGCCCTGATGTTTCGGGCAAATGTGAGGGCGCTTGCCCCATCTCCATGGATACAAATAGTGTCTGCTTCGATTGGGATATCGATTCCCTGCAGGCACGTCACCTTCCCTTCCTTCACCATCCTGACTACTTGCTGAAGGGATTTCTCCTCCTCTTCAATCAATGCATTGACAAGTTTACGGGAAGTCAGCGAGCCGTCCTCTTGGTAAGTCCGATCTGAAAAAACCTCGCTGGCTGTCCGGATCCCTGTCTTTTCACCAGCTTTGATCAATGCACTTCCAGATAATCCGAAGAGAATCAATTCTGGACCGACGTCATAAACCGCTTCAGCAATTGCCTCAGCAAGCTCTGGTCCTTTTGCGGCCATATTATAGAGTGCCCCATGCGGTTTAACATGTTGCATTTCACCGCCTTCAGATCGAACAAACCCATAAAGAGCACCGATCTGATAGGTGACGAGGTCATAGGCTTCTTCTGGTGTAATCTGCATCTCACGTCTACCGAAACCCACAAGGTCCTGAAGTCCAGGATGCGCTCCAATCGCGACATTTTTCTCCATTGCCATTTTGACGGTCTTCCGCATGACAGAAGGATCACCAGCATGAAATCCACATGCGATATTCGCTGAAGTCACGTAATCAAGGATTGCTTCATCAGATCCCTTTTCATAGGTTCCGAAGCTTTCTCCCAAATCACAATTCAAATCTACTGTATTCATTGGTTGTGCCCTCCTTCTCTCAACTTTAAAGAAATTCCTTGTTCAAGCTGTTGCAGATGCCGTTTCTGTTCTAGATACAACGTTTCAGCCTCGCGATGGGTGATGAGCTTGAATCTGACTTTCTCCCCTGGTTTCAGCTGTGCGACCTTTGAAAAATTAACTGAAGCGATCTGGGCAATTTTCGGATAACCTCCTGTTGTCTGGCGATCCGCTAACAGTGCGATCAAATTCCCTTCTGAAGGTACCTGGATCGTTCCGAACGTAACCGCTTCCGAAATCATTTCTACCTGATCTGAAAGCTCTAACTGCTCACCCTTGAACCGGAAGCCCATCCGATCCGATTGAGGTGTCAACTCAAACTCAGTACTTGTCAGTTTGGCCTGACTTTCTTTCGTAAAACTGTCCCATTCCCGGCCAGGAATGACACGGAGGATGTCGTGCTTCTCGACTTCCGTACTCCATTCTGCAGCTGAAAACCAATCTGATTCTACGTAAGTCAGGTCAGGATCTGAAAGCTGTTGGAAAATATGATTCGCCTTCTCACTTCTTTCTCCTATTTTCAAACAGTCTCCAGCGTCCAATGCCCTGCCTTCAAAACCTCCGATCTCAGCGCGGATATATGTGGAACGGCTGTTCATGATCACTGGCACATCAATTCCGCCAGCGACTGCCAGGTATGAGCGACATCCTGCAGCGCAGGCTCCAAATTTTAACACAGTACCTGCTTTGACATAGATCGGACGCCACATCTTCACTGGCTCTCCATTTATCTTTGGGGAGAAGTCTCCACCCGTCATTGTGATCACTGTATCTTCCTGAAACTCGATTTCAGGTCCTTTCATTGTCATTTCGATAGCGGCTTCGTTGTTACTGTTTCCTACTAAAAGATTCCCGATTCGATAGGCCAGCTGGTCCATCGCACCGCTTACAATCACGCCGTAACGTTGATACCCATAGCGTCCAGCATCCTGAACGGTCGTCTGCAATCCCGGTTTTACAATCTTCATCCCTGTTCCCCCTTCAATTTCTCGAATTCCTCTGATGAGATTGGATGAAAACGTATTTTATCCCCAGCCCGTAATAATGTCGGCGGGTCTTGTTTAATATCAAACAGTTTCAGCGGTGTTTGCCCGATCAACTGCCAGCCACCAGGAGTTTCGATAGGATAGATTCCCGTTTGAGAACCTGCAATACCGACAGATCCCTCAGGTATTTTTAAACGAGGTGACTCCTTCCGAGGTGCTGCAATTTTTTCAGACATACCTCCTAAATATGGGAACCCTGGCGCGAAACCTATCATATACACCAAATAATCTGCTTCCGTGTGGATGTCTATGACTTCCTCTTTGGTGAGGTTGTTATGTTTTGCGACAAATTCCAAATCTGGACCGAGTTCTTGACCATAACAAACTGGTATTTCTACAGTCCTGGTTTCGCCTTCGTTTTCTGCGCCAATCCGAGTCAATGCTTGTTCAATTGCATGACATATCAATTCATATGGAGATTTCGTTTTTTGCTCTTTACTTTCGTGGAGTACATTGAGTGGATCATAAAAGACCGTGACACTTGTAAAAGCCGGAACGAATTCAACCATTCCAGGCAGTGGTTGTTCCTCTAGGAAAATCGAGATATTCCGAACAAGTATATGGGTTTCTTCAGTAATTTTATCATCAAGATTTATAATGACCGCCGAATCCCCTAGAGGATGTAGTTCATACTTCAAATTAGCACCTCCATCTGATCAGCCATTCCATCCGATCGATTTTGAGATTTCATATGCTGCTTGCTTCACTCGCACTGTCAAATGTGTAATCTTGTCAGGATTTCGAAAACGATTTTCAGGTCCCACTATACTTAAGCCAGCAAAAATCTGATCATCATGACCGTAAATCGGTGCCGCAATCGCTGAGGAATCATCATGCAATTCAGAGTGGCTCACTGTATAACCTTTGGACCTCGTCTCGGCTAACACTTGCCTCAACGCCTCTTTGTCTGTAATCGTACCTGAGGCAATAGACTGTAATTTTATCGTCTCGATATAATGATCTCTTTCCTCTTCAGGCAAAAAAGCTAATAGAACCCGCGGGCATGCACCTGCATATAACGGGGCACTGCGTCCGATTCCGGTGAAAACCCTCACTGGTTTATCAGTCTCAATTTTTTCAATATAGATGGCTTCATGATGTTCTCGGACAATCAAATTGACAGCTTCCCCAAGCTCGTCCTTCAGCTGCCTCATGATCGGGATTGCAGCTTTGCGAATATCCAAGCGCTCTTTGACTAGCTGTCCATATTGGAGAAAACCTAGACCTAATTCATATTCACCATATCGATTTTTTTTGAGGAATCCCGTTTCCTCTAATGATAGAACCATACGATAGACGGTCGTTTTCGGAATCGAGGTAAGTTTGCTCAATTGTGCAAGAGAGAGTGATTTGTTGGCTTTAAAAAGGCTTAATAATTCCATCGCTTTGATGACTGTTGTATTCTTTTCTTTCATTCTACACCCCAAAAAACACCTGACGTTCCGTTATTCGGAATATCCGTTCCGAAAATAACGTTTTCACTCATTATAGTCTGAATTGTCGAAATCATCAATGTATATATTTCCCATAGTTTGCCCTTAGAAACTAAAAAGAGCGACCTGAAAGGTGATTATTTCCCTCAGTCCGCTCGAAATATAAAATCAAAGATTCCTTCTTATATTGCTTGCTGCGAATTTCACTTCGCGAGTCGTTAATTTGCTAAAAAAATTATAAAAAACAAATCATCATTACCATTAAAAAGTGTCTTGTCTTATGAAGATGTGAATTTCAAGCCGATGATACCAACCAAAATCATCCCTAAAAAGAGAATTCTCATGAAATCTTTCGGCTCGTTAAAAAGCAGGATCCCCAGTAAAACTGTTCCGAGCGCCCCGATTCCTGTCCAAACGGCATAGGCGGTACCGATCGGCAGTGCTTTGATCGCAATCGATAGAAAATAAAAGCTTATGACCATACCGATGACTGTTATGATAGAGGGTGCCAAACGGCTGAAACCTTCTGTATACTTCAACCCGATTGCCCAGACCACCTCAAAGACCCCTGCAATAAGCAGATAAATCCATGCCATCTCATATTCCTCCTATTAAAGATTTATTACGTTTTATTAGTTATTTCTACGAATCTCACAGTTGCACTTATCCGTTAACGGACACAGGAGACCTTATTTATCCAAAACTTGGCTGCTTGTTCTTGCCTTTCTCGCTTTTTCGGCAGTGAAACTGAAGATCAAACCCAATAAAAAAACCGAGAAAATATCCAAATGATATCCTCCCGGGCTTTTCTCCCTCCGTGTACACAAATCGCTTGTGCGGTTTCTCTCGGACCAGACCATTGTGATGCGGAACCCTAGAAACCAATGTTTGCTTTGAAATTCATTCCATTATGGCAAAACCAAGAAACTCTGTCAAACTGGATCATTCGAAATGCAAAAAACCCCAGCTACAGTCAGCCGGAGTTCCTCTCAATTCATCTCTTCTACTTCGGGTGTTTTTTGCAGGGAATCTTCAATTTGATGCTTGTGGTGGCGATCATGCTCACAGAAACTGATCAGGCATTTTCTCAAGGTTTCCGGGTATCCCCGATCATAGAAGGTAGCATCGAGTTCTTCCTCTGTCCGTGCATTGATCGCTTTGATCATCAAGTCCCTTGTTTCCAGAAATTCTTTGATGATTTCCTTTTTGGATACACCATTCTTTGCATACAGGGAAGCTCTTTGATTCATGACGTCGACATCCATGGACCTCGGCAATCTTGCCCCTGCTTTTATTTTTGGGTATCTTTCTTTTAAGAAGTATCTGTCCCAATAAGTAAGATGAGCAATAATTTCTGCAATCGACCATTTCCCAGACTTGATCGGGCTCAACCATTCATCATCACTCAGAGAATCAAGACTTTGTACCCACTGATTGAATCGTACATACCTCTGGATAATCTCTGTTTTAGTCATAATTCTCCTCCATCATTTGTTGTTATATAACCTATTCCCTAAAATCATATGTTTTAATAGTCGAATTTATATTTTAATAATTTTTGGCTCTTTTAGTTCTTTGTTGATCTTGGCGAAATTCACTCCCTTTCCGCGGGCGATCCGTGAGCCTCCTCACGCGTTCCTCGTTACGGGCTCTCGCCTGGCTCGCTTTTCCCGCAGGAGTGTCGCAAATTTTGCTTAGTCAAAAACCACCAGGTTATTTAACAGAGCTAATATTTTTTTAATAAATCGTAATAATTACGGTTTGCAAATCGTAACCATTACGATATAATGGTTTTTGTATATTTATCAGGAGGTAAATGAAATGAAGAAAATCATCCCAGTATTATTCACTTTTCTTATATTGACTGCCTGTGGTCAAAATGCACAGACATCACAAGATGGAGCAGGGGAAGAAAAATTACAAGTAATGACCACATTATTTCCATTAAAAGATTTTACTGAAAGGATCGGTGGGAAGCATGTACAAGTCGAAAGTGTATTGCCTCCAGGTGTTGATGCCCATACATTTGAACCTACCCCGAAAACGATGATTACGCTAGCTGAAAGTGATCTCTTTATTTATAATGGCGCTGGCTTAGAAGGATTTGCTGATTCGGCAGTGAAAACGTTGAAAAATGATGACGTAAAAATCCTTGAAGCAACCAACGGCATGGATCTCCAAGCTTTCAGCCATGAAGATCACGACCATGAAAATGAACATAACGAGGATCACCAAAAAGAAGCCGATCGCGCAAGTCATGAAAGCAATGAAAATTCAGAGCATGAACATAGTGAATCAGAAAGAGAACACCCAGAAGGGGAAGAAAATAAAGAGGATGATCATGAGCATGGGGATATCGATCACCATGTCTGGCTCGATCCAATATTAGCCATCAAGCTTGCGGAAAACATCAAGAACCAGCTTATCGAGTTGAAACCAGAGGAAAGAGAAGAATTTGAGAAAAATTTTGATGAATTGCAGGCAGATCTGATTGAATTGGATCAATCATTTCAGAAGACCATTGAAGCTGCTGATAAGAAAGAAATCCTCGTTTCCCATTCAGCTTACGGTTACTGGGAAAGCAGATATGGAATCGAGCAGCTGAGTGTATCAGGGTTATCACCGACGAACGAACCAACTCAAAAGCAAACCAAAAAATTATTGGAAGAATCCAAAGCGCATGATATCCGATACATCCTGTTTGAGCAGAACGTAAATACGAAGCCTGCATATGCAATAAAAAACCAGCTGGACTTAGACATTCTTTATCTTCACAACCTTTCCGTATTAACTGAAGAAGACATTGAAACCAATGAAGATTATTTCTCTTTGATGGAACGGAATATCAAGACGTTGGAAAAAGCCCTGAAGAACTAAAATTCAATAAAGTGATGTGACTGATTCATGTTTCAACAATCTACCCGCGACAACATATTGATCTTTCTATTATTCTTTCTTTTCCTTTTCGGCTTCTTTTTTATGGAGGAAATCAAGAACTCGGCCGTACTTTTGGAGATCCCTGGTAATCTGATAGACTTAAATACGATCTTTTTAAGCATCGTTCTTGAAGCTTTCCCGTTCCTGCTTTTAGGTGTCTTCGTTTCTGCACTTATCCAATCGTTCGTGTCTGAGGAAACGATCAAGCGTTTCACTCCAAAAAAAGGATATATTGCGTTGGTACCGGCAACTGTGATGGCTGCACTTTTTCCTGTGTGTGAATGTGCCATCATCCCTGTTGTCAGAAGGCTGATCAAGAAAGGGATGCCTTTACATATCGGTGTCGTCTTCCTTGTTGCCGCTCCAATTTTGAATCCCGTCGTCTTCTTATCAACCTTTTATGCCTTCCGATCAGATATGACTGTCGTTTATGCACGTATGGGACTAGGATTTATTTTAGCAATCATCATCGGGGGAATCGTTTATACGATTTTCAAGAATAAAGATATGCTTAAAAAGGCTGAAACTCATGCTCATACGCATTCCCATGTTCATGAGAATGTCTCCAAATGGAAGCTCACGATGTACCATATGTCTGATGAATTTTTTGATACTGGTAAATTTTTATTATTTGGTGCTTTGCTCGCTAGTGCGTTCCAAGCCTTCGTCAGTCGTGAGTTCATCGCATCGATTGGAACAGAAGCCTGGTCCTCAAGTTTGATCATGATGGCATTTGCGTACCTTGTATCGCTCTGTTCAGAGGCAGACTCATTTGTTGCTGTTTCATTCCAATCAACTTTCAGCACAGCTTCCATTGTCGCATTCCTGGTTTATGGTCCGATGCTTGACATTAAAAACACGTTGATGCTTCTCGCTTATTTCAAGAAGAAATTCGTCCTCACTCTTATGGCGGTCATTACCGTAACCGTGTTTATTTCAATTCTTTTGTTTCAACTATTATTCTTGTAGGGGGTGGATACCGTGAACAAACAATTTTATGTCAATCTGCGGTCTATCATTCTATTTGGCTTTGCATTTTTGATGAGCGCACTTATCTATACCGGTCAAATTCAGTATTATATCGCTCCACAAATGATGAAGTTCATGTATTTTGCAACAGTGACGTTTTTCGTGCTAGGGATCATCCAATTGTTCCGTTCAGAGGATTCCGAAGAGCATTGCCTCTGTGGTCATGATCATCAAGAAACAAAGCATCCATTCATGCGTTTCATCGCCTATTCGTTATTCATCTTACCACTCATGACTGGATTCGTATTCCCTGAAAAAGTTTTGGATAGTTCGATGGCCCAGAAAAAAGGGGTTTCCCTAAATGGCAGTGTAAAGCCTAAAGACCAACAAGCCCCACAGGCAAACACTGAAAGTTCCACCCCTAATGCGGACAAATTCCTTGAGGATCCAGAAGGATACATGGAAGAGTTGGAGGATGAAGTTTCCGAAACGTCATCCACTCCTACGAACGATGATGGAATATATGAGTACGATGAGTATTATGCTGATATTGCGGATGAATATAAAAATAAAGATAAAATCATCGTAACTGATGATAACTATGCAACCCTGGTGGATACTCTCAGCATATTTATAAATGAGTTCCAGGGTAAAACAATCGAAATCGAAGGCTTTGTTTATCGAGAGAGTGATATGAACAAGGATGAGCTCGTAGTGGCCCGGTTTATGATGACTTGTTGTTCAGCAGATACATCTGTAATCGGCACAATGGCAAAAGGTACTGAACTGCATACGATTGAAGATGATCAATGGGTTAGAGTGACAGGATCAATTTCAAAAAGGAACTACAACGAGTCTACCATTCCTTTGATACAAGTGACTGATGTTGAACGGATTGAAAGACCTGAAACTCCTTATGTTTATCAAGACATTGGAATTTTTAACTGATGAATATGAAAAGAGCGCTATCATTCTCTCAACTACAGAGTGATAACGCTCTTTCTTTATGACTGGGTCCTGCTTGGCAGCTGATCCCGCTGGAGTCACGTATATTTCAACCACTTACAGGCTTCCATCAATCGAAAGAATCAACAAACTTTTAGAAAACAGCCTTGTTTATTTATAATCCCGTTTCAGCATGCTGTATAACACACAGTCATGAAAATGATCATAAAGATATTCTGCATCTCTCAATACGCCTTCTTTTACAAAACCTAACCGCTCGGGGATCGCTTGACTCTTTGTATTCTTCAATCCGCATTGAATCTCGACGCGGTTCAGATGGAGTGTGTTGAAGGCATGATCAACAAGGGCTTTCGTCGCTTTTGTCATGATGCCTATCCCTTGATGTCCTTCAGCCAGCCAGTACCCAATGGATGTTTTCAGGTTTCTGCGGTCAATTTGATGATAACCGATCATTCCCACCAGGTTCTCCTTATAAACGATGCCAACCTGGAAACCATCCTCTGCAGCAAATTGTTTCAGCCACATCTCGATGACAGGCTCATAGTCTTCTTCCTTTTCCATGCCGTCCACCCATGGCAGCCATTCTCTCAAATAGTCCCGTGATTGATCAACAAGGGTGAATAATTCAGGTATGTCCCTTTTTTCTAATAGTTTTAGAGATAGATCTTCATCAATTGGAAAAATAAACATCTGCTGCCCCCTAGTCTTTACTCGAACGGATTGATTGTGACATCAAGGATATCCCATTCACGGAAACCGACCTTCTTCATACGGATCACTAAGCTTCCATCATACGATTCTATGACTTCAGTACCTTCGTCTTTATATTCATAGGCTTGGAATTGTGCTTCAACCTCATAGGCCTGGTCCACATTTTCAGCGGATTTAATGACCATCCTTGTGTTATCGAGATCCTTTTTCTCCCCGAATTGCATGAATTCTTCCAATTCGGATTTTTTATCCAGTATGGATTCATCGTTTACATTGCCTGCTTCTAGATCATCTATAAAATTTTTGGCCGTTTCTTCTGGTGTAACAATCAAATACGAGATTAGTAAAATAAGAATGATGCCGGAGACAAACGCACTGGAAAAAATGAGGATTAATTTCTTATTAATTTCATCATCCCTGCTTTCTATGTATTTTCTTATCAAATACTACCACATTTTAAGAGAAAAAGGGAATTGCCGTTGTGACAATTCCCTTAAGATTAATCCTCTTTCCATTCCCCGCCCCAAATGTTGAATTTATTTCCATCAGGGTCAAAGCAATCAAATGCATGCCCGGTCCACACTTCCCGGAATTCACCAACCTGTACGCCATGTTCCTTCAGACTTTTATACAGGAGTTGAGGGTCATTCACTTTCAATGTAGCTGCGAAAATCTGAGCATCATCCGAATTTCGCAACACCCCATTCTTCCATGTTGCCTTTCGAGGCATATCATCGGTTTCATACAGAAATAACCAATGACCATTTTCCACTCTCAATGAGGCGGTCTTCGTTTCGCGCTGATATTCATCACCAAAAACACAGCCGAAATGCTCGATCCAAAAATTGACCGCTTTATCCAGATCAGTCACAGGTAGATGTGTACAAGGTACACTTTCAATTTGATGCATTATTCACCCCTTGTTGATGCTCCTCACAGATCATAAGGACATTTCCATCTGGATCTTTGAAATTGAAAAAAGATACATCAGGGAATCTCTCAATCTCCCGGACGATGCTTCCTCCCTTTTCTTTTACAAAGGCATAAGCTTCATCGATATCATCGGTGTGAAGCATGAGATTCGCTTCAGTGCCAGGTTCATTGTTCCGATCATCATCGAGTAAAAAGCCGCCGTTCCCTAAATCGACATAATGGACAGGGCTATCCGGGTCCACTTGAGGTGTTTCTTTACCGAGTAATTCAGCATACCATCCAGCAGTTTTCTTCAAATCCTTCACATGAACAAAGGTAGCTCCTACACGATTGATCGGGCTTTTTGTAATTTTCATCTTTTCCCTCCTAAAAATCATTCCCAATTGACTGGGGGCTTGTTTCGTTGAAGTGGGATCTCGAGTGTATTTGCAATAGTAGTCAATAATTCACGACAGAAGAAATAACTTTTGTGGCGGACGATTTTTCCATCCGCTACATCTTGAAATTGTACATCATGCAATTGATGGCCCTGCTTTGTTTCCGCAAGGACAATGAGGACTTCTTTTCCCCACAAGTTTTTCCGATAAGCCTTCTTCCCCATGATCCCTGCTTGCATGGATCCTTTTTCGACATCGCCTTTCGAGAATTCTTGAAAACCTGGTGAAACCTCCATATGGATGGTGTCACTCGTCAAATGGAGCATTTTCTCTACATCCCGCCTATTGAATGCATCCAAATACTCATCGACGACTTCCGAGTGTCGCGATGTTTCATCTTGTGTATCGTGCACTTTTTCGTATGCGCCGATCGTTTGCAGCTTTTTCCTGGCTCGGTGTACGATTCCGTAGACTGCCCCTTCTGTCGAGTGGACCATATTCGCAATTTCTGCAGCCTTGAATTGGAATACATCCATCAACAGCAACGTTGTCACTTGTTTCGGCGTAAGATGATAGACAAGTACCTCTAATGCCTCCCGTATATTGAAAGCCTGCGAAGCTTCTAGGTCCGGCTCACTTTTACCAGGGTCAACTTCAACAGCTCGTTTCCGTTTTCTGCATTCATCAATCCAGCGATTGGTTGCAATTCGAAAAAGGTACGCTTTTGTATTGAGCGGCTGCCAG
Source organism: Pseudalkalibacillus sp. R45 (assembly GCF_052246725.1). Taxonomy (NCBI): domain Bacteria; kingdom Bacillati; phylum Bacillota; class Bacilli; order Caryophanales; family Fictibacillaceae; genus Pseudalkalibacillus; species Pseudalkalibacillus sp. R45. The sequence continues at coordinate 11,366 of NZ_JBQQCL010000026.1, read as the reverse complement.
ATTTGTGGCAGCATTGCAAAAGCCTTTAACAACGTTTCCTGGAACAGATCTTCTCCTTCCCATGGTGAACCTGTGACATAGCGGCAATAATTCCATAAGTCCTGCTTGAAAGGTTCGATTTCTTTTTCAAATTGACTATGTAGGGATCTGGTATCCTCCACAATGTTTTTCATCGTATCCGTTATCATATATAAATGACCTCCTTTTCCCTCCTCACTTATATAACGTAATAGACCGAGAAAACCTTACGTGCTTTTTGTAATTTTTTATTTTATTTTCTCTTTCATCCAAAAAACGTCCTCACTATTTTGTAGTGATATGGTTGAATCAGGGCTCCAGAAGTTCCCTAACGTATTGTGGGTATGATCGATGATTTGTTTTGCTGTCAAATGGTCATTATCCATTGTCGTATGGGCATCCGTTATCAACGTGACATCGTAACGTGCATCGAAAGCCCCCCGACAAGAGGAATCTACGCAATAATCCGTTTGTGCCCCACAAATATAAAGGTGTTCAGTTCCTAACTTATCAAGGACTCCTTTAAGGTTCGTATCTGCAAACGAATTCGGCAGCGTTTTATTTATGATGGTTTCCGTTTCTAAAGGCTTTTCCAATAAAGAATGTAACTCCCAGCCAGGTTCCCCGCGTTTCATCGGTCCGGCAGGGTATTCATGTTGAACGTATATGACGGGTACATCAATTGGCCGAGCATTCCGGATCAAACTTGATATTCGGTTGATCACCTCTTCTTTTTGGTAAGCATTCTCCATGACAGCATTTTGGACATCAATGACAAGCAACGCTTCGTTCATTTTTTTCCTCCTTCATTCAACAGAACTTTTGTTCGTATTTTGATTCATTTACATATTTCGCTAATTAAGTTGAAAATTCCTGCAACTTATTTTCAAGTCATGCGTCTATATAAGTAGGAGGTTCCTTTGAACTTTAAAAAAGCTTCAGGTTCCCCCTGACAAATTATCCTACCTCCCCTTTGAAATGGACTGGCTCCCGTTGAGCTGGTCCATATTTTTTTCGAATATCTTAAAGTCGAGAAAACTGTCCCATTATTAGCGGCCACCTGTCCGCAAAAGTATAATCTAATGAGTATTTGATAGTTCCATATTAGTGGCAAATGAGAAAGAGCTCTGGGTCAGTCACCAGAGCTCTCTTTTAATCGTGCAGTGTTTCATTTTACTTTAAGCGTCTTTTGGACGCGTTTTTTCTTTACAATGAGTTGATAGGCTTTCTCTACTTTTTCTTCTACATAATCCAGTGAGACACATTTACTGGGGTCTGCAAACATTCCAACCGCCCTGGACAAATGATCCACAGCGTTTTTCAGGTCTTTTTCGTTCCTTTGTGTTTTGTTCAAATGAATATCGTCCATCACATGAAAGGCCATAGCTTGAATATCGCGTAATCGTGCTTCTTCACTCTTCAATGCGTTCCCTCCCAGCTAGTACTTTTGCATAATCTAACTTATGGGAAAAGTGTAGGGAACATGAGTGTTTTTTAACTTGAATAGTCGGTTGTCACAATTGTTTTTTTCTGGGCATATGATACCGAAGAAAATTCGGAGGTGTATGCTTGAAATGCAGATGTATCGACAACCAATGGAGTCAACAAGTCTGATTGAAGATTTACGTAAGGCGATCAATGGAGAGTATAGTGCGATCCAATGTTATGAGAAATTAGCTAAGAATGCGCCAACTAAAGCTGAAAGAGAACAAATCCTTGAAATCCGGCAAGATGAAATCAACCACTTCCAAACGTTCTCGCAAATTTATGTCAGCTTGACAGGTCAGCAACCCAAACCTGAAATTACGGAAGAATGCCCTGATGATTACAGAAAAGGTGTCCGTGCTTCCTTTGTCGATGAGCAAGAGACTACAGATTTCTACCTGGACATCGCTGATAAAGCTCGCACGCCATACATCAGACACGTTTTCAAACGTGCTTCAGCTGATGAGCAAAACCACGCCGTCTGGTTCCTCTCCTTCCTCACGCTAAGAGGATGATCAATGGATCGGTACCAGGTACAAAAATTCAACCCTACAGCCCCAAGGACTCTGAGATGGTGCCTGGCACGCTCACGGAAGTCTTGGGGCTGTTGAGGTTTCAAATGGTGCCTAGCACGTATAGTATACTGGTGGTGATAATAAACTAGTGACTAGATGAATTAAGGTTTCACAGGGGGGTCAAATCGTGTTTGAATTGCGGACTGAACGTTTGAGGTTACGTCCTATAAAAAATAGCGATGTTTCAAATTTGATGAAGATATTTTCAGATCCGATTGCGATGAAGCACTATCCATCTACGAAAACGGAGCAGCAAGCTGAAGAGTGGATCGAATGGACTCACAATAACTACAATGCCTATAATGTTGGCTTATGGGCGGTGGAATCGCTGGAAACTGGGGAATTTGTAGGTCAATGCGGTATCGTCCCCCAGAAAATCAATGATGAAGTCTTGATGGAAATCGGTTATTTGTTCATCAGGGAACATTGGGGCAACGGTTATGCAACGGAATCCGCTAAGGCTTGTCTTGACTATGGATTCGAAAAATGCAAATACCCTAAACTCGTTTCGCTGATTGCTCCAGAAAACAGACCATCAGCCGCTGTTGCGAAAAGAATCGGGATGCGGAAAGATACCCAAATTCATAAATGGGACCGTTCCATTGATGTGTACGCCATCAATTCATATTGAACGAATCCATCACTATGTGTGGTGCGAGAGTTTTTGGAAAATCGAGTTTGTCCGGATCATGCTGAGTTTTGACCAGTAATTCTGCTATTTTGTCCAAATAAAAAACCACCCGCTTCCGGATGGTTGATTGATTCTAGCGTTTAAGCCAATCGCCGCATTCGATCACTTTTTTACAGAGAGAAGGGTTATGATCGACCGTGTAAATGACCACGTCTATTGGTCCATTTTCCGTCATGACCGGGTAAATTTTTCGTTCATAAAGGTTTTCATTGCCTGGACCTTTATATCCTTCAAGGTGATCCAGTTTTTTGAGACCGTCTGCATCGACTTCGTATATCTCTCCGAAAACGTTACCGGAGTCCACAAGAGTCATTGCCGGATAACCGTAGCCCGTGTCAAACAGTGTCCCCAGAACCCAGGCATGTTCCGATAAACACTTTGCATTTCCCAACACATAAGCATTACATTCATTTTTCCGGAGTGTTCCATAAACAAACACCAAATGTCCTCTCTCTGTATTCATACGTCTACCTCTATTTTCTGCGGATTCGATTTCGACCTCTCGTATATCGCATAAATTTCTCATACGTTTTTCTGTGAAAAGCTTCAATTTCCTTATCTGTCATGGCACGGATTACTTCCTGGTCACGGCTATGTCTTGGAGTTTCAGAGTTTCTTTTTACCATCGAAATTCCTCCTTAAAGCTGTCCCCACCTACCTATGACCCTTCATTTCTTATTGTCTATTCCTGCTGTCTGACCGATGCCAGGATGATTTGTCCTCTCATTCTTTATCATGTTTTATATGAAATTTTCTGCAATTATAGAACGAGAGCAGTGTGCTGTCAACGGGTAATCACCTAACCATTTACACTTTAATTACATTTATGGAAGGATTACCCTTGAACACGCAGAAAGTTTATATTGAAAACTATTTTTGAGGAGGAATGTGTATGAAAATGATGCGTCTTGGTCACGCTTCTTACTTGCTTACTAGTCATTCAGGCAAAAAACATTTGATCGATCCTTTTTTTAGTGGGAACCCCGGGTGTCCGGAAGCGTACACAAAACCTGAATTTCTTAAAACAATCGATACGGTGTACCTTACACACGGACACTTTGATCACACGGCAGGCCTGAAAGAATTGGTTGATGCCAATCCCGATGTTCTGATTGTTTGTCAGTATGAAATGGGGCTGATTCTACTTCAAAGTGGTTATCAAAATGTGCATCTCCTGAATTATGGCGGGTCAGTCGAGTTTGATGATGTGAAAGTAAGCATGGTCCAGGCACTGCACACATCTTCCTTTAAGGAAACGGAGAATACTCCACTATATGCTGGACAGCCTGCGGGATATGTTTACGATTTCATGAATGACGTTACACTCTACCATTCTGGTGACACAACCATGACGATGGATATGAAACTGATTCAGGAGGTCTACCAACCTGATCTGGCTATCCTTTCATCTTCAGGACAATTCGTCATGGGACCTAGAGAAGCTGCTTATGTCACAAAAAATCTCCTCAACGTAAAGTATGTCATCCCGAATCATCACTTTCCAACCAAAGAAACCTCTCCTAGACCAGAAGTTCTCGAAAACATGTTACAAAACTTCCCGGTGATCGAAACCATGATGGAAAAGGATCAAGAATTATTCGAACTATTACGAGATTACAAAAAGACAGAAGTCATTCTGCTGAATTTTGGGGAAGAACGGGAATTTTCCGAGCAAAAAGTTTCCCATAAATGAAGGTAAGCTGGTCCTAGGCAGGATCAGCTTTTCCAATGCCTGATTGTACCGTATACTAAAAGGAAGATATTGGGGTTTCAGGGGGGGGACAAATGAATAGGAAATTCAAAGTGTCGTTATTCGCATTCGCCCGTGTAGCAGCTCTTTTACTGATCAGCTGTCCAACGGCAGATGACTATCAGGAGTGGCTTTCAGACAATAACATCTTGAAATGTGATACTGAGAAATGTATCTCGTTTTCATCAGAAGTAAATTCAGTAGGGGCGATCCGATCAAACATTAACCAGGTAGATAAAACAGGCTCAGCCATACATACAGAAGGTCTTTTCTTCATGACAGCAGAAACCTACATACATGAAAAAGACCGCACCATTAAAGTGATCGGCTTTTTAAATTTCATGATTCCATACGAAAATATGCTTGATAATGGCATGGTCTATTCAATTGATTTTTTAGATTAGGCTTTGTTAAATAATGCTGTTGATTTTCTACAAATTTATCCCCTTTCCCCGGGCGAACCGGGAGCTTCCTCGCTCACTTTCACGTTCGCTGCGCGGTCTCCCCCTGGCTCACTGTTCCCGCAGGAGTGTCGCAAATTTCGTTAAAATCAACAATGAAGATTAACAGAGCATCAATTAACGCTTAAACAACTCGATTGGGCGCTGAAGGGCGTCCATATCTTCTTCTATATTCATCATTTTGTCTTGAAGAAGCTTTTTCGCATCACGTACGCCTTGATTGTAAACATAGGGACCCGCTTCTTTCAAAAAGAAATCCAGCATGAGACCTGCTGCCAAATCCCCGATTTCTTCTCCTCGCTCATCGATGAAATACCCCTGGATATTCCGGACTAGCTGTTCACGTTCTTCTTTTGGTATTTTCAATGTCATCATGAATCTCTCCACCCTTCCGTTTCTCATCAATAGCTTCGAGAATGTCACCCGCTTTTCCTTCGAGCTGCAAGTCAAATTGTTCACTCAACAGCGTTGCTTCATTATTGATGATCACTTTTTTGCCATTCGTCAAAAAAGGCAATTCATTCGCTGGTGAAACCTGCAAACTCGAACCGATGACGATCAACAGGTCTGATTCCTCAATGAGCCGGATCGCTTTCCCCCACACTTCTTGAGGAAGTATTTCACCAAACAAGATGATATCTGGCCGTAAATGATGCCCCCCACACTCTGAACAAGTATCCTGATTCAAAAAAGCCCCTTCATCAGAAGCTTGACCGCAATCCGAACAAAAAATCGAACGTAACGACCCATGAAGTTCATGAACGCTTTTGTTGCCAGCTTCCTGATGAAAGCCATCGACATTTTGGGTGACGATTCCTTTTACAAAGCCTTGATTCTCCCATTCAGCTAAAAAATGATGTCCTTTATGGGGATGATAGGTTTTCAAGTCTGTCAACCTTAAGCTATAAAAGCCATGGAACAGCTCGTACTCATTTTCAAGTGCATCAACAGTAGAGACGGTCATAGGATTGATTTTCTTCCACCAGCCTTCTCTGGAACGGAAATCTGGAATCCCGCTTTCCGTTGACATGCCGGCTCCTGTGAGAATCACCGTACTTTCCGATGCCTGCAACCAATCAGCAACAAGCGTAATTTTATGTAAATCCATGTCTTGGTCCTCCCATATGCCTTGGAGATGGTTCTATTATAGCACCATGATGGGCGTGGGGTGAATTAAGCTGAGCTTCGGCTGATTTGCCTCTTTTTATACACGAAAAGGGTTGACCATAATTGGCCGACCCTTTTTCCTAGTCAATATGAAAATGGTGGACAAAGCCCTCCACTGCTTTTGAATGACAAATTACCAGCCGTATCCGCCGCCATATCCATATCCGTCACAACCACAGCCGCCGTAGCCATATCCGCCACCGCCGCCATATGAAGCTCCTACAATAATTAGTAGGATGAACAAAACAACGATTAAAGTGAAACCTTTACCGCCTTTTCTTTTTCCATCGCTCATGTTTTCAGCCTCCTTTTTATCTAGTCACTACTACATTATGTTGAAAAAAACACACATGATAGGGACAAATATGGAGGTCTGTAAAATTATGCGAATGTCTAGAACACGTACACATATTATTCGGCATGCTATAACACACTATATGTACAACTTTCTAGAGGAGGAAGCCCAAAATGACAGAACATGAATCTTTAAGGACATTTCTCACACGCGCAGAGCAAGTGATCGAGTATGCCTCAAAACAGAATGAATTATATAACCACCAAGAACCACAGGTTGACGCTGCGATCTACTCTGGCGCACAACAACAGCTTGAAGAAGCTTATCTTGATTTGCAAAAGGTATCACATAGTGCCACACCGCAACAACGTGAAGAAATTCAACGTGTCATGGCCCGGATTTTGGATTTGCAAAGTGATATGATCATCAATGATTGAAAAAATGGGACTGTCCAGCTGATTCTACGGACAGTCCTATTTATTCCCTTCACATGTTTTTATGCTCATCAGATAGAGGTTTCTTTTTGATATCCGGAAAAGAACACTCCGTAATCGAAGTGAAATATAGAAAGAATTGCGTGCAATTCTCGAAGTTTTTCCTCCTCTTCAATCTTATTGTGCTGTATATCCTCCGTCGATAACAACGGCTTGACCTGTGATGCCTTTTGCTTTTTCACTTGCCAGGAACAAGGTGTAATCGGCGACTTCTTTTACCGATAACAAACGTTTCTGTGGGACTAGCGGATAAATGACATCCTCCATCACCTGCTCTTTTGAAACCCCTCGATTTTCCGCAAGATCCTCGAGCTGATTCTGCACGAGCGGTGTATCGATGTACCCTGGACAGATCGCATTCACCGTAACCCCATGTTCCGCTGCTTCCAAAGCTGTCACTTTCGTCAATCCGATTACGCCATGTTTTGCGCTATTGTATGCAGCTTTACCTGCGAATCCGACAAGTCCGTTGATTGAGGACATGTTCAGAATCCTGCCGAAACCCTGTTTTTTCATAATTGGAAGGGCATGTTTCGTCGCTATAAAAGGCGCGACAAGCATAACGCGTGTCAGCAATTCGAATTTCTCTGTCGGAAATTCTTCAACAGAAGCGACATGCTGCAATCCTGCATTATTGATTAAAATATCAATACTGCCGAAATGTGCGACCGTTTTATCAATCGACTGTTTCACTTCATCTTCCATTGTGACATCACATCTTAACCCAAGTGCTTGATGTCCTTCATCGTTCAGTTTCTGGGCAGCTTCTTTTACACCATCTTCATTTAAGTCGACCAGGGCAACTTTTGCGCCCTGTTCGGCGAATGAGAGGGCAAGTTCATAGCCGATTCCACTCGCTGCTCCAGTGATATACACAACTTTGTCACTAACCACGAATGCTCCTCCTTTTTCAGATTAGATTCCGACTCCTAGTGAGAATAGGATAACCGCTAGTGCCAATCCTATTAACGGCACGATGACCGTCAATGCTCCTACAGCTCCATATGCTGCACTATGAGATTCTCCGCAAATCGCCCGCACAGTCGTGACGACATAACCGTTATGCGGAAGTGAATCAAGAGCACCAGAGGAGATCGCTACAGTACGGTGCAAGGCTTCCGCGTTGACACCCATGTCCATATAATGTGGAGCTAAAATCGGTAATGCAATCGCTTGACCACCTGAAGCGGACCCGGTCATTCCTGCAATCACACTGACAGCAATCGCTCCGCCGATCAATGGACTTCCAGGAATGTTCGTCATCGCACTGACTGCCATATCAAAAGCAGGAACAGCTTTTGCAACCCCACCGAATCCAACCACCGCGGCTGTGTTCCCAATTGCAATCAAGGCTCCTAATGTACCTGCTGAAACAGCTTCCCAAAAATCTGTGAAATACTTTCTGTTCAAAAAGTAAGCTGAAATCACGCCACCTAATAACGCCACAATCAACGCAGATTGTTGTAAGGAATCATGAAAAATGAAGGAGATGATCAATACGACAACCAACGGGATGAGACCTGTGAGTGGATGAGGAAGCTCTTTTTCTACCACATCAGGATCGTCTTCCCGTGCTTCAAAACGTTCGCCATTCGCGACTGCTTTTGTAAGCATTCTCTTCAACCACCAGTAACCAAACACCGCCATGAAGACTGCGACAAGCGCACTGACTTCCCAACCCGCATACGGTGATGTTCCTAAATATTCAATTGGAATCCAGTTTTGGATTTCTGGGGAACCAGCAGATGTCATCGTAAAGGTTACTGAACCGAACGCAAGTGCCGCTGGAATGAAGCGACGCGGAAGATCCGCTTGTTTAAATAAGCTGAGTGCCATCGGATAAACTGAGAAAGCCACAACGAATAAGCTTACCCCGCCATATGTCAAAACGGCACATGCTAGAACAATTGCAAGTACTGCCTGTTTCATTCCGAGTTTTTCAACAATCCACTTCGAAACACTGTCTGCAGCACCACTATCTTTCATGACTTTCCCAAAGATTGCACCTAGTAAGAACATAAGGAACCAGGCAGTAACGAAGCTTGAGAATCCAGCCATATAGTCCCCGACGAGATTCGATCCCCCCTCCTCTGCAAGCTGTGGAAAGAGCGGCAGACCACTTAAGACTGCCGTAAACAATGCACAAAGTGGTGCAACGACGAGCAAATTCATGCCCCTCATCGTTAAGACGATTAATAAAATAAGACCACCGATTAAACCGATCATGCTTAACATCCTATATCCTCCCTTAACTCTTCGATTTATTGGAATCGCTTTCAAATTTATCTTTTATTGTGAAAGCACTTTCCAATCCAATCACTAAAAATGCAAGTTCCATGCCAAGTAAGAAATATCGGTATATCAAGGTTTCACAAACATTTACGGTTTCATTTTTCCGAAAAGTCGGAAAATAATGAAAGTAAAACAACCATAACCCCACTCTCATTAAAAATTCCAGAAAACCGGAAGGATTCCGGAATTCTGGAATGAGTTTCAGATCATATCATATCTTTTTAGCTTTTCGTAGAAACTGGATTTTCCGATACCGAGAGTTTTAGCTGCTGCAAGCTTATTGCCGGCATTTTGGGATAGCGCTTTTTTAATTGCACTGATCTCCGTCTCTTCAACCAGCTCCTTCAATGATTTACTTCCGATTTTGAGACTATCATTTTCATTTAGATATTCGGGGAGGGAGGTTTTATCGATTGTTTCATCATACGTCAAGTGGACAGCTGCTTCGATCACATTTTCAAGCTCACGTATATTACCGGGCCAATTATGGCAGAACAAAATTTTGTTGACCTCTTCATCTATGCTTTGGATCCGTTTTCCTGTTCGTCTCGTTACCTTTTCTAGAAAATGTTCCACCAAAGGTTTAATATCATCCTTTCGTTCACGTAAAGCAGGGATGTGAAGCTGGAAACCGTTGATCCGATAGAATAGGTCTTCCCGGAACAGCTTTTCCTGGACCATTTTTTCAAGTGGACGATTCGTTGCTGCAAGGACACGGACATTGACCTTCTCAGTTTCATTGGCACCGATCGGCTCAATTTCTTTCTCCTGTAAGACGCGTAATAACTTTGCCTGCATCCGTAATGGCATGTCCCCGATTTCATCCAAAAACAACGTGCCCTCATTTGCCAGGATGAACTTTCCGACTTTACCGCCTTTTTTCGCCCCTGTAAATGCCCCTTCCACGTATCCGAAAAGCTCGGATTCGAGGAGGTTGTCCGGTATTGCCGCGCAATTCACTTTTACGAAGGGAGCCGTACTCCTTTCACTCAATTGGTGGATACTATGAGCCAACAATTCTTTGCCCGTTCCACTTTCTCCGCGGATCAAAACGGAAATATCCCCGCTTGAAATCTTCTTTACCTGATTTTTCAACTCTTTAATCGAATCCGAAACGCCAACAAGATCATTCAGGGAATACTTTGCACCATTATTAGCACTCCATTCTTTACGGTAAAATTCGAGTTCTGAAAACAGACTTTTCACATGGCTGTTCATCTTCTTCCATTGTTCAGTATCTCGGAATATGACCGTACCAAGAGCAGCTACAACTTCATTCTCATGAAAGATCGGAATCCGGTTAGCGATCATGTAGTTCCCTTTGATGTATTGGAGGTCAGCGATTTCCGCCTTTCCAGTCTGCGCGACGATATGCATTCTCGTGTTTTCGATCACTTCTGTCACGTGCATGCCAATGACTTTCTTCGGATCAACCTCGAGGAATTCACAATAGTTTTTATTCATGAACCGTACTTTACCTTCCGTATCGACGACGACCACCCATTCAAACGCATTATCGATAATGGCTTCAAGAATGCTTTTATCTTTGAAACTGAAATCTGTCTGCAGCAACGTTTTCCGCCCTCTCCTTTTTTCTACTCCTTACTGTACCATATTCCGCAATAAAATTATAAGAGTATTCAGACGATCCTAACACCTTAGAATTCTATGTTGTCATGATTCTTTATGAAACTGTCGCTTTCACTAGACATATACTATATGAGTATCTATTCTGGGGGAATTGCTGTGTTGGATCGCATCTTACTTATTTTATTGCTTCTTTACCTTCTATTGATCATTATTCTTCAAAACCCGCTCTTTAATGATCATCGTTCAAATTCAAATTCGAATCCAATTACGATTGTTGGAAACATTATTGGACCTGTAAGCTATGAAGATGGGACACTTAACATCCAATACATTGGATATCCTTTCGTTCCATTTCGGTAACAACCACAAGGGCTGATGACATCAGCTCTTTTTTATTTTAGGCTGGTTTTCGTAAACATTGTTGCTCTTGCACTTAAAGAAAGTATAAAATACTTTCTTCAGTATAAGGGTAACTAAGGCTCGACCTACAAAAGGCTTGGTCTCGCCAAGTTTTCTTTAAAAGTCGTTGATTTCCGCTCCAGGATGCT
>NZ_JBQQCL010000025.1:0-41204 GCF_052246725.1 Pseudalkalibacillus sp. R45 | reverse complement strand
TAGTCTCAAAGGAACCCCCTGCCTAACTTTAAACGTTAGGTAGGGATCATCAACCCTTAAGAAAATGAACAAAAGTGTACATTCTAAAATCGTCAAAAGTGTACATATTATCATTGACATTTATATAATAGGAATTACTGCGATGAATTTTAACTTCATTAAACATTTTAGAACTTAGTTTTAATAAATCAATATCTCGAAAGTAATGATATAGCTGTTGAATATCTTCCTTTAATTTTTTATCAGTTTGAGGAGTCTTCAATAAATCATAAAGGGTAGTTTTGATAATTTGATTGTGTAAAATGTTATGAGTCATTTCATCAAATTGACAATACATTCTAGCTTTCTTAAAAGATAATTCATTCAACGATTGAGGAAAATTGATCCTTCCACGAATGGTCGAAGTTTCTTCTTCCATATTTGTGTATTCTTTGTAAAACCCCCGCTTAATTAAAACTCGTAGTCGGTTTAATAATATCCTGGATAGTAGATGATAAATATCTTTTTCATCTGCCCTTGAGACATAAACATCCTCTTTTTCTTCTAGCCTGTTCCATGCATAACACAGCATGTAATAAATATTTTTTACAGGGATTTTAGTTAAACTTTTCAAGGAGTCCATTTACTTTATCCTCCTGATCAAACCAGTATTCACGGAGTAGTGGAGCCACTTCCAATCTAATTATTCGATCTAACCAATTTTGTTCATCCTGTATAGTTTCTGTTGTAGGGCAAAAATAACTATGGCCGATTTCATATCCTTTACCTAAATTAATAGTATCCTTACTAATCTCATTATTTATTTCAGTTATAGAAGTTATAACTTTATCAATTAAACCTTGGCTGATATTTTTGTTACGCAGAAAATCCTGAAATTTTTCGTTACTGAATGCTGGCTGTAAAGAAATAAATGTAAATCTCCTTCTCAGTGCATAATCGACTAGTGCTAAAGAACGGTCTGCAGTATTCATTGTACCTATCAGGTATAGATTTTTGGGTATAAAGAATATTTCCTCATTCTCGTTGTACGCTAATTTTATTGCAAACTCTTTTCCACGTTTATCTGCCTCTATAAGCATCATAAGTTCGCCAAATATTTTAGATAAATTTCCTCTATTAATTTCATCAATAATCATGTAGTAGTTACTTTCAGGATCATCAATAGCATTTTTGCAAAAATTATAAAAAACACCATCTTTTAAAGAAAAACTTCCTGTATCATTTGATTTATGTCCTCGAATAAAATCCTCGTAGGTATATGATTGATGGAACTGGATCATTTCTACTTTACTAGGGTCCTTTTCACGCATATGTAAATATGCTAATCGTTTTGCAACGAACGTTTTTCCAACCCCTGGGGGGCCTTGTAAAATAATGTTTTTCTTGTACTCTAAAGCCTCTTTAATATCTTCTGCCTGATCTTCTGTCATGAATACTTCGTATAAGAACTGTTGAGTTTCATATATTGGTCGTTCATGAACTACAGAGTTTCTTGAAGGAGTTGCGGAATAGTCATGCTTTTCACTTATCAAATCTAAAAGCTTTTGAACAGCATCCTCATACATGGTCAATTCAGTTAACGTTTTTGTAGGTAATCCAGGAAAGTTCCATTCCCCAACATTGCTCCATTCTACTTGTCTAGTTGATCGATAATCAGATTGTATCGTGTCATCATATTTATACTCACCAACTATTTTTCCGTAACCTATAACTTGACTATTCCCACGTTTAACAAATACAAAGTCCCCTACCTGCATTTCATAACAAAATTGGTAGTTTGCATGAGCATCATTATGTGGTTTTCCTTCAAATTGATAAACTTCAATTAGTGCTTCCATTATATCTGCTTTACTTTCATATTGCCTGAGATCCCCGAGTTCCTTCCACCCGATTGCAATATGACTATTTGTATGGAAGTCTTCCCACCTCATAATTCCCTCACCCGCTGCAATCACCCAATATTTAGGCTCTGCCACCTCTGGTAGTTCTCCATCTTCCTTACTAAAATTTTCATAAAGAAAGCTAAGAAACTGATCTATTTCAAAATAAATCGGCAAATTAGTTCTCTTTCCGACAATTTTTTCATACTTTTCAGCAATACCTTCACGTTTTAGAGAATCTTGGAATTTTAAAAACTTTTCCCCATATGTATCTCCACGCGAGTAATTAGGAACAATCTCCAGAACATTTTCGACAGCTACTTTATCTCGTTGATTATAAAAACAAAATTCCTCAGGAAAAATGTTTCCGAGCATTTCACTTACCACACTATGCCCAAACCCAAATAATTTATATTTTTCGTCCGTTAGAAAACGGTCTATTTTCTCTTTTATAGGATCTTCTCCATGAATTAAATAGATGAAACTATTTCGATATTTTTCTATGGATGCATTCATATATCCTAATGCACGTTTTCTTGCAATTCCCATTCGGAATGCATTAACATGATTACCTATTTCTTGCACATCTTCCCACTCTAACTCTTCTAAGTGAGAACGCTTACTAAAATTTCTAAAAAAATCATAGCTACTTTGAATATACTCATTATTAGTTAGTTGTTCTGTTCCTTCTAGTGCGAAGAGCCGCAAATATTTATCTAGGATAGATAATTTTAATCCTTCATCCACGATGCTAGGTTTCTTCCAAAGGTTTAAAATCCGTTTATATTCATCTTCTTCTATAAAAAAATTGGTACCCGTAGCTAATTTAATAATATTTAAGTTCATTGTTTCTGGTATTTCTTTCAACTTATGTCTTAGTAACATGCCTTCTTTTTCAGTTAATCGGTACTCAAATATTTTTAATTCAACCTTAATTTCATCTTCTTCAAATACTTCTGAAGTGACTTCAGCATGAGCAATTATTCCACCAGTGTTCTTTTTCCCACCATCAGAACGCCAAATAAATACTTTATCCCCAATGTTTATTTTTTCTACATAATGCTTTTGTCTAACTCCCCATGTAAGTACTTCATTATTTTTTATGTAATCATCAACGTTAAATTGTTTAGGATTTCCTTGAAAGATCCAGTGGTTCATTATTCGTCTCCTCCTTATACAAAGGTTTTAAAACCTAGCATTTCTTTCGTTAACTTCTTCATCTATTAACCATAATAAATACTCAATTTTACTGTTATGTTCATTAGTGTTGTTTATAAATGATACTCCATCCTTTATAACAATCCACGTAATTATTACGCCAAAAATAATAATACTAATGGGATAAAAATAAGGGATTTTTATAAATAATTTATCTATCCCTGAAAATATTAATGCAAAAGCAGAAATAAAAATAGCAACAGCAGCAAAATTATTCCCGATTTCTCTTTTTTGACATTGTAAAAAGGCTCTTATTTTCCTAAGCTCTTTTATAGATGTGATCTCTTTTAGATAGGTTAGAGCAAAAGTATCCGTCTTTGATTCTAGTAACTTTTTAGATAATTCTTTAATTCTCTGTTCTTGTACAAACTTTTCAATATTTAAATCCATTTATTAATCTCCAATTTATTTACTCCCTTTCCGTTCAAAATGTTCATGTAATCGGTATTCGCATATTTGTTTGGTCCATTCGTATAAGGTCTCATTATCTTCCTTTAACACATCGAACTCCAATTTAAACATCTCTCCATCAAATGACACTAAATTATCTGAGCTGCCGGACCATTTACTCATTGGCATGTCTGCTATTAATTTACTTACTTTCTTTTCGTCATACTTCCATAGTCGCTGAGAGTTTTTATCGGAAAAATCGATATTTTTGCGATAGTCTTTTTCAGTTAGATAGTGATGAAAGAAAGGTGCAATTTCCCTGGGTGTTACAGGTAATGTCCAATTTTCAATTCCACGATTGAGCATATATAAGAGAACAATCATTTTATAGCTTTTCGCCATTCCTGTACCTTCAACTTCTTTTATCCATTTTTCATGTCTAGTGAGAACTTGTTCTTCTTTTTCATTTAATTCATTTGCCCATGATAGGAAGCCTGGATAGGATTTGAATTCTTGTTTATATTCTTTACTGTTGGAACTACCATACAGGTGCAGCTCCAGGTAAGTTGGGCGATGGCCTAACTCTTCCTTTAAATTCAAATAAGCCCCGTGTAATTTTTCTTTACGAGGTTGTCGTTTTCTTTGGAGTTCTTTCAACAAGTCGATTACATTTAAATCTAAATTGAGTTCACAATTTCTTGGTACTTGAGGAATGGCTGGTGCTTTTCCTTTATCCGGTTGAGGATCCCGATCAAATAAACTCATCTTAATATCTGCATTTCGGTAGTTACCGATCAAATCAATGATATGACAATACTCTTTTCCATCATGAAGGCGTAAGCCTCTTCCTACTTGTTGCGTAAATATGGTTAGTGATTCAGTAGGTCTTGCAAATAACAACGTATCTACTGATGGAATATCCACACCCTCATTAAAGAGGTCTACCGTAAAAATAATATCAATTTCTTGATTGGTTAATTTCTGTATCGCTTCCTTACGGGAGATGTTTTTGTTCTTTGAATTCAAACTTATAGTACGATAACCATTTTTATTAAAATAATACGTTAAAAAGTCCGCCTGTTTAATTGAGGAACAAAAAGCGAGTGTTCTTGTTTGGCGATGTTCTAACCAGGCATTTAATATTCTGTCAGCTAAATCATCTCTTAATTGAGCAAGTAATAACTTTTCCTGATCATATTTATTTCCTAGCCATGTAATAGATGAATAATCCGTATCGTCATAAACACCAAAATATTTAAATGGGGTTAACCATTCGTTTTCAATTGCTTCTATAAAATGAAGTTGGTAGGCCACATTCCCCTCACATAATCCATATACATCTTTATTATCCATACGGTCTGGTGTAGCGGTAATTCCCAATAAAAATTTTGGTCCAAAATGCTGGATGACTTTTTGATAAGAGTTGGCAGCTGCATGGTGAAATTCATCCACAACGATTAAATCAAAATGATCTCGTGAGAAATTCTTGAGGTTATGGTCCGTACCAATGGTAAAAACAGACGCAATGACAAAATCACATTCTGTTTCTTTGTTCTTTGCATTGTAAATCCCAGCAGGTTTTTCCGGCATAATATGTAGAAAAGACTTCTTCGCCTGATAAAGAATTTCTTCACGGTGTGCCACAAACAATACCCGATTAAAATTCCTCGCAAAAAAACCTGCAAGATAAGTTTTCCCCAGGCCAGTTGCCATCACGACCATCGACTTGTTATAGTTTTCTTCAAACGTGGTTTCCAGTGCAGTTAGGGCATCCTTCTGTGCAGGTCGTGGAGTTATTTCTTCCTCCTTACTTATCTCAACTTCATAAGTGGTTGGCTCATCATTTACTTCATCGCTCTTCGGATCATTTGAATACATTAATTCCGTTTCTTCTTGTTCCGACCATTTCTTCGCAACATTATGAGTAGCATGGAATTTTTCATATTCTTCACGGTACCTCTTTATTGTTTCAGCATTTACTGGAACCGTATCTTCATGATAAAAAGTCTTTAAGTACATATCCATAACTTCCTGATAACTTAAAGGTTCTACCGATTTATTCATGTATAAATTCCACTCTACCCCTTTTGTTAACGCAGAAGCTGATAGATTAGATGACCCAATTATAAAAGAACCTTCATTTTGATCATTACTTTGACCAAACAAATAAGCTTTCGGATGAAAAGATTTTCCTCTGCTTCTCCATAGTCTCACCTCAAGTCCATTTATAAAGTTAAGAATCTCTAACGCATTGGGTTGGGTTATGTAAAGATAATCACCAGCACATAGCTTTATTTCTGCACCACGCTCAATCGCATCTTCCAAATAAGGTTTAATAAGTTTTACCCCAGATTTCATAACAAAAGAGGTCAGAATATAGATAATATCTGAACTCTGGACCTCTTGCTGTAAATTGTCTATCAATCTATCGGTTATTAACTTTACTTTACTCATCCTCAACATCAATCAAGAAAATACGCTCTTGAAATCCTCCACGCTTTTCTGCTTTTTGCTTCCGAACAGCTTCGAGTACTTCAATAGAAGAATTATGTATTTTAGTTAAAGATTGAATCAGTTCTAGAATATCAGCAAGCTCCTCAATGGATGAAGGATCATCACTCGCTTCTAAATACTCATTTAATTCTTCTTTTAACTTCTCTCGTAACTCAACTTTATACTCATCCGCTTCCATCAGACGAGTATTGTAATTTAAACCTTTGTTTTCAAGAATCTCTGGGATGCGATCACGAACTAGTTTGTTGTAGGTTGGCATACTTTACCTCCTCATATTTTTAACTAATAACAGCATAAAGACTTAACAAGATCATAACATAACCACATAAAATAGAAGTATGAATACTAAGAGAAACACTTTATAAAAGTATATTTATGATACGGATCACCGTAGTGTATCTATATGAGGTTATTATTTAATACCGGTTAATTTAATCGGTAGAAATCATGTATCTAAACCTGACCCTTATCTAAAGTGTTAACGTGGTGGGGGTCAGGTACCGAAATCGTAGCTTGGAGGTAAGTATACTTCTTTAGCTCCCTTTCCTCGAAACGGATCTTTTTTAGTAGTTCATTTTCTGCTTTCAGTAAATTGATTTGTGCTTCTAAACGTGTCTTCTGTTCCTCAAGAGTCAGTTATCATTCTCTAGGTTCCCCCAAGTTGTCAACTCTAGTATCGGTAAGCCCGACCTTTCCACCTCTTGCTATCTGCATTGATTCTAGCTAGGCCAAGAACTGTCGTAGTTTTCCTTTATAAAAATTCGCTTGAACTCGTCTGTATAAGTGATACCCTTTGAGCTAACGATTTTATGTAGTGATTCGCTTTTAGTAGCTTAATCACTTTATCTGTAATAAGCATTTTAACTAATCTGGTTTTCACCCGTCTCTATATGTTGTCTACAAGTCATTATACAAGAAAGACCCTATAGGTAGACTTTTTTAAGTGTGTCTACTATATAGGGTACATTTTAAACTTAGGGAATAGTGTAATATTTTTTAATTCAGAAAGCATTAACAGACACAAATTTCACTTCTATATCCGACAATTTTATGCCACTGATGTTTATAATTTTGTATAAGTCTAAATCCTCATAGTGCCAAATTGCCCCTAATAATCAATCATATTATTTGGGTCTTCAATAATTAAATTCTATACCTGTTAAAACAGAATTAAAATCACAGTAAGCTAATGACTCAAAATAATCTGTTCTTAAACCAACATCCAAAACATACATAAAAGCATCAAATTTATAGATGACCGGCTCACCATGATTACTTAAAATATTTTTTCTAATACTTTCAGTCTTTGCGATAAGACAAGTGTACTGATATCCCGGATCGATAACTGATGTATTACCATTCGGGTGTGCTCTTTGTAAATGCTGTCCGCTGGTCAATGCAATAAGATTCTCTATATAATCTGCAATTTCCTCAAATTGATTTTTAGGGAAAATGTGATGCATGTGAGTTGCTATTTCTCCTACAGAGAATTTATCCAATACCTCAGATTTCCCTTCATTATACTTATCATTAAATTGACGGAGATATTTCATTGCTCGTGTAACTCTGTATTCATACATTAGATCATTCTCCGGTGAAGGGGCAAAGTCCCCACGAGCAACATTCTTATCCTTTCCAACGGCATCATCCCGCCAGTTTGTTTGATTATACATGATTTTATTATATGTCATCATGGATGGAGAAAGTCTACCTCTAAAAGTACCTTTCTTATGGAATTTGCAAGCTAGTGGATTCAACACTTTATTGAAGATTCTATTTGCCTCTACTGGTGTATTTATAGGAGTATAGCGAATACAAAAATTTGAAAATATATTTTTCAATTCTTGTAGGGATACTTTTGTCTGTTGCTCAAAAAAAGATTCAAAACTATACCATAAACCACTATCAAGAAGTGTTTTTTCTATATAAAGACACAAAAAATCAAAAGAATTCCGCTCACGTAATGCGATATATTCAAGAACCTCTGTTCTCTCAACACTAAATTGAATTGTGTTATTTACAATTCCATCCTCTCTAAGAACTCCGGCAGCTGCAAGCATTTTCATCGGTTGACGAAAAAATTTATTATACTCATCAAGTGTGGTCAGAATCAACGGGTTTGGTTTTCCAAATATATGCTGAACATTAGTGATAGCATAATCTGATTTCCAAATGTCTGGAGATTTAAAAGGCTGTTTTCCACCATTCTGGATATAATCAACAATACAATCAGCTACAAAACAAACTGCATCTAAGGCGCACTTTTGGTCAATCCATCTGCCATTTCCTGATACACGAACATCATAATTATGTTCATTTATAAATGCTTCTAACATTCTATATGACATCTCTTATCCCCCATAGAAGTAAACACTGGTCTTATCGATATTAAGTGACAGTGTAGAAAGTTTCTTGCAATACTGTAAAATCGCCTTATTCATTAATGAAAAAAGATTTATGTTTTACTAAATTTTGGATTTAATACCGTAACGGAACGCTCAGTAATAATTTTGGTAATATTTCCTATCACCTGAGGGTTCCGCGTCAAATATATTGCTTAAATCATAAACAATTTTTACCCTGAATGACTTTCAGCCACAATTTCCAATGCTTTTTTTTTAATATTTTATATGTCATCTTTTAGCACCCCATAGAAAAAAACACTGGTTTTATCCACATTGATTGACTGTGTGGATAAGTTCCTTGCAATAGCGTAAAATCTTCTATATTCTTTGGATGAAAAAAAAGATTTTTGCTTTGCTGTCAACCGAAACAATGTTTTGGGAATTAATATAGCAACTGAACCATCAGCAATAGTATTTGGAATATTTTCTATTACTCGAGGATTGTAGGTCATGTTCGGAGTGAGATATACGCTAGTATCATTAACAAATTTATAAGCTGAAAGACTTTCAGCCGCTTGCTTCTGTAAGTACACATCATAGTCTTCAATGTGTGTCACTCCGAGTCCATCATCATTAATATTCTTTGCCTTAATTACCCATAGAGAGTCTTTCCCCTTTGTTACGCTTGTAATCGATTTAGTAATCTGTCTATCTCGAAAAACAGTAAACACATCAAAATCAAGTTTATTCGCAACAGCATCAAATTCTTTATCTCTATAGATAATAAAGTAAGGATATTTTTTATCAGTAATGTACGATTGTTTTTGAATATACCTTTTGTTGTATTTCATGCTATAAACTGTAGTATCCTTTGGTTTTTTCCTTGGGTATACTACTAAACACATAGTTTCAATCGAAACACCTGTGAAACCATATCTACCAAAATCAATAATACTGTCTATCCTCATTTTACTAAGCAAATCCCTTGTTTCAGCAAATTCACCCGTACTCAAAATGGTTTTGTTCAAAACAAGAGCTACACAGTCACTATGCCTCATACATTTCTCTAAAAACATTTCCGATAAATTTTTTGTCTTTTTATTTGCATTTTTTGCTATATGCTGTTCCAATTCCGGCGAACGCCCTTTCAATTTTGAGAAAGGAGGGTTTCCAACGGAGAGGTCATATCTACATGATATATCCAATGTTAAAAAATCATGACAAATTCGATTAATAGTAAAGTTCTGTGGAATTTCAGTTCTTTCTAGCAGTATATTTAGTGTCTCTATACTCGCTTCATCTATGTCAACAACATCTAATATGACATGAGGAACACTCTCATACTTTTTAAACAAAAATGGTAAAAAACTACCTGCACCTACGGAAGGTTCTAAAATGCGAATTTCGTCTTTTGAAAATGTCGGTAAACTTCCCATGATCTCATTTACAATGAACTTATTGGTGTAAAAAGCAGCATTCTCTACTCTCCGTGCATTGCAAAGTTCAGTTATTCTCATAAGAGATGCTACATCCAAATCAAGAGGATTATTTGTCAAGAACTCTCTTAAATTCTCTCGATCAACAAGAGAGTTATCAGCGATTATCCTATTTATATTTATAGGTTCACAACGCTTCCTTGACAAACAATCTTTGATGTTATGTGCAATCTGACGCATTATTTCTGTTGGTACAGCCTCCCCCAAACACTGACGAATGTTCATTTCGTGTGCTTTATATAATTCTTTCTTTTCTTTTAATGGAAGATTATTTAATTCATCAAAATCCAAATTTACCCATCTAAAATCTGAAGGAACTGTCATCATTTCCATCAGCTCACGAATACTATAAACTCTGTCCTGTTCGGGATGAATAGTATTCTGAGCAGCAAGCTGGTCATTTCTTGTTTGTACGCACTGAACGAATCTATCCCACGGCTGTCTAGTATATTTATCTCTGTTTTTACGAATGTTTTCTACAATCTTTCCATCTACAATTCGATGTGGTCGTTTCAAAGGATCCTCGTTATCAAATGCAGACTCTCCCTCTTTCAAATCATGAATCCAATCACGCATTTTAGAATCATAGGTTCTGAAAGCATGGTAGAAATCAGCGCCATTAATTTCTCCCCATTCCAGACGTGGAAGATTAAAAATCACATCACGAAGCGTCTTCTCACTTCGGTAATTCGGATACAATTCATACGGAGTGATATTGTTTCTATATGATTTATCTACTCCTATCATTAATGAACGGGTTCTCGATGAATTTGACCCATAATTCATAAAATTCATAATACGTCCAGTAATAATATAATCCTGCCCAAGAGCTTCCCTTATGTACTCACCTATGGGAACCACTCTTTCATCAGGAGTAATACATGCTGTTTTCTGGAAAGCCATTACATTCTCAAAAATGAAGAAGCGTGGCCTAATATTTTTGACAATCTCAATAGATTCAACAACTAAACTGTTTCGATCAATCTCTTTCTTATTTTTTTTATGATTGGTGACACTAATCCCCTGGCATGGTGGTGTGGCAAAAATAACATCTACCCGATCATTTCCTTTTTCTTTCCATCTATCTATTTCTTTATAAATCTTGTTCTTGATATCTACAGATGTAATATCACCATCAATATACCCAGTATCGTACTCACATTTATTATTTGCTCTTTGTACATCCATACGCCTCGAAATAATCTCATTGGTAGCGATACAGTGATAATCTTCCGACTGAAAGCCATAGCAGCCGACCCCTGCAGAACTGAATAATGTTACATAAGTCAGACTTTTATCTTTTAGCACTGTTGTTTTCCTCCATTTGATGCAGTTCATCCGATTTTGCATATTCAATGATGTCTCCAAAATCAACCTGAAGAACATCGCATACCTTTTCCAACACCGACAATGTCACTTCTTGGTCTTTTCTCATTCTAGTAATGGTGTTGGGTGTAATTTTGGTAGCCTTACGTAAGTCAGCAACACTCATTTTTTTATCTATAAGTAATTTCCACGATCGGTTATACGAAACAGCCATTGTAACCCTCCTACCAAGACAAAATCCTTAAAATGTACTATTGTTATAATCTATGAAATTATATCACTATTAACAATCCTGACAATAGAATTTCGCATTTGATTACGAAAACTTCTTTTTATCATAAGTCTAATATTGAATAATAATTAAGCTCACTTAAAACAAAAAGGAATTCTACACTCTGGAATAATCTTAACTATTAACTCTGCACTATCTTTACAACCTGATAACATCTCCATAACCAAATGTAAAAGTACCCTATGATCAATCTATCGTCCCAATGGTGTTTTTTACAGTCCATTTGTTCCCGCAATACAAAAAATAAGAATCTCGAGTTTAAAAGCACTACCAATCAACAGGCAGAAAGTTTTCCAAAACACTTCAAATATTCCCTATTATGCAGTAATCCTATGACTTTGTTCACATAGGTTTAATCGGATAGTTTTGACCACAATCATCACGAAAGTTGATTAATTAGGTAGGTATGGCATTCCGATAAGGAGTCAACCTGATCCTTTCCTAAACACTTGCTATGAGCGATTTGATTTCGGATAGGATATAAAATACGAAGCTTTAAAAAGAAGTCATCGGGAAGTTCTTGAAAAGGTGGGTAAAGACGAAGTAAGGATCTTTCCAACTCATGGAGATTAAGGTTTTGGACTTTGGCCCTGGGCGGTTTACGATTAAATTGTTTAGGAGCTTTCAAAAACCAGCAAGGTCCATATTCCTCCAACATTTTTCCTGATATGTAGCTTCGCAATCGATTTTCAATTTCATAAAGCTGACAATATGCTTTTTGCATCATTTCCATTTCCTCTGATTCAATCAAAGACATCACCTCATAAAACAATGATTCATTGAAAAAATTTAAAACACCTTTTTCATAACTACTTTCCATCTAAATTTCCCCATAATTAAAAAGCACCAATTTATTTACCAAGTCTCTACTCATTTTATCACATAATCTTTGCCAAATGTTCACTATCATGTTCTTTGTTTAACATAAAAAATTGAAGAAGTAGCTCAAAAAATTTCTTCCTTTTAAAATAGTTACGATAAAGTAACAAAGTGATACTACATAACCACAAGATGTAAGAGAGATGTTATCCAGAGTAATAAATAATCTTATAATAACTAGTGAAATGACTAATGGGAAAGCAAAGTCTGTAAATACTTTGTCAAACACAACTTTAATAAGTATAGTAATAGAAGAACCGCAAAGAGATCTAGACCAGCTAAAGAAGGTTCTAAAACGCTTTGAGGGAAGACTATAAATGAGTGCTAAATCAAGGGTGATGGTTACATTTTTTATGAGAGCTGTTGAATCATGATAAAAAGGTTACCATATGTTGAAAAGGTTGATTATGACCAACTTAACCTAAATAGTGGACCTTCATTGGGCACTCCTCCTTCTATGGTGAGATGAAGTGGTCGGGAAACCAACTTTATCCTACCATGAAGTGAGGTTTTTTTATTACCACGCTATAAGCTCTTTGGAACCCCCGGCATAGCCAGGGGTTTTCTAAACCATTAAGAAAAAGCGAACCGAATAATCTTGGTCCGCTTTAACGAATTACCAGTCCCAACCGCCTCCGTAGCCTCCACCATAGCCACCGTGGCCACCATAGCCACCGTGGTGACAACCGCATTTAGGGCGCGGTGGGACCATGCAATGCTTGTGCTGAGTCGTACAGCAAGATTTTTTACAATGTTTCTGCATATGCTTGTGCTGTATGATATTGTGGTGTACGTGTTCCTCGATCACTGGATGGATATGGGGCACGACTTTGTAATGGCAAAATTGCTTGACACACTTCTTCGGTGGATGGACCACCGGACACATCATTTGAGGTTTATGACAATGCATCTCATAGATTCTCCTTTATGAATTAGTAAAAGCTTTGTAATAATGTATGAGAGATCTATGAGACTTGTCTAAGACATTCGCCTTTTTACATCAAAATTAAATAAATCACCCATCTTTGGAGGAGAAGTTGAAGTGAAAGGTGAATCTACAATGAAGTATATACTACCTGTTTTTTTCCGAATATTATTTGGCTGCGGATTAAGAGTTAGTGAAGCGTTGATATTGACAAAACAACAGCAATCCCTTAGCAAAAAGCAGTTCAACCAACTGTCCGACCTCACATGGATTGAGCAAATGTATAACCTCGTGTTTCTAGGACCGCTGGATGTGGGGGAAAACCCACCTGGCCGCTCGGGATCCTAGCGATACAGAAAGGATTTAAAGTTATATTCATTTCAATGGGCGACCTTGTCCAGGCCTTGAAAGCGGAAGAAATCACAAGGAAATCAAAAGTAAAATTGTGGCGAATCAGCCAAGCAGATTTAGTCATCATTGATGACCTGATGTTTATGGCGATGGATCAACAGGAAGCGAATCTATTCATTCATTTATTCAATGACTTGCATCATCAGACATCGATTATATTGACGTTAAATAATGCACCGAAGGAATGGGGGAGCTATTAGGAGATCCAGCTATCACTACAGCCATTTTAGATAACGCCCTTTACCGCGTAGAAATCATTCATTTGAACGGTGTAGTTACAGAATGAAACATTGAAGAACCCTATTTGACCAAGAAAGTGTTCCAAATTAATCATCAAAAACTGTTTCATTTTACTTGACGATCACATTTACCCATATATTCAAATTGTTCTAAATCTATATAAAAGTGATGGAATGTTGTCCCCAAAAGTTTTTGCTGTAATTTATGATATTGTTCACCTAGTTTAATTCTAAACTATGGTTGGATTAGTAAGTCTAACTTTTTGTAATATAGATTCTTTCATCCACCTCATACTCAAATGTAACTTCCTCAACTGTATCTGCTGCCACTTCCACCCAAAAAACAATTTTATTCGATGTTTCTTTTTTATACTCATGGCTTGTGTCTTTCATTGTCCAGTTTCTGTCGTAGATATCGTGTGTGATTTTCATCAGGGCTTGTTCTTCTTTGTTATTTTTGATGGTGTATTCCCATTCTACAGTGCGGATGCCTTTTTCATCTTTATAGCTATCAATCTCGTTTCCTTCACAGACGATGTCGAAGGCATCTCCGAGATAGAGTTCTACGGTTTCGTTTTTCGGTGTGTGGTCGATCCGGTCTTCCCCGATGAATTCCAGGCTTCCGTCCTTAATGTCTTCTTGATAGACTTTCACTTTTCCTTTTGGCAATGGCAATCCTAATTTTTGTGCTTGTTTATTTTCGAATTCAATCTTTATTTCGGCTTTATCATTGTAATGGTTGAATGAATAGTAGCGTTTATATGGAATTTCTTCTACCTGGATGAAGTTGATTTGCTTGGACTGATTGTTTTTGAGTGTGGTTTTATGCTGCAGCGTGTACATGTGGTAATCGGCAAAGCTTTGTTCTTCAAAGGATGGTTTTTCGCTATAATCGACTTGGGCGTATAGCACGTGATCTTCTAAACCGATGACGTCTCCATCCTCAACCCGGTTCACATCCCCGGCAATGAGCTTCACTTTTACATTAGCGAAGGTTGTTCCTGCGTTGTTCTGTATGTTCACCCAGCCGGATAGATTGAACGTCTTTTCTTTCAGTTCGACGACATAGTTGGATTCCCATTCCATTCCCTTTGTAAGGTATGATACATTGATTTGATCGTTTTTTGAAGGTTTAATTTTCCATATCAATGCTGGTTTGACGATCAGTTCGCCTGGCAGCTTCGGCAAAATCAGTTCCTCTTTCGGATCGAGGATGATTTCTTTCGTTTTTGTATTTTCAAGAACAATACCGCTTGCGACACTTAAGAGCCGGTATTCCTTCCGTTCATTTTTCTCCTTATCGTATAAAAACACGTTCTGGTCTATGTATTTCTCAAGCAGTTTCGATTTACTCACAAGGTCATAATCGTAGTTCAGTTCAAGGATATTCAGTCCTTCGACGAGGATCGAATCGGTTTCGATCAACTGCGCGACATCGAGGTATTGGATTTCTGTTTCCTCACCTGTCAAGTTGACTTTTCGTTTTTCTTTTACGACACCAAACCCGTCGTTGTAAATCGTCAATGCCAGTTCTTCTGCATCCTTGCTGTATGAATGATAGGTCATGTTCAAACGCCTCCCCTTTTCTCTTATAATAGCAGAAAATGGTGTTCCACTCCCACATATAAAAACCATACGATTCGTACAAAAACGTTGGATTTTTTAAAACCAATCGTATATTGTGATGCTTTTTCCTCTTTTATATCATAAAGTTACCGAATTAATTTCTGTAAATTTTAAATATTGTAAATACTTTTTGTTCTGAGTGAAAGGCTGGATCAGTTAGTATGGCAACAAAATGATACAAGGTTTTTATAAAGGACAGCCAACAAGGTTTGAGAGGGGGAAACTCATGCAACGTAAGAAATTGAATCGCCATAACATTTTAAAGGATACGCTTACCATCATTTTTGACAATGTATCCACACAGACAAGTTTTCTCATGGGATTAGGAGATTATGCAACGGCAGACGACGTCAATTTTATGGCGAAGTTTGGGAAAGGCCTCATCTATTGTTGTATCACTGAAAAAATAGCCGAAAGTCTTCAATTGCCTTTCCTCAAGAATGGTAATAGTTTTTCCGAAAACCCATTCAATAACATGACCGTCTCCATTGATTTCAAAACCTCCACAACAGGAATTTCTGCCTTTGAACGTGCGGATACCATAAGAAATATAAATTGCACAACCAATCCTGAAGACTTCAAACGACCAGGCCATATCTTCCCTTTAGTCAGCAATGAAACAAATTTAGTAAGAAATGCTGGGATTGCGGATGCTTCAATTATATTGGCACGTTCCATGAAGAATGATCCAGACTATGAACCTACTACCTATGTGTGTGAAATCCTGAATAAATCCGGTGAAGTTGCAAATCAGAAAGAAGTCAATGAATTAGCGTATGACCATGGACTAGATATCATAAAGATCAGTGAAATCATTGAAAGGTACTTACAAGAACATAATTCAATGGAAATCATTGAACAAACGAAGTTCTCCATGTTCAACCACCCATTGAACGTCTATCGGGTCAAAAATGAAATTTCACCAACACCATTGACTGTTTACTTGAATCCGACAAGTTCACCGACCACGAACATGATCTTTTATCAGGAATGTCTCGTTGGTGATCTATTAGGGTTAAAAAACAAATGTAACTGCCCTAAACATCTAAAAGGCCATTTAGTCAGCATGCTCAATGGAGAACTTGACTGTGTCATCTATCAAAGAAATGATACATCTTCCATTCCATCAAACTACAAAAATCTCATTGTCAGTCAATTGAGGCAACTTTTCGAAAATGAAACTTACCATACAGATCCAGTGACCGGTACTCACCTGATTTCAGAAGGAAGAGCCCTTTCAATCCATTAAAATTGAAAGCGCTCTATAATTTATAAGGAGGAATCAATTTATGCAAAAACAAGCTGTCAAAAAGAATGAACGGGTGGAAGAAGTATTTCAATTGTTTATCAAGCACATCCAAGAATTTTTAAATGAGGCGAAGCTTAACCACGAAGAATATACGAACTTTGTCAAATGGGCTGATCGGTTGGGACGAGCTGGCGAGCTGCCTCTCTTTGCAGATGTTTTCTTCGAAACACATGTGTTGAGATCCATGTATACAGACAAGCCGGGAACACAGCCATCTTTATTAGGTCCTTTTTTCATTGAAGGTTCCCCTTTGTTAGAAAAACAGCAAGGTCAACCATTCGTTTTGACACAACGGCCGGATGAACCAGGAGAAACATTCTATTTTTCCGGGAAATTAAGCAATACTGAGGGCAAACCACTGGCAAATGCACATGTGGAAATGTGGCATAACGATCAGTCTGCTAAATATTCCGGCTTTGATTCTGACGCACCTAGATATAACCTACGTGGGCATTTCTACACAGATGAGAATGGAGATTTCGAAGTGAAGACCATTGTACCGCTGCCATATCCGATTCCAACCGATGGTCCTACGGGAGAATTCCTTGAGTATTTGGACCAGCATCCGATGCGTCCAGCTCACCTTCACTTAAAATTCGAAGCGGAAGGTCATGAAACCCTTATCACCCAGGTTTTCTTTGAAGGGGATGAATGGCTCGAAACGGATGTGGCTGACGGTGTCAGGGGAGACCTGATGACGAAGCTGGTGGATAAAGGCGATTATAAGGAAGCTTCCCTTAACTTTGTGATGCGCCCTGAATAAGAAAATAAGCACCTGCATGGGTATGGGACATTTTTGATGTCCCCTCCCCTTTTTTGTTTGCAGTTGATAAAAATGGAGGTTATACATGTCAAAGATAAAAAGCCTAACCACGGAAATACTCGATATTCCGATCAAACGTCCACACCAGTTTTCAACAGTCCAGGTCTCTTCGAAGAGTTTTGTTCTCCTTCGATTGGAATTAAGTAACGGGCTCATCGGGATTGGGGAAGGTACCACTCCTGGGATCTGGTGGAATGGTGAAAGTGTCGAAACGATGAAACTCGTTATCGACCAGTATGCTGTTCCTCTATTACTGGAGGAAGATCCGACTTATGTTGAAAAGGTACTACAACTATTAGAACGTCATATCCGTGGGAATGCTTTTGCCAAAGCTACCATAGAAATGGCCCTTTTTGATGCCTTAGGAAAAATGTATGGCGTTCCAGTCCATCAGTTGTTAGGTGGGCTTCATCAACACAAAATTCCGGTACGCTGGGCGCTGGCTTCTGGAACCCCTGAAGGTGATATTGAAGAAGGAAAGGATGCCGTCTTATCAGGTCATTATCAGACATTCAAAACGAAATCTGGGAAAGAAGCGCCTGAAGATGATGCAAGACGTTCCATCCGTATTGCTGATGGCCTGAGGAGCCATTCTACCATTGGTATCGATCCAAACGGTTCATGGGACCTGCTGACCACGATGAAATGGATGGATGCATTTTTTGAAGCAGGCATCGATTTCCTTGAACAACCGCTTCCGCCACAGGATATCAATGGCGCAGCCCTGCTTTCTTCAATGAAAAAAGTGCCGATCATGGCTGATGAGAGCCTGGCTTCACCTCAAGACGCCTTACGCCTTGCGAAAGAAAAGGCATCAGATATCTTTTCCTTAAAGATCCACAAGTTCGGTGGCATGAAAAATACAGTCAAGATTGCAGGGATCGCAGAAGCAGCTGGCATCCCATGTTTCGGCGGAACTTCCCTCGAAAGTTCAATCGGTACAGCAGCTTGCCTTCATGCCTATGGTTCCATCCCGAATCTCAACTACGGATGTGAACTATTTGGCCCTGATTGGCTCGCCGACGATCCAGTGAGGGAACCACTCTCTATTAAAGATGGTTTTATACACGTTCCCGATCGACCCGGACTAGGAATTGAACTGGACGAAGAGAAAGTGTCTAAGTATAGAAGAAAGATCGAAAAGGAGCAGTGAATCATGGAACATTTACCACCTCCCTCATTATCGTTTCTATGTGACATGGAATTGACTGTAGAGGATGCCCATCTTCCTGGAAACACCCCTATTGGAAACCGCAGAATCATCAGAGTGTCAGGTGGAGCTTTACGGGGAGATCAACTGAATGCTGATGTCATTCCTGGCGGCGATGATTGGATTACTGTCCGCGAAGACGGAACGATAATTCAAGATGTTCGGATTCTATTAAAAACGGGAGAAGGAGATCTCATTATGATGACCTACCGTGGTATCCGTACTGGTGAACCTGAGACCTTGCTAAGGCTGGATAACAATGAATTTGTCGACCCTGATGACTATTATTTCCGAACCTCTCCGATCTTTGAAACAGCTTCACCAAAATATGACTGGCTGAACCGCAGGATTTTCGTATCTCGAGGCATCAGACTTCCCGGAAGAGTCAACTACTCGATTTATACCGTCGATTAGAAAGAAAGGAAGAGTCAATGAATGGGACAATATGTAACGACTAAAAAGGGACAAACCTTCTATATCCATGATACCCCTGGTGAAAAAGGAACGATCATAGGGATCCACGGGCTTACTGGGAACCACCTGCAATTCCATCATTACAAGGAAGCTTTATCCGGGGCCTATCGATTTATCAGTTACGACATCCGTGGACGTGGGAACAGTGATCCAGCAGATGCAAAAACATCGATATTTACACATGCGGACGATCTTCTTGACCTTATCGATACGTTGAAAATCGATAAACCGATCTTCATGGGCTACTCCATGGGGGCTTATATAGGCTCGATTGCAGCAAGCCGGCTATCTGATGTTGAAGCACTCATTTTGTTAGATGGTGCCGGAGAGGCGGACAGTGTTACACGAGAACTCGTCCTCCCTTCGTTGAACCGGTTGAAAAAAAGCTACTCCTCTCCAGAAGAATATGTGAAAGAAACCAGGAAGCTTTACACAAGCTTGTCCATTGAATGGACAGATACGATGGAAGAGATTTTAAGGTATGAATTCAAGCGTCAGGGAGAGTCATGGGAACATAAATCTGATCCTTCTTTACTTGAACAAGATTTTGAAAGCTTTTATGCATTTGACCCGAAAAACATATTCCCTTCAATCGATTGCGATATTTTCCTTCTTATTGCTACCGGGCAATTGGGGAACAAAAGGGCATTGTTTCAGGAATCTTCCTATACAAAAACAAAAGACTTCCTTCAGGAGTCGATGATTGAATACACACCAGTCAATCATTATGAATTGGTTTTCAATCGGCAACCTGAAATCTCACAACAGATCCAGGGATTTTTATCAAGAAAAGGAGTGAACACATGAGCGCTACCAAAATAATGGAACCTATAGATGCCATTCAGAAGGTGAAAACGGGTGATATTTTGATGGTTGGCGGATTCGGTCTCATCGGAAGTCCGCTGACTCTGATCAATGAACTTACACGTCATGATGCTCGGGAACTGACAGTCATCAGCAACAATGTCGGAGAAAGTGGAAAAGGTCTAGGGATACTGTTACAACAAGGAAAACTTAAAAAAGCTGTTGGATCCTATTTTACAAGCAACCGGGATGTAGCGAAGTGGTACAACGATGGTAAATTGAAGCTTGAGTTGCTCCCTCAAGGAACGTTTTCAGAAGCCATTCGTGCAGGTGGAGCCGGAATTGGCGGCTTTTATACCAAAACGGCAGCTGGAACGGATTTGGCGAAAGGGAAAGAAACGAAGGTGATCGACGGTGAAACCTACCTCCTCGAAAATCCCCTGAAAGCCGATGTCGCGCTGATCCGCGCGTGGAAATCCGATACGAAAGGGAATCTCGTATTCTATAAAACCGCCCGAAACTTTAATCCCGTAATGGCAACAGCTGCTGACTATGTCATCGCAGAAGTTGATGAAATCGTAGAAGAAAGAGAGTTGTCTCCTGAGGAAATCGTAACCCCTCATCTGTTTGTCGATGCCATCATCACCAGTCGTTTGATCTTGACGAAAGAAGGGGTGAAGGAAATTGGATAAGAAAGAATTGATCGCCAAAAAAGCTGCTGAACAACTAACTCCTCATTCCATCATCAACTTGGGGATTGGAATTCCTACTCTTGTCGCGAAATATCTGGATGAAGAAACCTATTATTTACACACTGAAAATGGTCTGCTTGGAGTGACCGATGTCGAAGAGGACGATGTGGATCCGCTACTCGTCAACGCCGGAAAACTTCCAGTCGGTGAAGCCATTGGTGCATCGTATTTCCATAGTGCCGATTCGTTTGCGATGATACGGGGCGGACACGTAGATGTGGCAATCCTTGGTGCCCTTCAGGTCGATTCTCACGGGCGAGTCGCGAATTGGGCGATACCTGGAAAAGATATCCTCGGCGTCGGCGGGGCTATGGATCTACTTGTCGGCGCAAAAAAAATCATCATCACAACCAACCATGTTGCCAAAGACGGATCACCTAAATTTGTCGACAAGTGTATCTACCCCATCACCTCGACACGTCGAGCTGATATGATCATCACGGATCTTGCCCTATTCAAATGGAACGGAAATGGTTATGAACTTACAGAATTGATTTGCGATACAACGCTTGAAGAAGTCGAAGCCAACACTACCGCTTCCTATCAAGTAAGTGGACAACTCCATCAAAAGGTAAATCCATTGTGAATCGATGCTATTATTCGCTGATTCCGTCTTGGTAATATTCGTAGTCGTTTAACAGTTTGATTTAAGGAGGTTGTCCATATTGATTAAACTAAGTAGATTTTTCAACGTCTTATTAGACCTGATGGCTTCGATCGGGAAATCCATCCTTGTCATCATCGGTCTATTGATCATTATTGATGTGCTGACTTCCAATCTATTAAACCGATCCATCCCCTGGGTTTTGGAAGTTACGGAGTATCTGTTGGTGTTTCTCACCTTTTTAGGGGCAGCTTGGTTACTGAGGGAAGAGGGCCATATTCACTTTGACCTTATGTTGAATCACGTACCAGATCGACTCAAGAACCTATTCGGATTGATCAGCTCCCTTATTGGCTTTGGCATTTCATTGGTCATCACCGTTTTTGGGTTACTTGCAACTCTGAAGATGTACGTCAAAGGGGTCCATACAGATGCTATTCTCCAAATCCCACGTTATTTATTGATTGTCATCATACCTATCGGTTTTATGCTTTTGTCAGTACAATTTTTAAGAAACCTTATAAAAATTGTACCAAAAATAGGGATAAGGAGTAGGACGTAATGGATTGGTGGCTCGTCATCTTTTTCATATTCGGATCCCTTTTTTTGCTCTTTATCATCGGATTGCCAATCGCATTTTCGTTCTTGACAGTCAATTTGGTAGGCGCTATGTTGCTTTGGAATGGTACCGCTGGAATCAATCAGCTTGTCTTGAATATTTTCGATTCTGTATCAAAATTCTCCTTATTGCCTATCCCGATGTTCATTTTAATGGGAGAAATCATGTTCAGGACAGGACTTGGGGTGAAAGTATTCGAAACAATCGGTAAGTGGTTTGGTCGTTTGCCTGGTCGATTAAGCATTGTTGCGGTCGGAAGTGGTTCCTTTTTTTCGGTACTCAGCGGTTCAAGCGTAGCCAGTACCGCCCTATTGGGTTCCCTATTGGTATCGGATATGCAGAAGAAAGGCTATAGTCATGCGATGTCAGTCGGTCCGATTCTCGGCAGTGCCGGGCTGGCTACCATGATCCCACCTACAGCATTGGGTATTTTATTAGCTTCATTAGCTTCTATACCTGTCGGTCATTTTTTAATTGCAATCGTACTGCCAGGTATTTTATTAGCAACGTTATTTTTCTTATACATCGTCATTCGCAACTTTTTACAACCAGGCCTCGCCCCAACTTATGATGTAGAAAAGATTCCATTGTCTGAAAAAATCATGGATACAATAAAATACATACTCCCATTAGGGATCATCGTATTCCTCCTATTAGGTGTCATCATTTTAGGATTTGGAACACCTACACAAAGTGCAGCATTAGGAGCTATCGGGACTGTCATCCTATCCTATTTTTATGGCGGACTCACATGGAAAAGCATCCGGGATTCATTGACTGGGACCTTCAAGTCGAGTGTCATGATTTTCATGATCATTGTCGGTTCAACCACATTCGGACAGATCTTGAGCTATACAGGGGTCACCCAGGGGCTCGTCCAACTCGTAAGCAATTTGAATTACCCACCTTTGGTCATTTTAATTCTGTTACAGATCTCCTTATTGATTCTGGGATGTTTTATGGAGCCCCTTTCGATCATGATGATGACCCTCCCAGTATTGATGCCTATCGCTGGTGGCATGGGATTCGATCCTTTATGGTTTGGTGTCATCATGTTGCTTAACATGCAAATGGCTACCATAACGCCACCATTCGGAATGGATCTATTTGCAATGAAGGCTGTTGTGCCTGATGATTCGATTACAATGGTACAGATTTATAAATCGGTCATCCCTTTCATACTATTGAATGGGATACTGATGCTCATACTGATCCTCTTCCCTTCGCTTTCACTTTGGCTGCCAAGCCTCATTCAATAACAAGTAATTGTAGGAAGGAAAATCAGAATAATTTAAAAAATGAGCTGCTGAATATAGATTCAACAGCTCATTGCTTTTGTACAGGGGTCTCGTTTTCCTTAATCTGCATTTGTCGTCAACTCTCTCAATTTATCAACCAATTCAGGTACTTCACCCTCTAAATGTTTCCATTCGGTTTCATATGCCGTCTCCAGGAATTTTTCCGCTTCCCCCTCTGGCAATTCAATCAACTCGACACCGTTCGCCTTCAATTCTTCGATCTCTTCCTTATCCTGTTTCTTGTAATAGTCCACCATATACTTCTCATACTCAGCTGTCGCCTCTATGATGGCTATTTGATCTTCTTCCGAAATGTCTCCCCACTTGCTATTATTCATCAAAATCACACAATTTTGAGTCCAGAATGGGTGATCCACTACATATTTCGTAGAATCTGTCCATCCGTCTTTCCTTGGACCACTGAATCCTCCATAAACAAATCCCTTGACGACACCTGTTTGAAGAGAAGTATAAACTTCTGAAGGATCGATCATTTTGGAATTGATGCCTAATGCTTCAAAGAAACGATTATAGTTAGGTGCAGAACGGATCGACATCCCTTTCAAATCGGATACCGCATCAATCGGGTCATTCAGCCATAATCTTGGAGACCCCGTAAGCCACCGTCCGATATACATTACGTCCAATTCCTTATGACGTTCAACCATATAGTCATAAAATCCCTGTTCACGTTCTTCCCAAGGTTGGTATTGAGAAAGGGCTATACTTAATGATTCAGGCATAAGGGTTTGATATTGCCCAATGTAAGTGAAATTAATATCAATTGCACCAGATTGCATGGCTTCGAATTGTTCACCAATCGGAATGACATCCGCTCCGCCTCTCCAATTGATTTTCACTCTTCCATCCGTCGCTTCTTCCACCCGATCTTTCCAGTCATGTAATGTCGCTGTCAAAGGATGGTCTTTGGCTAAGAAACTGACTGCATTAAGCGTAATATCGGATCCTTCTCCACCTGAACTTTGGGCTGAACAAGCGGAAGATAGGATGAGTAAACATGTTAATACGAGTAAATAGAATGTTTTTTTGATTTTCATGAACTCTTTTCCACATTCCCTTCGATTAATTCTGAATACGGTCTGCTTCCTTGAAACCAGTCATTCCCTTATGAATCTGGTTATCTTCCATTAATCCCAAGTGTTTCATAAGGTCAATGAACTTTTGGAGTGTCTGGAGTTGATAGTCATTGATCGTTGTTTCATCAAAGGAATAAAACCCCTTCTTCGCTTTCATGCCGATTTCCCCATCAGCCATCTTTTTCTTGATGATTTCTGGAGTTTCAAAACGGTCATCCTCCAATGAATGTTGCAAATAATTACTCGCATGGAATAGTGTATCTGCACCTCCCCAATCTATGAACTCCAACAATCCAAGCACTGCGAACCTGATTCCAAAACCTACCTTGGAAGCTTTGTCGATATCCTCTACAGAGGCTACTCCCTCTTCGACTAAACGGGATGCCTCATTCATGGCGAGCGCTTGGATCCTTGGAACGATGAAGCCTGGTGAAGGTTTACATTCAACCGGAACCTTCCCTATGCTTTCAAGCAATGAAAACATTTCTTTCAAAGATTCTTTACTCGTTTCATTCGATGGACTTACTTCGACCAGTGGGATCAAGTAAGCTGGATTCAACCAATGTGTATTCATGAATCTTCCCTTCGTCGTCACAAATTCAGCTAGTTCATTTGCCGAAAAAGATGAGGTGGTAGAAGCTATCATCGCCGTTGGAGACAAATGAGGGCAAATACACTTGAAAACTTCTTCTTTGATTTCCAAAACTTCCGGTACGGCTTCGAATAGGATCTCGGATTCCTTCCATGAAGCTTCATTGTCAGAATGGATGGAGGAGACTTCGATCCGGTCTAGAATGGCAGAAATAGAGTCTTGCAGGATGATGTCCCCTAAGACTAGGACATCCAGCTGATTTTTGATTTCATGGCATACCGTTGTTTTCAATTGCTGGAATTCTTCCGTGTCTCTATTTTTGATATCCAGGAGTTTCACTTGATATCCTTGATAAGCGAATGTCAGGGCGATTCCTCTTCCCATCCTGCCTGCTCCGGCTATTGCGATTACTCCTTCACTGGGTTTCATATTGCTTTATTCCATTTTCCAAGATTTCTTTCAAATCCTCTTTCGACAGACTGGAAAGCTTCAGGTTTTCCATCGTTCTGCCGATTTCACGTAAATCCTTTTCCATTATGCTGGACGCAATGGCTAGTAACCCTGTCGCAGTCGGTGTTTTGATATTCAACCACTCCCCAAGGGAAACGAGAAAGGCAAGGCCGCAAACGATATCTTCTTGCATATAACGATGGGTCTTCAAATCAAGTTTTTCATACCAATCTTCACCATCGACAAGCTCTTCGTGTGCCCCATCCCCGTACATCCATTCCTCTCCTTCATCGCTATAATGATCTTCCAGTGGGAAGTGAGGGGGGTTGTAACCTAATGCTTCACGAATTTTGATTCTTTCCCCATCAAGAGACCTATGGACGTTCCGGATAGACGATTGTGTTCCTTCATCATGGATATCCCATTTTTCAAAATGTTCGATCGGGCCTGCATTCATGATGATAAGGGGTGGGTGAATGATCGGGCCTGCATTCATCAGAGCGCCATCGAGTGCATTTTCAATCGGTTCAATCGAAGGATATGCCTTTTGTAAGATTTCAAAAGCATGGTCAGACTGGACACTTGGGAATACGCCAGTAGGAAGTCGTGTGGCTCGGCCAGAAATAGAAACGGTATGTTCGTCATACTTTCTTGCCAAATAAGGAAGGGTCCCTGTTTCTGCAAAGACGACTTCCGCATTACACCCCTCTTCCACAAGGACCTCTGCCATCAAGTAACTGCCGAATGTCCCAGGTGGTAAAAAGATAACCTGGCCATTTTCCAATACAGGGGCAAGTTTCTTAGCAACCGTACGTTGTGTAAAAGCCGGTAAAGGAATGACAATGAGATCGGCCCCTTTCACAGCTTCTTTCAAATCTGATGTTGCCATTTTAAGGGGAACCATTCTTGTTCCCCTGGAATCTTTCACCTGTATCGCCTGACTCTCTAATACAGAGCGGAAAGCCTCTTGATTCCTTCTCCATAGTCGTACATGATGGCCCTTTTCGGTTAAATCGATCGCTGCCGCGTAAGACCCGTTACCTCCGCCTAAAACTGCTATTTCCATATTTCATTCCACCTCTATTTTTTGTCTATTCAGAATATTTTTCTACCAATTCATACAAGCGGTCACGGTATTCAGATCCAGGCAATCCCTTAGAATCAACCTTTTCAACTACATCTCCCTGTATCTCCTTCAATGTTTCTTCCCACTTCAATTCCTCCTCTTGCGATAAAGAGATGACTTCTAAGTTTTCTGTTTCTTTACTCCACTCCATGGCTTCTTTTACGTGTTCATCTAAATACTTACCAGTGAAAATACTCATTTCTCCATTCAGTTCATCGATCACTTTTTTCACATCATCAGGTAACCCTTCCCAAGTCTCTTTGTTCATTACTGCTACGAAAGACGTTATTGTCAGTGGATAATCGGTTACATATTTAGCTGTTTCTGCTAATTTGAAATCCTTTAATACTTCCCGTGAAGAAATATTCCCTTCAATGACCCCAGTCTGTAACGCTTCTGGCACTTCAGCCTGTGACATTCCGACAGGTGCAGCCCCTAGTTTTTTCATGACCGGGGTAAGGGCACCGGAAATCCTCAATTGTTTCCCTGATAGATCTTTCATGTTTGAGATCGGATCTACCGATTGGATATAAGAGGGTTCAGTGGCGAAAGAAGTGATGATCTTAAAGTCACTCAACGCTTCTGGTGGATATTCTTCAATTAAATCGTTGACGACTTGACTGGCCACTTCTGAATTTGGATAACCGGAGGGCAGATCTGATATTTCCAATAAGGGAAAACGCCCAGGTTCATACGTTGTAGCTGTAAGTCCGATGTCAGCTGTCCCATTGGCAACTCCTTCAAACATGTTGTTTGCTTCTAATAACGAACCTCCGAAAAACAACTCGACTTCGACTTGTCCATCTGTCCTTTTCTCTAATTCTTCTGACCACTTTTTCATTTGTACTGCAGGAAAAGTACTATCTGGAGCGAAAAAAGCATAAGACAGTTTGATCTTTTCCTTTTCTGCGTTTGCTGTCCCCTCTTCATTTGTACTGCAAGCAACTAATAAAGAAATGATCGTGACGGCCCAAACGACATTCCGTAGGACTTTCACCGACTTTCGATCTAATCCCATTTCTAATCCAGCCCCTTTCTAACCCTGAGGGAGTTTAAGGTAATTTTTATTATTTCGAAGAGCTTTGACCCAGTTTTCAGCTTTTTCATAGCATTCACCAATTTGGAGAACTTTTCTGTCGGAATAAGGTTTACCGATAACCTGTAGGCCGACAGGGATACCCGCTTGCGTGAATCCACATGGAACAGATAATGCAGGAAACCCAAGGATATTGGCTAATGGGGTTTTACCAAGCGTAAACATATTGCTGATCGCTTGCTCCGGGACCATCGTTCCGATTTCAAAAGGTTCTTGAACATTCGTAGGGCCCACGAGTGCATCAACGTTTTCCAATTGCCTTAAGGTTTTCTTTATGAATTGTTTACGAATTCGCTGAGCATTTATATACGCTATTGCAGGTATATCATGACCAAATTGGAAACGGTACTTTAAATCTTCTCCGTAAAGATGTCTATATTTATTTAACAGCGGTCCGTGAAATGAAAGTACTTCTGATTGCGCGATCGTTTTCAAAGCTTCAAGTGCTTGTTCAATCAACGGCAGTTCTATAGGGATGATTTCAGCTCCAAGGTCTTGCAATCGTTCGAGAGCCTTCTCTATCACCTTTTTGACGCCAGGTTCTATTCTCGATATCATATAGGCTTCAGGAAATCCGAGTTTCATTCCCTTTAAATTTTCAAATGGAATGACATTTGCCTCCTCCATCTTTTCAACATTCTCTTTCATCGTTTCAAGCATGATGACTGCGTCATTGACTGTCCTCGTCATCGGTCCTACATGATCGAGAGACCAGCTGAACGGAAAGCTTCCTTTTTGACTAACCAGATCGTAGGTAGGTTTAAATCCAACTGTTCCACACATTGCAGCTGGCAATCTGATTGAACCAGCCGTATCGGTCCCGATTGCACCGAATGCCATTCCAGCAGCAGTCGCCACTGCTGAACCACCACTGGACCCGCCAGGTATCTTCTTTAAATCCCATGGATTCCGGGTACTTCCATAATGAGGATTTTCTGTTGTAGCACCCATGGCAAATTCATGCAGGTTCGCTTTCCCGATGATAATAGCCCCTGCTTCTTTAAGTTTTTGAACTGAAACAGCATCTCGATCTGGAATCCAATTTTCGAATATTTTAGAACCTCCGGTCGTCCGGATCCCTTTTGTTTGCAGTATGTCTTTGACGGCAATTGGTACTCCATGGAGCCGGCCCTTATATTTCCCCTCTAGGAGCTCCTGTTCTGCTTGCTTGGATTGGGCTAATGATTCAGCCTCCATCACCGTAATAAAGGCAGTGAGTGTCGGATCATGCTCCTGGATCTGATCGAGTGTCATTTTCGTCAATTCGACAGGTGATAGTTTCTTCTTTTTCAGCAATCCGCTGACTGTATGGATGTCCGTAAACAATAGTTCATTCATGCTCATCATCCTCTAGGTCTTCAAACAAAAAGGTGAAAGCAGGATCGACGGTAAACATTTCAACTTCCTCTTCCTCTAAAATATCCTTCAAAAAATCGATTAAACTCACATAATATCCTCCTTTTCCTAAAGTATGTGACAGGAAAAATCATACGAATACCAAAATGATTTGCGGAAACATGATAAGTAAGCTGATAAAAATGATGTAGGTTACAAAAAAGTAAGCCGTTCCTTTAAACACAGTAGTGATAGGGGTATCCGGGGTCATCCCCTGGACAATGAAAGCATTGATTCCGACAGGAGGGGTGATTGCCCCTAAACTAGTGACGACACAAAGAAGGACCGCAAACCATACAGGATCATAACCTAATGCGATCACCATCGGATAAAAAATCGGGATTGAAATGATTAGAAATCCGAGCGCATCCATAATAGATCCGCCTATTATATAAATCAGCAGTACAGCACATAGAACAACAATTGGCTGGACAGGCAATTGGCTCACCCATTCTGCTACTGTAAATGGCAATCTCGTTATAGCTAAAAAGCGACCGAACACCATCGCTGCCACAACTAACATCAAGACCATCGCCGCTGACTTAAGCGTTCCTGCAATTGCAGATTTAAAACGTTCCCATGTCAGCTTTTTCATCAAAAGAGAAAGGACAATTGCGCCAAACGCTCCAAATGCACCTGATTCTGTCGGAGTAAACCATCCTAAATAGAGACCTCCGATGACAAACAAGAACAGTAATCCAATCGGGATGACATCTTTCATCGATTTGATTCTTTCCTTCATATTCGATCGTTCACCAGAAGGACCGTAATCCGGGTAAAGACGGCATAAAGCTAAAACAGTTATAATCAGCAAAAGTGTCAAAAAAATACCCGGGATGATACTGGCAACGAATAAATCCCTGACTGATAGTTCCATCTGCAGGGCCAGGACAATAAGAACCGTACTTGGCGGGATTATGATTCCAAGTGTCCCCCCTGTCGCGATACTTCCAGTGCTGAGGGCCTTATTGTATTTGTATTTATCCAGCTCTGGCAGAGACATTGTCGCCATGGTCGCAGCAGTTGCAGAATTCGAACCACTGATTGAGGCAAATCCTGCACTCGCTAAAATCGTGGTACTCGCCATACCACCACGAAAATGACCAACCCATTTGTATGCTGATTGAAATAGCTTTTCTGTCACACCTGTGCGAAAAATGATTTCCCCCATAAAAATATAGAGAGGGATCACACTTAATGAATAGCTTGAAAACTGGTTCCATAAATCAGCACTCAGCAGGTTATAAGCAGCTCTGGGAGAAGCATAGATCAAGACACCGAAGAAGCCGACAATCATCATTGCAAAGCTGATCGGCAATCGTAAGAACATTAAAGTGAATAGGACTACGATACCTAGGACAGCTAACATATTCGCATCCATTATGAACCCCCTTTCCAAATTATGATGGTCTCTTTGATGAGGGCGAGCAACAAACCTAGAAAGCCTAGAGAACAAAAGATGACAATCGGATAAAACGATACTCTCATTGTTGGTGAGACTACCCCATTTTCCATCAAGTTGATTCCATATAAAGCAATTTGCCATCCAGCTATGCTAAAAAATGCAATACTTACTAAATTCATGAATGTATGGAGAAGTTGTTGTACAGCCTTCGGAAATTTCTTATACAGCAAGTCGATGAATACATGCCCTTTGTGTAACTGTGCGTATCCTAACGAGAAGATCGTCGTTACAGCACCAAGCCAGCTTACAAGTTCTACCGTTCCAGCAATCGGGTCAGAAAATAATCTCTTTATAGAATTGAACACTACCAACAGAATCATCATCAAAAGAGTAGTACCAGCCAGTACGGCTGAGCCTTGATTCAATCGATCGATCATTCTAAAAAAAATACTCGCTTTCTCAGTATTCACCATCGTAGATTCATGTATTGTTCGAGGGACTTCTTGCTCTAACGGGACGGTTTGCTTATCTTCCATTCGTTTCCCTCCTGCCTGAATGATTCATTCACTTTCTTTGTTATACTTTTCAATCAGTTTTTCCATTTTTTCACGGTACTCTTGTGCTGGATGGCCCTGGCTCTGAACCTTTTCAACATAATTTACTTTCATATTTTCTAATTTTTCATCCCATTTTTCACTGTCCGAAAGTTCAATGATTTCATGATCATGACTTTCTCTACTCCATTCAAGAGACTCCTGCACATGTTTATCCAGGTATTCTCCAGTAAATACAGTCATTTCATGATTCAATTCATCAATTACTTGTTGGACATCTTGCGGAAGGCTTTCCCATGTGTCTTTATTCATGACTGCGATGAACGTATTCAAAGCTAAAGGATAGTCTGTCGTATAGTTGACCATCTCCGCTAATTTTGCATCCTTTAATATTTCTCTTGATGAGACATATCCATTTACGATGCCAGTTTGTAATGCCTCTGGAACTTCAGCCTGTGACATTCCGACAGGTGCCGCGCCCAGCTCTTCCATAATTGGGGTTAATGCACCAGCAATACGGAGTTGTTGACCTTTGAGGTCATCTAAAGATGTGATGGGTTGTTTACTTTGAATATAGGCAGGTTCTGTGGCGAATGTGGTGATTATTTTAAAATTTTCAAGGGCTTCAGGGGGATACTCTTTTACAAGATCATGGACTACTTTACTTGCAGAGGTTGCACTATTATAACCAGATGGCATATCAGAAATGGCGAGTAAAGG
Source organism: Pseudalkalibacillus sp. R45 (assembly GCF_052246725.1). Taxonomy (NCBI): domain Bacteria; kingdom Bacillati; phylum Bacillota; class Bacilli; order Caryophanales; family Fictibacillaceae; genus Pseudalkalibacillus; species Pseudalkalibacillus sp. R45. The sequence continues at coordinate 9,335 of NZ_JBQQCL010000025.1, read as the reverse complement.
AAATCTTCCTGGCTCATAGGAGGTTGAGGTCAATCCGATATCAGCTGTACCACTTTCTATTCCGTCATACATATTATTTGCTTCAAGTAACGATCCACCATGGAAAAGTTCCACTTCCACTTTTCCATCTGTCCGTTCTTCTAAGCGTTTTTTCCATTCTTCCATTTGCACCGCCGGGAAAGTATTGGCTGGAGCAAAAAATGCATAAGTCAACTTGATCGTGTCTTCCCCTGCATTCGTAGTACCTCCTCCACAAGCAGACAAGATGGAAGTCACCAAAACCGCAAGGATTAAATATAAACATCTTTTCATATACCCACACCTCTTAATCTCTTAATTTTTTTCTAAAAGAAAGAACGGGCGGCCAATAGAAGCTTCCAACCGGAAATAACGGTCAAGCCCGGCTGCTCTGAATGAGTGGGTCATATCGGTGACTGTCTGTAAATCAGGGATGTTGTATAGGAAACAAGCATGCCAATTGGAAGGACCAGCGTGTCCAGCTGTTAAAATATCTCGATCAAACGTTGCCAGTAATTCCGAACCGTTTTGTTTCCATACTTCTAAAACGTTGTTTAGCTCCGGTAAAATTTCCTTTTCCTTTTGTTCCTTTGTCGTATCAAACCAGCCCGTGGACTCGAAAGTCATGAATACTCGTAGTGGAGTAGGTACTTTAGGAGCACCATGTTTAATTTCTCCCATTCTATTCATCTCCTTTTTCCTTTTAATTTTTTAGATCAGGTTTATCGCATCAACAAGCCACCATTTATATCAAACGTTGCTCCTGTCGTGTAACCTGCTATATCCGATGCTAGATAGGAAACGATATTCGCTACCTCTTCGGGTTCTCCAAAACGTTTTACAGGGATACCCGCTTTCATTCTTTCTAATTTTTCCGGTGCGATTTTATCCATTTCAGGAGATTTCACCGCCGCTGGTGCCACAGTATTGACCGTGACTCCGAAATCAGAAAGGTCCCGGGCAAATACTTTTGTCAACGCTAATTGTCCTGCTTTAGAGGCGCAGTAATGAGCGCCGGAAGTCAGCGGTCCTGCTTGTCCACCGTAGGATGAAATGTTGATGATACGTCCATTCTTTTGATTTTTCATAATATTTGCAACAGCTTGTGAAAAAAAGAACGTCCCACCAAGGTTGACGGATAGAATCAAGTTCCATTCCTCTTCATCAATTTCATCAATTGACGTTTCTTTCCGGATTCCTGCATTGTTGACTAGAATATCGATACGCCCCCAGGTCTCCATTATGGTTCTTACACCTAGTTTGATTTCAGTTACATTGGAAGCGTCCATATTCAAGAACATTGTTCTTTTTGAGATCGCTGGATCCATGAATCTAGATTCTTTTATTTCATTTAATCGTTTTTGGTTCTTATCTATGAAAACAACCTTCATTCCATCAGCAACAAACTTTTTGGCTATCGAAAAACCGAGCCCTTGGGCTGCCCCTGTCACAATCGCTACTTTCTCGGATTCTTCCATGTGGCTCCACCTCCTATCTGCTAGTCTCTTAAAATGGCTTTCATGACGTTCATTGTGTTTCGGCCAGCTGCTTTTGTAATGTCTTTTGTCGAATAGTTATGTTTGACCATCCAACCGATCATATTTTTCATAGCTTCTGTCGGGTTCTCCGCCCCCTCGACATGCGAAGATTCATCAAATGTTTCCCCGCCATGTGATTTTGAAATGCTCAACATATTATCAAACGCATGTTGAAGGGCGACGTGGTCTCCGAAAAATGTATCTGGACCAAAACCGACATGATCGATCCCTACCAGGTCTTTTATATACTCGAAATGTTCCATGACCGATTGAAGAGAATGTGTAGGAGAACGTTTTGTCAGTGTTGTGTTCGGCGCCGCACATATACCGATAATTCCTCCTTTGTCAGCGCAGGCTTTAAGAAGATCATCTGGTTTCATCCTGGGCGTATTCCAGATAGTTCTTGCCCCTGCATGTGTAATAAATACAGGATCACGACTTGCCTCGATGACATCCAAACTAGTTTGATCTCCACAATGGGATATATCAATCATCATTCCGAGTTTGTTCATACGCTCTATGACACGAAGCCCAAAATCAGTCAAACCTCCATCCTTCTTTTCAGAAAGGCCTGATCCAAGGGTGTTGGAATGGTTATATGTAATCCCCATGCACCGAATCCCTAATCCGTAAAGAATATCCACCCGGTCAATTTCATTTTCTAATATGTTTGCCGCCTCAAGGGAGGGTAAGATGGCAATTTTCCGCTGTCTCTTCGCTTTTTTCAACTCTTCATATGAGCTTGCCAGAAATACAGTGTTTTGCTTATGTATATCTGCATATCGGATTCCTAATAAATAGATGACGTCATCCCATTTCAAACCATACTTAGAGTTAATCGTGGAGATCCCATCCATGAAATTCTCAATGATTACATCAATCCCTGATTTCGCAATTCCTTCATAATGAAATGCTGTGTGAAGCTGACTGCAATAAGAAAGAATGTCTTCATTACTCGTCGGTACGATGAACCCATGGTCTCTTAGAGATACAATAGGATGTTTCTTAAAAATAGTTTCCAGCTTTTGTGCCTCATCTTCAGTAAGGTCTAATGAATAAGGTTCCACTCTGTTTACTTCTGTAGCTAGATCATATTTTTCAAAATCTTTGTGTTCAGTCAGGTAACTGAATGATCGATAGCCATCATACTGCTTTTCATTCATCAACTCTTTACTACTTTTTCTTTCTTCTGGAATTGTTCTTTTAGTGGCAATGCTTCTTTCCATGTCTTTTCCCGATCATCATAAACGCCGTCACTATATAACGTTTTCAGCGATTCATTTTCCAACCTGAATAGGTCGTGGCCTTCTTGCAATCTTTCTACTTGCTGGAAAAGCAGGCTCCTCATCTTGATTACGGGTAAATCACTTGTACCTAAATGTTCATTTGAACGATCTACGATTGGACCCATCGTCTCAGTTGCGGCATGGTCCTGATTTGCGATACCACGGATTCCAGTAAAGTTATGTGTTTTTTGCAACTCCCGTTCCAGCCCATAGTGATTCTCAAGGTTCTTCACTTTCCTCATATCCTCGTTCAATACTAAACCGCGGCGGTCATGCTGTGCCTGAACATCAATCTTGTGCTCATGTGAAAATTGCACATCCCAAGACCATGTACTATAATCATCCCGGGGAATGAAGGCATGCCACATCCCATCCTCACCGCTAAATCGTGGCGGGAATGTATAGAAAGGAAAGATATAGTGAATTTCCATAAATGCATTTTGGTTATCTTTACCAAGTCCTACAGCTATACAACGTTTTCCATAATTCGTATCTTCAACTGCCTGTTTTACTGGCGGATTTTTGACAAGCGGGTGTTCAGGGTCAATTCCTAAATCCGAACTTAAGATCCCTTCTTTTACTGCTTGAGAATCATGAGCTTTATGTAAAAAAGCTGCATGTACAAAATCTACGTCATTTTCCATTACTTGTAGATAGTTGCACTCTTGCCAAACCCTTTCAACGAGTTTATTTTCATCTGGTAGTCCCATCCAATAAAATTCAGGAAAGGGTGGTTGCTTCTCCTCAGTGCTCATGTATGTCCAAATGATTCCACTTACTTCTTTGGTGGGATAACTTGTTATTTTTATGGATTGCCTGAACTTTCCGTCTTTTGCTTCAGAAGGGATTTCCGTACATTTTCCATCTGTATTGAATTTCCATCCATGGTACATACACCGGATTCCGCATCCATCATTAATACCATAGTAGAGAGATGTACCTCTATGTGGACACCTTTCATCAATTAAACCGACTTTTCCCTCCGTATCCCGAAAAGCAACTAAATCTTCACCTAATAACTTGATCCTTTTAGGGCTTCCATCACTTTCTAATTCATCGGACTTTAAAGCGGGAATCCAATATCTACGGAATAAATCACCCATTGGAGTTCCTTTATCCGTTTGAGTCAAGAGTTGATTTTTTTCTTTGGATAACATTTTCAAACCTCCTTATAGAAACTCGCTTTTTACAACTACATCGTTTTTTCTGATTCTTTAATTCGGTTTAATTTTCCGCGGAAGAAAAGCAACGGTTCCGCTTGATCATCGATTACTGTATCCTTTACAAGGCCGGTCACAATATAATGATCGCCACCTTCAAGGATAGAGTTCACGTAACATTGGAGGGTAGCTAAATTATTTTTTAATATAGGCACACCATCCTCAGTCAGATCGTAAGGGCAATCTTTAAATTTATCCTCCGATTTCTTTGCAAAACGCCAGCAATCATTTTCCTGATTCTGTTGTAAAATATTAACGACGAATGGGCGATCATGTTTAAAAGCTTTCATACTACTAGCTGTTTTATCGATACAAACCAGAATCAATGGCGGATCCAAGGATAAAGAAGAAAAAGCATTGGCTGTTAAACCGATCAGTTTATCCTCAGTCTTAGAAGTGATGACAGTAACACCTGTTGCAAATTGACCTAGTGTTTCCCGGAATTTTTTCGAATCCATACATACTCCTCCTTTTTTCGTATTATTTTTTAATGAAAGGTCAGTCAAAACTTCCCGAGCATCAAGAAAATCTGGAGTGAAAGTTGTACTTCGAACCGGCTGTTGGAATTTGATAGATCAATATTGAGTAACTCTTCTATTTTTTGTATTCGATATCGCATTCCGCTGATGGATAAGATCATTTCACGGGCCGTTTTATGAAGGTTGAACTCATTTTGCGTATAGTGAAATAACGTTTGAAGCAGCTCTGAATTTTTCTTTCTATCGTATTCCAAAATAGGCTGTAAATTTTCTTCGGCAAATTTTTTTAATTCTTCTGGTTCTCTTGCATATAAAAATAGTGACAAGTGGCCTAATTCGTTCGCTAACATAATTCGGGAAGATGAAAATCTTATTTTTGCCAGGTCTGCTGCTTGCTTGGCTTCTTTAGCCCGATGGTAAAAATCCGGAAGTTCTGTAGTCTCCTCACTTACTCCTATATAAAACCTGCAATTGGGGTTATCAAGTTTCCGTAAAAGTTGACCTGCAAACTTCTTGATTGATTTACCGTCACTCTCTATCAACTTTTTTGAAATGATGGCCTGGACCGTATTCCATTTTGTTAAAATAAGCATATTAGAACCGAATTTATTTTGTTCTTGATAAAAATTATTGAGCTTATTCCGAATTTTCAATTGTTCTTCATTATCTACTTCCTTACCATTCTGATCCTCCATTTTTATATGTAACACGTAATGAGGGGTGGTAAGATCATATCCGAGATAAGAAAAACGGTTATATATTTCCTGTACGTTTGTTTCTTTACTATTCAGTAATTGTTCGAGTAACTCTCCCTTTAGACGTTGCTCTGTCTCAATCGCGATCCTTTCATATTGAATTTGTAATGAGGCCACCATGGCTACTCTTTCAAGTAAATCTCTATAAAAAGAATTCAATTTTTTATTTAATGCTACGGTAAGGAAGCCGTAAATTTGGTTCCGTACCGAAATTGGGATTGTTACTAATTTAAACGTTTGACCAGTAAGCTCTGCTTCGACAACATCATTAAGAGAAAGCTTCTTTTCAATACCTTTTAACGTATTCCTAGCTGTTATGAATTTTTCCATTCCTGGTGTTTGCTTAAAAGAAGCGATTTCTTTGAAATGTTTATCTTCTATCAACACATTACAATGTAATTTTTCACCTAAGATTTTTGCAAAGCCATCCATCCCTTGGCCCTTCAAGAGTGCATTGTTTAGACTACGACTCAATGAATAACCGATTTCGAGTCTCTCTTTTTGTTGTTCTACTTTCCGGTACATCTGGTCCAGTTCACCGGACATATCATCATCTTCATAGTAGAAGAGCTCTTCATCAATCTCCTCGCCCCAATCTTCAGCTGCTTTTCCTATATAGCTGCAATAGTCGTCCCCTTTGCCCTTGCATTTTGTTTCTTTAAAGATGATTTTCTTTCCCATGCATGCGCTTGTGTACCCACTCGCATAACCGGCCAAATAATAGCAAACTGGTTCATTATGCGCTGGAAAGTAATTTAAATGCTGTTTTGCTTCGTAAGAATCCATCCAGTAACCTGAAACGTGGAACTCACCCTTCTCCATATTCACTTGAAAACTTTCAGGATAAGAGTAAGTTCTACCTGTCAAATAATGCAGCTTTGAGCCTGCAACAAGCCAGTCCATTTTACTTTCCCAATTAATAGAATCTTTAAGGACTCGGGCTTCATGTTCACCACATTTGTAACCATAACGAAGTAGGAACCTCTTCGCTCTTTGAACACCAAGTGCAGTAATCAAATCTTTTCTAAGTAATCCCCATGCATCCGCACTGGATAATATCAACTCCAGATCCTTCCACTTTTGACCGGTTTCCTCCGAGACATTAATTAGATGGTTCAGTGTAAAATTACTAGCTTTGACTTCCACAACAACGCCCCTCACCTTTATTATTTTGACTATTATTTATATTCTGACACTTGGCGACAAAATAATAAAGGCTCTGCTTAACTCCTCCTTTTCCAAATTGTGGTCTTTTCCTCTTGACCTTGATATGATCATAAGTTTGCAAATGATCCAAATATTGAATAATGATCCTTCGTCGTCTGACAATGTGTTGAATTCCATAGTCAAAGAACCAGTTATCAATTACATTAAAAACGCCTCGATTTATTGAGAAATTTTCCAGACACCAGTCAACAAATTTTTTATCTGGTAAATGTATAGGGAATTCAGTGTGAATTTCATTTTTATATTCGCTTGAAACTTTCATGATAGCCCCCTGAGTGACTCTCTTTAAGGTACCAATACTTTTTCTTTTTCCTTTTGGAAAGCTGGCATGATTTGTTGACTGAATAAGTCCTGGGTACGGATTGTTTTCCAATGTTCAATTCCAGCATAAGAGCATAAAAGTGCAATTTCAGACAAGTCTGGACATTTTTCAATGACATTCTTCACTTTTTCTTTTACTTCATCTGGAGAACCAACCCATACGTATTCGTCATTCAGTAATTTGTGATACGGGATTTCTGCCAACGATTCCAGTGCGCCACTTGCATAAAAACCAAAGTCTTTGTTTACCAATTCCTCTTTAGATGGAAGGTCTGACATAGGAGAAACGTTACCTTTCATGAATTGCAAAATGTATGGTTCAGCTTCCTTCCGCGCCCTTTCACCGTCATCGTCAAGATACATCGCTTGAACATAAACGATATCAGGTGTATTCCCATGTTCTTTACAAGACTTGCGATAAATATCTAATTGGCCCATTACATGTTCTAGGGGTAACATAGGGGTAATAAGAACACCCCATCCTTTCTTTCCTGCTAATTCATAGTTATGATTGCTTGCTCCCCCTGTAAAGATCCTTGGTTTCTTGGTCGGACGGGGAACTACCTTTACGTTTTGCACATTGAAATGTTTACCTTGAAAAGAAAACTCTTTTTCTTCTAAGGCTTTTTCAAGAATTTCAAGAGATTCGATAAAACGTTCCCTAGATTCTTCTAGAGGTATGGAAGCCTTCGGGAATACCCAAGCGTGTCCTCGTCCAACAGCAAATTCAAACCGTCCCTCTGTTAAGATATCTGTTACAGCCACTTGCCCAGCAAATACCATTGGGTTGTGTAAAGGTAAAACGTGAGAACAAGTTCTAAAGCGAATATCCTTGGTTCTTTGAGCAGCGGCAGCATATAGAGCCATAGGATTAGCGGATATTGAAAACTCTTCAAACCAATGATGTTCTAACGTATTGAAAGTACTAAAACCTCTTTTATCTGCATGTTCGATCTGTTCCATAATTTCCTGATAAACCTGCGCATGAGGCTTGTTGTTTTGCTCAGGATTCTGCATTTCCACATAGATTCCAAAATTCATTTTTCTAACCTCCATTAAAAAGATTGGACACTCCGAAATTTTAGACAGAATGTTTTGAATATTAATACTATAAATACATTCTATTTAATCTAAAAAGGCCAAACAATGAATGTTTAGGTCTAAAAAATTATGATTTTTAAACCCTATAGTGCTAATTTTTTATTTGAAAATGGAATATTGTTAAACATCTTTATTAGACATTGTTCATGAATGGTAGAATAATAGGACAGACATACATATGGAAGGTTGATACAGATGAATGGCCAGAAACGGATAAGGGATTATGGCGTGAAGATCGGGAAATTGGAGCCAGGGAAGTTGAATGCGATCACAGATGTGGGTGGTGTGACGGTCGGGAATGTGACGCTTGCAGATGGTGATGTCCAAACTGGTGTGACAGCGGTTCTTCCGCATCAAGGGAACATTTTTCGTGATAAACTGATTGCGTCGAGCCATGTGATTAACGGGTTTGGGAAGACGGTGGGGACGATCCAGATCGAGGAGCTTGGAACGTTGGAGACACCGATTCTTTTGACGAATACATCCAGTATCGGAATCGTTGCTGATGCGCTGATTGAATATACGCTGAAGGATAACCCCGAAATCGGACGGACGACAGGAACGGTCAATCCGATTGTCGGTGAATGCAATGATATGTATTTGAATAATATCCGGGCACGGTCGATCTCGAAGGAGCATGTCTTTCAGGCGATCGAGAATGCTTCCGTGGAATTTGAAGAAGGATCAGTTGGTGCTGGACGCGGGACGCTTGCATGCTCCATAAAAGGCGGAATCGGTACCGCTTCAAGAAAAATGGAGATGGATCATGGGACGTATACCCTGGGGGTTCTCGTGCAATCGAACTTCGGGATGCTCAGTGATTTCAGGGTTGATGGGAAAGCTGTTGGTCTTGAGTTGCGAGATGCGATCCTGAATGTGACTGAGGAAAAGGACAAAGGGTCGATCATGATGGTAGTGGCGACTGATCTCCCTGTTTCCGAACGGCAGCTGAACCGGATTTTGAAAAGGACAGTCACAGGTTTGGCACGCACTGGATCGACGATCGGAAACGGAAGCGGTGATATTGCCCTCGGGTTCTCGACGGCAACCAGGATCCCGCATCAGAAATCGGATCAGCTTCTCTCCATTCCGACAATCCATGAGACAGATATGGACCTCGCTTTCCGAGCAGTAGGAGAAGCGACAGAAGAAGCCATTCTGAACTCGATGATCACCGCTGAAAAAGTCGTAGGTCGAGACGGGAATGAACGACCTGCTTTGAAGGATCTCCTACAAGAGTTCAATATTTCCCTCTAATCAAAGTGGTTCTACGTCAAATGTTGGGGTAGGAGTTCTTGCTCCTATCCCTTAACCTACTTGAAAATCCAATTCTTTATTTTGATGATGTAATAAGATCCGTAAGCGTAACCTATCATAACGGTGGAAACCA
>NZ_JBQQCL010000024.1:0-43139 GCF_052246725.1 Pseudalkalibacillus sp. R45 | reverse complement strand
CAGGTAGTAGGCACGCTGATCCCGCAGGACAAGGAAAGCTTCGGCAGCGTTACATCGCACGAAGAAAATGCGATTTTCATTTTCGAGGAGTCTCGCACCCTGCTCTCCAATCAACTTGCACAAGGTGGTTCTTAAAAAAATGACCGGTCGATCCCGTATCAAGTCATGCTGCTTTTTTACCGATGATGAAATGCCATATATCCTCGAATACATTCGCCTGGTTCAAAGCTCGAATAACAACCAGAGTGACGGGTCCGATGATTAATCCGAGGAAACCGAATAACTTGAAACCTACGAATAAAGAGATTAATGTAGCAAGAGGGTCCAATCCTATGCTCGTAGATAGAATCTTAGGTTCCATAATTTGTCGCTGGATGATGACGACACCATATAAGATCGATAATCCGATCGTCAGGGTGAATTCTTCCATGACAAAGGAATAAATGATCCAGGGGACGAAAACGGCTCCCGTTCCAAGGTAAGGCAAGAGATCAACTATACCGATCAGAATAGCAATGGTAATAGCATAATCGACCCGTAAAATAAGAAGTCCTACCAGTACGATCCCCGCGGTTATCGATATAAGTGTCAATTGTGCTTTAATAAATCCGACGAGTGCTTTACGAAGCTCGATATAGACACTCCTGCCGCTTTCAACAGTTCGTTCGGGGGTTTTTCTCTCTAACCAGCCTTTGAACCGATACCAATCCTTACTGATGAAAAACGTAGCAAGTAAAGAAAAAATCATAACCGTTACAACATTAGGCAAGCTAAGTAAAAAGTTCTGCAATCCAATCAACACGGACTGGACAAACGCTTTAACGTTTTCAGTAATATTCTCACCAATTGATTGGATGTTACCGATGACAGTTTCACGTTGAGACGGGTCAAGGCTTTTAAACATTGCTACCAAATCATAGTAGATCGGTAGAATTTGTTGGGTGAAGTATGCTTGACCAAAATGGACTAATGTCTGGGTGTGCTGCGGGATCACTTCCGCAAGATAACCAAATCCGGTAATCATCTCACTGATCAACAAGGTCAAGAAACCGGCGATCAGTCCGATTAGTAGGATCAATATGATCATGACGGCAATTCCCCGAGGCATCTTTCCTTTCCGCTCCAGGAGATTAACGAGCGGATTGATCATCAAGGCTAAGAAAAAGGCAATGATGAATGGGTAGGTGACTTTTGCGGTGAGCAGCAGGGCATAAAAAGCAAAGATGATGATTGCAATGACTAATAGAAATCTTAAAAAGCTATATACATAATGAAGATTCAACTGCATCGATCCTTTCGCCAGGGTGGTAGGGTCGCCCTGTATATTAGTATTATTTTACAATTATAGGCGATAAGATTCAATGATAATCAGAGAGGGAGAAGAGAATGTTCGATCAACCAGCTTTATTTTTGTTAGTATTATTAGGCATTGCGCTTTGGGCAAAGAACAAGTCCTTATTGATTGCCGTTGTTTTTCTGCTCGTCATCAAATGGGTCGGTCTTGGCGATAAAGTCTTTCCAGCCTTTCAAAAAAAAGGGATTGAATGGGGTGTCACGATTATTACTATTGCCGTCCTTGTACCTATCGCCACTGGTGATATCGGCTTCAAACAGTTAGGAGAAGCACTGAAATCATCTTATGCCTGGATTGCTCTGGGATCAGGAATTGCAGTTGCATTAATTGCCGCAAACGGGATCCAGCTCCTTGCAGAGGACCCGCATATCACAACTGCACTTGTCTTTGGAACGATTCTAGCAGTAAGTCTCTTTAATGGTATCGCAGTCGGTCCTTTGATTGGAGCAGGAATTGCATATATGGTCATGAAAGTCGTAAACTACATTTCATGAGGATTTTATTTTGTAAAAGGCTGTTTTCGCAAACTTTGTTGCTCTTGCACTTAAAGAAAGTATAAAATACTTTCTTCAGTATAAGGGCAACTAAGGCTCGACCTACAAAAGGCTTGGTCTCGCCAAGTTTTCATTAAAAGTCGTTGATTTCCGCTCCAAGAGTCTCGCTTTCCGCGGGGCGTCCGGTGAGCCCCCTCGTCGCCTTGCGACCTCAGGAGTCTCCTTTTCAAGGAAGCATTTGTGCTCCTGCGTCTCCAAGAAAGTCCTGTCGAAGCGAGCTTCCTCGTCGCATGCCTTGCGAGGAGATTATTCAGGTAGTAGGCACGCTGATCCCGCAGGACAAGGAAAGCTTCGGCAGCGTTACATCGCACGAAGAAAATGTGATTTTCATTTTCGAGGAGTCTCGCACCTTGCTCTCCAATCAACTTGCACAAGGTGACTGTTTACCAAAATGAGCCAAAAGCAAATCTTTTAGAAAAGAACCTTGTTAAAAGTCGATATACATTTACACGAATTCCAAGACCCGGTAGCGAGGAATCTTGTGGATCGCCTGCTGAAAGTGAGTATATTTCCACGCCATAATATGGAATTGTGAAAAACAAAATCTTGCCTAAAGCAGCCTTTAATAAAGAGATTTGCGTTGATAGATTAAGGTTTTCGAGTCGTAGGCGTTCACAAAGTTCAGAAACTTGTTTATAATTAATATGTATGCGTTTTATCCTTCCTTAATTAATGTGTTTACTTCACGGTAAACATTTTCTTTGATACAAAAAGTTCGTCAAACTTTTTGGGCACGTGCTTTATTGTATTAAGAGAACAGAGAAATCAATTTTATTAAAAGGAGAGAGAGCCATGACCACAACTAGAGGTTTAGAAGGCATTGTAGCTACAACATCCTCGGTAAGTTCGATCATCGATGGTGTACTGACATACCGCGGCTACAATATTGACGATCTTGCAGATTATGCAAGTTTTGAAGAGGTTATTTACTTACTTTGGTATGGTAAACTACCGAACAAAAAAGAATTGGATGAATTCAATTCTGAATTATCCAAGCATTATGCTTTACCACAGCAAGTATTGGATATGATGAAAAGCTTTCCGCTTGATGAAATCCATCCAATGGCGGCGGTAAGAACTGCTGTATCTGCTTTAGGGTTATACGATAGTGAAGCAGATGAAATGAACGAGGAAGTGAATTTCACTAAAGCGATTCGACTACAAGCGAAGCTTGCATCCATCGTGGCAGCATTCTCTCGTTTACGTGATGGACAAGAAGTCATTCAACCAAATACAAAACTCAGCTATGCGGCAAACTTCTTGTACATGCTTAATGGAGAAGAACCTGATGAGATTTCCGAAAAAGCTGTCAATAAAGCATTAGTACTTCATGCTGATCATGAGCTCAACGCTTCAACATTTACAGCCCGCGTTTGTGTGGCGACACTATCCGATATCTATTCCGGTGTAACGGCAGCGATCGGGGCATTGAAAGGACCGCTTCATGGTGGAGCCAACGAAAGAGTAATGAAGATGCTTACTGAGATTGGTGAACCTGAAAACGTAGAATCATATTTGAAAGAAGCACTTGAACGTAAGGAAAAAATCATGGGATTCGGACATCGTGTATATAAAGATGGAGATCCACGTGCCAAGCATTTACGTGAAATGTCCAAGCAATTGACAGATATCACAGGTGAATCCAAATGGTATGAAATGTCTGTGAAGCTGGATGAATTGATGACGAAGGAAAAAGGATTATTACCAAATGTCGACTTCTATTCTGCTTCTGTCTACCACAGTCTAGGTCTCAAGCATGATCTTTTCACACCTATTTTCGCGCTGAGCAGAGTTTCAGGTTGGTTAGCACACATCCTAGAGCAGTATGAAAACAACCGGCTGATCCGTCCTCGTGCAGAATACATTGGACCTGATAAACAAAAGTATGTCTCAATTGAAAATCGCTAAATAAATGAACATGTCGACTCACTGCTAAAGTGTCGGATGAGATTCATCAAGATGGTTGATCCTCATCAGACGCTTTTTATGAGTCATTTGATAAAAAATTTGTTACGATAAAAAACGAAAATATGATTTTACGATCAGGAGGTAATTAACTTGTCAAACGGAGAACGTATTAAAGTTGATAATGGGGTACTGAACGTACCGAACAACCCGGTCATCCCTTATATTGAAGGTGACGGAATTGGACCAGACATTTGGGCTGCAGCATCTAAAGTATTGGAAGCTGCTGTTGAAAAAGCATATAACGGAGAAAAAGGAATTGTATGGAAGGAAGTCCTCGCTGGACAGAAAGCTTATGATCAAACAGGTGAATGGCTCCCAGCTGAAACGCTAGATGTGATTCGTGAATACATACTTGCGATCAAAGGGCCATTGACGACTCCTATTGGTGGCGGTATCCGTTCATTGAACGTAGCATTGCGTCAAGAATTGGACTTGTTTACTTGCTTACGTCCAGTTCGCTATTTCACTGGCGTACCATCTCCTCTTAAAAAGCCGGAAGATACTGATATGGTCATTTTCCGTGAGAACACTGAGGACATCTATGCTGGTATCGAATTTGCAAAAGGTTCTGATGAAGTCAAGAAAGTCATCAAGTTCTTACAAGAAGAAATGGGTGCAAATAAAATCCGTTTCCCTGAAACTTCTGGTATCGGGATCAAGCCTGTTTCAGAGGAAGGAACAAAACGCCTTGTACGTGCCGCAATCGAGTATGCACTGAATGAAGGACGTAAGAGCGTTACACTTGTCCATAAAGGAAACATCATGAAGTTTACAGAAGGTGCTTTCAAGAACTGGGGTTACGAAGTTGCTGAAGAAGAATTCGGAGATAAGGTATTCACTTGGGCTGAGTACGACCGTATCGTCGAAGCGGATGGCAAGGATGCTGCAAACAAAGCACAAGCTGATGCTGAAGCTGCTGGCAAGATCATCATCAAGGATTCGATCGCTGACATCTTCCTTCAACAAATCCTTACACGCCCAGCAGAGTTTGACGTTGTTGCAACAATGAACTTGAACGGTGACTATGTTTCAGATGCACTTGCTGCACAAGTAGGTGGAATCGGAATCGCTCCAGGAGCGAACATCAACTATGAAACTGGACATGCTATCTTTGAAGCAACTCATGGAACTGCTCCGAAATATGCAGGTTTGGATAAAGTTAACCCATCTTCGGTCATTCTTTCAGGGGTATTATTGTTAGAACACATCGGCTGGACCGAAGCAGCTGAATTAGTCATGAAGTCTATGGAAAAGACGATTGCAAGCAAAGTCGTGACATATGACTTCGCACGTCTTATGGACGGTGCCACTGAAGTTAAATGTTCAGAATTCGGTAACGAACTGATCAAAAATATGGCGTAAGGAGTGGTATACATGGGAAACAGACGTAATAAAATTTCTGTAATCGGCGGTGGCTTCACTGGAGCCACTACCGCATTCATCGCAGGTCAAAAAGAACTTGGTGATGTTGTCCTTGTAGATATTCCAGACATGGAAAACCCTACTAAAGGGAAAGCGCTGGATATGCTTGAATCAAGTCCTGTACAAGGATTTGATTCAAAAATTACTGGTACTGCAAACTATGAAGACACAGCAGGTTCTGACATCGTCGTTATCACTGCTGGTATCGCGCGAAAGCCAGGTATGAGCCGTGACGATCTCGTCAATACAAATGCAAAGATCATGAAGAGTGTGACACAGGAAATTGTGAAATACTCTCCAGAATGCACAATCATCGTTTTGACGAACCCGGTAGATGCAATGACTTACACAGTACTTAAAGAATCTGGTTTCCCTAAACACCGCGTGATCGGTCAGTCTGGTATTCTTGATACGGCTCGATTCTGTACATTCGTTGCAGAAGAATTGAACCTTTCAGTCAAGGATATCCGTGGATTTGTGCTTGGCGGCCATGGTGATGATATGGTGCCATTGATCCGCTACTCAAACGCCGGAGGAATTCCTCTAGATAAATTGATCAGCAAAGATCGTCTAGATGCAATCGTAGAGCGGACTCGTAAAGGCGGCGGAGAAATCGTACAGCTATTAGGAAATGGCAGTGCGTACTATGCACCAGCTGCTTCCCTTGTTGAAATGGTTGAAGCGATCCTTAAAGATCAACGCCGTGTCCTTCCTGCAATCGCTTATCTTGAAGGCGAATATGGATACGAAGGAATTTGCTTAGGTGTACCGACTGTCCTTGGTGGAAAAGGTCTTGAGGAAGTCATTGAGCTTGAATTGACAGAGGATGAAAAAGCTCAATTAGACAAATCAGCCGACTCCGTCCGAAATGTCATGAATGTTTTAACTTAATAATGGAACAATGTAGAAGGAGGAATTCGGGAACTTTTCTCGAATTCTTTCTTTACACTCGGCTTAGTTCATTTTTGTTGTTGAGTAATTTATCAACAAATATAACCAGCCTTTACATTAAGGCTCTTTTCTAAAAGATTGATTGTTGCTTTTGAGTTATTTTAAAAAACTCACCTTGTGCAAGTTGATTGGAGAGCAAGGTGCAAGACTCCTGTGGGCTCACCGCACGCCCCGCGGAAAGCGAGCATCCTGGAGCGGAAATCAACGACTTTTAAAGAAAACTTAGCGAGACCAAGCCTTTTGTAGGTCGAGCCTTAGTTGCCCTTATACTGAAGAAAGTATTTTATACTTTCTTTAAGTGCAAGAGCAACAAAGTTTGCGAAAACAGCCTACATTAAAGAGATTTGGCTAACTTAAGAACATATGCAGCCAATTTTCTTTTACACCAGAATGTCAGAATGTTTCTATTCATCTGGCATTTCTTTTTCGCAAATGGTGTAAACGCTTACTTCACGAGGAGGGAACTGACATGTTACTAGGGAAAAAACGAAAACTTGGCAGAAAAATCGATGAGATAAATGTGGGGGAAAAGCTAGAGATCACTGAGACGATCGAGGATAAAGATCTTCTGTTGTATCTTGGATTGACGGATGATAACAATCCCTTATATATCCAACATGATTATGCATCATTGACACCTTTCAATAAACCAGTGGTCCCGCAAATCATGCTGACTGGTTTCATTACTTCTGCTGTGAGTAAATATCTGCCTGGCCCGGGAAGTTCTATATTAAAACAAACAATTTCCTTTCCGAAGCCTGTCTATCACTATGCAACGATCATACTTAAATTTGAAATCACAAATGTCGATACGGAAAAGCATGTTGTGACTGTGATGATCAAGGGTTACGATGAGTCTGAGGCTCTGGTCATCGATGGTGAACTGGAAGTTTGTCCACCATATGCACCACGTTCGATCACGTCACGGACATTTGATAATTTTTAAGCCAGTGTAAAAATTCGGTAACAAAAGAGACGTTTTCGTCTTTTTTGTTTTTTTTTTCGCTTTTATGTGTAAAAATAAAATCAAAATCATGTCCATATAATGAGGTGGCGTTAAGATGAGAGAAAAAATCCTAGTAATCGAAGATGAAGAGTCTATCAATACATTATTGCAATTCAATTTGGAACAAGCAGGTTTTGAAGTGATTACCGCAATGGATGGTGTCACCGGATTAGAACTTGCGCGTGAAGAACAACCCGACTTGATTGTATTGGACTTGATGCTTCCAGAGATGGATGGTTTGGACGTATGTAAAAATCTGCGTCAATCGCAGCTTCTGATCCCGATACTCATGCTGACTGCTAAAGACGATGAGTTCGATAAGGTATTAGGTCTTGAGCTTGGAGCGGATGACTACCTGACAAAACCATTCAGTCCTCGTGAAGTTGTTGCACGTGTCAAAGCAATATTGAGAAGAAGCCAATATGTTACATCTCAAACAACTCAACCTGATGACCTAGAGTCTTTGAAGGTAGGGGAATTGAAAGTCTATCCAGATAATTATGAAGCATTTTTTGAAGGTGAATTGCTTGAACTAACCCCAAAAGAATTCGAACTGCTTGTCTATCTTATCAAAAACCGAGGACGTGTCCTTTCACGTGAGCAATTGCTCAATGCAATCTGGGATTATGATTTTGTCGGCGATACAAGGATCGTCGATGTCCACATCAGTCATTTGCGTGAAAAAATCGAACAGAATACAAGGAAACCGATTTATATCAAAACCATCCGTGGCCTAGGATATAAATTGGATGGACCTCAGTAAATGGTTAACTTTCGCGGCAGGATTTTAAATTCTTTCATCATTTTTGCAAGCGGCATATTCCTGTTGTTAAGTTTCGCTATTGCTAATCTCTCAATCGGCGCTATGGAGCGCGAGCAGTTTGATTCGTATGCCAAACAGCTCCAATTTGTTTCAAAGGCTATTGAACCTGGAAACACTGACCTTCAGGTGACGTTGAATCGCTATGAAGGTAGTACAGATGGAGAAATTTCGTACATTACACAAGATGGAGAGATTGCCGCAACAACATTTGAAAAACCGCCGTTTACGGAACAAGAAAGGTTCACACCATCTGAAAATGTGGAAAAAATCGAGCGTGATGGAAGAGTCGATTTTGTCCTGACCCTTTCACCTGGACAATCACCCTCTGATTATCTCGTCATATCTGCTGAAGAGAAAACACTAACCAATGAAGTGCGCCGCTATTGGATTCCTGTCTTACTTACTATTCTTTTAAGTTACGCATTATTGATTGCAGTTACCTTCCGACTGACTGGAAAGCTGGTAAAACCAGTTGATGATGCAATGCGTGTTGCAAAAGAACTAGCACGCGGTAATTTCAAGGCCAGGACACATGAATACCAGTTAAAAGAGACGGGGCAATTGAATCACTCCCTTAATGTGCTGGCTCGGAATCTCGAACAGATCACCGAGTTGAGAGAGGCAGAGCAAGAACGGATGTCAACGGTGATTGAAAATATGGATAGCGGATTGTTGCTGATCGACTCGAAAGGCTATATCAACTTGATGAACCGTGCCTATAGAACTCTCTTTGAAATTGATTCAGAGAACTGGAAAGAAGCGCTTTACCATGAGGTTATGCCGAACGAGGATGTTATCGAGCTGGTTGATGAAACATTTCTAACCGAAACAACTGTGAAGAAACAAGTTACGTTATCAATTGGCATCGACCGGAAACATTTTCATTTGACATGTGTTCCGATTTTGGGTCAAAAAGACAAGATAAAAGGAATTGTCCTTGTTTTTCATGACATCACAGAACTTAAAAACCTGGAGCAGATGCGAAAAGATTTCGTAGCAAATGTTTCGCATGAATTGCGTACACCTGTTACTTCGTTAAAAGGTTTTGCGGAGACCTTATTGGATGGAGCAATGGAAAGCAAAGAGCTTAGGGAGAAGTTTTTAACGATCATCTGGAAGGAAAGCGATCGGTTGCAAAATTTAATTCAGGACTTGCTAGAGTTTACGAAAATGGAACAATCCAATTTTCAATTGAATTGGCAGACGATCAATCTAGAAACCATTGTGAATGATGTGGTCACATTACTTGAACCACGAGCAGAACAAAAAGATATCGAGGTTTTGGTAGAGATTGAGGGAGACCTCAAAATAGAGGGTGACTCTGCTCGTATGAAACAAATCATGATCAATTTGTTAAATAATGCTTTATCCTACACGCCTAATAGCGGGAACGTATTGATTAAAGGAAAAGTGGTTGACGAAAAAATACAACTAGAAGTAAAGGATACTGGAATTGGAATTACAGAGGATGAAATTCCGCGTGTGTTCGAACGCTTCTACAGAGTTGATAAAGCCCGAAGCCGAAACTCAGGAGGCACTGGTCTTGGACTTGCAATCGTCAAGCATTTGGTCGAAGCCCATAAAGGGTCGGTTAAGGTGACGAGCCAAAAAGAGGTTGGAACGACGTTTACACTAACTTTTTTCAAAACGAGACAAGACTGAAAATTTACACAATATTAACACCTGGGATATTGGTTCTTCATAATCCGTTGCTAAACTGTACTTGAAAATCCTTTTCAAAAGGATCCCCTTATTGATGGCGAGAGTTCTCCTACGGCTCTCGTCTTTTTTTTTTGCGTTTTAAAGGGGCTGAGACAATAGAAGAAAACCCGAACAATTTGTGCGGGTTATCTTTAGAGAGTTAAAATGAAGGGTACCGCTTCGCCAACATCCTTCGCTTTCCGCGGGCACGGCCTCCGCCTCCTCAGAAAGCACAGACCGCTTTCTTCCGGGGTCTTCGACTCGTGCTGTTCCCGCAGGAGTCTACGGATGTAGCCTACGCTTTTCGTCTTTCATTTTATCTATTATATTTTATTGTTCGTCTTTTCTGTTTGTAGTTATAGTTTCGTACCAGCCTCTTCAATGTTGTACGATTCCATTCTAAAGTTGCACAATGGACCCTCAATAGGCTCTTTTCTAAAAGATGGTTGGTATTGAGTCATTTTAATAAAATCATCATGTGCAAGTTGATTGGAGAGCAAGGTGCGAGACTCCTCGAAAATGAAAATCGCATTTTCTTCGTGCGATGTAACGCTGCCGAAGCTTTCCTTGTCCTGCGGGATCAGCGTGCCTACTACCTGAATAATCTCCTCGCAAGGCATGCGACGAGGAAGCTCGCTTCGACAGGACTTTCTTGTAGACGCAGGAGCACAAATGCTTCCTTGATAAGGAGACTCCTGAGGTCGCAAGGCGACGAGTGGGTTCACCGAACGCCCCGTGGAAAGCGAGCACCCTGGAGCGGAAATCAACGACTTTTAAAGAAAACTTGGCGAGACCAAGCCTTTTGTAGGTCGAGCCTTAGTTGCCCTTATACTGAAGAAAGTATTTTATACTTTCTTTAAGTGCAAGAGCAACAAAGTTTGCGAATGCAGCCTCCCAATAAAACCTAAACTTCTTTGAAACCACGTCCATGGCCCTCCGTTTTTCCCTTCTAAATCCAAAGATGATAAAATGAAGCTAGTGTTGAACGAGGAGGAAATCGAATGAGCAAAAAGAAACTCGTTTTAGTAGATGGGAATAGTATTGCATATCGTGCATTTTTTGCGTTGCCCCTTTTAAACAATGATAAAGGTGTGTACACGAATGCAGTGTACGGCTTTACAACAATGTTATTAAAAGTGCTGGAAGAGGAAACGCCAAGTCATATGCTTGTGGCATTTGATGCGGGTAAGACGACATTCCGTCACAAAACCTTTGATGAATATAAAGGTGGCCGGCAGAAGACACCACCAGAACTATCCGAACAATTGCCGTTGATCCGTGAATTGCTAGATGCATTCGGTATCAAACGATATGAACTGGAGCAGTACGAGGCGGATGATATCATCGGTACGTTGTCGAAGCAGGCAGAGTCGAAGGAATGGGATGTCAAAGTCATCACCGGAGACAAGGACTTGCTTCAATTGGTGGACGATCATGTGCACGTCGCACTCACAAAAAAGGGCATTTCAGATGTGGATACATATGACTTGAAGCTAGTCGAGGAACGCTACGGATTGACGCCTGATCAAATCATTGACATGAAAGGACTTATGGGAGACAGCTCCGACAACATCCCAGGGGTTCCAGGTGTCGGTGAAAAGACAGCGATCAAGCTCTTGAAGGAATTTGGAACGATTGAAAAAGTGTTGGACTCAATCGACCAAATTTCAGGGAAAAAACTGAAGGAAAAACTTGAAGACAATAAAGCACAAGCTGAAATGAGTAAAAAGCTTGCAACGATTGAAGTGGAAGCGCCAATTGAAATCAAGCTCGACGGTTGCGAGTACGAAAATGAAATTTCTGAAAAAGTAATCAAACTCTTTAAGGAGCTAGGGTTCAACTCACTATTAGACAGAGTGGACAGCGACGCTGCTGAAGAAGCGGATAAGCCGACTGAAGAAATCAAATATGAAATATTGGAAGAGGTTAAGGAAAACGACTTCGGCCAAAATGCATCAATCGTCATCGAGTGCTTAGCTGAAAACTATCACAACGCTGATATATTAGGTATTGGAATTGTCAGTGATGAAGGGAAATACTTCATCCCGACAGATGTAGCATTGAAATCAGACTCCTTGATCGAGTGGCTTGAGGATGAAAAAGTAGAAAAGTATGCCGCTGATGCAAAGCAAGCTATTGTATCACTTGCTTGGAAAGGCATCCGCTTAAAAGGTATCAAATTCGATGCTCTCATTGCATCTTACTTGTTGAATCCATCCGACTCTTCACACGATATCGCCTCGATTTCAAACAGGCTTGGATTGAAGGGGGTATCAAGCAATGAAACCGTCTACGGTAAAGGCGCAAAGCAGAAAGTACCAGACCAAGAGGCTTTAAGTGAACATATTGTTCGTAAAGCGAATATGCTCCGTGAAGTTGTCCCTCATCTTCAAGAAAGTCTTAAGAAAAATGAACAGGATCAGCTCTTTTACGATTTAGAAATGCCTCTTTCCATCGTGCTCGGCGAGATGGAACAGCAAGGCGTCCAGGTCGATGTGAAACGATTGGAAGAGATGGGTACTGAACTGAACGACCAATTGCAAAAGATCGAAGGGAAAATTTTCGAATTGGCAGGAACGGAATTCAATATCAATTCCCCGAAACAACTTGGTGAAATCCTATTTGAAAAAATGCAGCTCCCTGTCATCAAAAAGACGAAGACAGGCTATTCAACGTCAGCCGATGTTCTGGAAAAACTGAAGGATAAACACGAAATCGTCGAGGAAATCCTTTACTACCGTCAGCTTGGTAAGCTTAACTCCACATATGTAGAAGGGTTATTGAAAGTGGTGAATCGTGATACGGAGAAAATCCATACCCGTTTCAATCAAGCACTTGCCCAGACTGGACGATTGAGTTCGATCGATCCGAACCTGCAAAACATCCCGATTCGTCTGGAGGCAGGCAGAAAAATCCGCCAAGCTTTCATACCATCGGAAAAAGATTGGGTCGTGTTCGCTGCCGACTATTCCCAAATCGAACTTCGTGTTCTGGCCCATATTGCTCAAGACGATAAATTAATTGATGCATTTAATAATGAGCTGGATATCCATACGAAAACAGCGATGGACGTGTTTCATGTTGAAAAAGACGAAGTGACTGCTGATATGCGGAGACAAGCGAAAGCGGTCAACTTTGGAATCGTCTATGGTATCAGTGATTATGGACTGTCACAAAGCCTTGACATTACGCGTAAGGAAGCGGGACAGTTCATCGAGCGTTACCTGGAAAGCTTCCCAGGTGTCAAACAATACATGGAAGATATCAAACAACAAGCGAAACAAGATGGATATGTCACGACGATGTTGAATCGCAGGAGATATCTTCCTGAAATCACAAGCCGTAACTTCAATTTGAGAAGTTTTGCTGAGCGAACAGCAATGAATACACCAATACAAGGGTCAGCTGCCGATATTATCAAAAAAGCGATGGTAGAGATGGCGAAACGTTTGAAAAAAGAAAAGCTGCAAACCCGAATGCTCTTGCAAGTACACGATGAATTGATTTTTGAAGCACCAAAAGACGAAATCGAAAAGCTTGAAAAGATCGTACCAGATGTCATGGAGCATGCTGTTCAATTGGATGTTCCATTGAAAGTGGATTACTCATACGGAAATACGTGGTACGACGCAAAATAATACAAACCAGGTACCCGGTCTTCTGAATACAGAGCCGGGTGCCATTATGATTTTTAGGTAGGGAGATCAGAAATGCCTGAATTACCAGAAGTAGAAACCGTTCGACGCACATTGGAAAACCTCGTGCTAGGAAAAACAATAGAAGATATCACTGTAAAATGGGCAAAAATCATCAAGCACCCAGATGATTTAGCCGAATTCAAATCCTTGTTAGTCGGGCAGACGATCCGTTCAATAGGGAGAAGAGGGAAATTTTTAAAAATAACCCTCGATGATGTTGTCCTGGTTTCTCATTTGAGGATGGAAGGTCGTTATGTTTATGTGGAAAATGGGGAAGAAGCAGATAAACATACGCATGTGATCTTTTCATTCAAGGATGGATCAGAACTTCGTTACCGTGATGTCCGCAAGTTTGGGACCATGCATGTTTATCCGCTTGGAGAGGAAGAGGATCATTTACCGTTATCTCAACTAGGTCCCGAACCTTTCGATCCTTCCTTCGAACCAATTAAACTCTGGAAAAAGCTCCAGAAAACGACTCGTAAAATCAAACCCGTATTATTAGATCAGACTGTATTGGTCGGTCTCGGAAACATCTATGTGGATGAAGCGCTCTTCAAGGTTGGACTTAGCCCTGAAGCTGAGGCCAGATCGTTATCGAAAAAACAAGTGGAAAAGTTACATCAAGCAATTGTCGAAACGTTGATGGAAGCGGTCGAGCAAGGAGGCAGCACGATCCGTTCCTATGTCAATTCTCAGGGAGATATGGGGATGTTCCAGCAAAGGTTATCCGTTTATGCCCGGAAAGGGGAACCTTGTTTGAACTGTGGAACCGAAATCATTCGGATTGTAGTAGGCGGAAGAGGCACACATATTTGTCCGAGCTGCCAAAAGTAATTGGGATAATTTCATGAAAATATCGTACGTCGGATGGGCACCTTCCATATACTATCCTAGCGCTGAAGCAAGGAGGATGTATAGAAGTGACAGGATGGATAGCCCTATTGACTCTGACGATAGCTGTAAGTATGGACAGCTTCGGTGTTGGTGTAACATACGGTGTACGACGCATGAAAATTACGTATTTCTCTATCATTCTGATTGCACTCTGTTCTGCTCTGATGTTACTTGCCGCAATGAATGTAGGAACGATCATCAGTACATTTGTTTCTCCTGCTTTTGCAGGCAAGTTGGGTGGAATCTTGCTCATCGGTTTAGGCATGTATGTGTTATGGCAATTTTTCAAAAGTAGTGATGAACAGGAAGAAGCAGCGCTTAATAAGAATGAATCAGAATACATTTGGAACATGGAAATCCGTTCGTTAGGAATCGTCATCCAAATTCTCCGGACACCTGCAGCGGCAGATATCGACCGTTCCGGAACGATTGCCGGACTGGAAGCTTTATTGCTTGGATTGGCACTTTCCCTGGATTCTTTTGCTGCAGGTCTAGGTGCTTCCTTACTCGGATTTCCGCATTTAATGACGGCGGTTTTTGTATCAACGATGAGCGTGTTGTTCCTTGTCACTGGTATGAAGCTTGGAAGAGTGCTGTCGGCGTTACCGACAATGCGGTTAATCAGCTTCTTGCCTGGACTCATGTTGATCGTTTTAGGTATTTTCAAACTGTGAGGTGTTAGAATTGATTGTTGGTTTGACAGGTGGAATCGCAAGTGGGAAAAGTACCATTTCCGAAATGATCCAGGAGATGAATATTCCTGTCATAGATGCTGATAAGATCGCCCGGGAAGTTGTGCTGCCGGGCGAGCCAGCATACAAGCAAATTGTTGAATTTTTTGGTACAGGAATACTTGAAGAAGACAGTCGTTTGAACCGAAAAAAATTAGGCGCAATCATTTTTAATGATGAAGAGAAACGATTGAAGTTGAACAGCATTGTGCATCCAGCTGTACGTAAAAGAATGTTAGAGCGCAGGGATGAGCTCTTAGAAAAGCATGAAGCAGTCGTCATGGATATCCCATTGCTGTTTGAAAGCAAATTGACCCATATGGTTGATCGTACATTGCTTGTTTATGTGGATAAGGAAACCCAATTAAAAAGATTGATGGGCCGGGATCATTCATCCTCTGAAGAAGCCTTATCACGCATCCGCTCACAAATCCCCTTAGACGAAAAGAAAAAATGGGCAAACGAAGTCATCGATAATAATGGAACGATTGAAGAGAGCCGTCAGCAATTGATACATATATTTACTAAATGGGATATACTCTAAGGGATGTAGGATTCTCATTCGCAAAATTCAAGTATATGTCGAAAATTTGAACTTTAGGGGCCGGGCACGGGCCTCTTTTTTCTATTATTAATAAATTTAGTGTTCCCTTTTACATATAATATGTTATACTAATTTTAGATTTTCAGAAAAAAGTATAGCACTTTATAGATAGTGGAGGGATTCAACATGAAAGCTAGAGTAGCGATTAATGGATTTGGTCGAATTGGACGAATGGTATTCCGTAAAGCGATGAAAAACCAACAATTAGATGTTGTGGCGATAAATGCAAGTTATCCTTCTGAGACACTGGCTCATCTTATCAAGTACGATAGCATTCATGGTACTTACGACCTCGAGGTTGAAGCTAAGGAAAATTCTTTGATCGTAGATGGAAAAGAAATCAAATTATTAAGCGACAGAGATCCGAAACAATTGCCTTGGGCACAACTGAACGTTGATATCGTGATTGAAGCGACTGGAAAGTTCAAATCGAAGGAAACTGCTGGGTATCATCTAGAAGCAGGTGCAAAGAAAGTCATCATCACAGCTCCTGGTAAAGATGAAGATTTAACAGTTGTTATGGGCGTAAATGATGACGCTTACATTCCGGAAGAGCATCATGTTTTATCAAATGCTTCTTGTACGACAAACTGTCTTGCACCTGTCGTAAAAGTTCTTGATGAGCAATTTGGAATTGAAAATGGTGTAATGACGACTGTCCATGCATATACAAATGATCAGAAAAATATCGACAATCCTCATAAGGACTTGAGACGTGCGCGTGCTTGTGGACAATCGATCATCCCGACTTCCACTGGCGCAGCTAAAGCGATTGCAAAAGTCATGCCTCAATTGGAAGGAAAGCTACACGGTATGGCACTGCGAGTTCCAACACCGAACGTATCCCTCGTTGACCTTGTTGTCGATGTGAAGCGTGATGTAACGGTTGAAAAAGTAAATGCAGCACTCGAAACGGCATCTAACGGAACGTTAAGTGGCATTTTAGGATATACGAATGATCCACTTGTATCAATTGACTTCAATGGAAATGAAAATTCTTCAATCATTGATGGAATGTCCACAATGGTCATCGAAGACCGGAAAGTGAAAGTTCTTGCGTGGTATGACAATGAGTGGGGATATTCTTGCCGAGTTGTAGATCTTGCAGAAAAAGTCGGAGAAACACTTGAAGCCTTAACTGACAAGCGCTTGTCAGGAACTGCATAAATAACATGTTAATATGAAATAGGGGATTGGCTTCTAATGGCCAATCCTTTTATTATTTACTCGCAAATTTCGCTTCAATCAAACTAAGTCAGAAATCATTTGTATTATTTAATAAAACCTAAATGAAAGATGACAGACCATAAGATATACCGGACCAAAGAGGGTTCTAAGGGTGTGATGTTACGTAAAAGAGAAAGATCAAGCACTCAGAAGTGGGATCTGAGGGTGTGATGTTGCGTAAAAGAGAAAGATCAAGCATTCAGAAGTAGGTTCTGAGGGTGTGATGTTGCGTAAAAGAGAAAGACCAAGCACTCAGAAGTGGGTTCTGAGGGTTTGATAGTGCGAAAAAAACAAAATCAAGCACTCAGGAAAAATCATGCCAATCATTGTTTGTACAGGTATGAATAAGTATGTTTAGGTGCTCAATCAGTAAGTAAAAAGGCAGGAAAAAATTTTCTTGCAAAAAATAGAGAAAAGCAGTATACTGTTCATCGTGAACTTCAAGTTATAAGCAATATAGGAACTGGATACTACTTAAAGGGTTAGGACCTCTTTGGACTAACTTTCCCCCGTGGTAAAACTCCATTTCCGCATGCTTTTGAAGGCATGATTATTATTGAAGGGGGACTATGCAAATGGATACAATGGGACGTCATGTGATTGCTGAATTATGGGGTTGTGATGCAGAAAAGTTGAACAATATGCCTTATATTGAACAACTATTTGTAGAAGCTGCACTGAAATCTGGTGCAGAAGTGAGAGAAGTAGCCTTTCACAAATTCGCACCTCATGGAGTAAGTGGAGTTGTGATCATATCTGAATCACATCTCACAATTCACAGTTTTCCAGAGCATGGTTATGCAAGTATTGATGTTTATACGTGTGGTGATCTTGATCCTAACGTCGCTGCAAATTATATCGCAGAAGCACTTGGAGCTTCATCCAAAGAGAATGTAGAACTTCCAAGAGGTATGGGTCCAGTTAAAGTCGGCCAGAAAAAAGTCTCAGCATATTAAAAATGACAAAGACTATCAAGGTGTGCAGATGCACACCTTTTTTACATTTAAAGAAAGTATAATTACTTTCTTCAATATAAGAGCAACTAAGCTCAGCCTACGCCAAAGGCTAGGCTTTGCCAAGTTTTCTTTAATGGCGGAAAATCCATGATCACACTTGATCATCTGAAAACATCTTGTCATGGGGTGACCTTTCCACTATCATTATAGTTAAGGATAATATTACAATTCGACTAAATATGACATTATATAAAGCGAAGTTTATCGATATGGGGTTGGTTAAATGCGTTGTCCACATTGTCAACATAACGGAACCAGGGTGTTAGATTCTCGCCCGGTCCATGGCGGACGTTCGATTCGCAGGCGAAGAGAATGCGAAAAATGCAATTACAGGTTCACCACTTTTGAAACAGTGGAAGAAATTCCTCTTGTTGTTGTAAAAAAAGAAGGAACAAGGGAAGAATTCAACCGGGACAAGCTTTTACGTGGATTGATCAAGGCATGTGAAAAGCGGCCGGTACCACTTGAAGTTCTTGAAGAAGTAGTGAATACGGTTGAAAAAGATTTACGAAATGATGGCTCTTCGGAAATCCAAAGTAAAGAAATTGGTGAACGGGTGATGGACCATCTAGCGAAGATTGATGAAGTAGCATATGTCAGATTCGCGTCCGTTTATAGGCAATTCAAGGACATCAACGTATTTATCGATGAACTTAAAGATTTAATAAAACGAGAGAACGAGTAAAGAGCTTACATATACATAAGCTCTTTTTTCACTTACCAATTATGAATGATAAAGGTGAAGTAGATGGATAATCATTGGAAAGAATTACTTCCTGTCGATCGCTTTCAAGTGTATAGCAGTGGACGGATACAAGCTGAAGAATTGAAGATGGTAACACTGTTGTATCAACCATTGGTAGGTGCCAAAGCATACAGTCTATACATGACCCTTTTCAGCGAAAACCTAAATGGAGCAACTTCACACCATACGTTGATGAACCAGACACAAATGAATATGCAGCAGATTTTTGAAGAACGGAAAAAGCTAGAGGCGATCGGCTTATTGAAGACCTATCGGAAAAGGATTGAAGATGATCGTATTTTCATCTATGAACTGCAGCCGATTTTAAAACCAGAGCAGTTTTTCCAGGACGATGTTTTGAGTGTGTATTTATATGGGCGTTTAGGAAAGCAAAGGTATCTTGAAGTTAGGAACCGCTTTATTCTCACAAATGAAACTCAGGATGAATACGAGGATGTTACGGCCAGTTTCAACGATGTATTTTCCTCTTTACATGAATCCGAGATCAGAGCTGCGACAGACTCGGAGATCCACCAGTCCATTTCCCAAAATAACCATGCGGAGAATACGGAAGGGAATGCTCCAAACTTTTCGGAGGATGACTTCGATTTCAATGTGCTTGTGCGGGATCTGAGCAGCTTCATCATACCATCAGAGGTTTTAACGGAAAGCATTCGGGAATCCATTCATCGGCTTGCATTCATTTATCAAATTTCACCGTTGGAAATGAGCAGTATCGTACAACAAGCCTACTTCAGGGATGAACAGCTTACCCCGTACTCATTAAGGCAAGAGGTTCAGCGCTGGTATAAGATTGAAAAACCAGGCCAATTACCACGTCTTAGTGAACGTAGGCAAAAGGGAAATTCGGTCCGTAAAAATGAGGAAGAGTTATCACCCCAAGAAATGATGATAAAGACGTTTGAAACGATATCCCCTCGTGCATTGCTTGAAAAATACAGCGAGGGAGGTCGTGCCGCCAGTGCCGATCTTAAGCTGATCGACTCAATCATGTTCGACCAGAAGCTTTCAGCAGGTGTCATTAATGTCCTGATCGATTATGTGTTGAATACGAATGATATGAAATTGATCCACGCTCATGTCGAAAAAATTGCAAGCCAGTGGAAACGCAAGAAAATTTCATCTGTAAGAGAAGCGATGGAACTTGCCAAGGCAGAACATAAAAGTTATCAATCCTTTAAACAACAGAAATCAAAGGCAGGAAGACCAGTCCAACAAAAGAATGTCAGAAAAGACAAGCTTCCAAAGTGGATGGCCACGCCTAAAACAGATAAAGAAAGTCAACAGGTTTCAGAAACTGATGAAAAATGGCTTGAAGAATATTTGAAAGGACTATAGGGGGTGCACAATGTGAAATCAATATCAGAATCGATGAAAGGTTTTGCTGATCGTCCGAAAGTAGAAAAAGAATTGATCGAAGTGAAGAAAAAGGTATTGGCGCACCCCGATTGGAAAGCATTTCATCGGACTCATCCAGAAATTACGAATCAAATGATTGATAAGAGCCTACCAAGATTGCTGGAGTTTGTGGAAGGATCTAAAAATTGTGAGGGTTGTCTTGACTTGGAGCATTGTCAAAATATGCTTAAAGGGTATGAACCCCAGCTTTTCATCAACGGTCAAATCATCGATGTTACGTATAACCGATGCCATAATAAAATTGCTCACGATGAGCTTGAGAATCTCCAATCGTTGATCAAAAGCTATTTCATTCCGAAAGATATTCTGTCAGCAACATTTGAGCAATTCGATAAGAAAGACACAGAGAGATATCAAGCGACCCTGAAGGCTGCGGAGTTTGTAAAAGCTGTCACCAGTCCAGAAGGTTCATCTCAAGGTCTCTATGTCCATGGACAATTCGGAGTTGGAAAGACCTTCCTCATGGGAGCGATTGCCAACTCTCTCGCGAAGAGGAACATACAGACGATTCTTGTATATACGCCTGATTTTTTCAGAGAAATGAAAACGTCAATCGGAGACCAAACAGTCGATGAAAAGTTGGATGTGATCAAGAAAGCTCCTGTATTGGTCCTTGATGATATTGGTGCGGAAACCATGTCTAGTTGGATCCGGGATGAAGTATTGGGCTCAATTCTCCAATACCGTATGATGGAAAAGCTGCCGACTTGTTATACCTCTAATTACGATTACGAAGAGCTTGAGGAGCATCTTTCCTATTCTCAAAAAGGTGGGATAGAACAGTTGAAGGCCAAACGGATCATGGAACGGATCAAGCACTTTACAACTCCGATCTCACTCGGTGGTGAAAACAGACGAACACAAAAATAGTCTTCGAGGGGCTGTCTTAAAAGAAAAGCGTCAGACACGTTAACAACAGTTCGTATCAACACCACAAAATGTTGTTATGATCGGAGAAATGCTGACTCTTTTGGACAGCCTTCTTTTTTATGCGAATTTTAGCGGACACCAGAGCCGTTATTTGTGCTATTTTGGGTGTTTTAAAAAAGTTAACGGACACCAGAGCCGTTATTTGTGAACAAAGCAGCTGATTTTCCACGATAATTACGAAATAAGGTCTCTCATGTCCGTTAGTTTTGTAAAATCATAGTGTTTTGGCCAAATAAGGTCTCCTGTGTCCGTTACAATTAAGATTCAGTGAAACATGCGGTTAATCCGACGGAATCAGCATGAGTATTCAGTTGCTCAACGAACGTAGAACAAATTTATAAGCCTTTCCTTAGAATAATCTTCCTTGTCGTTCATATATTGTAACAATGATTGTGGACAAGGAGGATTAAGGTTGGTTACGATTCATTTCTTGGATGAAAAGGAAGGCCATTATTTGTTTAAACGAATCACTAAATTACTCAATAATCAAAACATACCCAACCGGTCGACTCCCATAAAGATTCACTATACTGATGAGAATGCGTTGGACATTTATTTAGATCCCAGGGATCCGGTTAGTGACATGTTGAAACCTACAATATTACTTTTTTTAGCGAAACATATTATTCGTACTAGAGAAGATGCTTGGATTTTAAGGATTTTGGAAACCGAATTTTATTTTACAGATGAAGATGAACAGCTTCAAATCTTATCCATCACACAGTCCCTGATTGAAGAAAACACTGAAAACATCCCATTAATTAGGGGTTTCCCACCGAGAGAAGATATGATCGTCAATGCATTAGAGGATTTTTTTGATTCCGAAATGATCTTTTCTTATGAATCATTTTTGCAATTCCGTCTTAAACCATACAGGGAACTCTTAACCAAATATATCGAATGTGCGATAGATGAATTTAAATTCGAACAGGAATATCAAGATTTCATTAATCAATTGAGGCAGTTCGTGAAGTCGAGGGTCTCCTTGTTTTCGACCGTGCATCTGAAGTTTGAGGGAGAACGTTTCAGAATTTATAATGAACATTATTATGAACTGACGGAAGCGGATATGGAACAGCTGGTGAGCGGGAAAGCTAAAGCATATCTAGATGCAATCGCTTCTGATTTACTGAAGGTGTTGATCGAGATTGCGCCAGAAAAAATTTATCTGTATACGGATTCGGATGATGATTCGATGAACCGCACCATTCAGAATGTATTTCAAGAGCGTGTCCGTATCCTTCCGAATCGTAAATTTGCGGTAAAGTGACAAAAATATAAATTTTGGTATTTTTAGGCTTGATTTTCTTTGGTAGACTGCATATAATACTACATAACAATTACCAATACCAAAGTAATGATGAGGATATGAGTCTTTTGATACTGGTTTCCAGAGAGAAGAGAATCTGCTGAAATCTCTTCACCAAGTAAAAAGTACTTACCACCTCTGAACTTCAACGGAGAACTTCTAGTAACCGTTGACGGTAAATGACCGTTAAATGATTCCAAGTGCCGGCATTAGACTGCCGGAACGAGGGTGGAACCGCGAGCAGACACTCGTCCCTTTCCAGGGATGGGTGTTTTTTTAATTCCATTATTAACGGTTACAAGGGTTGTTTCTAGTTTGCGCAAGGCTAGTTAACTTATATTTGTATTTATTAAAGTAGGAGTGTGAATGACCATGTCAAAGGTGAAAATTACTTTTCCAGATGGAGCAGTCAAGGAGTTCGATAGAGGCGTAACAACAGAAGAAATCGCTGCGTCGATCAGTCCTGGATTGAAAAAGAAAGCCATCGCTGGAAAACTCGATGATCAATTGCTTGATCTACGTCAACCGATCGAACAGGACGGAGCCATAACAATTGTCATGCCTGATTCTGAAGAAGGACTTGAAATCATTCGTCATAGTACAGCACATCTTATGGCACAGGCGATCAAACGGGTCTTTTCCGATCAAAAAATCAAGCTTGGTGTAGGTCCGACAATCGAAAATGGATTTTATTATGACATAGATATGGAGCATAGGCTGACTGAAGAAGACTTCCCGAAGATTGAAAAAGAAATGAAGAAAATCGTGGATGAAAACCTTGAAATCACTCGTGAGGAAGTGAGTCGTGAAGAGGCGATCCGTCGCTATGAGGACTTGGGAGATGAACTTAAAGTCGAATTAATCGAGGCAATTCCTGAAGGCGAAAAGATCACATTCTATCACCAAGGTGAATTTTCCGATCTATGCCGGGGTGTCCATGTGCCGCAAACAAGCAAATTAAAGGTATTCAAATTGATGAATATCTCAGGTGCATACTGGAGAGGTGACAGTGACAATCAAATGCTCCAACGAGTTTATGGCACTGCCTTCAATAAAAAATCCGAACTGGAAGAGCATCTGCATTTCCTCGAAGAAGCGAAGGAACGTGACCACCGTAAGCTTGGTAAAGAATTAGAGATTTTCGCGATTTCACAAAAAGTCGGCCAGGGGCTGCCGATCTGGCTTCCGAAAGGTGCGACAATCCGAAGAGTCATCGAACGCTATATCGTAGATACTGAAGTGAAGCTTGGTTACGACCATGTCTACACTCCTCACCTTGGTAGTGTTGAACTTTATAAGACTTCTGGTCACTGGGATCATTATCAGGAAGATATGTATCCACCGATCGAAATGGATAACGAACAGCTTGTACTTCGCCCGATGAACTGTCCGCATCATATGATGATTTATAAAAACGCAATGCATAGTTATCGTGATCTGCCTGTCCGTATTGCTGAGCTCGGCACAATGCACCGCCATGAAATGTCCGGGGCGCTGGCAGGGTTACAGCGTGTACGTTCAATGACATTGAATGACGCCCATATTTTTGTAAGACCAGATCAGTTGAAGGATGAGTTTATCCGGGTCGTTCAGCTTATTCAAAAAGTTTACAAAGACTTCGGGATTAATGACTACAAGTTCCGTCTGTCTTATCGTGATCCTGCTGATAAAGAAAAGTATGTCGATAATGATGAAATGTGGGAGAAAGCCCAAGCTCTCTTGAAAGAGACAATGGAAGATATGGACCTGAATTATGTGGAAGCGGAGGGAGAAGCAGCATTTTATGGACCAAAACTGGATGTCCAGGTAAAGACTGCACTCGGAAAAGAGGAAACACTCTCAACAGTACAGCTTGACTTCCACTTACCGGAGCGCTTTGATTTGACATACAAAGGCAGCGATGGGCAAGATCACCGTCCAGTGGTCATTCACCGAGGAGTCGTATCGACTATGGAACGCTTTGTCGCCTTCTTGATCGAAGAATATAAAGGTGCACTTCCGACTTGGTTGGCACCAGTACAGGCAAAAGTAATCCCCGTTTCTGCAGTCCATATGGATTATGCATATAAAGTACAGGAAGAACTGAAGTCGAATGGTATCCGTGTAGAAGTCGATTCCCGTGAAGAAAAAATCGGTTACAAGATCCGTGAAGCACAAATGCAAAAAGTTCCGTACATGCTCGTAGTCGGTGACCAGGAGATCGAAAAGAATGCTGTCAACGTACGGAAGTACGGTGAACAGGATTCCGAAACTGTATCACTAGAAAGCTTCAAAGATAATCTGAAAACTGAAGTTGAGCATAGCTAATAATAATGAAATGAGTGACCCGAAACATCGATGAAAATTGGTGTCAGGGTCGCTTTTTTTAATATCATATTGTCCAGATGGTGAACGATCGTAATTAGAGGACATCTGTTCCGTTATCTGTGACAAAAAGCGGTATTAAAAAAAAATAGAGGACAACTGTTTCGCTATTCGGGTGAAAAAGGACTTTGTATCAATGGTTTTAGGCGAATAAGGTCTCTGGTGTCCTCTAATAAAGGCATCTTTTAATTCAACCTCATTGTTTTTAATAAGAAGCTGTTGCGTTTTAAAATTAACTCTTGATTTTTCTAGAGAAATCAGGTACGCTATAAAGGTTGAAATGAAGCACTCGAGATGGCTTGACATCAGTGCGACATCGATGATATAATTCTAATGTGATATAATCCTATATTCTTGTAAAACAAGCAGAAGCACCCGCTTCTCACCTGATCGGCGTACAGATGTACAGTTGGCAGGTACAATGAACCAGCTTTCGATGATCAATTAGAGATCAATAGTCGAAAACTTTCTGTGTGGGTGTGGTATGCGCCGACGCTTTTTCTATTTGTTTTTTAATATATCAACAATAGATTTGCTTTACTTACAAGAAAAAGATTAGGTTGTAAAAATCGATGGAGGTGGCTCATTATTAGTAAGGACATGATGGTCAACGACGGCATTCGCGCTCGCGAAGTTCGCCTAATTGGCGCCAATGGAGATCAAATTGGCGTGAAATCTCGTCAAGAAGCACTTGAAATTGCAGCAAATGCAAATCTGGATCTGGTTCTTGTTGCCCCTAATGCGAAACCGCCAGTGTGCAGAATTATGGACTATGGCAAGTATCGCTATGAGCAACAGAAGAAAGACAAAGAAGCGCGTAAGAATCAAAAGACAATTACGACGAAGGAAGTTCGTCTTAGCCCGAATATTGAAGAGCACGATTTCAACACAAAGCTTCGTAACGCGAAAAAGTTCCTTGAGAAAGGGAACAAAGTCAAAGCGTCCATCCGTTTCCGAGGACGTGCGATCACTCACTCCGAATTAGGACGTGACGTGCTCATGCGTATGGCAAAGGAATGTGAGGATCTTGGAACGATCGAATCCAAGCCTAAAATGGAAGGCCGCAGTATGTTCTTGATTCTTGCTCCGATTGAAAGCAAATAACTTTCATATTGGCAACGAACATGAACGGAATTTCTTCGAACAAGTAACCAAAGGAGGAACTTTACTATGCCTAAAATGAAAACTCATAAAGGGACTGCTAAGCGATTCAAGAAAACTGGAACTGGCAAATTGAAGCGTTCACACGCATTCACTAGCCATATGTTCCGTAACAAGTCTCAAAAACAAAAGCGTAAGCTACGTAAATCTGCACTTGTGTCCAGTGGAGACTACAAGCGTATCAAAGACATGATCTAAATCGTCAGTTCAAAAAGCGACTGTTCGCCTGCTTTTTTGAACAATAATAATTTCTGAAAAAAACTGGAGGGATTACAATGCCAAGAGTAAAAGGTGGCTATGTAACACGTCGTCGTCGTAAACGCGTCTTAAAACTTGCTAAAGGTTATTTTGGTGCGAAACATAAATTATTTAAAGTTGCTCAACAACAAGTATTCAAATCACTACGCTATGCATACCGTGACCGTCGTCAAAAGAAACGTGATTTCCGTAAATTATGGATCACACGTATCAACGCTGCAGCTCGTATGAATGGAATTTCTTACAGCCGCATGATGCACGGATTGAAGCAAGCTGGAATCGATGTTAACCGTAAGATGCTAGCTGAACTTGCTGTAACTGATGAAAAAGCATTCGCAGAACTAGCGAACAAAGCTAAAGATAGCCTAAAAGGTTAAATAACAGGGTTGACTATTCGTAGTCAGCCCTTTTTATATATTGGGAATTATGACGTACTTAATAAAACCGTAAATTCTCTTTGACTTGACTCAAAGTAGAGTTTTTGAGTACATGAAAACGCGAAAAACCGAGTTTGATGTACTCATAGCCGGGATTTGAGTACATGAAAACGCAAAAAACCGATTTTGATGTACTCATAGGTAGGTTGTACCTTGATATCGTGAATATGCGGATCTAAAGTACGTTTTTAAGTAGTTACTTATAGAAAGAGTGGAGATTGCATATGGGGCCAACAACTACATGTTGTGAATTGTGCGGCAGACAAGGAGTCACTACGACAGAACATCATCTTGTGCCCCGGGAGTACGGCGGTACATTCGGTGAAACAGCTCATCTATGCATCCCATGCCATAAACAGGTGCACGCTCTTTTTACAAATGAAGAACTTGCTACTCTTTATCCAGATTTGAACTCTCTTCGCAACAATGAAAAGATACACAAATACGTAAAGTGGATCCGGAAGCAGCCTGCAAGTGTGATTCCACTAACGAAAAAATCCAATGAAAAGAAAAGGAAACGAAAACGATGATCATCTACTTAGTCCTATTAATCAATTTCTACGGTCTCATCATCATGTTTATTGATAAACAAAAAGCGAAAAGACAACAATGGAGAGTCTCAGAGGCCCATTTATGGATTGTATCTCTCATAGGTGGTGCTATGGGTATTTTTACAGGCATGCAGTTGTTCCGCCATAAGACGAAACACACGTCCTTTCGCATTGGAATCCCGGTTTTGATTGTTCTGCAGATCGCCCTTTACATCTACTTGTCCGCTAATGGCAAAGGTCTAATGACATTCACCTTCACATAAATTGAGTATGGGAGGGATGTAAATGGAACAGCATGCGATGGAACTCATCCATTGGCTCGGTAAAAGCGGTGCATTTGCCCCAGTCCTATTTATATTCCTGCATATTTTACGGCAATTCTTATTCATTCCAGTCGGATTCATATGTATTTTAGGCGGTGTCGTTTTTGGGGTAGTGTTCGGTACAATTTACTCCATAATCGGTGTAACGTTGGTGAGCGTATATTTTTATGCACTTGTAAAATCATTACCGAAATCATTCAGCAAAGTCATGAACATGAAAGAAAGATGGTTTGGTAAACGGTCTGAATTATCAATCGGACAAATCACCATCTTAAGATTGGTCCCATTTCTTCATTTTCATCTCATTTCATTATGTATCATTGAAATCGCAAGGAACTTTAAAGATTATACGAAGCTGTCATTATATACGAATGTCCCTTTAGCAATCGTCTATACCTCGTTTGGGAGCTGGTTGAACAAATTAACGCTTCATTGGATGATCAGCATCCTTTGTATTCTCGCTGTGTTGTTCTATGTTTTACGTCGGAAAGAATGGGTCTACAAATGGCAGGACTTTTTTGCGGACGCAAGATGAATTTTTCCAAAACGGGTGCCGGAATACTCTATATGAGGATCTCGGCACTTTTTGGTGAACAGAATCCTTAAGGTCCATGTAGATCCTTGGTATACTTGAGTAAGCACAAGGAGAGGGGATACATAATGGACCTGAATTTACAGCAAATGTATAAGATGCAAAATGAACTCGATCGCCGGATTGAATCAGAACGGGGATTGGAAAACGCGGATTTATTGGATAAAAAAATTCTCGCTTTACTCGTGGAAATTGGCGAGCTTGCGAATGAAACCCGATGCTTCAAATTCTGGAGTTCGAAACCACCTTCATCAAAAGATATCATTCTTGAAGAATACGTGGATGGCGTTCATTTCTTGCTATCGATCGGATTGATCCTTCCGTTTGAGGTGCCAGAACGTGTACATGTTCCAGATGACTTTGAGGGAGAAGCAGTTGGTGCCTTCTTGAAGGTATATGAGAGTGTTACAACCTTCAAAAACAATAGTGAAGACGTCAATAATTACAATCAATTAATGGAAGACTATCTGATGATCGGACGAATTTTAGGTTTTACCATTGAAGAGATACAAGACGCTTATTTATCAAAGAACAAGGTGAACCACACACGTCAAGATCAGGGGTATTGAAAACACCACGATTAGACATCAGGAGGTTCTTCATGAAGAATTTAGATGAGACACTCACTATGCTTAAAGAGTTGACGGATGCCAAAGGGATTCCTGGAGATGAATCAGAACCGAGAGAAGTCATGAAAAAATACATCGAACCATACGCGGATGAGGTTTACTGTGATAACCTCGGAAGTTTGGTCGCGAAAAAGAAAGGTTCTAAAAACGGTCCGAGCATCATGCTGGCAGGTCATCTGGATGAAGTTGGGTTCATGATCACACGCATCGATGATAAAGGCTTTTTGCGTTTTCAAACTGTTGGCGGCTGGTGGGGACAGGTGTTACTCGCACAGCGTGTAACGATAAAAACCAAGAATGGTGATGTGGTCGGTGTCGTCGGATCGAAACCGCCTCATATCCTCTCGCCTGAAGCCAGGAAAAAGCCGGTACCTATCAAAGATATGTACATTGATATTGGTGCTTCTGATAAAGAGAATGCCCTGGAAATTGGAGTCAGACCGGGAGATTCTGTTATCCCATATTTTGAATTTACGGTCATGAGCAATCCTAAAATGCTGCTTGCTAAAGCATTTGATAATCGGATTGGTTGTGCAATCGTAGCTGAAACGATGAAACAATTGAAAAAAATCAAGCACCCAAATACGGTTTATGGTGTAGGTACTGTCCAGGAGGAAGTCGGTTTACGTGGAGCGAAGACGACGGCCAATATGATCAAACCAGACATCGCTTTTGCAATCGATACAGGAATTCCAGGGGACACCCCAGGGGTTACCGATCGTGACGCCTTATCTAAGCTTGGTGAAGGCCCTCAGATCATTATTTATGATGCTAAGACCATTTCCCATAAAGGATTACGGGACTTCGTTCTCGAAACAGCTGAAAAAAATAACATACCTTATCAGATTGATACAACACCTGGCGGCGGAACAGATGCCGGGAATATCCATATCACTCATGACGGGGTTCCTGCCATTTCTATTACAATGGCCACTCGCTATTTGCATACGCATGCATCCATGATTCACAGGGATGATTATGACCATACGGTACGGCTGATAGTCGAACTCGTAAAAGGTCTTGATGAAAAAACAGTCCGGCAGATCAAACAATCTTAAAACAAGGCTGTTTTCGCAAACTTTGTTGCTCTTGCACTTAAAGAAAGTATAAACAATACTTTCTTCAGTATAAGGGCAACTAAGGCTCGACCTACAAAAGGCTTGGTCTCGCCAAGTTTTCTTTAAAAGTCGTTGAATTCCGCTCCAGGATGCTCGCTTTCCGCGGGGCGTGCGGTGAGCCCACTCGTCGCCTTGCGACCTCAGGAGTCTCCTTATCAAGGAAGCATTTGTGCTCCTGCGTCTACAAGAAAGTCCTGTCGAAGCGAGCTTCCTCGTCGCATGCCTTGCGAGGAGATTATTCAGGTAGTAGGCACGCTGATCCCGCAGGACAAGGAAAGCTTCGGCAGCGTTACATCGCACGAAGAAAACGATTTTCATTTTCGAGGAGTCTCGCACCTTGCTCTCCAATCAACTTGCACAAGGTGAGCTTTCAAAAATGACTCAAAAGCAACAATCTTTTAGAAAAGAGCCTAAAATAAAAATAGGACCCATGAGGAGTCCTATTTTTGTGGATGACTTCGTATCATTGAAGACCTTCTGCAAGAATTTCGAGGATTTCTTTTTTTTCTGATTCATCTGAGTTCTGCCAGATGACTTCGAAAAGAACACCGAGACCAGGTAACATCTTTTCCTCACCGCTGTTGATCGCTTCCACGATCGTACTTTCTAATTCTTCGTGGTTATTTCCAGAAACGTTTGCTAAAACTGCTTTTCTTAAGTTCAGATCCATTACTTTTCACCTCTGATTTTCATTTAGGAATGATGTACATAGCATTTGTAT
This sequence comes from Pseudalkalibacillus sp. R45, assembly GCF_052246725.1. NCBI lineage: Bacteria > Bacillati > Bacillota > Bacilli > Caryophanales > Fictibacillaceae > Pseudalkalibacillus > Pseudalkalibacillus sp. R45. The sequence continues at coordinate 12,609 of NZ_JBQQCL010000024.1, read as the reverse complement.
GTTGATAGTTTTTATCCACTCGAATTGGATTATGTATGAATATCACGTATAATAGCATTATTATTTTCGATTAAGGAATGAACAAGATGAACCGGATTACATCTCCTAAAAACGGACGAGTCAAGGAATGGAAAAAGTTAAAACGAAAAAAGGGAAGAGATAAAGCAGGGGCGTTCATCATTGAAGGCCCACACTTGGTTGAAGAAGCATTGTTACATAACGCTGAAGTTACAGATTTGATCATAGAGGAATCATTTCGAATCCCTTCTGGTTGGCATACAGGGAATGTGACAACGTGGATCGCTGCACCATCTGTCATTGAAGAACTGGCTGATACCGAGTCGCCGCAAGGCATAGTAGCCATTGTCCAAGCATCAACTGAGGATATGCCTATTACGTCTGATGGAACGTATATATTACTTGATGGCATCCAGGACCCTGGTAATTTAGGGACGATCATAAGGACTGCTGACAGTGCAGGCGCTAATGGTGTGATCCTCGGTAATGGAACGGTGGATCTTTATAATAGCAAGGTGCTTCGATCGACTCAGGGATCAGTATTCCACTTGCCAGTTGTAAAAGGAAATATAGCCGAATGGATTCCCCGGTTAAAAGAGAACGGAATCAAGGTATTCGGCACGTCACTCCAAGGTGGTGTACCGTATACTTCCATAAAAGATACGAATGGATATGCACTGCTCATAGGGAATGAGGCGAATGGGGTGCATGAAGACCTTTTAGCCAGTTCTCATCAAAACCTTTATGTGCCAATTTACGGGCAAGCGGAATCGCTAAATGTTGCAGTAGCTGCTGGTATATTGTTATATGGTCTAAAAGAACATAAATAAGGCGATAATAGTTGCAGGAACGTTTTTGATTCCTTATAATACAGTATAGTTAACTAAATATATTGATAAATAACGATGATGGAAAGTAGTACATCAAGGGTCGCCATTCAGGGAGAGGACGCCAGAGACTGGGAGCGTGCTTATGGTAGATATGATGGAATTCACTCCGGAGTTGCCTTTCGAACACTGATCGTTTTTCGATGAGCTAAGATTGTGCCGGGAAACCGTTACATAATGAAGTGAACAGCTATCTGCTTTTGGCTGTTAATTAGGGTGGTAACGCGATACCTTCGTCCCTTTCTGGGACGAAGGTTTTTTTGTTGCATTTAAAGAAAGTATAAAATGTTTTCTTTATTATCGTTGCTGCTGCTACATCGGGTAGATAATTTAACAATGGTATCAAGGTAAGAAGATAAAGGAGGAACCAGTTATGCAAGATCGTTTGATGACCCTGCAAGGGGAAGCTGTAGAAAAGATTGAACAGGCATCTTCTTTAAAAGAATTGCAGGATATTCGTGTTGATTATTTAGGAAAAAAAGGTCCGATTACTGAAGTCTTAAGAGGGATGGGGAAACTCCCGGCAGAAGAACGACCTAAAATGGGGCAGCTTGCTAATGAAGTAAGAGAGGCCATCACGAATAAAGTAGAAGCGAAACAAGAGAAGTTGGAAAGAGAAGAATTGGATCGACAGTTAAGTAACGAGACAATCGATGTAACGTTGCCTGGCCGTCCGGTTCGACAGGGGAATGCACATCCACTTACTGCTGTAATTGAAGAGATTGAAGACCTTTTCATAGGAATGGGTTTCTCTGTTGCTGAGGGACCTGAGGTTGAAACCGATTATTATAACTTCGAAGCGTTAAATCTTCCGAAAAACCACCCTGCAAGAGATATGCAGGACTCATTCTTCATCACGGAAGACTTGTTACTACGAACACAGACGTCTCCGGTTCAAGCACGGACTATGGAAAAACATAAAGGGAAAGGGCCTGTCAAAATCATTAGTCCTGGTAAGGTATACCGCCGTGATACGGATGATGCGACACACTCCCACCAATTCATGCAGATCGAAGGACTTTTAGTTGATAAAAACATCCGGATGAGTGATTTGAAGGGGACATTAACGTTGTTTGCGCAGAAATTGTTTGGAGAAGAACGTGAAATTCGCCTGCGCCCAAGCTTTTTCCCATTCACTGAACCATCAGTCGAAGTCGATGTCTCTTGTTTTAAATGTCACGGCTCAGGCTGTTCAATTTGTAAAAAAACAGGCTGGATCGAAATTTTAGGCTCTGGTATGGTCCACCCGAATGTGCTTGAAATGGCTGGATTCGATCCAAAAGAGTATACAGGTTTCGCATTCGGTATGGGACCAGAACGGATAGCGATGCTGAAATACGGAATTGAAGATATTCGTCATTTTTACTCGAATGATCTTAGGTTCCTGGAACAATTCAAACGAGCATAACAAATAGACACTATTACGAAACAATGATGTTTTCAGAGGGAAATTCGCGACACTCCTGCGGATCGCCCGCGGAAAGGGAGTGGCTTTCCCAGAAATCAATAATGAAGAACAACAGATCCAAAAAATAAGATGTTGATCACGGGGAGTGTAATTCATGTTAGTATCCTATAATTGGTTAAAAGAATATGTGGATCTCGACGGTATTGAACCTGATGAGCTTGCTGATCGTATAACAAAAAGCGGTATCGAAGTGGAAGGTGTCGAGTCTTTAAATCAAGGCATTTCGGGTGTGGTTGTCGGCCATGTTGAAAAGTGTGAACAACATCCTAATGCTGATAAATTGAATGTGTGTCAAGTGAACATTGGAGAAGGGGAACCAGTGCAAATCATTTGCGGTGCTCCGAATGTAGATGCTGGACAAAATGTTCCGGTTGCAACAGTCGGTGCTGTCCTTCCAGGTAATTTCAAAATCAAAAAGGCGAAACTTCGCGGTGAAGTTTCCAACGGTATGATCTGTTCCCTAGAAGAACTAGGTGTCGATGTGAAAATGGTACCTAAAGAATTTGCGGACGGTATTTATGTGATGCAGGAAGAAGCAGAAATCGGGAAGAACGCGCTCTCCTACCTGAATTTAGATGACCATATTTTAGAACTAGGTCTTACACCGAACCGTGCTGATTGTTTGAATATGATCGGTGTTGCATATGAAACTGCCGCTGTCTTTGAAAGAAAACTGACATTGCCAAAGCCGACATTGAATGAAAATAGTGAATCGGCATCTGATTATGTATCAGTCCAGGTTGAAAATTACGAGGACAATCCATATTATGGGGCAAAAATAATCCGCAATATTAAAGTCGGACCATCACCTGAATGGATGCAAAACCGGTTGATTTCAGCTGGAATCCGTCCAATAAATAATGTCGTTGATATTACAAACTATGTCCTGATTGAATACGGCCAACCGCTACATGCATTTGATTATGACCGTTTTGGATCAAAGGAAGTGCTTGTCAGGCGAGCAGCACCTGGGGAAGAAATCAAGACATTAGATGATGAAAATCGGAAGCTTGAGGGACACCATTTAGTTATTACGAACGGTAAACAGCCAGTCGCTGTTGCTGGTGTGATGGGTGGAGCAGATTCAGAGGTTTCAGATGAAACGACGACGATTTTACTGGAAGCTGCTTACTTCAATCCTTCTCTTGTCCGCCAAGCTTCAAAAGACCTTGGACTGCGCAGTGAATCATCTACGCGATTTGAAAAAGGAATTGACCGCAACCGTGTCTATGAAGCAGCCAATCGTGCTGCAGAATTGATGGTCGAATTAGCAGGCGGGGAAGTTCTTCAAGGAATTGTAGAAGCAGGACCGAGATTCTTGGATCCAGAAACAGTGATTGTTCGTGGTGAACGGGCAAATAAAGTATTAGGTACATCAATAGAAACAAATGAAATTCATGAGATCTTTGATCGACTCGGGTTTTCATACGAACACGAAGGGGATGAGTTCAAGGTCGAAGTACCAGCCAGACGTCCAGATATTACGTTGGAAGAAGATCTGATTGAGGAGATCGGACGAATTTATGGCTATGATAAAATCCCTGCAACATTACCTGAAGGTGCGACAACAACTGGAGGTCTGACTCCGGTTCAAACGAAAAGACGTAAAGTACGTGGTTACCTGGAAAGCGTTGGACTTTATCAAGCACTTACGTATTCACTTACTACCAAGGAAAAGGCAAATGCTTATCACGGGTTGGCTACAGATGAGGAACCGGCTTACATTTCAGTATCCATGCCGATGAGTGAAGAGCGTGCAGTTTTGCGTCGTACCATGCTTCCGCAGCTATTGGAAGTAGTGCAATATAACCAGAACCGTCAGTTGAACGATGTTGCCATTTTTGAAGTCGGTTCAACCTATTTATCAAATGAGAAGAACTTGACAAAGCTTCCGAATGAGCATCAGAAGCTTGCTGGCGCATTCTCCGGGTTATGGCATTCGCATCCTTGGCAGCAAGAAAAGAAACCTGTCGATTTTTATGTCGTCAAAGGTGTGCTGGACGGTTTGTTCAAAAAGCTTGGTGTAAGTGAACGAATTGAATATCAACAGGCTAAACGTGATGGGTTCCATCCTGGTCGTACTGCGATCGTCCTGCTTGATGGAAAACAGATCGGGGTTGTCGGACAGTTGCATCCTGCAGACCAAAAAGAGTGGGATATCAAGGAGACATATCTATTCGAGCTTGATTTGGATGTAGTGTTTGATACGGATGTAGAGCCGGTAGTATATTCAGCTTTACCACGCTATCCGTCGATTTCACGAGATATCGCTTTGATCCTTGATCAGGATGTCCGTGCTGGAGATGTCCAATCTGGAATCAAAGCTGCAGGAGGGGAATTATTAAAAGAAGTATCCATCTTCGATCTCTATGAAGGGGAGCACATGGATGAAGGGAAGAAATCAGTCGCATATTCTCTTACCTATTACAATCCTGAAAAAACTCTGACAGATGAAGATGTTGAAAAAGTACACAGTAAAGTCCTCAGTTACGTGAAAGATAAATTCAACGCAACAATGAGAGGCTGATATGAGAAAAGGGTAGACACCTGAATGGCGTCTACCCTTCTTTTCATTTTGGAGATTCATTTTTCATAGGTTGTTATTGAAGAAATAGAATCTGATTAATCTCGGTGCCTCTCTTATGTTATCCGTTGCGCTTTTGATGAGCGAGCTTTATTGCTTTCTGTGTATTGGCGAAATGTGCTTTACTTACCTTTTTCAAACCATCTACGCCATGCTTGAAGATGACCTTTGCCGCTGCTTCATCGACATGTGGACCAGCTCCTTTAGGAAGCGGAAGACCAACTGAATCGGATAAATCATCCATCTTTTTGAGAAAAGCATAGCGGGCGATTATTGAGGCTGCAGCTACAGAGAGGTGGAGCGCTTCTGCTTTCGTTTCAAAATAGATGGGAGGTTTTTTGCTAGGCTGCGAATTCGTGTGTCTGAAATAAATTTCTGGTTCGCAAAATTGATCGATCAAGATCCCTTCTACTGTATCTAGAGGGGATACTTTTTCGAGTACGTTGTTGATCGCCTTCTGATGGAGCTTCGCTTTCATTTTACCTTGTGACATCCCTTTGCTTTGCAGTTCATTGTACTTCGGATTGTCCAGCACCAATAGGCTGTAAGGGATACTTTGAATAAGGTCCTTTGCGATCTCGATGATTTTCGGATCCTTCAAAAGCTTTGAATCCTTCACGCCAAGCTCTTTGACCAGCGGAAGTTGTTCTTTTGAAACGAATACGGCTACGACCGTGATTGGTCCGAAGAAATCCCCTGTCCCGACTTCATCCGAACCGATCAGGGACATTGATCCGACTTGTTCCGGTGGCAGATAGGCATGCTTTTTCCGACCTTTTACCTCATTTGTTTTTATAACAGTTTCACCTTCACTCCACCTGGAGGATTCTTGATCAGCAGCAGGACCCTGAAATAGGATTTTTCCTGATTTGTACGCGGTGATCGTACAGCCTTCCACTTTTGCGACAAATAAACCTCCCTGAGGAACATTCGATTGTATGTATGGGTGATATTCTTTTTTTATTTTTTTGAGTTGTGCTTGATCCAATTTCAATACGGCGTGAGACATTCCATGAGTCACCTTCGTTCCTTTAGAATAGGCTTTGTTATACACTACTGTTGATTTCTTACTATGTTTGATTGAGGTGAAATTTGCTACACTCCTACGGGAAAAGCGAGCCAGGAGAGAGCAAGAATCCATGATTTCAATTAACGGACATCAGAGCCGTTATTTGTGACAAAACCGCTGTTTCTGAAACTTTAACGGACACCACAGCCGTTATGTGTGAACAAAGCTGCTGATTTCCTATGATATTTGCGAAATAAGGTCCCTGATGTCCGTTAAGTTTGTAAAATTCAATAATTATGACCAAATAAGGTCTCCTGTGTCCGTTAACAGATTCGTGCAACCTGGTTTCAGCGAGGATAAAGTGCGAAAGTAAGTTATCGCAGGAAGTGATATTTAGCCAGCGACCTTCGTGACTAAACGAGTCACTTCCGCTTTTTGATTGCCCGCGGAAAGGAGTGAATTTCGCAAAAATCAATAAAGAAAACTTGGGCTTTGACAAGCCTTAACGCTGGCTGAGCCTTAGTTGCTCTTATATTGAAGAAAGTATTTATACTCTCTTTAAATGCAATAGAGTATAACAAAGCCTTGAAATAAATTTACATTGTAGATTTTCGTGCACGTCACTTGATTTCCTCTTAACGATAGGCTCTTTTCTAAATGATTGTTGGTTTTTGAGTCATTTTTAAAAAACCACCTTGTGCAAGTTGATTGGAGAGCAAGGTGCGGGACTCCAGCTCACCGCACGCCCCGCGAAAGCGAGCATCCTGGAGCGGAGATCAACGACTTTCAAAAGCAACAAAGTTTGCGAAAACAGCCTAACAATAAGACCTAACCCAATTATAACGGAGGTGGCAGAGGCTTGCGAATAGAAATAGGTTGAAATCGCATTAACATATTCAGTAAAATGAAATGGAAGGATTATCGTTTTGTAATAATATGTCAAACCGTGGAGTCTCATTATTCCCATTCTCAGTTGTTCGTGTTAAGATAATGATTAGTTATTTTCGAGTTAGGAGGCTTTTGGGTGTCTAACGGTAATCGAACGATTGTACATATTTATGGTCAGCAATACACCATTGTTGGTGAAGAAGATGCAGGACATGTCAACAGAGTAGCATCGATTGTCGATAAGAAAATGAGAGAAATTCGACATCAAAGCAATAATCTTGATGCAAAGCAACTAGCAGTCCTGACAGCCGTTAATATTACGAGTGATTATTTGAAATTACAAGAACGTGTCAGGCAATTAGAGAAACAGAAAGAGGAATAACAAATGATTGATTTGATTTTAATAGGGGTATTGGTGGTAGGTTTTTTCATCGGTCTTAGAAGGGGATTGATCCTGCAGCTTGTCCATTTGACTGGGTTCATTGCTGCATTTATCATTGCTTATCTTTATTTCGATGAATTAGCTCCAAAACTGAGACTGTGGATTCCATATCCAACCGTGTCAGAGGAAAGCAGTCTCGCAATTTTCATGAATGCTGGGTTTTTAGAGGATGCGTATTATCGTGCTATTGCCTTCGCGATGTTGTTCTTTGCTACAAAGATCCTTTTGCAAATTTTAGGTTCGATGTTGGACTTCCTGGCGGATCTTCCTATATTGAGGACGATTAATGGCTGGTTGGGAGGCGTGTTAGGTTTTGTAGAGGTGTATTTGGTCATCTTCCTTTTCCTATACATTGCTGCCCTCGTTCCGCTTACCTCGGTCCAGTCAGCTATGGGGGATTCTGTTATTGCAAAAGCGATGGTAGAGCATACACCGGTATTTTCTGAAAAAATAAAGAGCATGTGGATTGCTGAAATCAATACGAAGATCTAACAGATAAAGGGGCTGACACTTATAAGTCATGCCCTTTTTCTACATGCACAACCTTTTGAACAATTTCTGAGAGGGAGGGGTCATCTGATGAACAAAAAGCAAATTATAAGGATTTTGGAGCAGATTGCTCTATACCTGGAGATAAAAGGTGAAAACAGCTTTAAGGTTTCAGCTTATCGAAGAGCCGCACAGGCATTGGAAAGTGATTCGAGGACCATTTCTGAAATGGACGACCTTTCAAAAATAAAAGGCATCGGTAAAGGGACATTATCCGTCATCGAAGAAATTTTAGAAACCGGGGAGTCCTCTATGCTGGAAGAGTTGAAAGAAGATTTGCCAGCAGGGTTGCTCAGTTTGATCCATCTGCCTGGGCTCGGTGGTAAAAAAATCGCGAAGCTTTATAATGAGCTTGGCGTAACAGACATCCAATCATTGAAAGAAGTTTGTGAACAAAATAAAGTACAATCAATGCAAGGATTTGGTAAGAAAACAGAAGAGAAGATCCTTGCTGCTATCGAAGATTTCGGGAAGCGGCCTGAACGTCTTCCAATCGCGATGATGTTACCGATTACGGACCGAATTGAAGAACAACTTGAATCGCTTGAAGGTGTGGAGCGTTATTCCAGGGCAGGAAGTGTACGCCGTTATAGTGAAACGATCAAGGATATCGATTTTATCATCGGTACCAATGCTGCAGAGGAAGTCGCTCCGCAGCTTGAAAAGCTTGAGAACGTAACGGAGGCCATCGCTTCAGGGACGACAAAGGTATCTGTAGTAGTCACCTATGATTATGATATTTCGGTCGATTTCCGTCTTGTTAAACCTGAAGAATTTGCGTCTACACTGCATCATTTTACAGGCTCGAAAGAACACAATGTGAAGATGAGACAGCTTGCGAAAGAGCGCTCTGAAAAAATAAGTGAATATGGTGTTGAAGATACAGAAACAGGAAAGATCAAGACTTTCGAAAGTGAAGAAGCATTTTTCAACCACTTTGGATTGGAATTCATACCTCCTCAAGTCCGACAGGGAAAAGACGAACTTGAACTTTTTAAAAACAAAGTCGATTATATGAAACTAGAAGATATTAAGAGTGATCTCCACATGCATACGACGTGGAGTGATGGGGCAAATTCCATCGAAGAGATGGCTGAAGCTGCTCGGAATAGAGGGTACAGCCATATCGTCATCACAGACCACTCTCAATTTTTGCGTGTCGCTAATGGTCTGACACCGGAACGGATCAAAGAACAGCAACAAGAAATCCGAAGAGTAAATGAGAAATGGGATGATTTCACGATATTTTCCGGAATTGAGATGGATATATTACCTGATGGATCATTGGATTATGACGATTCACTATTAGCAGAGTTGGATTTTGTCATTGCCTCGATCCATTCATCCTTCTCACAAAGTGAAGAAAAAATTATGAAACGTTTGGAAACGGCATTCAATAATCCTCATGTGGACCTTATTGCACATCCAACTGGAAGGATCATTGGACGTCGGGATGGGTATCCTGTGGATTTCGACCGTTTGATCCATATGGCTGCTGAAACAAATACCGCGCTGGAATTGAATGCGAATCCGAACCGGTTGGATCTGGCCCCGAAATGGCTTGAAAAAGCTCAGGATCATGGGGTTAAGCTGTCAATCAATACCGATGCGCACGTCAGGGATACCTTGGATCATATGGAGATCGGTGTATGTGTCGGTCAACAGGCGCTGCTGAAAAAAGAAAATGTCCTGAACGCTTATCGTTTAGAAGAATTCAAGACTTTCTTAAACAGGCATAAGTAAGTGAATTGTTAACAGGGGGCTTCTAAGTGAACGAACGAATTTTAAGAGTTTTAGAATATAACAAAATCAAAGAACAGTTACTCGAGCACGTCTCATCCTCATTAGGAAAAGAAAAGATCAATGATTTGGTCCCTTGGACGGATTTCGAAAATGTTTCCCATCAACAGAGCAGCACAGATGAAGGCGTACAAGTCCATCGCTTGAAAGGGCATGTTCCATTAGGTGGGATTCGTGACATACGAGCCTCTCTCAAAAGAAGTGAAATCGGAGGAATCCTCAATCCTGAGGAATTGGTCGATATTTCAACAACAATTTTTGGAGGGAGAAGGTTCAAAAGGTTTATAGAAGGTATGCTAGAAGATGAAATTGACCTCCCGATCCTCCAAGGTCTTGTGGAGCAGATCGATCCATTGTTGGAGGTCGAAACTAAAATCAAAGACTGCATCGACGATCAAGGTCATGTGATGGATTCTGCAAGCTCAGCATTGAGAACGATCCGTCAGCAGTTGAGAAGCTATGAGTCTCGTATACGTGAAAAGCTCGAATCGATCATACGCTCCTCAAAATCTCAAAAGATGCTGTCCGATGCTCTTGTTACGATCCGTAACGATCGCTATGTCATTCCGGTCAAACAGGAGTATCGTTCTGCTTTCGGCGGAATGGTCCACGATCAATCAGCCTCGGGTGCTACATTGTTCATCGAACCGCAGGCTGTCGTAACGATCAATAACCAGTTGAAAGAGGCTAAAAGTAAAGAAAATCAAGAGATCCAACGGATATTGAAAGCTTTGACAGAGCTTGTTGCTGAAGTTTCAAGCTTTCTAAGCCATAACGTCAAAGTCCTCGCGGAAATTGATTTCATTTTTGCGAAAGCCCGTTATGCCCATTCAATCAAGGCTACAAAACCGATTTTGAATGACAAAGAATCTATCCATTTGAAGCGTGCTCGACACCCATTGATTCCAGCTGAGGAAGTCGTACCGATTAATGTCGAGTTAGGAGGAGAATATAATTCCCTCGTCATTACTGGACCGAATACAGGAGGGAAGACGGTCACTCTGAAGACGATTGGTCTGTTGTCTTTGATGGCTCAGTCGGGATTACAGATCCCTACCGAAGAGGAGTCCGAGGTAACAGTGTTCGAGGCGATCTATGCAGATATCGGGGACGAACAATCCATTGAACAGAATTTAAGTACGTTTTCTTCCCATATGACCAACATTGTGAACATTTTGGATAAAGTCAACTTCAAGTCGTTGGTGCTTTTTGATGAATTAGGTGCAGGAACGGATCCAACCGAGGGTGCTGCACTTGCGATTTCAATTCTCGATTACGTAAATGAACGTGGGGCAAAGGTCGTAGCGACGACCCACTATAGTGAATTGAAGGCTTATGCCTACAATCGGACAGGTGTCAAGAATGCGAGTGTGGAATTTGATGTAGAAACATTACGTCCTACGTATCGTTTATTGATCGGGGTGCCAGGACGAAGTAATGCCTTTGAAATTTCAAAGCGCATCGGATTGAATGAGAAGATCATCGAAAATGCACGAGCTCATATCAGTGCAGATAACAACAAAATCGATGTTATGATCGCATCGTTAGAAGATGCTCAGAAAAAAGCGGAACGTGAACGATCGGAAGCGACAGACCTTCATGAAGAAGCAGAAGCATTGAAACAAGATTTAGAGAAAAAATTGCTTGAATTCGAGCAGTTCAAAGAAAAGCTTTATGAAAAGGCCGAAAAAGAGGCGCAGCAATCAGTTGAAAAGGCACGAAAAGAAGCCGATGTTATATTAAAGGAGCTTCGTACGTATCAAAAAGAAGATGGGAATGTAAAAGAGCACAAGCTGATTGAAGCGCAAAAACGTTTAGACGAGGCCACTCCGGATTTTGATTCGAAATTGAAAAAGAAAGTGAAACAAACGAACAAAACACCAGAAAATCTGAAACCAGGGCAAGAAGTGAAAGTATTGACTGTAAACCAAAAGGGTCATATCGTAGAAAAAGTCGGCACTAATGAATATCAAGTTCAAATCGGAATCATGAAGATGACGGTTAAAGCGAATGAGCTTGAACCGATCAAGGCCGAAAAGAAACGTGAACCGAAACCATTCGTTAAAGTTGAAGGGACATCTGTTACAAAGCCAGAACTTGACTTGAGAGGCGAACGTTATGAAAATGCGTTACGCGCTGTTGATAAATTTTTGGATGAATCCTTACTGGCTGGATATCCACAAGTATCCATCATCCACGGAAAAGGGACAGGCGCTCTTCGGAAGGGTGTCCAATCTTTATTGAAAGACCATCCAAATGTAAAATCAACTCGACTTGGTTCAGCAGGTGAAGGCGGAAGCGGCGTGACGATCGTTGGTTTGAAATAGAAAGCGGGGGCGGAAATGAGCAGTTGGTTGACGAATCCTTACATTGAAACCGTAGCAAATTATAGTGTAGTAGTTTTAAGTCTAGTTGTTTTCTTGGCTGTCTTTGAAATTGTCACAAAGTATAAGAATTGGGAAGAAATCAGTAAAGGGAATCTTTCGGTCGCAATGGCGACTGGAGGAAAAATATTCGGAATAGCCAACATTTTCCGTTACTCGATTGAGCATAACGATACGATCCTCGATATGATGGTCTGGGGTGTGTATGGATTCCTATTGATGTTGATCGGTTATTTCATGTTCGAATTCCTGACACCCCGTTTCCGTATTGATGAAGAAATTCAAAAGGATAATAGAGCTGTCGGTCTGATCTCGATGATTATCTCGATCGGGTTATCATTTGTGATCGGCAGTGGAATTGGATAGGTGAAAAAATATGGAAACATTGTGGAAGGTCCTGCTGGTTTGTTGTGGGTTGTTTATTCTGGCAGGAGTCATTTACCTCTTTTTTTAAGGCTGTTTTCGCAAACTTTGTTGCTCTTGCACTTAAAGAAAGTATAAAATACTTTCTTCAGTATAAGGGCAACTAAGGCTCGACCTACAAAAGGCATGGTCTCGCCAAGTTTTCTTTAAAAGTCGT
>NZ_JBQQCL010000023.1:0-53154 GCF_052246725.1 Pseudalkalibacillus sp. R45 | reverse complement strand
CGTCGGTTCACATCCTCAAGTACATCTTGGTACTATCCGGTGTTCACCTTCCTTGCTTCCTCGAACTTCTTGCTACTAAATTTTTTGAGCATCGTTTGATTGCTCATTAATGTAAAACTTAAAAATTAATCAGGGTTCTTTTTAAAAAGACCCGTTTCACGCTTGGCTTTTGTTCAGTTTTCAAAGAGCTTGTTTCCCTTTTAGAAGGGCGTTTTTTCGCCTCTGTCCCGAAGCGACTTAACTAATATATCATCTAACATATATGCGGTCAACCATAAATGCAAAAAAACTTTCAAAAGGATTTTTAAGCTTGTTAGTGAAATAGATTATATAGTAAAAAAGTGCTGTATAAGGAAAAGGAGGCAATCATGTATCGGATCTTCTATTTAGTTATTTTCCTACTGTCCTTTTACGGGTTTTTGCAACTGATTAAATTGGTCTTCAACGCCTTTGTTCCGTATAGTTCTATGGCGGATATCGTACATATTTGTTTAGCCATCATCGTCGGCGTACCGTTTTCTTCTTTCATTGCTGGATGGCTGACACCTTTCAAGCCAGAAAAATAGCCCCTATAACTAGAGGAGGCTATTTTTCATGGTTATTTTTTCAGAAATCCCCTCTTAAATACCAGACAAACATCAAACCTCCAACCGTGACGTCAATCCAGAGTAGAGTCTGCCTGATGACTTTTCCATTGATTACACTGCCATTACGACTTCGCACTTCAATTAATGTAACCATAAAGGCAGATAAAACGACTAAACCGATCACCCAGTTAAACCACCAAGGTCTGACCACCATCCTATAGATCCCGTTACCAACATGTTCAGATGTAAAGTATACTGCACAAAAACCACTAATGATTCCTACCGCGTACCAAATGATTTGCATGATTCTCCATTGTTTATCGGTCATCAGTACTGGATGTCCTCCCGGCTGTGATCCTTATCAAATTCTTTTGGGTCCTGATCAAAATATTTATCAGTATATTTCTTTACGAATTTGTCGTCTTTCAAGTATCCAGAGCCCCATGTCGGGTCCATCAGAAGCCATTTTCCATCGACTTTCGTCTCTACCCATGCGTGCCTTGCAAAGGAGAAGGTCGCTCTACCTGTCACCATCCTCGCTTCCATCCCACTCGCCCGTAACAAAGCAATCGTAAGATACGAATAATCTTCACAGACCCCCGTTTTTTCATTCAATGTTTTTAAAGCACTGTCATCGAATTCGAACGACTCGTTGTTCAGCTTGTCGACGTCATAGGTCACATTCTTCGCTACATATTCATAGACCGCTTTCGCTTTTTCCTTTTCATCTGTTATACCGTTAGTCAGTTCTCCTGCTAATGTTTCGATTTCAAGGTGGTCAGATTGGATGCCTTTTGATGGGAGAAGGTTCCTTTTGTCTTCTGCTGTTCCTTTCAGCATGAAGTTCGCCAAACCTGTGAAACTCCTGTAATCACCGTTCGAACGTTCAAAATCTGGCGCAAACACACTTACCTCATATTCTCCCGGCCCGAATCGAAGGAAGACCTCTCCATCAAACTTGTAATCTTCCACCGGGATGCTGTACATAGCCTCGTCTTCCCCTTTCTTGGTGCTGACGAATACAACCTCTGTCTGATCAGCATATGGAGCATCCGGATCGAGTTCCCCTTTAATCGGATAGGAGAGTCCTGCTTCTTCTCCACCTACTTTCGGATGAGTAAGGGAATATCCTAGTTTTTGATAAACCTTTGAATATTTGATCGCTGAATAGGTCTTATCAGATTGATTATCTACGAGTATAGATGCAGCTTCCTGATAAAAATTGTCTTTATCTTCAGCAGGGGTCATGATCGTTGCTTTATGGACACCTTTCCCGTAAAAGAGCGGAATCTCTTCGGTAAACCTCCCATTTTCCACAGGAACCATAACTTTAGAAGATTCGCCTTCTTTCTCGACAGTCACCATAATCATTTTTGCATCTTTTATAGTGCCATTCAGAGTAAAAAATTCTTCCTCTTCAAAGAACCCGCTGATTGAATCATCAAGCTTCAGTTCATGGGTTAATGCAGGACTCCTCATCAATACGTCCCTTATCACTTCAGGGTTTACATTCGTCACTTCAAATTCGGCAATCCCTCTAAAGAAATCTTCTTTTCGCTCATGGGGCAGATTGACTGTAACTTCATACTTGCCTTTTCCGTTAAAAAGCTGAACTTTTTGCATGAACTTACCATCTTTTATCGGCGTGAAATATTGGAAATCCCTTTTCCCGTCTGGTCCTTCGTTTTCACTGCGAACCTCAATCAATACATTTTGAGAGGAAAATTTACTTGTATCTTCAACTTCACCTTTTACCGTAAAAGTAGAATTCGCATAAAAGGAATTGTATTTCGGGGAAGACAATGTGGCACCGAACTCATCTGCGTAGCCGCTGAGTTTGATCTTTTCAGAATCTTTTTCCTTGTTTTTCTCTTCTGCTAATGCCGTGTATTCATCCTTTGGCTCTTCTTTTTTATCTGCAGAAAATTGCGGGCTGCACGCCGATAGAATCAACAGCAAAGCCAGTAAAATACAACTCAACTGGTTTTTCATTCTAGGTTCTCCTCTCCACTTTAAGAGATCGTCACACTGAAGGGCTGAACCGTTCAAATGGTGTCAGCCCTCTGAGGATTTGTCTTCTATTCTTGTTTTTTCTCTTCCAGTTCTTCACGTGCTTTGTCACGGGAATCTTCTACTTCTTTTAAGAGTTTATCTTTACGTTCCTGGCTGTAACTTTCCATAATTTCTTTTCTTTCTTTGATCATGTCAGTCAAATCGGTGTACGCTCCCTTTTTCAACTTTTCATGATCGTATAGTAGATTGATATATCGTTTCAATAAACCATATTCTCTTTGTGTGATACCTATGAATCGATCGTGGATCTTCCGAAGTTCACTGCTCTGTTCCGAATACCATGTATTGATATCAATTCCTGTTTTCGCTTCATTGATATCTTCATCTATATTTTTCTTGACGTCACCGATCATATCATCAAGGGTTTTATTCAGGTCTGTTTTTGAATTGACGTCTTTATACTCTCCGCCGCCTGCAGCAGCCGTTTCTTTCAATTGTTTTTGACCTTTTGTATCCACATTGAATCCGATCACATTTACCGTCACGTCCAAATCAGATTCATGTATTTCTTTTGCAGCCTTAACCGGGTCCCCGTCGCAAGTCTCTATTCCGTCACTGATAATGTAGATGATATTTTCAACGTCATCTCCAACTTCGTTAAAATCGTCTTTAGCAAGTTCGAGCGAGGTGGCGATTGGCGTCCAACCAGAAGGTTTGAAATCATTGAGCGCATCCTGAAATTTCCCTTCCTCATATGGATTTAATGGGTAAACCAATTCACTGCTGTCACAGGAAACCTTTTTATCCTTATCTTCACTGCTCCCTTTATGGCCATAGACACGCAGTGCTATCTTCGTATTGGGATCCGTATTCCCTGTAACTCGATTCAAAGCTGATTTCGCAAGATCCATTTTCACGCCGCCACTCACTTGTCCGGCCATACTTCCACTTGAGTCTAACAAGAACACGATGTTTTTTGGTTTTTCCTCTTCTGCTCGTTCACCAGGGGATTTATATTCGGAATCGAAAGCATCATACATTTCAGCTGGTTTTTTATATGGAAATCCAACTTTTGCAATGATGAAATCATAAGCTTGATCCACGGACAAATCACCAGGAAGTGCCTTGACTTCATCATTTAACTTCTTATCCATTTCTTCTGCATCAATACTTTCAAGGTCTTCAACTTCTTGAATGAATTCTACTAATTCCCCAGGTCCTTGTTCGATGATTCCTTCTGCATCCTTTGCAGCTTCAGGATAATTGAATTTCTCTTCTTGCTTTTCCTCAGGGTCTTCTTTTTCCTTCGTTTGTTCACCATTGCTTTCATTCGAGCATGCTGCGATAACGAATAATACTATGAAAAATAGCACGTGTACACGAAGTGAACGTAACATGGTTCCCCTCCCTGGTTCTCTATAGGATATGTATTGGTTTTAGTAAAAATTGATTCCTAACAATAGACCGTAAAAAAGCGACGTCCACAACAAAGCTTGTAAAAAAATGCTTTTATTGACCGCAAAGGCTTCTCTCTTTTTGGCGAGATGCCCTACAACAAAAAGGAAGACTCCGATTACGGATAATCCGAATAACACATACATCCATGGAGTTGGATGGACCATCACCAATTTGTCATCTTGAATTTCGCTTGTCATGACGAACATCGTTACGATCATCAGTATGGCAGCACCACCTGATGTCCACTGGAATATAGCCCATCCACGCTTCTCCATAACTCTCACTCCATGTAATCAGTTAATTGAAATCTCCACGTAAATACCAAATAAACATTAATCCACCGACAGTGATCGCAATCCATAGGAGCGTTTGTCCAATCACTCTGGCATTGACCACGCCACCATTTCTGCTGCGTACCTCAATCAACACAACAGTAAAAATAGACATAAGAACTAAGCCTATAACCCAATTAAACCACCAGGGTCTTTCAACCATCCTTCTGACGCCGTCCCCTACAGGTTCAGAGGTGGAGTACACCGCAAACAACCCGCCACCTATAGCAATTACATAACAGAAGATTTGAAGTATTCGCCAAGATTTATTACTCATAAATTACCCCTTGTGTTAGCATTATTTATTACTGTTCGAACCAATTTTCTCCAGGTTGTTTGAAAGCAAATCACTCAATTGCTTTTTCGTAAATTCATACGTATTGCTCAAAGCGTTGCTGTTCACATATTTGGTAACTAGTGAATCAGGCAACACAAATGTTAAGCCTACTGCGGAACCGATTAAGAAATCCATCGCAGTGGCATCACCTTTGAAAGATTGCATAGCCACGTTCGAAAACCCACCTAATGCAATACTCCCAGCAATAGGAGCTGCCACGGTGCGAATTGACCGGAAAGAATTCAAGATTCCCTTTGTCAGTCCATAACCTAATGGTGCTGTTGCAAAAGCAAATCCTGTGTCAAAGAGAATTTCACCAGTATTCCACTCACCAGTCAATGCAAAGTTTGCAACGTGAGAACCAAAAGTCACTAAAGCCGCTGGTCCTCCGACCTTCATCCATGCGGCTCCTAATCCTTTTGCAACTTGAAGTCCAGCTCTGAGTCCACTGCCGGTTGCAAATTTATTCAATACATAACCTAATCGCAGACCAGCCAGCTGACGGCCGGCGAAAATTCGAAGAGAGTTCGCTCCTGCTGCGAGTGCTCCAGTCGCTTGACCGACACCACCAAGTAACGCCCCTCCAGCTGACCAACCAAGTGCTCCTAAGAAACTGTAACTATCTGAGCCGCCATTCAACGCATAATAGAGCCCTCCGGCAATACCGGCTCCTATAATTGCAGCGATGGCCACGGGTGCAGAGATCACTCCGACGACAGCGATACCGACGACGACAGCTGCAACACCGACAAAAGCGAGTGATGATTTGACCCAGTCAGGTGTATTCGCCCAGACATCACTGGTCCAATTCGTAAAGTCATCCCAGCCTTGAGAGACTTTTTCTGTCGTCCAGTCCCAGCCTTCAGTAATTTTTTTACCTGTCCAGTCCAAAGCATTGTCGACTGCATCTACTGCAGGTTGAAAGAAATCACCGACATCCTCGACAACATCACCGGCTCCTTCCTTGAAATCATCCCACCAGCTGAACCAGCCGCCATCATCTTCTTCATCACTACTTCCAACACCATCATTCACAGTACGTGTCAAACCACTGTCATCATACTCGAATTTTCCGATGTTCGCATGCGCTTCTGACAACGGGATCAGAAACGCAAAAAAAGCGGCGACTAACGTCAATACAATTGTCTTCCTCCAATTGAGTTGATATACCATTTCATTTCCTCCCGAATTCTTCCCTAGCAACTGCACCCTTTGCCCTTTTCTAATCGCAAGCTATGTCGAGCCCCTTCGGTCGTTTGATCGTTGCAGATGCGTCAGCATCGATCCCCTCGAATAAGGAGTCATCAACAGTCACATAGCTGCCATCTTTTTCAGATTCTACAAAAATACTGAACTTGCTTTGATCGAATTGAACCTGAGCGTTTCGATCCGCACCATTTTTTTCTGCGTATTCATCAGCTGCTCTCCGGATACGTTCCATGTCGCCTTCAATGGCTGTACATGCCATGGAATTAAGTTCATCCTCATCATAAAAATACTTCAATGCTTCAACCGGATCGATTTCTGTACTTGGATCTTCAAGCCATTCTCGTAAACTAGGAGGCATCGTCACCTCTCTATATTTTTTCTCGATCTCCTTGATGATTGAATCCAAAAAAGAATCTTCATCTTGGGGCGGTTCTTCGTCTTCATCGCCTTCTCCGCTTTCATCTTCATCTGATTCAGCCTTTTCCTTTTCATCTTCAAAAAGTTCTCGTAGTTCTTCAAGTTCACTTTCAATTGCGGAAGTATATCGCTCTTCATAGATTTCTCTAGCTTCTTTTGCTGCAGCCAGCACCGCCGCGTCCGCACTTGTTTGACTGATTCGTTTTGAAATGAACACATTAAAGAAATCAAAAAACATGAAGCTTATGAAAATAGAGGCGATCAGCATACCGACAATCACGAGCAGCATGCCGTTCCCTCGTTCATTTTTGAGATGCTTTTTCATGTTCATCAATCCTTCAGACCTTCTTCAATCGGGATCGTCGCATCTGCGTCAAACGTAAATTCAAGACGACCTATGAACGGTATTGAAACGGTTGGGACATTAGATACTACTGTCACCGTAACCTCTTCGTCTCCTTTGTCTGTGTTTACACTCTGAAGGACCAGATTGCCCGCAGATCGTTCAGCCACCTTTTCAGCGTCTCCATCAACTGCTGCCGCCCGTGCTCCATCCCGAGCTGCTGCTTCTGTTACGACCACCGTATACGCCACAAGGGCCATCTGCCAGATGATCATCATCGCTAGAATGACCATAGGGAACACAGCGACGAATTCGATCAGCTGCGATCCCCGTTCATTTTTGACCAGTTTCCGGAATTTGTTCATCATCCATCACGCCGGTTACAGGCGGCCGATCAGTTCTGAAATCTTTTCAACGATGGCGTTCGCGATGCTGCTTCCATTTCCATCGACTGCTGTTGCCACTGCCGCCATCACGGCTAAGACGACGAGTCCAAGTGCCACCCACTCAAGAGCCTGGGCACCGCGTTCGTTATTAACGTATTTATTGACGACAGCTGTCATGTTCTCAACCATTTTTTTCATCTTCATCATGATAAAATCTCTCCTTTTGATTTTTTATAAAGAAATCTTGGCCAAGCCGTAGGCGTAGGTGAGCCATTAGTTGCGCTTATACTGAAAGTACTTTCTTTCAGTGTAAATGTATGTCAATCCTTCTTATTTAAAGAAGGTATCCAAACCGAATGCTTCTGGGTTATAAATGACGTTCAACGCGAGCAATCCAATGATCAGGAAAAACACGGCCGGAGCTACGAAAAACGTCGTGACAAGCGTGATTTGCGGGCTGGCTTTCGCTGCTTTTTCTTTTGCCTTGAACCCCCGCATTGCCCGTAGATCATCTGCCTGGATCTTGAAGGTTTGAGAAACCGGAACCCCAAGAGAAGACCCTTGCAATAACGAAGTGACCAGCATTTCCAGCTCTTTGGACGAATTACGGTTGATCAGGTTTTCATATGCAGTACGTCTTGGGACCCCGAGTTCGATTTCCCGATTGAACCGGTCGATTTCTTCGCTTAATGGGCCTCCCAGCTGCTTGGTCACTTGTTTCAATGCGCCATCAAGACTGACACCAGCCTGGAGCGTTACACTGACCGTATCCAGGAAATCGGGCATCATCGAACTGATTTGTTCCTGGCGATCACGGGCTTTCATCCACAACCATAGGTTCGGACCGAAAAATCCCGCTAACGGAAACAACACGATGGTCATAAGCCCGAAAGGCAGCCCAAGAAAGACATAGAGAATGGAAAACAACAAGGCGCTAAGTCCAAGGACGAATCGCAAGCCATAAAAGCTTTCAAGACTGAGTCCCATCGGATTCCCAGCTCTGACTAACAATTGCTCGTCTTTCTCCTTATCTGAAAAAAACGGGTATTTGATGCCGGTAGGTCCGGCATACTCTGCCGCTTTTACAATTGGGCCGGCCATTCTTTCTCTCAATTTTTTCCGTTTTCGCTGTTTGATTTCCGATACCTGCAAATGCGACATCAATCGCTGCTTTTTGCCTACATAAAGATAGACGAATACAAATCCGATCAATAGTAAGAGTAAGATCAGACTAAACAACAACACTGTATAAACGCTGAATTGTGGGCTCATTTTACTACACCCTTATCCTGGTAATCCGTTTAATGATGACAAATGCGATACTGATCATACCTGCAAATACGGCAAGTAGGATCAATCCGAATGTCGTGAAGATGACATTCAAGAAACCTTTGATGAAGAGGTTCATCATGACAGCCATCAACAATGGCATGATGACAAGGATATAAGCGATCGACTTGGATTCTGCCGTAACTGTTTGGATTTCCTTATAAACACGGGCTCGTTCTTCAAGCGTCGTCGCCATCAAATCCAAAACCTCCGCCAAATTCCCTCCGACCCTGCGTTGGATCAGGATCGTACTGACAAAAATATTGATCTCATTACTCGAAACCCGCTCCCTGAACCGGTTCATCACTTCATCAAGTCCGTCTCCCAAACGAAGCTGTTGGTCCATCTTCTTGAATTCAGGTCCGGATGGTGCTTTGATTTCATTTCCGACCATCTCAATTCCCTGAGGTATCGTCTGGCCTGCTTTTACTGCATTGGACATCATCCTGCAAATTTCCGGAAGCTGCTTGTTGAAGCTCTCGTTCCGCTTATTCTGCCTGGAGCTCAAATATAATTTGGATGCGAGCCAGGCAATGAGGTACGAAAGCAGAAAGCCCATAAACAGAATCAATCCAAGTACAAAATAACTGAAAAACCAGAGGACAGCGATCACCAAAATATAGATGCCCATGTATTCAGATGGCTGCAGCGGGATATTGGCCTGGATCAACTTTTTCTTCAAGTCCCGTGCAAGTTCCGAATAATCGAATTTGTCTCCAATTAGAAGGACGAAGCTTTTACGTTTCAGCTGTCCCGAGTCTTCAAACCACTCTTCCGCTCTTTTCGAGGTTTTCTGGACAGTGGTTAATCGTTTGAAATAATAGATTGCAAGAACAAAAGAGAAAAATGCGCCGCTTAAGAGTATCCATGCCCCTGTCATGCGAGTACACCTTCTGAGAACATCAATTCCGGGACTTCGATGCCAAAGGCTTTGAATCTTTCAAAGGCTTTCGGTACATATACGGTAGATTCAAAATGTCCTTTAACGCTGCCGTCTGACCGTACGCCGGTCCTTACAAACCGAAAGATATCCTTGATGACGATCTCCCCATTTTTCTCGAAGATCTCGGCAATGCTGACGATTTTCCTTTTTCCATCCGTCTGTCTTGATGTTTGGACGATCAGGTCCAACGCTCCGACAAAATAACCTCGGATGACATCGACCGTCAGTGGTAAGCCTGACATGATCACCATCGCCTCAAGTCTTCCCAATGCATCTTTCGGAGAATTCGCATGTACCGTCGTCAATGATCCTTCGTGCCCTGTGTTCATTGCTTGAAGCATATCGATTGCTTCCGAGCTCCTCACCTCTCCGACAATGATACGGTCCGGTCTCATCCTGAGGGCGTTTTTGACAAGCTGGCGGATGGTGACTTCCCCTTTTCCTTCCATATTTTCAGGTCGCGCTTCCATCCTGACGAGGTTGTCGTATGTGAATCGTAGTTCAGCCATATCCTCAATCGTGACGATCCGTTCTCCACGGGGAATCGAGTCTGACAAAACGTTGAGGAGTGTCGTCTTCCCGCTTCCGGTTCCGCCTGAAACGAGTATGTTCAGTTTCGCCTGGACCGCTGCCTTCAGGAATTCCCCCATCCGATCGGTGAATGAACCGAATTCCATCAAATCTTCCATTTTAAAAGGAGTTTTGTTGAATTTACGGATCGAAATCGAAGGACCATCCAAAGTAATTGGCGGAATGACCGCATTCACACGGCTTCCATCGAGCAAACGAGCATCGACCATTGGCGAACTCTCATCGATCCGCCGTCCTAAAGGGGCAATGATGCGATCGATGATATGCCGGATATGCTGATTATCCTTGAAACGGATATCGGCCGGTTCAAGTTTCCCCTCACGTTCGATATAAACCTCTCGCGGGCCGTTTACCATGATTTCTGTAATCGAGTCATCCTGCAATAAGGCTTCCAGCGGACCGTAACCTACTGACTCATTGATGATCTGGCTGATGATCTGATCCATCTCGCTTTGTGGAATGATGACCTTCTCTTCTTCGATCATCTGTTTTACCAATCGCTCGATCGTCTGCTTTCGTTCCTGGGGAGGCAATGTCGTGATCGATTCAAGGTTCGCTTCCTTAATCAGCCTGCTTTTATAATGGCGGACCCAGGATTCTTGCTGTTCCGATTCCACATCCCATCCATTTTCCTGCTTTCCATTCAATGGCGTTGTGTTTACTGCTTTTTGTAACCAGGACATCTTTTCACCACCTTTTTAAAGCAAAACTTTATCGACAAACAGACGGATGTCTCTTGCTGGTTTGAATTGGCCTTTGTCTTTTTCCTTCTTATAAAAGCTCTCCCCCATATTCAAGAGAGGCTGCAATGAAAAGTAGTCAGATCGGATCGAAGCGTCCACTTCTTTTCCAATCAATTTCGCGATGTCTTTTTCACCTAATTCACTTTTCGGATGCGCACGGTTCAACAAGATGGAAAGGTTGCCCCTTGTTCCAAGCTGAAAACGCTCGAACAGCTCCATAGCATACTTGAAACAGCGTAAAGAAAGGCTGTCAGGATTCAGCACATAATGAATCTTTGTCGCTTCATTCAAGCCGGTGAAGCTGACGGTATTGATGCTTGTCGGCAAATCTAAAATCACATGATCAAAATGCGCTCTGCACGTCCGGATGACTTTCGTGATCAGTTCCTCTGTGATGTCTTCCGCTTTAGCCGGGTTGCTTGGTCCTGGAAGTATGTAATTGCCCGTCTTTTCATCGCGTGTTGCCACATTTTCGATATGATTGAGAGACAACTCTTTCAAAACTGGCTGGAGGTCAATATAGGAACGGTTCGTCTTTACGCCATAGATCGTCTCCAATCCACCAAATTGTGCACTGAGATCGATCAGGATGACCCGTTTATCCTTATGGATTTGCAGGGATTGGGCTGTCATCGCTGCTAACAGCGTCTTGCCGCTTCCACCTTTTGCACTGTAAAAGGCTTCAACCTGCCCGCCTCCGATCGAAGCTTCCCCGAAGCTTTCCTGCTGTTTTTTCACTTTTTCCTTAGAAGACTGGATGATTTCATTCAGGCGGGATTGCTCTTCAGGATAGACGACGACGTCGAAAGCCCCGGCTTTCATCCACTCTCTTCCTTCTTCAAAAGAACGTTCCGAAGTGATACCGATTAGAAAGCTTGATGCAGGCAAAGCGAATCCTTCTGCCTGATTCAAAGCTTCACGATCGATGAAGTAGAAAGTATACTTATTCAGGTTTGAAAACGAGCGTTTCCATTGTTCATCAACTTCAGAATCAATTCCATGAGCCTCCAGGATATCGACCAGAGATTGTTTTATTGTTGGATTGGTTGTTATGATCAAGGCTTTCAATTGGCTCATCGAACATCGTCTCCTTATTGCTCATCTTTTTTATCTTCTGATTTTTTATCTTCGGTTTTATCCTTTGCTGCTTCATTCGTTTCTTTCTGCTCCTCAGGCGGCTTTGCTTCTTTCTGCTCAGGCTCTGGGGTTGTTTGTTCAGGTGTTTGCTGAGTGGAGCTGTTGTCTTTGATCACCTGATTGACTCTAAGAACCCGGATTTGTTTAGCCGAATTCTGGGCATGAATCAATCGTTCAGCCTCGTTCACTGGGAGTGAGACCTTGATGGCAGAAGGACCCTCACTTTTACTTTCCATCTGGACCACTTTGATGTTTTGCAGCAATCGTTGGGTAACGACGCCTTTTTCTTTATTTTCCGTGACAGAAATGATATCCACTAGATCTCCTTCAGCAACACTCTGATCGACAATCACGATTTCACTGGGGTTAAGCCAGACGATCCGGTGATTTGCAGGGATATCAATCTTTTTCCTGACTACATTTTTTGTGACAAGGTCTCCTTCTTTCAAATTGACGACCGCAATGGAATCATCAATATCGTCCGATTGTTGGATAAACGACTCGACCTGTGCGTTTTTCGGCATTTCTACCCACGTAATGTCACTCGTCTCAAGAGAAGTATAAGATTGGATATCTTTATCTGCTGCGGCTACTTTCACTGTTTCTCCAAGTGAATCTTGAGCCTTTTGGATCTGGTTGATGATAAAACCAGCTGCTGCAACTGCTAAAATGAATGCAATCGTCAAAAAAATAAACGCTTTTCGTTTGGCATCGATCATTGCTTCGTCACTCCATCAATTTAAGGTAGGTTGAGTTACTATATGTACAAATGGTACGTTGACAGGTAAATTGTCATCTTCTAATTTGTGTTGTTTCACCTGATCATCAATTGGCAGATCACCTGAGAACCCCTTATGAACAAGCCAGGCTTTGGACCCGGAGTCCTCCCTGGGCAAGATGTTCACGATCAATTCTTCCACCGTACCGGATTTTTTGATTTT
Organism: Pseudalkalibacillus sp. R45; assembly: GCF_052246725.1. Taxonomy (NCBI): domain Bacteria; kingdom Bacillati; phylum Bacillota; class Bacilli; order Caryophanales; family Fictibacillaceae; genus Pseudalkalibacillus; species Pseudalkalibacillus sp. R45. The sequence goes on along the minus strand of NZ_JBQQCL010000023.1, from coordinate 40,388 downwards.
CGCTTTCCCATTTTCTGAAACAAGGAGTTTGTATGGTTTTGATTTCTTCTTTTTATGAATCGATTTGATATTATTTTTATAAAAAACTTTGGGGTCAGGCGTAATGATCCATTCTTGTATCGTACTGCTTTCTTGTTCAACAAGATTGATGATCGAGTCTGATGATTCATGACTGTATTGAGTTACTTTATCGAGCAGCATATAGAGGGTTGCACGATTATGAAAGATGGGATAGCTAACTAAGGACTGTTGTGGGTACAGCCAATTTTGCAGCCTGCGGATCATATTTCTATCGGTGTAAAATGGATCGTAAAAATAAATGATTTCTGAAGCATCCGATAAATTCTTAAAGAAATGGATTTGGTCCAGCTGGTTGAATGCGGTGATATCTAATGATTTCAAAAAGGTTTTGGACTGATGATCCTGGATGACTTCTTTTATAGGTTTAAGACCCTTTTTCGTGTTCACCGGTTTGATGACTACACCTTCCATTTGAAAGTCACCTAATGTTTCATCGATTACAAGTTTCATAGAAGACATCCTCCAAAAATCGACTGTTTATGGTCTGAAATTACAAAAATTGTTCATATCATAAGGAAAAACTACCAAACAATGACATACCCGTCAAAATTGATTTTAATGTAAAACTGTAAATATTTGTATTTTAATTGATTCCTCCGCACTAACATCTTGAATTCAAGGTATTTTCACTTATCATATCAGGGTAAAAAGGCCTTAGACCATTATTTTTGGTAATTTTAACCTGTTGTTGGATTACGTATATAATTCCTTTAGGACACACCTATCTAAACCTATATTTGTTATATTTATCGATTTTTTATATTTCATTTTTGTTACAAGTATTTTTATTTATCGACTTTTACCAGGACTAAAATCACGTTCTTTCAGGCATAAGGAAAAACATCGGTGAAACATGTTTTTGGAAGGACTTCAGAGGTCAATTTGTTCACTTTCCAACATAATCTGTTCACTTACTGAAATATTCTGTTCGCTTTTAGCAATAATCTGCTCACTATATAGAAAAGCCTTAGTTGCCCTTTAAATGAAATGAAAAGGATGACCTGAAGTATTCCAGGCCATCCCCTGATTCTTTTTTACAAATACCAACTACGCCAGAAAAGCGAAGTACAAGATAAAGATGAAGAACATGAAATACATGATCGGGTGAACTTCTTTCGATTTCCCTTTAACGAGCATCGTGATCGGATAAAGGATGAATCCGAGCGCAATTCCTGTCGCAATGCTGTATGTCAATGGCATGGCGATGATTGTCAGAAAGGCTGGCGCTGCTATTTCGAAACGATGCCATTCGATTTTTCCGAGTACAGCTACCATCAAGACACCGACGATGATCAGTACGGGTGCCGTTACAGAAGGTGTGACAACGCCAAGCAATGGTGAGAATAACAGTGCTAATAAGAAGAAGCCTGCTGTGACGACTGAGCTGAACCCTGTACGTCCTCCGGCTGCCACCCCTGAAGAAGATTCGATATAAGCCGTAGTAGTAGATGTTCCAAGGACCGCTCCGATTACTGTTGCAGATGAGTCAGCCATAAGTGCACGTCCGGCTCTCGGAAGCTTGTTATCCTTCATCAGGCCTGCCTGGGAAGCAACTGCCATAAGCGTTCCAGCTGTGTCAAAAAAGTCGACGAACAAGAAAGTCAATACGACGACAAGCATATCGATGGTCGTAATCTGGTCTAAATGTTTAACCGCTTCACCGAAAGTCGGTTCTAAACTCGGAACCGCACCGACAATACCTGACGGCAGTGGAATCTGTTGAAAAACAAGGCCGACAATTGCAGTGAGGACCATTCCGTAAAAGATTCCGCCTTTGATTCCTCGTACCATGAAAATGACGATCGTGATCAGTCCGAAGATAGCAAGTAACGTATCCCCACTAGACAAATTCCCAAGCTGTACGAGTGTCGAATCGTTATTCTCTACAATTCCCGCGTTTTGTAATCCAATAAAAGCGATAAACAACCCGATCCCGCTTGCCGCAGCAAACTTCAACTCTTGAGGAATCGCATTGATGATGGTTTCTCTGATTTTTAAAACAGTGATAACGATGAAGACAAGACCGGAAACAAGTACTCCAGCAAGGGCGGTCTGCCAGGGAATCCCCATGACCATGACGACGGAATAGGTGAAAAAGGCATTCAAACCCATTCCCGGTGCCAGCGCAATCGGATAGTTCGCCAATAATCCCATGATTAGTGTACCGATTGCTGCTGCAAGGGCCGTCGCTACGAAGACAGCGCCTTTGTCCATCCCTGCATCACCTAGAATCGCCGGGTTGACGAATAAAATATAAGCCATAGATAAGAACGTAGTAAGACCAGCGATGAACTCTTTTCTGTATGTTGTTCCATACTCCTTAAATCCAAAAAAACGATCCATTCCCCAAACACTCCTTTTCCTCTTTGCTTCCCCGGTGCCTGGCACCAAAAAAGAAGTCAATGGTACCAAGGGTTCTCAGATGGTGCCAGGCACACTTTCAAAACCCTTACGTACCAAGGCTTCCAAAATGGTGCCTGGCACTGATAAAAATCGAACAAAAAAGCTTCAGGCATGATACCTGAAGCTTTGACAAACAAGGGAATGGGAACACACCCAATACAAACAAGGTTATCCCAATTGAACCATCCCTCGTAGTCAAGCTATTTACGGTAGCCTGGTAGAAACTTTCGGGCCATATCCCCGACGTTATACGACGATGTTGTTAATCTTTATTTTTCATTAGTGTAATGCGATTGACGAAAAATGTCAACAAAAAACCGAACGTTCATTATCTTGGTTGTTGCTATTGTTCGTTTCCTTCCGCGTCGACACATCCACGTTCTATCCGCTTAATTTGATTTATTCCCATTCGATTGTTGATGGCGGCTTAGAGGTGACGTCATAGACAATACGATTCACATGATCGACTTCGTTTACGATCCGATTTGAAATCCGTTCAAGGACTTCCCATGGGATTCGTGCCCAATCGGAAGTCATCCCGTCAATGGAAGTGACTGCACGGATTCCGACTGTGTAGTCATAGGTTCTCATATCACCCATAACACCAACACTTCTCATGTTCGGAAGTGCAGTGAAGTATTGCCAGATTTCACGGTCCAATCCTGCATTCTTGATTTCTTCTCTTAAAATTGCATCCGAATCCCGCACGATCTTCAGCTTTTCTTCAGTTACCTCTCCAAGGACACGGATTCCAAGTCCCGGCCCTGGGAACGGCTGACGCCAGACGATTTCATCAGGGAGCCCTAATTCCGTACCGACTTTACGAACTTCATCCTTGAATAGAGCATTCAACGGCTCGATCAATTGGAACTTCATATCTTCCGGCAAACCGCCGACATTATGATGTGATTTAATCGTTTGGGCTGTATCTGTACCGCTCTCGATGATATCTGTATATAACGTTCCTTGCGCAAGATAATCGATTCCTTCTAGCTTGGACGCTTCTTCATCGAACACATAGATGAATTCGTTCCCGATGATTTTCCTTTTCTGCTCTGGGTCAGTTACACCCTCCAATTTTCCTAAGAAACGATCCTTTGCATCGATTTTGATGAGATTCATATTGAACGATTCACCGAAAGTTTTCATGACGCTGTCCGCTTCCCCTTTACGCAGCAATCCGTGGTCGACGAACATACAGACGAGCTGGTCACCGATCGCCTTTTGGATAAGCGCTGCGACAACAGAAGAATCCACTCCGCCACTTAGGGCGCAAAGGACTTTCTTATCCCCGACGATTTCTCTGACCTTTTCGATTTCATCCTCGATGAAGTTTTCCATCGACCAGAGTGCTTCACACTTACAGATGTTCATGACGAAGTTCTTCAACAATTCAATCCCGAATTCACTGTGTCTTACTTCAGGATGGAATTGAACGCCATACAGGTTACGTGATGGATCGCTCATGCCAGCTACAGGACATGAAGGACTTGTGACATCCGTCTGGAACCCTTCTGGAGGAGCTACAACCAAATCACCATGGCTCATCCATACTGTTTGTTCTTCAGGCAGGTCCTTGTACAGGTCGTTGTAATTTCTCGAAGCAACCGTCGCTTTTCCGTACTCACGATGGTTCGCTTTTTCAACCTTTCCGCCGAAGTGATGCGTCAACAATTGCATCCCATAGCAAATGCCCAAAATCGGAATGCCCAACTCGAAAATTCGCTCATCACATTTTGGAGAGTCAGGCGCATAGGCGCTGTTCGGTCCTCCTGAGAAAATGATCCCTGTCGGATTCAGTTCCTTGATCTTTTCTGCAGTGATTTTGTGTGAATGGAGCTCACTATATACCCCAAGGTCACGGATACGTCTTGTAATCAATTGATTGTACTGGCCGCCAAAGTCCAGTACGATAATCATTTCTTCAGTTGAATTCATGTCAGCCACCTCTCTAACGGATCTATTATTTAGTTTGTCTACTATCTCGAATCGTACTACCCTTCATTTAGGGTTACTCGTTAACCTTTCTTTTCCCCTTTTTCGATGAGCTTTTTATTCCTAATAGTTGATTTTGCGAAATTAAAAACTAGAAAAAGCTTCACAGAGCCACTTGATAAAAAGAAAAAGAACCCAGACCAATGAAGGCAGGGTTCTGGTTGACATGCACAAACAGGCCTGCCTCCATAGTCAGATCATTCAAGGTGATCTGGTAGAAACATCCGGGCCATATCCCCGAACATATATGAAGGGAGTAGAGTTATCCGTATAAAATATGGATTTATTCTAACAGTCGCCTATGGCGCGGTCAAGGTCGTATCCTTTTAATTAAATTTTCCCACAATTCCTTTGTATCAGACCAATCCACTTGATTTGGGTTGTTGCTATAACGGGTATGTTCATATTTCTTCGTCAAGATCCTCATATCTCCCGTATCAAGGTAACGGTCGACTTCCAATGCATACTCACGCAAGGTTTGCTGCGGACGCTTCTTGATCCCGTATTGCTCCAGCAGCCAAAGCAGTCGATGATACGCATCATTAAACACACGCTCATCATCATCCTTACGTTTTCTGTACCGCCATAGGAAGTATTTATGAAGCCAATTTTTACGGGTCAAGAATCCAACTAAACCTGAAATTACCAACAGTGTCACAAGTGTCAACGAAGTCCATTTCAACCATGTGAGGACTTTATCGAGATCGATAGGGAACTGAAAACCAGCGGATCCAGTAGAGTCATCTTCGTTTCGAGCCTGCTCTTCCTGTTGATCATTTTCTTCAGGCGCATCCACTTCTGCATTTTCTTCCTCATAATCACTTACAAAGTTAGGCAAGTCCAAAAAGCCTTGTGTCGGTTCAAATGGAACCCAGCCGACCCCTTCAAAATAGACTTCCACCCAGGAATGAGCGTTTGAATTCGTGACTTCGTACATACGACGTCCATCTTCAAGTGTCTGTTCATAGTCTCCACGGGTGAATCCCTTGACCCAGCGTGTCGGAATCCCAATCGTCCGAAGCATGACAGCCATGGATGTCGAGAAGTTATCACAATAACCGAGCTTCGATTCGAATAAGAATTGAGCGACATAGTCATCATTGCGACCGGGAACCGCTACGTCTGTCGTATTATATGAAAATCCGTTCGCTGCAAAATACCCCTCCACAGCTTTTGCCTTGCCATAAGGATCTTCTTCATCAGCGGTGATATCTTCTGTGAGCTCTTGGATTTCTTCCGGGAGATCCTCGGGAAGTTGAAGGTAGCGTTCAGTTATTTCAGCCGGATAATCGGTGCTGCTGTTCTTCAGCACTTTTTCAGAAAACTCCGGCACCTTATAATTGACTGTATATTCTTCTAGTCCGGATTCCCCCGCTTGTTCGAAGGTCATCAATTTATTTGTGATCGTATTCATCTGGTAATCCCGCTCTTCTTCACTTTCAACAGACTGAAGTTCGCCAGGATAAACTATGAATGGATACGGGTTATTCCTCAAAACTTCTACTTTTGCTGTCAAATCTTCTGAACGTACATTGTCATCGTAGGTGACAGCATGAATGGAATCTAGTGAGACATCATCCGGTTGAACTGCCTCGCTTGGAGGCTCTGCAGGATTTGTATCCCAGCCTAATCCTGTATAAACTTCTTTCGATTCGACTCGCCAGTAGTGCAGGTCCTCAATCGTGGTCATGAAAACCGGGTTGTCGTCAAACACGAATGGCCCTCCCAGACGACTGTCATTCGTTCCATAGCCGATCTTTTGGATCCCTCCGCCATTACCCGGTCCATCCCCTTCATCTGTCTGGTTTCCGACAGCAGTAATAAACGGTACTGGATCCGGCCATTGCGGTGCAGCTTTTGGAGCGAAATAACCAAGGACAGAAGAAAATGCGATCAATATCGCCAGCGGCACGATCCACATAAGCGGAAACTGGTGTTGGTGGACTCTGAATCCCTTCAATTCGATGATCCGTATGAACCTCAGGATTCCTAAGAGTACGAAACCGATGATCACTGTCCGCACGATTGCACTTGAAGCATCATACATCGTGAACGTATCGACCACCGTTACATATAGAACCGTTATGATAAAAAACAGAAAGATTCTGCGTGCCTGGATGAGCCAGTAATGCATCAAATAGCTGATCAGCCATAACAAGACCAGGAACAAAAACGTTCTGCTGATGCTGGTCATACCTTCCCAATCACGTGAAAATGCATTTTTCAGGCTCCCTGCAAGGTCATCCAATAGATAGCTCACCCACTGGAAATCGAAAAAAGAGACTGGAAAATAGATTGAGTGCAAGGCATAGGCTAAAGCCAAAAGCTTGATTGGGAATGCCACCCAAATCGATAACTCAAAGTATGAGAGTGTAAAAAGAAAGGCTGAAAACAAGACAAAAATTGACAGGTAATCCGTATTTGTAAATGTCGACAATGGACGCAGCCATTCCCAAAACAACAGAAATCCAAGCATATATAAGAGGAATGAACCTACCGAAAACTTATGCTCATTCTCATACTGTGGCATTTTTAACACCTGCCTTCACGACTTCACTAAAGTCGTCATGATTCACTGGATAAACGGTGATCTCGCGTGCGCGCAATCTGGTCAAAAGATGTTTTTCTTCATCCGACAGGATTTTCTGCTTCGCCACATAAAAGAAAATCGTCTGTATTTTATTCGCAGCCATTCGTTCAATCGTATGCACGAATGTATCAGAAAGATCCGGACTGATGATCAGAACAGAAACGCCTTTCGACATCTCATGAACTTCCCTTTTCAAAACATTTGAGAGCGGTGTTTTCGTATCAGGCTGTATCCTGGCAAGATGATACATGAGCTTGGCTTCGAAATTTTGTCCAGATTGAAATGACATGTTCGTATGTTCTTTCGAAACGCTGTGAAATTCGACGGATGTCCCTTTGCTGATCGAATACTTCAATATCGATGCAGCGAGAGAGACAGCCCTTTCAAATGACTGCTGCCCATTCCGCTGATAGCTTGGATGGCTTCCATCAAGAAAAATGACGAAATCATCATTCCGCTGCGTTTCAAATACCTTCGTTACCAGCTTGTTTGACCGTGCTGTCGCTTTCCAATGCAGCCAGCTCAGCTTATCTCCTGGTGTATAATCCCGTATGCTCACAGCAGAAGTGAAATCTTGCTGGGCTTGCTTTCCTGCACGTTTCATTCCAGAAGGATGGGTTTCGAATATATTCCACCCTGCCAACGAATGTGTCTTCGGATAAACTTGTATTGTTTTCTTCAACGGAATTTGTACCGATTTGGAAATGAAACCAAACAAGTCTCCTGATTCCAATGTCACCGCTTTGAACTTATGGATACCACGCGGAACAGGCTTCACGAGGTAAGTGAAGGTGATCCTTCTTTTAAAGAGTGGGAATAACAGGGCTTTAGCTCCCGATTGATAGCTGTATCCCTGATCATCCGCTTGTGGAGCCATCAGTCTTGGCAATTCGTCTTTCACCACTAAAAAGAACAACGGAATCGGCAAACCGCTGGTAATGGTGATGGTTACCTCCATCTTTTCTCCAGCAATGAAATTCAATTTATTGATCTGCCGTTCTACAGAAAGCCTCGATAGACGGAATGTCAATATGAAGACGGTATACAATACAAGCGGTAGTACGGAATAGAACAGAAACCAGCTAACGAATCCACCTTGAAACATCGCATAGGAAAATGAACTCCCTAACAATAGGACGATCCCTATGATCCCGAAAATTGTGCGGTATTCAGCCAGTCTTTTTTTGATCATGCTTTTTCTTTCCTAAGCACCGGGACTGGCGTACGATCCAAAATCTCTTCGACGATCTTCTCGGGTGTGTACCCATCAAAACGTGCTTCAGGCTTTAAAATGATCCTGTGGCAAAGTACGTGCGGCGCTAAATATTTCACATCGTCAGGTACGACATAGTCTCTGTTCAACAAAAGAGCATAAGCTTGTGCAGTCTTCATGAGCGCTAATGAACCACGAGGACTCACACCAAGATGGATTCCGCTGTGTTTTCTTGTCCGGATGACCATGTCGATAATGTATTGTTTTACTGTTTCCTCAACATAGACAGCCTTCACCTGTTGCTGCAATTCGAGCAAATCATCGAGCTGGAGGACAGGCTTCAGATCATCGATCGGATGCTCCCTTTCATTTCTTGTCAAAACCTGAAGCTCTTCGTTCGCAGATGGATAGCCCATATTGATTTTCAGAAGGAAACGGTCCAGCTGCGCTTCAGGCAATGGATATGTACCTTCATATTCGATTGGATTCTGTGTAGCCATGACAAAGAACGGTTTCGGTAAATGATGGGTAAAACCATCAACAGTGATGCTCTGTTCCTCCATCGCCTCTAAAAGTGCAGACTGTGTCTTCGGTGACGTCCGATTGATCTCATCGGCGAGCACAATATTCCCCATGAGTGGTCCTGGGCGGAATTCGAATTCCATCGTCTTTTGGTTATAAACGGATACACCGGTCAAATCCGACGGTAAAAGATCGGGTGTGAACTGGATCCTATTGAATTTCGCTCCAACCGATTGAGCGATGGAACGGACCATCATTGTTTTCCCGACACCAGGCACATCTTCAAGTAAAATGTGTCCCCCGGTCAATAATGAAATGATACTTAATTCGGTCGCTTTTCTCTTTCCGACCATTACTTTCTCTACGTTTTCAACGATTTGTTCTAATTGTGGATGATATGACTCATATCTGATGTTGTTTGCTGCCATTTAATACAATCCCCCTCTAGCAATCTACCTGCCGCCTTGATTCCTGTAAAAGTTATCGAAAACAAGAAGAAACTCATTTAGAATTTTGTCACGGTCATAGGATCAATGATTTGTCCCTATGAATCGACTGATCTATTAACGTTCAAAAGTCTCATCCATTATAATTTCGTAACGAATAGACAAAATCCTTGTTAATTTGTAATATTCACTCATATTGTAACAAATTGGCATGCTGGTGGATACGATTGTATGGAGAATTACACAAAGTGAAAATTTGAGGGGGAAGTGTGGTTCATAGAATCCGGCAGGTTTTGCTCTGATTCCGGCCAGTTTAGCAAGTATTCCGGCCGATTTCACTATTAATCCGGCGGTTTTCAGCACTATTCCGGCCAAAGTTTACATTTTACACTTTTTAAGAGCAGAAACATCCTTGTACCTTAAAACAAAAAAATCCCTATACTCCAAAAGTGGAGTATAGGGTCCCATATCAGTCTGTTACTCTGCGATCGTTTCTTCTTCTAAGTCCTAATAGTCCCAGAAGACCAGCTAGGCCGATCCATTCCCAGTTTCGATCTCTTGGAGCGGGTGTTTCACGGATTCCAACACGATCATCAGCATCGCGAATGCCAACTCTGTCATTGTCCTTATCGGTACGGATACCTGTTCCGATTCGATCTCTGTCGTTGTTTTCATTCATGATCCGATTATCATCATCCATATTAGCTAACGCTGGTGCCCCTAGAGATGTAAGAACAAGCGCTGCTGCAAAAAATACTGCAATTAACTTTTTAGTCATCTTAAAAATCCTCCTATTTCCGCAATTTCTAATGCAGTCATAGATTAACCAAAAAGTTGATCATTATGCAGATGATTTTTTCATTATTTGCTCGATCTAATGATGCATTACAATCCAGCATGCGCATTCCAGAATGTAGCGACATCGTTTTTGAAGATAACATTATACCCCTACCTCTACTTACAGAAAAAACCTCCACTTGTAGGTTCAAAAGCATCGCAGGAACAATGAGACAATACATCGTAACGCCCTGCTTTGTAACGTTAACTATAAGGTAAGGAAAGTGTTGAAATATTAATTTTTGTCGAATCCCAATCAGAATTTGCAGATATTTCTCGGGAAATTTGTTGAGATTTGCAAAATTGTGAAGGCATAGAAATAACAGAAGCGATTTAGCTTCTCTTGATATCACCCTGCGATACACAAAAAACCGCACTAATCAATTGTGGACCTGGGTCAAGTTAATTATGTACCGCTAAGCACAACCCTCATTAGTGTGCATTATTACAAGTGGGAGTTCATGTATCGCCTGTCGATATACATGCACCCATCATAGAAACAAAGTTATCGATTTAAACGTTTTAAATAAGTATCGATATCGCCTGTCGATACAAAACAAAAAGAACCGACCAAACATTTTGACCAGCTCACCATGTATATATTCTATTTTTCCTGTTTAAAAATTTTCATTGTTCATATGCATATCGCTTACCGCTCTCCCAATTTTCTTGTAACTGAGTTTAACTGATACATCAGGCTATTTACTTCGGAATAAAGAGAAAAGCCCGTTCCGTTTTCCTTTGGGTTTTTGTTGGATCGCTTCTTCTAATCGTTTGTTGAAATCATTCTGTAGACGCCATTCTTTAATCTGTTCTTGTCTCATATTTCGTAGTTCCTGTTGTAATTCTTCACTTCTTTGCTTTTCTTGTTGCAGCAAGGTTTCATAATGAGTTTTTTCACGTTCCAACAAATCTTCGTAATGAGTCTGTTGTTGTTTGGATAATTTTTCTATCTTAACATTCGTTTTTTGTGCTGAATTTCCGATATTTGAACTAATCGCATGGTGATCATTCTGGAGTCGGGAAACCGTTGTTTTTAGCTGTGCCATATCGTTTGTCAATTGGGCATTCATTTCACGTGTCGCTGAGAGTTCATGAACGACATACTTTAAAACTTCTTTTAATTGGTTAGGGTCGTAGGGCACATTTTCATATGTATCGGTTAGCGCTATGTCTGTTTCATTGGAGCTTAGTAATTTTTCTTTCTGTTGAGAAACAAGCTCTTTCGCTGTATGGTCTAGGGGCTTGTCCGTATCGCGTAACGCTACAAGCGCTTCGATATCAGATTGGACAAAGATACGCCGATCCCCATCTTTCAAAAACTCGTAACCGTTCCGTTCTAAGATTTGCCCATACTTACGGACAGTTGGCGTGGCAATTCCTACTTCTTCTGCTACTTCCTTGGTAGAGAATGCTCGTTCATTCGGTTGTATATCGCGTCGCATGTCGGGCCTCCTTTTCTTTTAAATATGAAGGTTTTCGACATAAATTGCAAGTCATATCGGCAAGCGATACACAATTGTAATACATAACAAAAAGACTACCTCCTTTTCTATAGGAAGTAGTCTTTTATAGATGAGATTTAGATCATTCTAATGACAAAAGTGACAAATCTTTAAAGTATACTGGCATTTACCAACGTAAAATGGACTTTTTTTTAGCAGGTTGTATTACATGATACCTGTACAACTACATTTTTCCCCTTCATCGTCGCAGCAACAAATTTGCCAACTGCCATCAGTACCTAATTCAAAGCAGGTATCACGAGGCTGTGGTTCTTTTTTATCCTCATTATTTTTATTTTTCGCATGTTGTTCCAGAGAGTCATTGTCGTTTTTCCTTATATCCACATCTATGCCCCCTTCTTGAACATGTCTGTATACCGTTCGTAACACAGTACGAATGAAGTCAGACAATATTAGGATAACCTGTTAACGTGGAAGATAGGTATTCCTATTTTGGGGGCAGATTTAATTGCACGTTGCTGAAAAATGCTCCAATTTCAAAGGTTAGAACATACTGACAAAAATAATATGTTCACATGAACTCTAATATAAAAGGCCTGCCATCAGTTCAGTAAACTGATGGCAGACCTTCTGAGATGAGCATCTTTTACCCGCTATGAGGAAAAGTATGAACACACATCTTCCGTTTAATTAAAGGGTTAGGGGGGGTAGATTACATCATGCCGCCCATTCCACCCATTCCGCCCATGCCGCCCATATCAGGCATTCCGCCTCCGCCGTTGTTTTCTTCCGGCTTGTCAGCGATGACTGCTTCAGTTGTAAGAAGCATTGCTGATACGGATGCAGCGTTTTGAAGTGCAGAACGAGTAACTTTTGTAGGGTCTACGATACCAGCGTCAATCATGTTAACCCATTCGCCAGTCAATGCGTTGAAGCCGATTCCGAGGTCTTCACCTTTCAAGCGTTCAACGACAACAGATCCTTCAAGACCAGCGTTGTGTGCGATTTGACGAATTGGTTCTTCAAGGGCACGTAGAACGATTTTCACACCCGTTTTTTCATCTCCAGCTGTTTCAATTGCTTGGACAGCCTTCAATACGTTCACTAGTGCAGTTCCACCACCAGATACGATACCCTCTTCAACTGCTGCGCGAGTTGAGTTCAATGCGTCTTCGATACGGAGCTTGCGTTCTTTCAATTCAGTTTCAGTTGCAGCACCGACTTTGATGACTGCTACTCCACCTGCAAGCTTAGCAAGACGCTCTTGTAATTTTTCCTTATCGAATTCAGAAGTTGTTTCTTCCATTTGCGCTCGGATTGTGTTCACGCGGCTAGCGATCTTTTCAGAATCTCCAGCACCTTCAACGATTGTTGTGTTTTCTTTTGTAACCACAACTTTAGACGCTGTACCAAGTTGACCGATGTTTGCAGATTTTAGGTCTAGACCTAGATCTTCCGTGATCACTTCTGCACCAGTCAAGATACCAATGTCTTCTAGCATCGCTTTACGACGGTCACCGAATCCAGGAGCTTTAACAGCTACTGCATTGAATGTACCGCGAAGTTTGTTCACAACAAGTGTTGCAAGAGCTTCACCTTCAACATCTTCAGCGATGATCAAGATCGGCTTACCTTGTTGTACGACTTGCTCAAGTACAGGAAGTACTTCTTGGATGTTTCCAATTTTCTTGTCAGTTACAAGGATGTATGGATTCTCGAGTACTGCTTCCATTTTGTCAGAGTCTGACACCATGTATGGAGAAGCATATCCACGATCGAATTGCATACCTTCTACCACTTCTAGTTCAGTAGCGAATCCTTTAGATTCTTCGATTGTGATAACGCCGTCGTTTCCAACGCGCTCCATCGCTTCAGCAATCAATTGTCCGACTTCATTGTCACTTGAAGAAATTGCAGCTACTTGTGCGATGGACTCGCGGCCTTCGATAGGCTTAGAAATTTTCTTAAGCTCTTCAACAGCAGCAGCTGTCGCTTTTTCGATTCCTTTACGGATGACCATCGGGTTTGCACCAGATGTTACATTCTTCAATCCTTCACGGATCATTGCTTGTGCAAGGACTGTCGCTGTAGTGGTACCGTCACCAGCTACATCGTTTGTCTTGCTCGCAACTTCTGAAACCAATTTTGCACCCATGTTTTCGAATGCATCTTCAAGTTCGATTTCTTTTGCGATGGTTACACCGTCATTTGTGATAAGTGGAGAACCGAATTTTTTCTCAAGAACCACGTTACGTCCTTTTGGTCCAAGAGTTACTTTTACTGCATCAGCAAGAGCATCCACACCACGAAGCATGGAGCGACGCGCATTTTCACTAAATTTAATATCTTTAGCCATTTTTAAAAGAACCTCCTTGATTGGTTATATGTAGGGATTACCCCTATCAAGAACTCACAGTCAACGCTTACCCAACAATAGCCAATACGTCAGATTCACGTAGGATTAAGTATTCTTTACCTTGATATTTCACTTCAGTACCAGCGTATTTGGAATAGATAACAGTGTCTCCTTCAGTCACTTCAAGAGCAACCTTTTCTCCATTATCTGTTACTCGGCCTGTACCTACTGCAACGATTTTACCTTCTTGCGGCTTTTCCTTTGCTGAGTCTGGAAGTACGATTCCGCTCGCAGTTGTTTCTTCGCCTTCAACAAGCTCGACGATAATACGATCACCTAACGGCTTTAACAAGTGAAACACCCTCCTCAAGGATAATTTTTTAATTTATTAGCACTCTTAACAAGCGAGTGCTAATTCCAGTTTTAATATTAATCAATCTTGATTTTTTTTGCAAGTAGAAAGATGAAATTTTCTTAATTCATTTTTGCTGAATTCATGAAAAAGGAATTTCAGAAGAATCTATGTTAAAATGGGGCATTGAGTCAACGAGAAATCTCGAATGAAAGAGGAGAAAAGTTTGAACAAACGATACGCATGGATCCTAATCATATATATATTGATGCTGCTTTCTGGAATCGTCGGGGGTCAGCTTTTACTCTCATTAGATGTTCCAAGAGAAAAAATTCCCGGACTGTGGAACGTGATCAGCTTTTCCATCGGTCTCATTATCATACTGATCATGTTGATACCGGATATCAAAAATCCGATGTACCGGGATGAGCGGGCGACGATTCCGCAGACCATCGGCTGGGCATTACTTGGTGTCCCGATGGTTTTCATTGCACAAATCATCGCAGCTACGATTGAAATGCAGGTTTTTGGAGTAGAGCCAGGCTCAAAGAACACGGAGATGATCGTAGATTTGACATTATCAGTTCCATTACTGATTCTTGTGGTTTCTGTCATCGGTCCGATCCTTGAAGAAATCGTGTTTCGGAAAGTCATTTTTGGCACAATCTATAAACGAACTAATTTCATCATAGCTGCTTCAATCAGCTCTCTTATATTCGCTGTCGTCCATCGAGACTTCACTCATCTTCTCGTGTATGCAGCGCTTGGGTTCACCTTCAGTTTTTTATATGTGAAAACGAAGCGCTTGATCGTACCGATTGTGGCACATGTTGCCGTCAATACCTCGGTCATGCTTGTACAAGTGGTCTTCCGGGACGAAATACAAGAGCTTGAAAAACAACTACAGAGCACTCAACTTATCATTGGAGGCTTACTATGAAATTTTCACCGACATTTTGGATCTTCGCCTATTTCATCTTAGGCGTGATCTTTACGTATTTAGCGATCTTCTATGCAGGAGAATACGGGGTATGGTCGTTCTGGCCGCTCATCAACATGGCCCTCGCAGCATACGACTTCTTCAATGCATACCGGATGATCGAATTACGGAGAAAGATAAATAAGATGAAAAATAAGAAATAGAAGAGGACTGCAGGCGCAGTCCTTTTTTGATTTTTGGGAATAAGTTTGCCTCAGAGCGGGCTTGTTTTTTTCTGTTCACTTTTCTAATTAATCTGTTCACTTCTTCAAATATTCTGTTCACTTTCCTAATTATTCTGTTCACTCCTCTTCCCATAAAGAAAGCTTGGTAAAGCCAAGCCTTTGGCGATGGCTGAGCCATAGCTGTCCTTATACTGAAGAAAGTATTTAAACTTTCTAACTGTGCAAAAAAAGCGACCACCCTGAGGCGATCACTTTCATAATCATGCACTGTCTTCTTCCTCTTCTGCTTTTGCTGCTGTCCTCATCGCTTTTCGATATGCGAATCCAGAGATCAGGATGCTGATTTCATATAACAGGATCAACGGCACTGTCACCATTAAATGTGAGATGAGCTCTGGCGGTGTGATCAGCCCTGCTACCACGAGCAAGACAAAATAGGAATACTTTCGTATTTTACGAAGTACAGACGGCGTCACCAGCCCTAACCGCGTCAAAAACATGATCACAACCGGGAACTGGAACAGAATCCCGAATGGCAGCGTCAACCTGAATAGGAAATGGAAGTATTCATTGATTCCATACTCTTCTTCTACTCCCAAAAGATCAGCCAGACCGTTCATGAAATCGATGACGAATGGAAACAAAATGAAGTAGGAGAAGGATAATCCCGCTAAAAACAATATGAAGGTAAGCGGAATATACATCAGCGTCGTCTGTCGCTCTTTTTCATACAAACCAGGACTTATAAACGCCCAAAGCTGAAAAAGTGCAATCGGCGAAGTGATCAATAACGCAATCAGAAAGGCGAAATCCAGGAATACCCTCAAAGGGTCTGTCAGATTGAAGACGTTCAGCTCCAATCCAGCCGCCTCAGGGGTTTGCTGCAAATATTGTATAAGCGGCATCGCTAGAAAGAAGCCCGCAATGAACGCTCCTACAAAAACAAGTATGACGATAAAAACCCTTTTGCGTAGTTCTTCAATATGATTTTGAAGTGTCATTTGTTTTTCCGTCATACAAAACTACCTTCCTATCTATTCCTCATCTGTTTTCGTTTGATTGTTCTTCTTTTCTTTCTTTTTATCATCATCGTCTTCTACAAGACCGCTTGTTGCGTTCTTGAACTCTTTCAACGTTTTTCCTGCCGCTCTTCCAAGCTCAGGCAACTTTTTAGGGCCGAAAATCAATAGTGCCACAACTCCGATTATTATCCAACTTCCTGGACCAAGCATCCTGGTCACCTCCCTCAAAAAATGGATGAACAAATTAATCCAACGGGTAATGCTTTAAAAAATAAATTAACGATTGCAACTCAACTGCAAGATCTATGTGATGAATGCGTACGTGTTCGGGTACCGTCAGTCGTGCTGGTGTGAAGTTCAGGATCCCTTTGACCCCGATTCCAACCAATTGATCTGCTACAGACTGTGCGTTGTTAGCAGGAACAGTCAAGATTGCGACGGACACGTCAGCGTCAGCGAAATTCTTCAAATCATCCAAATGATGGATCGGCACACCACTGATATCTGTATCTACTTTCTTTTCATCAACGTCAAAAGCCAACTCGATACGCGTGTTGTCATTTTTCAAGAAGTTATAATGCAATAGGGCTGTCCCCAGGTTTCCTACCCCGATCAACATGACCTTTGTCACTTCATCTTGATCAAGTGTTTTCCTGAAAAACGTCAGCAGATAATTGACATTGTATCCATAACCCTTCTTACCTAGTGCTCCAAAATAGGAAAAATCCCTTCTTATTGTGGCAGAGTCTACTTTCACAGCTTCACTAAGTTCAGAAGAGGATACACGAAGCTTTCCTGATGAAGAAAGATTTTTTAAAAACCGATAGTACAATGGCAGACGTTTTGCTGTAGCTTGCGGAATTTTTTGATCTTCAACGCTCATCGGACCCCTCCATTCGTTATCAGAACATCAACTGAATCTATTGTTTGATCTATGTTTTATCTTTTACGATAATCGCCGCTTTTACCACCTGTCTTTTCAAGCAGGTAAGTCGGGCCGATCACCATACCTTTGTCGATTGCTTTACACATATCGTAGACGGTGAGAGCTACTGCGGATGCGGCTGTCAAAGCCTCCATCTCTACCCCGGTATTCCCCTTTGTCTTGACCATCACATCGATGAGCAATTCATAGCTGTCTTCGATTTTCCAGTCAAACGATACATCTACCGCTTTCAAAGGCAATGGATGACACATTGGAACGATATCAGGAGTCTTTTTGGCAGCCATGATCCCTGCAACCTGGGCCACGGACAAGACATCGCCTTTTTTGACCTTACCACCCTGGATCGCGTTGTAAATTTCTTCAGTCATCTGGACACTGCTTCGTACTCTTGCCGTCCGGACTGTTTCTTCTTTTTCTGAAATATCGACCATCCTTGCGCGGCCCTGATCATTGAAATGCGTGAAATCGCCCACAGAATCACCACCCTAACAGAGACTATACACCCTTTTTTATAAAAAAGTAAGGCATCAAATAAGGGAAATTATCACAAATCCTTGAATATTGTTTGGTTGCCTCAACTTTCTAAGATAAGCTACACTAATAGTAGCTGTTCAAAGGTTCATTATGCTATCAACGAATTAGAAACAAGAAGTTCAAGGCACGATGGTTTTGAGGACCGGAATGTATGTCATTGATACATGAGGACCGGTAAAACCGAGTAACGATGAAATTCGCCGTTTATCATTCGTTGACCTTTGAACCTCAACTACTGAGGTGAACAAACATGATCGTCATGCAAGTCCAAGACATAACTAAATATTTTGGTGCTGACCTTATTTTATCGAATATTAAACTTGAAGTACAATCCCGCGACCGCATCGCGCTTGTCGGCAGGAATGGTGCAGGCAAATCCACATTGCTGAAAATCATCAGCGGACAGCTCTCCCATGATTCTGGTTCCATCATGAAACCGAAAGAAATCGAAATCGGGTATCTCGCCCAGAATGCTGGCCTTGAATCCCATCACTCGATATGGGAAGAGATGATCGGGGTTTTCAGTCATCTTCAACACATGGAAAAGCAGATCCGTACACTTGAGGAGAAGATGGGGAAAGAGCATATCCTGAATGATGAGGTTTCTTATACTAAGGTACTGGCTGAATACGATGCTCTTCAGCATGACTTTCAGCTGAGAGGCGGCTATCAATACGAGAATGATATACGTTCAATTCTTCACGGGTTCCGTTTTTTTGAAGAGGATTATGATAAACCGATCTCTTCTTTAAGTGGTGGACAGAAAACGAGACTCGCTCTCGTCAAGCTGCTTCTCACCCGTCCGGACCTCTTGATTTTGGACGAGCCGACCAACCATCTCGATATTGAAACGCTGAACTGGCTGGAGGGATACCTTCAATCCTATCCTGGGGCACTGCTCATCGTATCCCATGACCGGTACTTTCTTGACAAGGTCGTCACGCAGGTTTATGAAATCTCACGGCAAAAAAGCAAGAAGTATCTCGGAAACTATAGCAAATACCTCGAAATGAAAGCCGAGCAATATGAGCAAGAAATGAAAGAATACGAGAAACAACAGACGGAAATTGCCAAGCTCCAGGATTTTGTGCAGCGGAACATCGCCCGTGCTTCCACAACAAAACGGGCACAAAGCAAACGGAAGCAGCTGAACAAGATGGAAAAATTGGACAGACCTGAAGGCGGTGAGAAATCCGCACAGTTCGGTTTTACAATTGAACGCCCCACTGGAAATGATGTGCTGAAGCTTAATGATGTGGCAATCGGCTACAACAAGGAAATTCTCGCGAGAAACATCAATTCCCAGATTCAAAAAGAAGAAAGCATCGCGCTTGTTGGACCGAACGGAATCGGCAAATCGACGTTGATCAAAACCATCATGTATCCCGAACGTAAATTAAATGGGACAATCCAATTCGGTTCTAATGTGCAGATTGGATATTATGATCAGGAACAGGCGAATCTCAATAGTAATAAGACCGTGTTGCAAGAGCTCTGGGATGAGTACCCTACCCATCTTGAAAAGGATATCCGGACGGTTCTTGGAA
Organism: Pseudalkalibacillus sp. R45; assembly: GCF_052246725.1. NCBI lineage: Bacteria > Bacillati > Bacillota > Bacilli > Caryophanales > Fictibacillaceae > Pseudalkalibacillus > Pseudalkalibacillus sp. R45. The sequence goes on along the minus strand of NZ_JBQQCL010000023.1, from coordinate 20,914 downwards.
ACTTCCTTTTCAGCGGAGATGATGTCCTGAAAGGCGTCAATGAACTGAGCGGTGGCCAAAAAGCTAGACTCGCCCTTGCCAAGCTGATGCTGCAGAAAGCGAATGTCCTCATTCTTGATGAACCTACGAACCATCTGGATTTGGACAGCAAAGAAGTTTTGGAAAACGCCTTGATCGACTATCCGGGCACGATCCTCTTCATCTCGCACGACCGTTATTTCATCAACCGGATCGCCACGAGAGTCGCAGAATTGTCTCTAGATGGACTGGAAAACTACCTTGGTGATTACGACTATTATACAGAGAAAAAAGCGGAACAGGCGGAGCTTGAACGGATTGAGGCCGAAGAGCAGAATCAACTTCAGCAGCACACCCCTGCCACAGAGCAGAAGGAAAAATTCCAGATTGATAAGCAGGCGAAAAAAGAAGAGCGGAAACGTCTCCGCCGAATCGAAGAGATTGAAGTGAAAATCGAAGAATTAGAGAATGCAATCGAAACCTATGAAAACGAGCTCAGCAAGCCCGAAGTCTTCCAAGACTATGAAAAGTCCCAGGAATACAATCAAAAGCTGGAAGAATCCAATCAAGAGCTGGAGAACCTTATGGAAGAATGGGAAAGTTTACAATTGAATTAGGAAGGGTAGGTAAGAATGAATGGCTCATTGAGCCTTCATTCTTTTTTACATTTAGACTCTTTTTTTGATTAGTGTGATTTTTTGCGAACCTTATTTTTCTTTATCAGACAAAAACAATCAACATATACACATAATCCACAGAGTTATACACAGATTCAGTAGCAATTCTTCCGTTTTATTGTCGATTTTTCCACAATATCCACACAAAACCCTTAATTTATCCACAAAAAATTATTCACATCCACAAGGGCTTATTTTCTTTTGGTATCAAGCTGTTATCCACATTGTTCACAACTTGTGGATAAGAGTTTTCCACATTGCGTTTCGACGCTATTCGACCATTTCTGATTCTACTGCCTTTTTAAAGGCTTCGGGTTCATCCATTGAAATATAGACCTTTAAAACAGACTTCCTTTTCCCATAAAAACCACTGGCTTGTTGGGGTTTCTTCAACTCGATCACATACTGAGGGGGCTCATCGAAAAATTGGGGAAGGATGGCTAAAAAGGCATTCTTCTCGTTTTTGATTTCTTGAGATTCACCTTCAAAATTATTGATGGATAATACATTTTGTCGATTTATGGTGATTGATCGAGTATTCCAATTTGGATGTGGATGCTGTCCTTATCCACAACAATTGGGGATAATCGCATCGCCTGATAATCAGCGACTAAAGAAAACTTGGTAAAGCCAAGCCTTTGGCGATGGCAGAACCCGATTTCGATGATTGTCACGATCGCGAAATCAGCTGAAAAACGGGAGGAATCTTGCATTTAATCCTCAATCCAACAAAATTCCTCAGCTTCAAAAAGACATTGTTCGGGTGGAAAGCGACTATAGTCCGCTTTCCTTTTTCGACATTGTAGTAATCAGACTGAAAAAAATGAGCGTGGTCTTGGCTAATCTCCCGCGTACAAAAAAACAACCTGAATAAAGAAAAAGCTTCTCAATTCAGGTCTTTTCGTTCAATTTAATGGTAAATACTCACCAAAGTGTGAGTTTTATCAAATTTCAGTTGAAAAATAACGCTCTACCACCAAGCTGCCGAGAAAGTAACTACAAAAATCCAGGGTAGAACTACACAAATTTAGAATTGACTACAAAAATAAGTTTTTATCTACAATTCCGAGAAATTAACTGCAAAAACGCCGGAACCCACGCCGGGCACACTTAAAATACTTCCAGCTCCAATCCCGGGTTACCATTGAGCTTCATATCGGCGCGTTTTCCTTTTTGGTACTCGATCGAACCTGCTGCGGCAATCATCGCCGCATTATCGGTACATAACCATAACGGCGGGATCGACAACCGGATCCCTGCCTCAGCAAACCGCCCAGTCAGCCGTTCCCGCAAGCCTCTATTCGCTGCTACTCCACCTGCTACTACAACCTGCTTCACGCCATACTCCTTAGCAGCCCGAAAAGTCTTCTCGACAAGGACGTCGATGACACTCTCCTGGAAGCTTGCGGCAAGATCATTCGGGTTGATCTCTTCCCCGCGTTGCGAAGCATTGTGAAGGGTGTTGATCACCGCTGATTTCAGACCGCTGAAGCTGAAGTCGAACGAATCGGCTTCGAGCCAAGCCCTCGGAAGATCGATGACCGTCGTGCCTTCTGCCGCCATTTTATCAATATGCGGACCACCCGGATATGGAAGCTTCAACGTACGAGCAACCTTGTCATAAGCCTCACCGGCTGCGTCATCACGGGTTTCCCCGATAATTTCATAGGATCCATGCTCCTGCATCAAAATCAACTCAGTGTGACCGCCCGAAACCACCAGCGCAAGCAAAGGGAACTCTTCCATTGGTTTCTGCAAGCGGTTCGCGTAGATATGTCCAGCAATATGATGGACCGATACTAGCGGTATGCTATGCGCTAAAGCGAGTGCTTTCGCTGAATTGACCCCGATCAACAATGCACCGACCAAGCCAGGGCCTTCCGTTACAGCGATTGCAGACAAATCCTCAAAACCGACGCCCGCTTCTTTCATCGCTTCTTCGATGACAATTGTGATCTGTTCAACATGGTGGCGGGACGCAATTTCCGGTACTACACCACCAAACCGTTTATGGCTTTCAATTTGAGAGGCGACGACGTTCGAAAGCAGCTCCGTACCGTTTTTTACAATGGCCGCTGCTGTCTCGTCACAGCTTGTTTCAATTCCTAATATGATTTCATCTTTTTCCTGCATTATAAATTCACCCACATTACTAACGCGTCTTCTCCATTATCCGTGTAATAGTTTTTCCGGATACCACCGTTTTCGAATCCGTATTTACGATAGAGCCGTTGCGCGACCACATTGCTTAACCGGACTTCGAGTGTCATCGTCTTGGCACCCATCGTACGAGCTTGTTCCATCGCTTTTTTCATCAGGACATCACCGTATTTCTTCCCTCTGAATTCAGGAATGATCGCGATATTCGTGATATGCGCTTCATCGATGATGATCCAGATCCCACAATAGCCGATCGGCCGTTCATCCACCTCGAGGATCAGATAGGTGGCGAACTGATTGTTTACGACCTCATTGTAAAATGCATCCTTGCTCCCGAATCCATGGATTCGGAAAAGAGGATTTTTCTATTTTCATCACGTCTTCGAGGTCATCTAATGTCATGACGCGAAAAGTCAGATTTTCAACCATTTCAGGCACCTACTTTTTTTGGTTCGCAAGCCACTTGGCTTCTGCTTCAGCTAATCGCAAATAGCTTGGAGTGAAGGTGTGAGGATCCTCTCCTTCTCGCTCCACGCCAAGTGCTGCAAGCTCTGAAGCACGAGGATTATGATCGGCTGCTTGTCCGAATACAGCTCTCTCCCCGAACCGTTCTTCAATTTTCTCCTGATGGAGCGGAAGGTCATTCCCTAAAAACAACACCTTCTCAGATCCTTCCTCCAACAGCTCGAGCCACTCGGTCAGCTGGATGATTCGCTCTTCCTGCAAAAGCTGGAAACGTCCATCCGATACCCCATAAAGACCGGTATAAATCTGCCCTCTCCTGCCGTCGAACAAAGGGCACACCAATCCATCAAAATACTTCCCGTTCTGGGCTAGGACCCCAAGGCTTGATACACCAGTAACCGGAATGCCGAGCGACCATGCCATCGTTTTTGCCACAGAAACGCCGATCCGGACACCTGTGAAAGATCCAGGACCTTTTGCTACAATGATGCGGTCGAGTTCCTTCGGTGTCATATCGACTTCTTTGAGAAGACTGTCGATCGCCGGCATCAAACGCACAGAATGGTTCTTTTTCATATTCGTCGTCAGTTCTCCGACGATTTTGCCATCGGATATCACAGAAACACCCATGACAAGGTTGGATGTATCAATCGCTAATGCTTTCATTCCTAAACTCCTCACATACGCTGTTCGAACGTTCTCCTGTCGGTTCGATCGTCAATTCACGCTCATTATCACTTAGACGGCGGATCGTGATTGCGAGCCGATCATCCGGTAAAAAATCTTCGATGAGATGAGCCCACTCAACGACCGTTACGCCCTCTCCTTCGAAATACTCATCGAAACCCAGGTCTTCATCGCTGTCTTCCAAGCGATAGACGTCCATGTGATATAAGGGAAGGCGTCCTTTATATTCACGGATGATCGTGAACGTCGGGCTTTTCACAACCCTTTTGATATGTAACCCTTTCGCAAGTCCTTTCGTAAACGTCGTTTTCCCTGCTCCGAGGTCACCCTCTAAAGTGATGACATCGCCTGGCTTCAAGTATTCCGCCAGCTGCGCTCCGAACTGTATCGTTTCTTCTGGACTTGTCAGTTTGATTTGTAATGTATCCATTTCTATCACCTGGTTCTCATTGACTAAAATGATTATAACCTTTTTTGGAAATCGGAATCAGATCGTTGCCTTTCAGAAGGATGACACCTGTGTTCCCTTCCACTACTTCGCCGATTTCATGGAGCGGTTGTCCATTTTCACTGAAAAGCTTTGCTAGAGCAGGCCAGTCATCACGCGGCACAGAGCCGACTAATTGAAAGTCTTCTCCTCCATAAAGCATCCAGTCCAACACTTGTTCAGCTTTAAAGTGATTGTATTCATCAACTGAAGGAAGCTGATCATATCGAAGCTGGATGCTGACCTGGCTGGCTTCCGCAATTTCATGCGATTCACTGGCTAGTCCGTCACTAATATCGTTTAACGCAATTTTAAACCCACTCTCAGCGAGAAGCAACCCCGCCCCTACTTGCGGCTCTGGCAGCTGATGGGCATCGATCAGTCTTTTGAAATCATTGGAAACCTGATCGTTCAACAGAAGCTCAAGTCCTGCAGCCGATAAACCGACTGGACCTGTCAAAAATACAGTATCACCTTGCTGGGCATTTCTCCGTAACAGCTTTCGCCCCTTTTGGACCCGGCCCTGAGCGGTTACTGAAATCACGAGAGGACCTGATGTAGAGACCGTATCGCCGCCGATAAGATCAACGTTGTATTTGTCAGCGAGTGCTTCCATTCCCTTGTAGATCTCTTGAAGCTCTTCCTCTGTCCATTCCTGAGGAATCGCGATCGATACGAGGTAAAACTTCGGTGCGCCACCCATGGCAGCGACATCACTGATGTTTACAGCTAAAGCTTTGTACCCGATTTGATAAGGACCCATCGTTTTTCGGCTGAAATGGATGTTTTCGACCATCGTATCCACACATAAAATATCATCGAACTCTGTTTCCGCGCGGATGAGTGCTGCGTCATCCCCAATCCCTTCGATCATTGTCGGCTGATGATTCTTTTTTGGTGTGATGCTCTCGATCCATTCGAATTCATCCTTCATCGGATACAACCCCTTTTGGTTCTCTATCTATTTTCCATTATAGTCTATTGTGCCAAAGAAAAACCTTAGGCATTTTCTCCTAAGGTTTTTCTAACATTTACACTCTTTATTTTATCCTACTTCTAATGAAAATCCCACTCAATCATTCGAGTTCAAGACATTGAGGTCAGCGGTTTCTCATCCAGAAATCGATGACTTAATTTCCTATAATGTTCGATTTTACTGAGATCGACATTCCCTCCACTAACGATACAGCCGACCTTATTCCGTTGACCATCAATCTTGTTGCATAGAAGAGAGGCAACAGCTGCTGCACCTGCTCCTTCAACTAGCGTCTTTTCCCTTTCGAGCATGAACATGATGGCATAAGCGATTTCTTCATCACTGACCGTCACCATTTCATCGACGAATTGTTCAATGACCGGATAGGTGCGCTTCCCAGGTTTTTTCACGACGATTCCATCCGCGATGCTTTTCGCCTGGTTCATGTATCCCGTGTTCTTCCCTGTGAACTGATTGTACGTTGCCGGGGCTCCCTGTGATTGTACCCCGATCACCTTCAACTGTGGATGAAAGGTCTTAGCCGCTACAGCTATGCCTGAAATTAAGCCGCCACCTCCGACTGGTACAACGATTGCATCCAAATCCGGACATTGCTGCATCATTTCTAATGCGATTGTTCCCTGTCCGGCCATCACTTTCACATCATCAAAGGCATGGACGAAGGTAGATCCATTCGCAAGCATATCTTCACTCGCAGCTGTAAAAGCTTCCTGATACGTCTCACCTGTCAGCTTGATCTCAGCACCATACGATTTCGTCGCTTCTACTTTAGCGAGGGGCGTTTTTTTCGGCATGAAGATTTTAGCTGAAATCCCTCTTTCTGAAGCTGCAAGCGCAACCCCTTGTGCATGGTTGCCTGCTGAAGCACAAACGATTCCATGTGAAGCCTCTTCCTCTGTCAATGAACAGATTTTATTCAAGGCTCCACGCAATTTGAAAGAGCCGGTCCGTTGCTGATTCTCCATTTTCAAAAAGACTTGACGGCCTGTTAGACGGTTAATGGTTTTCGACTGTTTCAAAGGTGTCCTGTGGACGTCATGCATCAAATTTTCTACTGCTTTTACGATCTCAGTTCCATTTAAGAAATTCCCAACACACTTCACTCCTGTCTTGATTTTTCATATTGTTCGATCTGATCCACATAGGTGAGGGTGATCGATATTTCATCCCATCCGTTCAACAGCATCTGCTTCCAGTAAGGATCGATGTCAAATGATGATTCGAATCCTTCTGCATCACGGACGGATTGTTCCTCTAGATTTACGGTTAACGTATAATCCGATTGCAATCCTTTATCGAGCAACCTCTTGACTTCCTGATCGCTCAATCTGATCGGCAACATCCCGTTCTTCAAACAATTGTTGTAAAAAATGTCTGCAAAGCTCGGTGCAATGACCACATCAAAACCGAAGTCTTGCAGAGCCCATGGCGCATGCTCTCTTGATGAACCGCAGCCGAAGTTCTCGCCCCCGACCAGTACCGAGGCTTCAGCATATTTCCCATCATCCAAGTGGAAATCACTGCGCAACGATCCATCGTCGTCATATCGCCAATGATAGAAAAGGAACTTGCCAAACCCCTGGCGGTCGATCTTTTTCAGGAATTGCTTGGGGATGATCTGGTCAGTATCAACATTGTCCCTGTTTAACGGAAAAACCTTCCCGCTGATTTCACGGATTCCTTTCATGATTCTCACTTCCTCTAGTGTACTACTGACATCATTTCACGGACATCTGTAAAACGGCCTTCGATCGCAGCTGCCGCAGCCATTGCCGGACTGACAAGATGTGTTCTTGCGCCATTCCCTTGCCGCCCTTCAAAGTTACGGTTCGACGTCGACGCACATCGTTTTCCTGGCGGAACGATGTCATCATTCATGGCGAGACACATGCTGCAGCCGGACTCGCGCCATTCAAAACCGGCATCCTGGAAAATTTCGTGCAAACCTTCTTGCTCTGCCTGGTTTTTGACTGATTGTGAACCCGGAACGACAAGAGCTGTGACACTCCTTTTGACCTTCCGTCCTTTCACAACCTCGGCGGCTGCCCGAAGGTCACTCAACCGTGAATTGGTACAGGACCCGATGAAGACGAAATCGATCGAAACTTCATCGATTTTCGTTCCACCTATAAGATCCATATAGGTAAGGGCTCTTTGCACGGCATCCTGATCTGATTTCCTGTCGTACTGATCTGGTGAAGGCACTAAATCGCTAATGCCGATACCCATCGAAGGATTCGTCCCCCAGGTCACTTGAGGCTCGATTTCAGCTCCATCAATTTGAAGGGTTTTGTCATAGCTTGCGCCTTCATCTGTTGCGAATGATTTCCATTTCTCAACAGCTGCCATGAACCGGTCTCCATCTGGAACATGGCGCTTTCCTTCCAAATAATCGAATGTAACCTTATCCGGGCTGATGATTCCGGCTTTAGCACCTGCTTCGATCGACATGTTGCAGACTGTCATCCTCTCTTCCATCGAGAGATTTCGAATTGCTTCTCCTGTGAATTCGATGACATGCCCTGCTCCTACACCGACCCCGAATTTTGCAATGATCCCGAGAATCAGATCCTTGGCTGTGACCCCGAAACCGAGTTTTCCTGTGATTTCGATCTGCAGCGTTTTCGGTCTGGCTTGCCACAGTGTCTGGGTAGCGAGGACATGTTCGACCTCACTCGTCCCGATCCCGAATGCCAGAGCTCCGAATGCACCGTGCGTGGAGGTATGGCTGTCTCCACACACGATCGTTTTACCGGGTTGCGTCAGACCAAGTTCTGGTCCGATGACATGGACGATTCCTTGATCCGGATGATGGATATCTGCAAGCTCGATCCCGAATTCCTTACAATTTTCCTCGAGCCTGGTCATCTGGGTTTTTGCCACTTCGTCCTTGATCACTGTCCGATTGATCGTCGGAACATTATGATCCATCGTGGCGAAAGTCAGATCAGGACGCCTCATTGATCGACCTTTAAGTCTCAGTCCTTCAAAGGCTTGTGGAGACGTCACTTCATGAACCAGGTGGAGATCGATGTAAAGGAGATCGGGCTTGCCGCTTTCCTTATAGACAATATGTTCATCCCACAACTTTTCAATGATATTTTTTGGTTTCACTTCAATTTCCTCCACTGAACAGTGTCATTCTTACAAATATGCCGCTAGGATACCTGACATTGCATAATTCGGCTTCATTTGTTCGACGACTAAGTCGATCATTTCTTTCGTTCTCGAAACAGGAACGATTGCATTGCCTGCCAAGTCGGCGGTACGTGCCCCGGTACGAAGGACTTCCTCAACGGCAGCTTCGACCATATCTGCCTCTTCCGTCATCCCGAAAGAGTGGCGCAGCATCATCGCAACGGATAAAACCATTCCGAGTGGATTCGCCTGGCCTTTACCGGCAATGTCCGGTGCTGAACCGTGGACAGGCTCATAGAGTCCGAAATCGTCTTCTCGTAAACTAGCGGATGGAAGCATTCCTAGAGAACCGGTCAACATGGAGGCTTCATCACTAAGGATGTCTCCGAACATGTTCTCCGTCACCATCACATCGAATTGGTTCGGTTGATAGATGAGTTTCATAGCTGCTACGTCTACAAGAAGATGCTCGACTTCCACATCCGGATATTCCGGTGCGAGCTCATCGACGACCTCTCTCCACATCCTGCTTGATTCCAACACATTCGCTTTATCAACGGAAGTTAGCTTCTTCCGACGTTTGGAGGCAAGTTCGAATGCTTTGCGGACGACCTTCTCGATCTCCTTCTTCTCGTATTGGAGCGTATCTACAGCAATCTCCTGATTCTTTCCTCTTCGTTCTCTCGGTTCACCGAAATAAAGGCCGCCGGTCAATTCCCTTACGATGATGAAATCGACACCCTGGACGACACTCCGTTTAAGTGGTGAAGCGTCGACGAGAGCTTCAAATGTTTTAATTGGACGAAGGTTCCCGAACAGCCCGAGCTCTTTGCGGATTCCTAGTAAACCTTTCTCTGGGCGGATTTCTACAGGTACATCGTTCCATTTCGGTCCGCCTACTGCACCGAGTAAGACGGCATCGCTTTGTTTACAGGCTTCAAGCGTTTCCTTAGGGAGAGGAGTGCCATGATGATCAATGGCAACACCACCAATATCTGCTTGAACAACCTTGAATTGATGTCCATAGTGGTCTTCGACAGCTTTTAACACTTCAAGGGCCCCATTCATGACTTCTTGCCCGATTCCATCACCTGGTAGTACTGCCACTTGCTTTTTCATCATAATCCCTCCATTTTTTCAAAGTTTAGTTGTATTGCTGAATTGACATAAGTTTAGTGGACACCAGAGACCTTATTTGCCTCAAATGAGCGTAAAACAACTGCTTTTGTCACAGATAAGGTCCCTCATGTCCGTTAATATTTTAAATCACACCTTTTTGCCGAAGATAGGGTCTCTCATGTCCGTTAATTTCCAATAGGTCTGATCTTTAGCTATTTTTACTTACACAGACGCTTTTTTCTTTTCGCGTTGGTGTACGTTTCGAACCCTGTTGACTGCATCCAGGTATGCTCTGGCGGATGCTTCGAGTACGTCCTGGGCAGTTCCCCGTCCGCTTGATTGGACGTCATTGTATTTGACTTGTACATAAACCTCTGCCAGTGCATCTCGTCCCCCGCCGACTGAGTGGATCTTGTAGTCGAGCAGAACGACCGAATCTTCAACGAGCTTCTCGATCGTGTTATAGATTGCTTCGACACTGCCGAAGCCTGTCGCCGCTTCCTGAGTATACGTTCCATCCGGCTTCACGACTGCAATCGTCGCGGTTGGAATGTTATCCATTCCGTATTGCACTTGCAAGCTCTTCAAGTCGTAAGTTGGCACGCCTTCCGCTTCGGTCTGCTTCTCCATAAGGAGAGCGAAGATATCATCGTCGGATACTTCTTTCTTCTTGTCAGCAAGATCCTTGAACATCTGGAACGCTTCGTTCAGCTTCTGATCCGTCAATTCGAAGCCCATGTCCTTCACTTTGTTCTTGAATGCATGACGTCCAGAATGCTTCCCTAACACAAGGCGGTTGGTCTGTACGCCAATTAACTCTGGACTGATGATTTCGTAGGTCGTCTTCTCCTTCAACATACCGTCCTGATGGATTCCGGATTCATGAGCAAATGCGTTGTTTCCAACAACCGCTTTGTTTCCGGGTACATTCATTCCGGTAAGCTTGCTGACAAGGTTGCTCGTACGTTTCAATTCATCGAGCTTCAATCCTGTCTTCGCCCTGTAAAAATCGTCCCGGATATGAAGTGCAACAGCGATTTCTTCAAGACCTGTGTTTCCGGCCCTTTCACCGATTGCATTGATCGTTCCTTCGACCTGATCCGCTCCATTTTCAATCGCGGCTAGTGTATTGGCTGTAGCCATCCCGAGATCATTGTGGCAGTGTGCTGAAAGTTTTACCTTATCGACGTTCGGTACGTTCTCCTTGATGAACCGGAACAGTCCGCCGTATTCTTCAGGCGTCATGTAGCCGACTGTATCAGGAAGGTTGATGACCGTCGCACCTGCATTGATGACCTCCGTAATGATCTTTACGAGAAAGTGTTTGTCTGAACGGCACGCATCTTCCGCTGACCATTGGACATGTGGAAAATTCTTTTTCGCATAACTGACAGCCTCGACCGCTTTTTCAAGCACCTGATCTGTCGTCATTTTCAGCTTGTAGGTCATGTGGATCGGTGATGTTGCAAGAAACACATGGAGTCTTGGTTCAGCCGATCCCTTCAACGCCTCCCAAGCTGCGTCGATGTCTTTGCGGTTCGCGCGGGCAAGCCCCGTCACCGAACTGTTTTTCACAGATTCCGCAATCCGTTTGACTGATTGCAGATCCCCTTTGGACGCTGCCGGAAAGCCGGCTTCAATGATATCGACGCCCAAACGTTCTAATTGATGAGCGATTTCAAGCTTCTCAAGATGGTTTAGATTGACGCCAGCTGATTGTTCACCGTCTCTCAGGGTTGTGTCAAAGACATCAATTTTGGCCACTGCCGACCACTTCCTTTTCTTTTTCTTTTTTGATGAACGGCATCAGCTCTCGTAATCTCCTTCCTACTACTTCGATCTGATGGTTCTTCTCCCGCTCATTCGTAGCGTTATAGACAGGACGGTTCAATTGGTTCTCAAGAATCCAGCCCTTGGCGAATTCCCCAGATTGGATATCTTCCAATACGTCTTTCATCCTTGCTTTCGTTTCTTCGTTCACGACTCGTGGACCTGATACGAAATCACCCCATTGTGCCGTATCCGATACCGAATACCTCATTCCTTCGATTCCATCCTCATACATGAGATCGACGATCAGTTTCAGCTCGTGGAGACACTCGAAGTAAGCGACTTCTGGCTGGTAACCAGCTTCTGTTAACGTTTCGAAGCCTGCCTTTACGAGAGAAGTGAGTCCTCCGCAAAGGACAGCCTGTTCACCGAATAGATCGGTTTCCGTTTCCTCCTTGAAGGTCGTTTCTAAAATTCCAGCTCGACCGGCACCGATGCCTTTCGCGTAAGCCAACGCAAGGTTCGCCGCTTCACCAGTCACGTTCTGTTGGACACCGAAAAGTGCAGGGACCCCAGCGCCGCTTTCAAATGTTCTTCTCACCAGATGTCCTGGTCCTTTAGGTGCTACAAGGAAAACATCAACATCTTCCGGAGGGACCACCTGATTGAAATGGACGTTGAAGCCGTGCGCGAAAGCCAATGCTTTCCCTGGTGTCAATACAGGCTTGATTTCGTTCTTATAGACGGTAGGCTGCCATTCATCTGGAAGCAGTACCATGACGACGTCCGCTTCTTCACTCGCTTCCCGTACAGATTTTACAGCAAATCCGTCTTTTTCTGCCTGATCCCATGACTTCCCTGGCCGAAGCCCGACAACAACGTCATAGCCACTCTCGCGTAAGTTCTGGGCGTGTGCGTGACCCTGGGAACCATAACCGACAACAGCGACTTTCCTCCCTTTCAATACATCGTTCGTTACATCATCGTTATAATATACTTTGACCATTTTTCATCATCCTTTCAGGTTATTTTAAAAGTGTATATTGCTTAAGGTCAGTGACTGATTTCTGAAATCCTCTTGTGAATGCTGTGATTCCGGTTCGTGCAAGCTCCTTGATTCCGTATGGTCTTAACAGCTCGATGATCGCTTCGATCTTTTCCGTATCACCAGTCACCTGGACAGTGAGTGTATCCCGGGACATATCGATGATCAAAGCCCTGAACGGCTCGACGATACCGCTGATTTCCGCTCGGGTCTGCCCATTCACGAGCACCTTGATGAGTGCAAGTTCCCTGGCTACAATCGCCTGATTGGTGATGTCGGATACCTTGAGGACATCGATCTGCTTATTCAGCTGTTTCAAGAGCTGTTCGATTTGCCGATCATCCTCGACATTGACCACGAATGTCATTTTCGAGATTCCTTCTGTTTCGGTATGACCGACTGTAATACTCTCAATGTTGAAGTGACGTTTCGTAAAAAGTCCTGTCACTCGATTCAAAACACCACTCTGGTTGATGACTGTTGCTGTTACGATTCTCCTTTTCATGGTTTCACCCCGATCATTTCGTGGAGCCCTGTTCCTGGTGCTACCATCGGATAAACGTTTTCTACCGGGCAAACACGGCAATCTATCAATGCCGGTTCATCGTCAGCCAATACTTCAGTAAGCAATGCCTTTGCCTCTTCCTCTGTTTCGACCTTGAACCCTCTCACGCCATATGAGTCAGCCAGTTTGACAAAGTCAGGTTGCAGGCTGAAGACAGATTGTGAATACCGTTGTTCGTAAAAGGATTCCTGCCATTGCCTTACCATTCCGAGAGCCCCATTGTTGACGATAATGATTTTGACCGGGAGATCCAATTCCTTTAAAAGGATGAGCTCCTCTGATGTCATTTGAAAGCCGCCGTCTCCGACAATGCTTACAACCTTTTTATCCGGCTCTGCGATTTGGGCGCCAATTGCTGCCGGGAATCCAAATCCCATCGTTCCAAGTCCTCCGGAAGTGACCCATTTGTGCGGGTCGTTGAAGGTATAATATTGGGCCGCCCACATCTGATGCTGCCCGACATCCGTTGTCACGATCGCCTCTCCGTCTGTCAGCGAGTGGATTTCCGTAATCAGTTTTTGAGGAGAAATCGCATCCTCCAACTCCTGATGCCAGTACGGATATTCTTGTTTGTATTGCCGCAGGTGCTCGACCCATTCCTCACACACCGAACTTGATCCTTGCTCGTCTACAAGCTTCTGCAGTGCCGATTTCGCATCTCCGACGATCGGAATGTGTGTTTTCACGTTTTTCCCTATTTCAGCGGGATCGATATCGATGTGAGCGACTGTAGCATTCGGTGCGAAGGTCTTAAGATCACCAGTCAGCCGATCGTCAAACCGTGCACCGACATTCACGAGCAGATCACATTCGTATAACGCCATGTTTGCGGCATAACATCCATGCATTCCTCCCATTCCAAGAAAAAGCGGATGGTCTGCTGGGAAACCGCCTAATCCAAGCAATGTATGGACGACCGGGATATTTTTCGATTCCGCTACTGATCGTAATTGTTCAGATGCCTTGGCGTGCAATACACCTGCTCCTGCTAAAATCACTGGTTTCTTTGCTGATTCGATTGCTTCATTCAGCTTTTTGATTTGCAAGACATTCGGATTCGTTGTCGGCTGAAATCCCGGAAGATGTACCGCTCCGTCAAAGTTCACATCCGTCGCTGTCGCGGAAACATCCTTCGGAATATCGACAAGTACTGGACCCGGACGACCATGCGTTGCAATATGAAATGCTTCTTTTACAATTCTAGGGAGGTCTTTCAAGTCACGGACCTGGTAATTATGCTTTGTAATCGGCATCGTAATCCCGGTGACATCCGCTTCTTGAAAGGCGTCTGTACCGATGACACCAGATGCCACCTGACCTGTAAAAATGACAAGCGGCAGTGAATCCATCATCGCGTCGGTAATCCCTGTGATCAGATTCGTAGCACCCGGCCCTGATGTTGCCAAAACGACGCCGGGTTTACCTGAAACTCTTGCATAACCTTCAGCCGCGTGAATTGCTCCTTGTTCATGTCGTGCTAGTACATGCCTGATCGGGTTACGATAAAGTGCATCATAGATTGGTAAAACCGCTCCTCCCGGATACCCAAAAACAACTTCGACTTTTTCTTGCTTCAAGGCGTGGATCAGAGTCTCGGCACCAGTCAGCCGCTGCTCTTCAGGTTCTGCCTTCATTTTCACCTTCATTTAATCTCCTCCCTGAATTTTTTTTGCTTAATGGTTGGTTCTTTTGAATTCTCCTCCATTTCCGCTGGCGATCCGTAAGCATCCTCACTTGACATCGATGTACTGGCTTCGACGTTACGTTGCGAGGTCTTGTTTGGCTCGCTTTTCCCGAAGGAATGGCGGGAATTCACCTGAAGAAAGTAGCTCTTGAACATCAACTTTGTATTCATAAAGGCTTTTTCACAAAATGAAAAGCCTTTCCACCCACTACGACAATGTTTCATTTCGTAAAGGATGAAAAGGCTATGATCTGATCCTCTTCATGGTACCACCTTCGTTCATAGCACCCTTACAGATGCTATCTCATGGGGCTGATCCAATTGGTCAGTCCCTTTTTAGTAACAAGTGTTTACTAACACTCGGTCGCACCTACTAAAGTTCAATGCGACACTCAGAGGGGATGTCGTGGATGGGTGTATTACCGGCTTCCACCTGTACCGGCTCTCTGGAAATACGGAATCCATCTACTTTTACCTCGTCGTCGATTTGGTGATATCAAATTTTCATGATTCCGCCTGTACTCGCGGATGTGACTAGTTTGGCATATCGAGCTAAATAACCTTTTTTGATCTTTGGAGGAGGCTGAACGAAATTTTGCCTGCGCTCCTCTAGTTCTTCCTCTGAAATCATCAGGTTGATTGTACGGTTTTGAAGGTCGATGAAGATCGAATCGCCATCTTGTACAAAAGCGATTGGTCCGCCTTCTGCCGCCTCCGGTGAGATGTGTCCGACGGAGATGCCTCTGGAGGCCCCTGAGAACCGGCCATCTGTCATTAAGGCGACTTTCTTATCCAGCCCTCGACCTGCAATTGCTGCAGTTGGTGCTAACATTTCCGGCATCCCTGGCCCGCCTTTCGGACCTTCATATCGGATAACGACTACATCGCCTTCTTGGACTGTTCCGTCATCGATTCCTTGCTGTGCTTCGTCCTGTGAGTCAAAGCATATCGCTTTTCCCATGAATGTCTTGATTGATGGATCGACAGCACCGACTTTGATGACGCCGCCTTCTGGAGCGATATTCCCATTGAGGACTGATAAGCCGCCGACTTTACTATAAGGGTTATCATTCGCCGGATCACTTCGTCATTTTTGATATCATACGGTTTGACCGTTTCATATAACGATTTTCCGGTTACAGTAATTCGATCCCGGTTGACTAATCCATCGATTTCACAAAGCTCTTTGATGATTGCGCTGATTCCTCCAGCATGGTGTACATCATCCATCGTATAATCCGATGCTGGACTAATTTTTGCCAGGTACGGCGTTTTTTCTGCGATTTCATTGATTCGGTTGATGTCATAATCAACCTCTGCTTCATTCGCGATCGCTAAGGTGTGAAGGACGGTATTCGTTGATCCGCCCATCGCCATATCAAGTGCGAATGCATCATCAATCGCATCTTTCGTAATGATGTCTCTTGGTTTGATATCCTTCTTGATCATGTGGATCAGATGATGAGCAGCTTCTTTAATCAGTCGATGACGTTCATCTGATGTAGCGACGATCGTCCCGTTTCCTGGTAACGCCATGCCGACCATCTCCATCATGGAATTCATCGAGTTCGCCGTGAACATTCCTGAACATGAACCGCATGTTGGACAAGCGTTTTGTTCAATATCAAGAAGTTCCTCGGATGTCATTGACCCTGATTGATGGGCACCGACGCCTTCAAAAACGGATACGAGAGATAACGGTTTACCGTCTTTGGAAGTTCCACCTTCCATCGGACCTCCTGATACGAACACAGAAGGTACATTTGTCCTTGCCGCTGCCATCAGCATTCCTGGTGTGATTTTGTCACAGTTAGGAATGAAGAAGACCCCATCAAACCAGTGGGCGTTGATTACGGTTTCGGCTGAATCAGCAATGACTTCCCTGCTTGGTAAGGAATATCGCATTCCGATATGTCCCATCGCGATTCCATCATCCACTCCAATCGTGTTGAATTCGAATGGAATGCCGCCTGCTTCGCGAATCGCGTCTTTCACGACTTGAGCAAAAACATTCAAATGCATATGGCCAGGAATGATATCGATGTAAGAGTTGCAAACACCAATGAATGGTTTTTCTATATCTCTTGTCTTGACGCCCGTAGCACGCAACAGACTCCTGTGCGGTGCACGGTCTATCCCTTTTTTGATCATGTCACTTCGCATTTAATCAACACCAACCTGCAATTATCCTGCTTGAACCTTTTTATCTGAGTACACTTTATATCCATCTTCAGCCACTGTATTTCGAAACGCTTCTAAAAGCTGATTGGTATATTTACCTGGACGTCCATCTCCCACCTGTCTGCCATCGACTTTTACGACGCCGATCACTTCAGCAGCAGTTCCAGTGAGAAATACTTCATCAGCGGTATAAACATCATGACGAGTAAATACTTCTTCCCGCATTTCAAAGCCTAACAGCTGGGCAATTTCGATGATTGCGTTTCTTGTAACACCTTCTAATGCGCCAACATAGCCAGGCGGGGTTTTGATGACATTTCCTTTAACGATGAACACATTATCTGCGGAACCTTCCGCCACATATCCTTGATCATTGAGCATCAATGCTTCGCTCACACCAGCGAGATTCGCTTCGATTTTCACAAGGATGTTGTTCAAGTAATTCAACGATTTCACTTTTGGAGATAATACATCCGCACGGTTCCTTCTGCTTGCTACTGTTGCGATTTCAATACCTGCATCATACAGCTGCCTTGGGAACAAAGCGAGCTGTTCAGCAATGACGATGATCTGAGGATTCCGGCAACTATTTGGATCGAGACCAAGGTTTCCGACTCCTCTTGATACAACGACACGAATATATGCATTACGTAAATCATTCCGACGCAGTGTTTCTGCGATGATTTCCGATAATTCTTCTTTCGTTTTCGGGATGTCGAGCATGATTGATTTCGCCGAATCATATAGGCGATCAACATGTTCTTTCAGGCGAAATATATTGCCGTCATACATTCTAATACCTTCGAACACCCCATCTCCGTATAAAAATCCGTGGTCATACACAGATACAACAGCCTCATTTTTATTAACAAAATGGCCGTTCAGGTAAATCCATTGTTCGCTCATGTCGATCGCTCCTTTCATATCATTTTTTCTTTTAAAATAAATTGGTTGAAGCCCTTTCTGACGGGGCATGAACTTTTGTCAGAAAATTATGTTGATGACAATATTACTCCGATGTTTTCGAGAGGTCAACCTTATTTTTTGATAATTTAGACTAATCAGTTATTTAGTAAACGCTTACATCGTATTAACCACGGGCTTTTTGGAGGTTTAAAATTTTTTTATTGGAAGCGCTTTAAAGATAAAGCGACTCGCGGTATGAAGGGAATCGTTTCCACATTAAAGGTAAATTAAAGAGGAATAGAAGACAGTACAGGGATTCATAATTGATTGGATCAATTGTATTTGTTGAGAGAAAAGTCGGGATTTGAGGAATTTCATTTTAATCCCTTTTGACTATTAAAAGATGGTGGATTTCTTTTGATGAAGATGAAGATTATTATAATCGTTATTTGCAAGCCGGTAAAACAGTAAAAAGGTCCATTGGATTCCGTTTTAAGATATAAAAAAACACGAAACCTTTGTTTCATGTTGATGGCGGACCCGACCGGATTCGAACCGGCGATCTCCTGCGTGACAGGCAGGCATGTTAACCCCTACACCACGGGTCCAAATATGTATTTTTGAATCATTATGTACTTCAGAAATATTAATTGGTTGCACCATACGGGTACTCCCTATGTTCATTGAAAGCACGATAACTCAGCGTAGTGCAATGAACTTAATTTGGTTGCACCACTGGCACCACGATCCAAAACTAACTGAGGTGATTACTCGACGTAGTGAGTTTTAATTGGTTGCGGGGATAGGATTTGAACCTACGACCTTCGGGTTATGAGCCCGACGAGCTACCAGACTGCTCCACCCCGCGACGATAATAGTAATCGGACGATGTTTGTCCTGTTTGTTGTCCTTTCCTCTACTAGCTTTGCTATCGTTGCTAGCTGTGTCAGGACAAGTCGACGTGATTTCATAAGGAGTTATGCTCCTTGCTCCACCCCGCGACAATAATAGTAATCGGACGATGTCTTCGTCTCATTTTTTTGCGTTGTCCCTTTCAACCGGACAATAACTAATATACCACGGTAACCAAACGACTGCAAGTCTTTTTTTAAAACTTTTTGTTAGGGAAGGAAAGTACTGCCAAAAATCAGCAGCACTTTCCGCCATATTAGGATAAAGCCATTCGGAATGCATCCTCTATATCCAGGTAATCCTCAATCCCGACTGAGATTCGAATCAATTGTTTGGTTATCCCTAACCGCTCTTGCTCCGAGGTCGGTATAGCTCGATGTGAAGTCCCGATCGGATACGATACAGTCGTTTCCACTCCTGCCAATGTCGGTACTACACCGATCCAATCAAGCTTCTCAGTAAATTGATTAGGATCGATACCCTCACGTAAAACAATCGATACAATCGCTCCATTCCCTTTTTCAGATGCGTCCGACGGATAATAAACTTTTTCTATACCTTCGTGCTCTGATAAAAAACATGCAAGCTTATTAGCATTGCTCACATGCCTCTCCATACGAAGACTTAAAGTCTTTAGTCCTCGGCATGTCAACCAGCCTTCAAATGGGCTTAGATTGCTCCCGAAATTCGTGACTTTGCTCCTTGCTTTTTCGACAAGAGCAGCATCACCGACAAGTACACCTGCCGAAATATCTGAATGTCCTCCAATATATTTCGTTGCACTATGTGCTACCAGGTTCACTCCTTTTAAATACGGCTGGAGCAAATAAGGTGTTGCAAACGTGTTGTCAATCATCGTGTGGACGCCAGTTTCTTCTGCAATTTTCACGATTAGATCTACATTCTCCACTCGCAAAAATGGATTTGTAATCGTTTCGGAATATAGTAGAACCGTATTGTGCTTCATAGCTGAGCGGATGCTCTCTTCATTTTCAAAAGAAGTGAATGACACATCAATTCCTATAGACGGTAATTCTTTAGCGAGTAACTGATATGTACCACCGTATAAATCTTCACATGCGACGATATGCGATCCTTGTTCAGCTACTGAGAGGATTCCTGCTAAAATTGCTGATATCCCAGAGGAGGTCGCAATCCCATTTGGTGCTCCCTCTAGCTGGGCTACACCTCTCCCCAAGTCATCAGTATTTGGATTATTAACTCTCGAGTACATAAATGGTGATTTACCTTCAAAAAATCCCTCAAGCTCCTCAAGGTTTTTAAACTTGAAAGCTGAGGTTTGATAGATCGGTTGCGCTTTACTTGTTGCTTCTGATTTTAGTCGTTTATGAAAATGTACAGCTTTTGAATCAAAACGGAAATTATCCAATACCATCGCCTCCATCTACAAATAAATATAACACGAACGAAACAACACCGGAAAATCATACACCTTACATGGTATTTTCTCCGAGTTCTTGTAAGTTCATTGTTCTCGGTTTACAGAATCCAAATGAGCCTCTTTCTATACATTAAATTGCCATCTATGCTTTTTGACGGTATGAATAGCCCTCTTACTGTACGTCAAATCACGATTTCTGCACTTTGACGGTACGAATAGACCTCTTGCTGTACGTCAAATCACGTATCTACGCTTTGACGGTACGAATAACGGTATAAGCCCCCCATTTTTTGTACAACCACCTTTCTGAATACATCAAATCCGTTTTTTTCCCTTTTCATGTATTCAGCACGGCTTCCTGAATACATCAAATCTGGTTTTTCTCTTTTTCATGTATTCAGAACAGCTTTCTGAATACATCAAATCTGGTTTTTTTCTTTTTCATGTATTCAGAACGGCTTCCTGAATACAACATACTGGCTTTTTTGTACTTTCATGTACTCAGTACCTTCTTGAGTTTTTCATTTGTTTCTCAAATACAAAAAAGAACAGCTCTGCAGCTGCTCTCTTGATTGCCCGGCGACGTCCTACTCTCACAGGGGGAAGCCCCCAATTACCATTGGCGCTGAAGAGCTTAACTTCCGTGTTCGGCATGGGAACGGGTGTGACCTCTTCGCCATCGTCACCAGACCAAGTTTCAA
>NZ_JBQQCL010000022.1:0-63670 GCF_052246725.1 Pseudalkalibacillus sp. R45 | reverse complement strand
GAACGGTAATGGACTGGTGACAATTAAAGAAGCGAAAGCAGCGGGCTTCAGTATGCCAATCACGAGCGATCATTGGTTGTACCCTCACATGCGAGATAATGATGGCGACGGGATGGTTGGAGAATAAGGTTCGAGAAATTTGATACAAAACCATAACAAAAAGGCTCGGGACTTCCTAACGGGTTCCGTTTTGAAGTACAAAAATCGGAAATCGAAGCTAAAATCGCAATGTAAATCACACGTTTTTCACAGGCATTTTCACAAAAGAATCATAAGAAAAAGAGCTCTGAGCTCTTTTTTGCGTTATATAATTGAGGAGTTTACTTCATTAAAGCCCCCTTTTCTTGAGTACCACATATTACTTATTATCAAATTGAAAAGATTCGAACCTTTCTTCTCCACTATCCATATTTTTTATCGTGATTCGATTATTTCTGACTTCATCTTCTCCAATTATGATAACATTTGGGATATTTTCTTTGTTTGCTTTTTCCAGTGCCTTGCCTAATTTCTTGTTCATCAGTTCATACTCAACTTTATAGCCTTGATTTCTTAAATAGCTTGCAACCAGTAAGGATTCTTTTTGTGTTTTTAATGGGATAACATAATAGTCCACATTCGAACGTTCTGTAATTGTTATTGATTTGCTTAGAGCCGTATAAATGACGTCTAATCCAAAGGATATCCCTACTGTTGAAAACTTATCATTCGTTCCAATAAATCCACCGATTGCATTATCATATCTTCCACCACTTCCAATGCTAGATTTTATGGACTGATCAGATAAGAAGATTTCATAAATCGTACCTGTGTATATTTCCAAACCTCTTGCTAAAAAAGGATTAAAGACGCATTGTGTACTTGCACCGAGTAAGCCTAAATAATCTTCCAGCTCTTTTAACTCATTTAATCCTTGGTTTACAAGTTCATTTTGTTTTGAGTATGACTCAAAATAAGTAAAACTGGAGTTACTCTTATCAATCAAAAATTTTCGAATTGATTCAAGAGTTGATCTGGACAAACCTTGGTCACCCAATTCACTTAATACCGCTTCTAGACCAACCTTTTCAAGTTTATCTAATATTAATACTACTTTGTTCATTTCTTCTGGATCTGTCTCAAAAATTTCAAGCATTCCTACTAGTAATTTCCTGTTGTTATATTGTATTGTTACTTTCAAATCCAGTTTACGGAACGCATCTAATGCCATTATCATTAATTCAGCTTCAGCTA
The DNA here is from genome assembly GCF_052246725.1 of Pseudalkalibacillus sp. R45. NCBI lineage: Bacteria > Bacillati > Bacillota > Bacilli > Caryophanales > Fictibacillaceae > Pseudalkalibacillus > Pseudalkalibacillus sp. R45. The sequence continues at coordinate 62,437 of NZ_JBQQCL010000022.1, read as the reverse complement.
ATTGGGACTCTACTCCTACCACGTCAACGTCGCATTGGGTAAACTCACGGAACCTTCCTTCTTTTACTGGACCATCGCGAAATACTTTTCCTATTTCGTATCTTTTAAATGGCAGCCTTATTGTTGGATTCATTGCTACAACTTTTGCAAATGGGATAGTGAGATCATAACGTAAAGCCAATTCTCTTTTTCCTCTGTCAGTTAACGTATACATTTCCTCTAGAATCTCTGATCCTCCACCATATTTAGAAGCAAGCAGATCTGTATAGTTTAAAATAGGTGTTTCTAAAGGTTTACATCCATACTGAATAAATACATCTTCCAATGTTCTTTTGATATCTCTTTTTACTCCCTCAGCATTCGACAAGTAATCTTGTGTCCCTTTTACATTTTGATAATCCATTTTCCGCATTTTTTTACCTCCATTTTTATAAAAATTAAAAACCGCACTTGATTTAAGTGTTTAACTTAATCAAATGCGGTTAATTATAAATAGCCTTCCTATTTTCGATTCTAATCGAATAGCAAGGCTAATTGATATGATGATGGAATTGTATGAATGAAACTAGATTCTTGAAGGATGACATTTTTGTTCACCTCTAATTTCCAACCATTGTATACTATGCCACCTTATTTTGCAATGTTTCTTTTCAGTAAAATTTCAAGGTCTTCTTCCGTTAAACTGCCCTCTAGCTTAATACCAATTATTTCAAATTATAGGATTTACTCAATCATTAATTTCATTATAAAAAGACATATCCTTACTTCAGATATTCAGCAATAGGTAAGCGTTTGAAGTTATCTCCGACTTTTCTCCGGGTAGAAAGGCCGTCCAATTGACGGCTCTAACCCCCACAGAACCCGGCGTGCGGATTTCCCGCACCGGGCTCTTCAGAAATTGGTTCACAGCATAACGTACTTTTTCAAATCTTTATAGGGTATTGAAAGTTTTGGACGTTCTAATGGAAAGGCAGATTTCGTCTTTTGGAATTTCCTCCATGTGACATGACTTTTCTGGCTTCGACTGCTTAACATTTTACGCCAATATAGCTCAGTTCTACAGTATATTTTACATAGCGACTTCAGATTGCCAGCTAACCCATAGTAGTTGTAATGACCCCTAAGAATTTGGTTTAATATCTGAGCTTGGTCCTTAACTGGCCAATGTCTAATTTTACGAAGAGTGTCTTTAAGCTTGCTTAGGCTTCTTCGAAACCTTGTCTTTTCGGTCTTCCTCCCCACCATGAAATTACCTTTGCGATTCCTCGTACAGAAATGAGTAAAACCTAAGAAATAGAAGGTTTCCAGTTTATTGTTTCTTCGTTTTGAGTGTTTGCTTGCAAATCTACCAAATTCTACGAGTCTTGTTTTATTCGGCTCTAGCTCTAGTGAAAATTTATTCAACCGTTTCTTTAGGACTTTATGAAACCGAATGGCATCGGACCGAAATTGGAAGCATACTACAAAGTCATCTATATATCGTACAAGGTACGCTTCACCATTTAGTTTAGGCTTTATTGCTTTTTCAAACCAAAGGTCAAGTACATAGTGTAAGTAGATGTTACTAAGCAAGACACTAATCGAACCCCCTTGCGGGGTTCCGGTTTCACTGGTATAAACTTTCCCTTCTTCGAGCACTCCTGCTTTAAGCCATCGTTTGATTAAACTGATAATTCTTGGGTCAGCTATTCTGTGTTCAACAAATTTGATAATCCACTTATGATCAAGAGTACCAAAGAAGTTCTTCAGATCAGCTTCAAGAACCCAGCTAACCTTCTTTCCTGAAATAATCTCATCCAGCGTGGCTAGAGCGTTATGGGCTCCTCTTTTTGGTCTCCCTCCGAATGAACAATTTAGGAAATCTTGTTCATATATCGCAGATAGTACCGTTGAGGTACTTCTTTGTAAAGCTCTATCGGCTACACAAGGCACTCCTATAGGTCGCTTCTCTGTTTTCCCGGGTTTTGGTATCCAAACTCTACGAACTTCTGGGGGTTTATAACTCATCCTGTGTATTGAATTCATCATGTCTTGAATCCAGTTTTCAAAGTCATGGATAGCCATGTCCCGTGTAATACCATCTATCCCGGCTGAAGTATCTTTCGGCATATGCTCTAGACTTCCTCTTACGAGGTCCTTCGATATGTGGTGAGCCAATGACGTAAATTGAACTTTAGTCTCATTGTTAGCTTTAGCTGCTATTCTTTCTAATCCCGTTATCATGACTGGTTTCTCCTTACTTTGCATTAAGGACCGAGCCCTCCCATTGAATGGAGCTCATGTTTCCTTAGAAAGATTCAATTTCTGCTGACCGCTTTCCCATGTAGCAGGCTTTCCCTACCTCAGAGTACTATCAGTCAGTAAGACTTCCGATAGACTATCAAGCTGTCCTCACTTTGTGGGCTTGTTCAACTTTATCTACCTTCGGCAGAAGTCTATCGGACCTCCCTTGTTCCCAAGGAACCCATTGATAACATGCCGTAGGTACGAACCCCGGAAGTAATGATAAAACCTTGCCTTTTAACCGGTTACATCATTTCTGCCTTCCCTATGCAGGGACAAGGTCGGCTACTTCACAATACGTGCTATTTCGGGGCTAATTTATCCTCTTCACTTTATTCCAGCCTGCTATCTTCCTGTCTACGCTTCGCAGAGCATGTTACCATGAACCACGCAAGACTCGGTGCTAGACTGCTGGCTAAGCTTTATCTAGACGACCATTTCAGGTCGTATGTTTTCCTTGAGCTTTCAAGGCGCAACCCGCTCCGCACCGAACGTGCTAGTTTCCCAGCATTCGGCGCTCCATCTAACAATATGTACTAGATTATAAGTTCCTTGTTACCCTTCGAGACGGGATGGTTCAATGCTATCCAATTCACATACCTTACGGTATTGATTGATTTTGTCTAGCATCGGTTGATTTATTCCTAGCTTGTAGAGGAGTAAGTCAATCCTTTCATCATCATTCATATGAACTAAGCGATGAATATCTTCATGGAGGATACGGAGATTCTGAAACTGGTCATTGCCTCCTAAATGTTTCGGGAGATAGTGATGACAATGGACATTAACGCATGCAGGAGTATTGACGGGATGGTTTCGAGAAACATGGTTCCGTCATTCCCATCCTCCGTTGTAAAGTTAGGATTTATCAGGAAATCCTCTGTATTTCACGCTTCAAAGCGCTTATAACAGAACTTGTCGAGCGGCCACCGTTTGTTGAATATCAATAACATCACCAAGTATTGTTTATTGATGACATAAAAAGGCTGATTAAACTGCGTAAAGGCTGGATGAAGCCCATGTTTGAAGATAGAGGTATTGTGCCATTTAAAGCAGAACAACTCCGTATTAGGAGCTATTATTTTTTATTATGATAAAACCGCTTTGCTTTTGCACGATTCCCGCAGTCTGCCATCGAACACCAACGTCTGCTACGATTGCGGCTTGTATCCAAAAACAGCCAACCACACGGATCCCCTTCACACTTTTTCACCCTACTTAGTTCTTTTTCAGAAATAAGAATCTCTATGGCAGATTGAACAATCGGTGGAAGCATTCCGTCTAATGTTTCTTCACAATTCAAAAATTCCAATGAAAATTTATTTTTACCAGGCACTAGTCGCACCACCCCGTAAGCATTGCCTAAGGCTTCATTCAAAATAGAAAGATCTTTAGAGGCTGGTGTTTCATTGTTTGATACTAAACTAAAAATTTGGTAAATCGATTCCCGCAGCTCAATAGCTTGTTGGAGAACCTCTTTTGCTTTTGAAGGTCGATTTTCTGCTTTTTTTAGTAGTGAAAGTGATTGGTGTTTCTTAAGAATATTGGCATGCATACTCCAGTTTACCAGTTTCTCGTAACTCGTCAGCAACTCCTGTGATTCCTCACTGCTATCGTGCCAACTTACTGTATTGGCAAAATCTAAACACAAACGTCCGCCGAGCAAATCATGCTTGTGTACATCTTTATTTATATCAGGCATATGACATCTCCTTGTCTTACCGTAAGTATTTTGACAGTCCGTTCAATATAACTTTGAATTTTTCTTATAACCATTATAAAAGGTATTGACAGTTAGAATCAACCACTTCATAATATAACCATCAAAACAATTATAGAAGGTTATATACGTCTAGAAGTAATTTACTGATTTCACTCGAAAATCGTTTTGGAAAAGTAAAGGATGTCGCCCACTACGGGCAAATCAATTTCATGAAGTTTTTGAAGGGAGCGACTTAAATGAAAGTTGAAATCCATCCGTTAACACCAGAGCGATGGCATGATGTGGTGCATCTGTTTGGAAAAAATGGGGCTTGTGATGGGTGTTGGTGTATGTACTGGCGAGTAAGAAATAAAGATTTTAAAAAAAGAAGTAACGCTGTCAATCGCGCTGATTTTAAAAACATTGTTCAAGAAGAACGGGAACCGGGGTTATTGGCATATGTAGAGGATCAGCCAGTCGGTTGGTGTTCAATTGCACCGCGCGAGGAATTTAGTAAACGAATCAATCATTCTCATGTTTTTAAACCGGTAGATGATAAACCGGTGTGGTCCATTCTTTGTTTTTACGTACACAAAGATTTCAGAAATCGAGGGATTACAAGGCAATTGTTGAGTGAGGCAATTGAATTCGCAAAGACACAAGGTGCCAAAACTTTGGAAGCCTTCCCAAAGGACTTTGCTGGCAGAACTTCTGATGCAGCCATTTACATGGGGACAATCGATTTTTATCAAGAATTCAATTTTGTTGAAGTTCACCGTCGCCATCCAAAACGCCCCATAATGAGGTATGAAATAACCTGATTTCTTATGGAAGTGTACCGCTTTATGAAAACTGTGAAGACCGATTCCCTCGCTCTGGAAAAACGACTATGCACCGAGGAGGGTTTTTCATGAATGATGACTATCAATATCGAATAGAAAGTTTAACACGAAAACTTGAATTTATTAATCGCGAGGCTTGGAAATACGAGTCATTAAATAAATATAAGCATCCTTTTTATAAAACGTTATTCACAAAACTTTTTTCAAAAAAATTATAGCTAACCGTCATCTTGAAGACGGACTTGAATTTCAAAGTAATGGGAAGAAGAGAGGATTATGGTGACCAAAATTTTTGACCAACACCTACTTGATTTTTCGAGCATCAAAATGACTTCGTGGGAATAAGGAATTCTACGGAAGACGGTGATACGGATCACCATTATTTGACCTAACCGGTTTGATTCACTTGGCTGTTGTGATTATGCATAACAAAATTTATTGGAGGGATTAAGATGAGTGAAACATTAAGAAATTCGATTAAAACGATGGTAAAGGAAACATTCGAGGGACGGCTTAGTGAAGGAAGTATGTTCACAGAGTCACAGCCAAACAGCGGACTTTTCGGGACTCTTGATCAGTTAACTGCAAATGAGGCTTCAATTGCGGTTAAGGGGACGACGGTTGCCGCTCACGCTGACCATACCCGGTTTTATTTATGGGGAACGAATGCCATTCTGAAAGATGGCAAGCAGCCAAAAATGGATTGGGGAGAAAGTTGGAAAATTAATTTAGTGGATGAAAAGGGATGGAGTCGGATTCGGGAAGAATTACTACATGAATACTTAACATTTTTGGAAACACTCGATGTTATTGAATGGAATGAACTACTTACAAAAGAGGTATTAGGTTCTTTGGCTCATTCAGCATATCATCTTGGAGCTATTCGACAAATGTTAAAAGTAATCAAGGTGTAGCTTTTAAAATAATCCAACCGCCATTGTTCAACACATAGCCAAGGAAATGGTTGCAGATCCATCCCTGTATGCCCAGTTTTTGATTGGGATGGTCGGACGATTAAATACCATCGCACCCAAATTTGATTTCCTTTGGTTTCGGAATTTAAGGACTTAGAAGTCAACAGAAACTCAAGCAACAGGAATTACTGAAGAGTTGGTCTATCGTAAGTTGCTTGGAATCCTTAATCATGATGACTCCTAAAGCAAAATGACAAATAGAGAGAAGGTATACTATGCGATTCAGAGATTTTCACAAGAACATTAAGATCCGGATCGTTGAAACGTTCATGAGCGGCTTTGTCGGCAGTATGATTTTTCCGTTCATGTCCATTTATCTGGCTGTACATTTTGGCACCAAAATGGCGGGTCTGTTATTACTGTTCAATGTCTTCATAGGGCTCGGGAACAATTTCATCGGCGGCTATTTTGCTGAACAGTTCGGTCGAAAAAAGATCATGTTGTTTGCGGAAATATTCCGATTCGTCGCGTTTTTCATCATGATGATCTGTAACTCTCCATGGTTCTTTTCACCTATCATCACATTCATGATGATGACTGTGAACAGCATCTGTTGGGGGCTCGCAAGACCTGCCAATCAGGCGATGCTCATCGATGTGAGCACCCCGGAACAGCGAAAGCTGATGTACTCGATCACCTTCTGGGCAAGTAACCTATCCATCGCGATCGGTGGGATATTAGGCGCGTTCTTATTCAGAGATTACTTGTTCGAACTGTTCCTTGCACTAAGTTTTGTAACGGCGATCATAGTCGTTCTAGTCGCTTTCTTCATATCCGAGAGTTATGCACCAGTGAGTACGGTTCTGACACCTCAAGAGCATGTCCTACAGCTCTTTTCCAGTTATCAAAAAGTCCTTCAAGACCGACTGTTCGTTTTGTACGTCATTGCAGGGGTCCTGATTTTATCGATGGAATTCCAGTTGATGAACTACGTAGGAATTCGACTGAGTGAGGAAATGCCGACCCAGCAGTTTCTTTTCTGGAATATCGATGGAGTTCAGGCTATGGGCTTCTTACGAAGTGAAAATACGATCCTGGTTGTGTTGATGGCGCTTTTTGCAACAAGGCTGATCGAGCCATTCAAGGACAAATCCGTTTTAGTATGGAGCTGTTTCTTTTTTACAATAGGCTATGGAGTCATCGCTTACTCTAACAACATGACGCTTCTCTTGATCATGATGGTCGTCCTTACGGTCGGGGAAGTTTGCCGGGTACCGATTGAGCAATCTTATATGGCATCGATCCCTCCTAAAGATGCAAGAAGTTCATACATGGCGTTCGACGGGTTGAAGTATAACCTGGCGATGTTTATCGTTTCCATTACCGTTACGTTAGGAGCAATTCTTCCGACTGTCGTTATGGCGATTCTGATTACTGCCATCGGACTGACAGGAACACTCATCTACTTTTTCATCTCACCAGGACTCGATGCACGTAAAGAAGATGGGAAAATGAAGCAAGTAGTTTGATGGAAAGGCTCTTATAGTTAGACAGAACTCGTTTCAAGAAGCAGCCAAAATCAAATCCCCCGAGGGATTTTACCTCGGGAATAACATGAAAATTGGTACCAGAATGACTAAGGCTGATCTCGTTTTTCCTGCGATTTTTTTATGGTATAATTCAATTCAGACTCCGTAATAAATTTTCAAACTTAGAATTATATCTGATTAAATGTTGTTCAACAAAACTTTAAATAAAGAAAGAACTTTCCTTGTTACAGAAAAGCTCCCTTTAGTGGAATAAATCCTCTATGTTCTTTACGGTTCTTTTGTATTTGGCAAACGGAGTAAATGTAAAAGATCAATAAAGATATTTGGTGCTGAAAACAAGACATCATCACCATATAATTCTATCGGTATTCCATCGGGAACAGCGTTTACATGACCGGTTAATGCCCCAGCCTCACGGGCAATAAGTCCAGAAGCAGCCACATCCCATGGAGCGAGGCTCTCAGTATGACCATGCAGTTTTCCAGATGCCACATAGCAAATATCTATCGTAGGAGCTGCAAATCGTCTAATATCACGACAATTCGTACTTAGTATATTTACTCGGGATAGGGCAGACTTCAAATCATTTTTGTTATGCGGGAATCCAGTGCCAATTATCGCATCAGTTATTGACTCAGGGCTGTTGCATATTTTCAGCAATTCACCGTTACAGTAAGCACCTTGGTTCCGTATTCCTACGTATGTACAATTCAGATCGGGTGCGTATACTGCTCCTGCCCAAACAATGCCATCAAATGCAATTGCTATGGAAATACCGAAATGAGGAAGGTTATTAGCATAGTTCACTGTTCCGCCTAAAGGATCAATGATCCAAAGGGGACCATCAAAAGTAATATCCCCCCACCCATTTACTCGACTCTCTTCAGAGAGTATACGATGTTCAGGATAACACTGAGTAATCGCTTCTCGTATTATTTTATCTGACTCTAAATCTGCTGATGTTACAAGTTCACCATCATTTTTAAACATTTTATCCACAATACCTTCTTCACGAATCTCTACAACACGTTTACCAGCATTTCTTACAACCTTTTCAGCAAAATTCGCCCATTCATTAGCTTTTTGATTCATCAATTATGCACATTCCTCTCATTAGTTGGTTGTGTCAATAATTATTTGTAAACTGAGAACCCCCTGGAGTTATCTATTCATTTTTGACTGAGTTTGCCTTGTCCCTCAGGAGGCCTCCTGAGGGACAAGGCAATTTACTTTTTCGAAACCTCTGACATCTCCAGCGCATCGGTCGAACCGTAACGGAAGGTAAACTTCTTTTGAATTTGATCATGGGCGTTTTAAAACCATTCAACTTCCTGGAAGCCCATTCATCGTTATATTCACTCGCTGTCAGGTAGATGATTTTTTCAGCTGCCTCAAGGTTTGGGAGACTGTTCATCGTTTTGAGTCGTTTCCGTACTTCCTTATTTGTACGTTCGTTTAAGTTTGTCGTATAAATATATCGTTGAATTTCTTTTGGGTAATCCAAAAATATCAGGAAAACAGATACGTTTTCTTCCCAACCTTCTATTTCCCGAATATAGCGTTTTCCCCCATTTGTCCTTTACGGCTTGAAAAGCTTTTAGCGCTTCGTCGTAGTCTTGTGATTGAAAATAGTCTTTAGATCTTTACTAAAGGCAGACTGAGCCTTCTTACGTACCTTACTCAATGTCGTTCTCATTTGATGGACAATACATCGTTGCACATCAGCTTTTGGAAAGTAGGAACGGAAAGCCTCTTCGAGCCCAGGTACTCCTAATAGGATTTTCTGGATACCTCTTTGATTAAGATCATTTAAAATATCTCGCCAACCATTTGATGTTTCCCGACCGCCTACATAAAAACCAAGAATCTCCCGATGTCCATCTGGGGTGATTCCTAACGAGATATAAACAGCCTCTTTCCCTACCGTGTCTCGACGCACCTTCACAAACAAGGCATCAAGATAAAGGGCGAAGTATCGCTTCTTTAGGGGGGCCATGTTTTGACGTCATCCATGACTGCACATGTTACATTAGAGACTGTTCCTTGGGAATATTGATCACCCAAAAGGCTTTTCATGATCTTTCCCACTTGGCGTACACCTACACCGTGTTGATAGAGCTGGATAATTAATTCGTCAACAGCTACCATACGACGGTTATAGGGCTGAAACATCGCTGTTTGAAAGTCTCCATTACGGTCACGGGGGACTTCGAGATTTTCCACCTTCCCATACATTGTGTCTAGGGTTCGAGAGTAGTAGCCATTCCGTGCGTTGTTTTCTCCAATAGGTTCATTCTTCAATGCATTTTGAATTTCTTCTCGAAGAATCAATTCCGTTTTTTCTTTGAGTACTTCTTGTATCGCGATCTTAAGGATATTGGCAGTGTCTAAGTTCTCTGTGTTAGAATAAGACATGGACAAAGTGCTCCTCTCGTTAGGTTATTGTGGTGATAACTCAGAGAGTACTTTGTCCTTTTTTGTTTGTCAAAGACCTTACACATACTTTTATAAACCATCTGGCACTCTTTTATATAAGCACTGCAAGATGTTTTTTGCCATCATAGACTTCCAAAGATGATCCCATTTTCACTTTGGATACAAAGTCAGGATTGGCAAGTAGTGGCCGGCCGAATGCTGCAAGGTTGATGATACCCTTCTCAAGCGCATTATCTGCAAGAGAGGGATTTAGATTTCCTACTCCAATGATCGGGTCCTCCCAATACTTTCTAACAAGTTCATGTAGTGTTTGCCCATTTTTCAATACATTGTCAAAGTGATGGACGGAGGGGTGGAGAATTTTTATCCCCACTTCCCGGAACGCATCAATAAATGTTTGAACGGCAGTTTCTGGATCCTCCCACTTATACTCTGGTGCATCGTCTTTCAATTCCGAAAACCGGATAACGGTCCTGTCAGTCCCTGCTTCTTCCAGGACAGCATGAAGGACCTCTTTCATAAATATTAATCTTTGTGCTAAATCTCCGCCATACTCGTCAGTTCGTATATTGGAAATTTCTGAATTGAACTGATCGATCAGGTACCCATGAGCCCCGTGTACTTCCACACCGTCAAATCCAGCTTTCATCGTATTTTTAGCCGCTTTTGCGTATTGGCGTATGGTTTCTTTAATATCCGCTTTTGTCATTTCCTCAGGCACATCAAATGGTTTCCCATAACGATGCACATGTCCGTTTGCTTTGATGGCAGATGGAGCCTGCGGAGGGAAACCACCTGTCAGGTCAGAATGAGTCAATCTGCCAACATGCCACAATTGAGCGATTTTAGTACCGCCTTTTTCGTGAATAGCCTCCGTCACTTTCCTCCATCCTTTAACTTGTTCCTCAGTGTATAAACCCGGGAGATTGAAAGTACCGTTAGCACGAGGGCTGATGATGATTCCTTCGGTAATGATAAGGCCAATTCCATCAGCGGCTCTCTTTCTGTAATATTCAACTACATCTTTTCCTACCACTCCCGTTTTTTCATCTGCAAAACAGCGTGTCATTGGCGCCATCGTAATTCTATTTCTAAGTCTCCATCCACCGATTTGGATGGGTTTTAGTAAAGATGGATACATGTTCAGCATTGGATCTCCCCTCTTCATCATGGATTACATCAATAATAATGAAATCAGGGGGGATTTTACAGGTAATATTCAATAAATTTTACTTAGATTTGTTATAAAATATAGGAAATAATAAATTTTTACAAATGAATTATAGGTTCATAAAGTGCAAAGAAAGCTTTCATTAGGATATGAAAAGGAGGAAGAAATATGGATCAGACTGATAAGGATATTTTACTTACTCTCCAAAAACAAGCTCGACTTTCCATGACCGAATTAGGGAAGAAAGTCGCGATGTCACAGCCAGCGGTGACAGAGAGAGTGAAAAGACTTGAAGAAAATGAGGTGATTGACCATTACCGAGCGATGGTAAACCCTCAAAAAGTAAATAGACACACAACAGCTTTTTTATTGTTTCATACCAAAGACTGTGAGAAGTTCATTCAATTTTGTCAGGATTCCGATGATGTGATTGAAGTACATCGGATCAGTGGTCAATATAATTATCTGCTCAAGGTAGTTGCAGAATCCACGGAAACACTGGAATCCTTCATCAATGCAAGTGGCAAACACGGCGATTCCACGACTCTGATCGTTTTATCCTCACCTGTTAAAAACAAAAGTATCATGCCTATTACCAAGGAATAATGGTTATCAAAATTCAGCCCTCCATAACACAGCATTTAATAATATGAGCCCGACAGTTCCAAAACGGATGGTGTGCTACTGTTATTGGAGGGATTTTCTTGTGATTCAGTGTGAAAGGCGGGACAAGGATCTGATAGTTAATTTCTGTACGAAAGTAAACATGATGAAAATCGAGTAGGAGGGGGTGACTAACCCCCGACCTCTCACACCACCGTACGTACGGACACGTATATGGCGGTTTCTCTAAGATTGACATAAGAATTGATATCTTTGATGTAAGCTACGCAACCCTAGTCGACTCCAGTAGGAATTGTCTAGGGTTTTCTTGAGTACTGGACTACCGGCAATACGCCAATATGCTTTTCTGGAGTTAGCCCATTCATGAGCCTTCTCTTTTGGCACACCGATACCGATAAGTTTCCTCTTGTGGGTCTTTGGTCGTTTCCAGTCTTTCCACACACATCCTCAACCGGCTTCGAATCCACTCATCCATTAGAACACACTATGCGTGTCCGCTAATGCGAAGTATCCGCACGGGACCCACCGATATTTATATTTATCCGTATGGAAGCAGAGTAGAGACAGGTAGTGATTAATTTATGTATTTAATGGAGGGGGATTTGAGATTCTTTGTTCAGTAGGACCTGAACCTTATCTCAAAGAATTCAATAAAAAAGCAGTGATGATGGATTGCCGACATATAGATGGTATAGCCTTACAAACACAAAAAGTACGTTTATCACCTCTTCTTGATGCAGACAAGTATTAGAGAGTGAAGTTAGACCTTAAATTAAATAGGAATGATGCTATGTAGATGATTAGTATAGGGTTTCCTTAGTCTTCCTTGAAAACATAAATTTACATGTCAATTTCGTCAAATAACCCTGGAGAATAATATCTGCTTCTCCCCAATAAAATTGAAACTGTTGGCCGGATTGAAATTCATAGTTCTTGCATCTTTTTCAATCATTGTATAGGATTATAACTGGATAAGAAACTGGAATTACGAGCTATCCATTTCGTCCGCTACACTGATTATTGCCACACTCGAAAACATGGTACCTCGAATAAAAACTGATAGTCAACCGGGAGAAAAGTTCTCCATTTACCAACCATGGAAATGAAATTCCTCGGTTTTAGTTTTTATAAATCCACACAAAAGATGAATACATTTTCAGCTTGGGGAACTACTTCGAGCTCGTAAACACCTTCAGTCCTTAAAACATGAGATTTTAAGGAGAAAGGTACGAATGGTTCGATGGAATGAATGGAAACTTAAGAAAACATGAATACGAAACCTCAGCAAAATGGAACTTTCAGAAGAAAAAACATACGAATGGGAAATACAAGAAAAAAAGCTTCTGGCAAGTTACTAGAAGCCCGGTCCAAAGCCGCACACTCAATAACGAGTATTTACGGACTGAAAACATTGGAAGTACATTAGACTTTTATGAAACCACGGTATAGGTATTCATAGGGTTGTGTGTGAGAGGTCGGGGGTTAGTCACCTCCTCCTACTCATTTTAATTTTGACGATTTTTTATAAAATTAAATGTCCTTGAATTCTATTAATTTGTTCTAGTAATTTTTAATATACAAACTGGGTGTATATAAAGTATTGATTTAGAAGGACTGCGAGTAGCTTTTGCGTTTATGCTTGTTCGATAGCAAAAGGAGAATAGTTATAGTTAAAAGGAAATATCCAATAAAATGAAAATAATTAAAATCAGTAGAGTATTGTATAAATAATCCGCGTAAATACTGCCCTAACAGGCTGCCGATACTCAAATTATATTCCCCGTCGGTAAGAGGCTTTTGGGCGTGGAATCTGTCATATAACTAATACCCATAGTAAACATGGAACCTAACACCATTCCGGTAAAAATGATGATCATTAGCAACAAACTTAAAAACTCTGTTATAAAACCACTTATGAAAAAAGTCATAGTACCAAGTGATAGAATGGTAATGAGTGTCTTTTTTCTACCATATTTATCGCTAATGATTCCTAGTGGATATTGAAATATGCCAGTTCCAATTTTAAATGCAACTAGCTTTTATATAGGGTTAATTTTGGTTTCCCCATTTATAGACCAATTATTATTGTTAGTTTGCTTTTAGCATGTCTTCTTTTATTTCCTGTATGGAACAGTTTTTGGTTTTGGTTTATTTTAAGATTGATGATAGGTGTTGGTGATTCCGCACTCCATTTTGCCATCCAAACATGGATTACTTCATTTTCAGGTGTCCATCAACGTGGTAGAAATATAGCGCTATATGGAATGTTATTTAGTGTTGGTTTTGCTGCCGGTCCCCTGATGACAAGACTAATCACCATTAAGAGACGAGGACATCCCATCTTTTTCAAAGATAATAGCAATTACAGGAAGCAACATCCCTTGTATAAAACCGGATATGCCAGCAAAGCAAATTAATATACAAAAGAGAACGGTTTTATTATCATGTGATTTCATACATATACCTCTTAGAAGACTTTAATTTCTTGAAGATTATCTACTTGATTATAGATTGTTAATAGTGTCATTATCTTCTTCTATGAATATTCATTGTTAGGAAAAGTGAAATCAAGTTATTCGTAGATCCCTACCCGTTATAATGGTTTTTACTCTTTATTACAGTTATTACGCATTTGTATCCCACATCGCCGGCATAGTTATCTCTTTAACACAGGATGCTTTGGAAAGGGTGGTGATCGTCTTTACCAATGACACGATATCCTGCACAGGGATTCTTCTATTATTAAAAGTAGCTAAGGGCTTTTCGCGCCCTTCCTCAAAAGGAATTGTAGCTGCGATTTCACCGGGGTTAATACAAGTCACGGCAATCTCGTGTTCCCTCAGATTCTCTCTTAAGGAATTCCCAATACCACGTATCCCGAACTTAGAAGCAACATAAGTTACTTGTCTACTTTCGTTATTTTCGTTACCATCATTGGAACCTATCAAAACCACCTTTGCGTTTTCGGATTTTTTTAAGTTAGGGAGCAGTTTTTGAGTGCATAAGATGGCAGATGTCGTATTTACATAGAGGATGTTTTCGATATCGTTTGGTTCATCCTTTTCAAAATCATAATGCTCCTTATACCCTTCCTTTTCCCATATTCCTGCATTATAGATGAACACATCAATTGGTACATCTTTTAAAGCTACCGCTATTTGTTCGCTTGACGTGCTTTGTGATAAGTCAGCTTGTATCCAGGTTCGGTGAACACCATTCTCAAGGTTCAAACTTCTAGGACGGCTTCTGGAAACAATCCATACATGATCCCCTTTTTCAGGTAGTCCTTTTACGAAAGCATCACCTAATCCTTTACTCGCCCCAATAATAACAAAATTCATTTTTGACCCCTCCAATAATTTAATAGTAAATGGTTCAAAACAAATCTTTTTCATGTGAGTAACTTCTTTAATTTTTGGCTTGCTTAAATAATAACGTTGATTATCTGGATAATCTTCCGTAAATATGCTGACAAATCCTACAACTTTAGACTGGATTAAATTCTCAACTTTAGAATGAAATAGATCGTAACCTTTTATACGAATCGTACCCCTTTAGCTGCGAACCGATTTTAATGCGTCAGATTCACTGATTACTTGGTGCAACATTTCGATACATATGAAATGTGTAATTCTGCTCTGAAAATAGTACATAATGTAAATAAGAATGGGTACCCAAGCCCAAGTACTGAGTAACTAAACCTTGGCTCCCAGCCCAATCCCTAAATCTAAGGCCGTGAAAAAAGATGCGTCGGCTGAGCTGATCCGAAACTAATCCTATGCAGAATTTCGGATTCAATAACTTTGCCGTTTTGAAAAAGCCCTCAATGTCTAAGCGAATTCCATAAATACGAACAATTTCTTGCTCGCCCAATTGTTTAAGACGATTGGTTAAACTTCAAAAATGTGTTTTTTGATCTGATGAGTTTCTTCCTATTTATATTAGCTGATTCATACTCCTTTACCAATTTGTAAAACGTCGTCTTTTTTAATCCCACTTCCTGCATAGCCTTTACCGCAGTTATCTCCCTTATTTCCAATGTTTATGAACTTGTTTGAACTCTTCCGTTATATTAGCTTTCGGTCTGCCGAAGATAACACTATTCTTGATAGCTGCATCAATACCTTCACGTTCTCGTTCCTCTTGTGCCATCCAAGAAAGAATCTGTAACACTAAATCGGCAATAAAGGTCCCCAATCTGTCTTTAAATTGGATTGTATTTAATAAAGGCACATCCATAACCACGATGTCCGACTCAATGTTCTTCGTAATATCATTCCATTCCTTTAAAATCTCTTCTTTATTTCGACCGAAGCGAACTGAGGCATATCCAACTTCGGATAACCACAAATATTATTTTGTATGTGGGCGTAATCCTTCAATAAAAAGCACCAATGTCAGTGTGCTTGCGTTTATTCTTTATTATCTCTCTTTGTAAATTTGTTCAATTATAGGTTTGTGTATTTCTTTTTTGTTTTCTTTTATGGAAGAAAGACCGGTTTTAGCTTATTGGCTTCGGTTCAAGCTCCTTTGATTATTTTCATCGGAGCTTTTTTTATAAATTCATGTATCCAGTCTAGATGAAAAAGGGAGGGTCTCAAATGGCTAAATTTGATGTTCTTTAAAACTTGATCATCATTAAATACTATAGAAAACAATCGCTTACGGATCCTGACAATTGTTTTCCGAATTTACAACCCATCATTTCGTGATAAAGATCAGTCTATTGATGGCTTCCCTCCATAACACAGGTATTTTGTAGCGGGTTATTTTTTCTTTCACCTGGAGTCGTTTGGATCGAAACCATTTTCTTAACGGCAATGCTTTTGTGAAGATGTAATAGTGAAATGGTGATATCACAAGGTCAAATTCTCCAACAAATTCAGTGAACTCAGGCAGGAAACCGCGTTTGAACTTGTAAATTCCATAAAGAGGGTTTTTGGGGGTCAAATCACCAGACATGCCATAAAAATCATAGATTTCGCACCCTGCGTCGTGTGCCTCCTGAATCATATGCCATTGTAACAGATAGTTGGCCATATAATTACGAAGGACATTATGACTCGCCCCATATAAATACCATGCCTTATTGCCATGTTTCATAAATATAGCGGCCGATAAGATGATACCATCAGGATGCTCACTTTTTAGTTTTTTCAAATATTTTACTTCTTCTTTTAATTTACTTAATTGTTCACTAATAAGCTGGAGATTTTGTTGGAGTTTATCCACTTTTGTACTTGCCGGCTTTTTTTGAATTTTTTTGAAGGTTGAAAGCTGTTCCTGATCCTTCGTTCGAATCAGGTCCTCCACATATGCTACTGAGGTTTTTAAATTACATTTTGAAAAAAATAACTTGAATTGATCCCTCGGAGTGAAAATTTCGTACATCTTTTCAAAATAGGATAGTGGACGCATTGTAAATTGTTGCCTTTCAGCTGTTATATCACTGAGCTCGTCAAATAGAGTCAAGTGTTCCCGCCCACCTTCAAAAATTTCAATGCCACGACGCTGTGCATAACGAATTTTATACTGGGTTTGCCTATGAAACTTTCGGAATACTTCCTCTTTCGAATCTTTGAGCTTCAGACGGAAGGTGAACCGTGGTTGGAATCCGCCATAATTCAATTCTTTGCCTCGATGTACATACCCGATCTGTTTCAAATACTGTATTGTATTAAGGTTGTCATTTCCATCTTCAACGGCCAAGCCATCGATGTCACGTTCCCTGTACAATATATCGGGGTCAATCCTGAACATAAACACATTTTGCATAGATAAATATTCCTTCAAATGACTGGTGAATAGCTGAACCACATCCTTGTTTTCAAAACCGAATAGAAATCCTCTTGGTGCATAGGCGACCTTTTTGTTTACAATCGGAATGAACTTCAACAAAATCAAAGCAGCAGCAATCAAATCCCCATTTTCTTCGAGACCGACTGTTTTTACTTCCCAGCCAGAATTTGATTTTAATTCTCCCCACTCATAACTTTGAAAGAGATGGGAATCTGGGTAATGTTCTAAAAACTTTTTATAATGGGCTTTTTCGATATCGGAAATGAACTTGATCATCATAAAACTCCCTTATCTTTTTTCTTTCTCAGTATAGAAAATCGATCAAAAGATAAAGACAATGTGAGATAAAGATGAGATCAAGATTTTCCATTTATAAAAACATCTTCATTCATTTTTGATAAAATCAAGATTACAATATGCAAAGGAGAATTTGCCATGGCTCCAACAGTCCTCCTCATAGAAGACGAGTTGATTTTATCCGAAGTCATTAAGGATTTCTTTGAAAACGATGGGTATTCTGTGTTGACTGCCCAAGATGGAAAAGAAGGGTTGCAAAGCTTCTGTGATCATAAGGTTGATATCGTCATCCTTGATATTATGATGCCTGAGACGGATGGGTGGTCTGTTTGCAGACGTATTCGGAAGCACTCTGATGTACCAGTCATCATTGTCACTGCACGAGATGAGGATGAAGATACGTTATTAGGATTCGAACTCGGTGCAGATGACTATGTAACAAAACCATTCAATCCTTCCATATTGGTAGCACGAGCGAAAGCGTTATTGAAAAGAGGAAAGTCCTCTAGTAAAAAGGAGAGCCTCCTTGAAATAGAGGGTATCGAAATCGATTTTTCGTCAAGGACATTAAAGGTCGATGGAAAGGAAATCAGATTGACACATACTGAATTCGAAATTCTCTCCTATTTGATGATGAATAGAGGGAGGGTGATGAAACGTGAAGCGATTGCAGACCATGTATGGAATTATGATTTTTTTGGTGACGATAGAGCAATCAACACGCATATTAGTAACCTGCGAAACAAAATCGGTGATAAAGGAAAGTATATCCAAACTATTATTCGTTCGGGATACATTTTTGAGGTGTCCAAGTGAAGAAGCTGAGAATCACCCATAAACTGTTTATCATCACACTGTGCATGTTTTTATTGGTCATCGCCATATTTTTAGGAGCCCAGTCCTTCTTCATTGAAAAATACTATCTTCATGAGAAAGAAAGGAAAGTCGCCTCTA
Organism: Pseudalkalibacillus sp. R45; assembly: GCF_052246725.1. Taxonomy (NCBI): domain Bacteria; kingdom Bacillati; phylum Bacillota; class Bacilli; order Caryophanales; family Fictibacillaceae; genus Pseudalkalibacillus; species Pseudalkalibacillus sp. R45. The sequence goes on along the minus strand of NZ_JBQQCL010000022.1, from coordinate 43,865 downwards.
ACCTTGATCATTTTATCGAAGATTACAAAAAACGCGGGGATGATTTTACTTCTTTCCAGAATGAGAAAACCCAATTTTATGAACAAAATAATACTTGGATTGCGGTTCTTGATGAAAACGGGAACCTTAAGAATGAATCAGAGTATTTTATTGAAATCGAAATGCCTGTTCCAAGTATTTCTCCCTTTCCGGAAAGTGGTGATGAGAAAAGCCAAGTTCCAAGTGTTTTTCCTCTGCCAGAAAGCGACAATTCAGGTGAAATGAAAAATGCTCTTCCAGAACCCCCCCCTCTGGAGAAACCGATTGAAGTTGAATTGAAATCGTTTAAAATTCCATTGAATAATATACTGGCTACTGAAAAGAAGAATCCGTTCGTCTATTCAGGTTCTAAACGTGACTTTCAAGCAAATTCCATCATCAGCATATCTTGCATCAATCTTGAGGACACGCTCATTCCTCTTGGCATTTATAATACTGATTTCAGATGGCAGAATTCAGCGGTTCTCCGTCATATGGATGTAGATCAATTGAAAACCCTGGAACTGAATGGAAAGGTGAAGGATTTTAATTTTCCTGAAACAGGCGATCCGATTTATGAGAATTACAATGATCTCTTTATGAATCGCATCAATCAGTTCCAGGCTCAAAAGCTGTTGGAAAGAAGTGGCTATCCAGACCTGATTGGGGAACAGGAAAACATCGAATCAGGTTGGAAAAACAAGTTTTTTGTTAAAAAAATACTAGATGATGATTCAACAGAATACATTTATGCCATGACTTATCTGCAGCCGGTCAATGAGTTGATTGAAATGATGGTCCCTTATTATTGGGTATTAGCTTTGATCCTTTTTATTTTAATCTTGCTGGTATCTTTCTATTATTCCAAGCTGATATCAAAGCCCTTGATCCGTATGCAAAAAATCACCGAAAAAATGGCGAAGTTCAATTTTTCTGAAAAAATCCCAGTGACAACTAGAGATGAAATCGGAAGCTTGTCTAACAGTATCAATTCTCTTTCAGCCAATTTACAAGAACGTATGAGTCAACTTTATCTCGCCAATGAAAAGCTGAAGAAAGATATTGAAAAAGAAAAAAAGCTCGAAAAAATAAGGAAAGAATTCGTTTCGAATGTTTCCCATGAACTGAAAACGCCTTTAAGTGTATTGAAAGGGTGTTTAGCAGCGGTTCATAGCGGAGTAGCCACTCATAAAAAAGACCTTTATTATCAAGCGATGGATAAAGAAATCGACAAAATGAATACATTGATCGTCGATATGCTTGAGCTTGCCAAAATGGAATCCGGTACTTATGAAATGGCACAAGAAACTTTCTCACTTTCCATACTAGTGAAGAAGATCGTCCATGATTTGGAATTGTCCAACGATAAAAAAGATTTAAATGTCATGATGGACTTGGAGGATGTCGACGTACTCGGCGAAAAAAAGTATATCCAGCAAGCGATTGTAAATTTAGTTACAAACGCTATTTTATACTCTCCTTGCCAAGGTGAATTGTCCATTGTGGTTCAAAAGGAAGGTCAATTTGTCAAATTTGAAGTGAAAAATGAAGGAGCTATACCATTTGAACATTTTGACAGGATATGGGATCGTTTCTATCGATTGGATAGATCGCGGAATCGGAAAAGCGGCAATACGGGTCTTGGTCTTGCGATTGTCAAAAATATTCTCGATTTACATGGCGCTCAATATGGTGTAAGGAATACAGGTGATCATGTTCAATTTTACTTTTACCTTCGTAAAGATGAATCTCAATTGAGAAGTTCTATAAATCAATAAATCTGTTGAAATTCAATATATGGAAACTAAATTGTCTGTTCTTTTGTCATATAAGATGGGGAAGTAAAATATTTCTATAAGTTTTCTCGCTGTCCTCATTTTAACCGGTTGTGTCACTAATTATGTGTAAACCGAGAACCCCCTGAAGTTATCTATTCATTTTTGACTGAGTCTGCCTTGTCCCTCAGGGTGCCTCCTGAGGGACAAGGAAATTTACTTTTTCGAAACCTCTGACATCTCCAGCGCATCGGTAGAACCGTAACGGAAGGTAAACTTCTTTTGAATTTGATCATGGACGTTATTAAAACCATTCAACTTCCTGGAAGCCCATTCATCGTTATATTCACTCGCTGTCAGGTAGATGATTTTTTCAGCTGCCTCAAGGTTTGGGAGACTGTTCATCGTTTTGAGTCGTTTCCATACTTCCTTATTTGTACGCTCGATTAAGTTTGTCGTATAAATATATCGTTGAATTTCTTTTGGGTAATCCAAAAATGTCAGGAAAAAACTAAATATACAATTAGAAAATAAACACCAATTATCTGCTTTTGTAGCAATTGGAGATTTGCACCCTAATTTAGGGATTAATGAGGTAGTAAAATCTTATCAAGATGTTCTCAAAACACTAGATGCGGGGAAAAAAATAAACAGTGATATCAATTTTTATAATTACAATCTCACTGTCCTATTAATTTAATTAAATGAGCTACCTCAAAAACCTTTTAATAAACTACATGAAAAGTTCTTTCCATTTTTTGAACATAAAAGCTTTGATATATTATATCAAATTTTGAACATTGTTTGCTTTTGTATATGATAATTAAGTATAATCAAGCAATCGAAAACACCTTAAACTAGGTAGGTTGACCTCGGAAATGAAAAATTAAAACCTCTCATAAGTTCTTTGAACTCGTGAGAGGTTTTATATTTGGTACTGTAGGTGTAGGATTAAGGGATCCACTGGGATATTGCCATTGAAGTAAAAAAATCCCACCTTATTTTCAACTTTTTTTGCCATTATTTATGGTACGGTTCATCTAACTTTTAAAAAACAATAGTTATTCATCCCACAATCTAGCCTTTTCCAAAAGGACTTTCCTTGCTGCAGAAAAGCCCCCCTTTCTCTGAACAATGGACGCAATCCGATTTTCTTGAATTTCGCCCTTTTCTTTTACAATAGGTGAAAGGTTCACCGCATCTTTAAAAGGAATAGAGGATCGACTTTTTAAATGGATTCGAAATCATTATTGTTTAGAAAAAGATTAAGTTATATGTATTTTGTTAGATAGGAGTGACATTGAGACAGAGAATCGGCCTGATCTTCTGTTATAGGGTGACTATGAGCAATTCGATTCCGAATGGGATATAAGTCATGTAAGTGCGAAAAGAATGTGGGGGTTAGTTCCTCAAATGGGGGATAGACACACTAGCTTTGCACATAGGTTCCACAAATCACCAGTTAGTTCAAAATTGTGAGTAAAGTTAGATTGAATGGCATAAAAAAATCTCCTAATGTAATGGGTGTAGGCATGTTACCCAAACCAATACAAAAGGAGAAAACAGTGTGGGTAACATTATATCAGATTATCCCGTATTTCAGAAGTGTCTAAGTACATTGGAAGTAGAAAAGTATCGATGTCCTTTCCATGATCATGGTGCAAAGAAATTACTGTCAGGACAAACGATTGTGCTTCTCATTGAAGCACAGCTTCAACAACGAGATTCATTAGAAAATATTTCTGAAAACCTGCGAGCAAGGAAGGACTTTCAAGAATACCTTCTTCTTGATTGTGTCCATCCTTCTACCATTCACCGAAAGCTCGAAAAGTTACCGACGAACTATTTGAAGAGCTTATATACAGAAGTCGTCAAACAGATTGGAAACAAACATGCCTCCAAATGTGAGTTCCCTGATTTTGGACTCCTAGGCATCATCGATGCCACGGAAGTGAGCCTTCCAGGGAGAGCGAAATGGGCTTATTCCACGAAAGATAAAAACGGTGTGAAACTTCACACACGTTTGAAATTATTGGACTTGGATACCTCCCTAGCTGATAAAGTGATTCCCTCTACGGCAGCTGTTTCTGATAAAGAAGCTGTGGAGTATCTCGTTGACGACAAAGATGTCACGTATGTCTTTGACCGAGGCTATATCAAATATCATTTGTACAATCAGTGGACTAAAAATGACATCAACTTTGTCGCCCGTGTAAACGCAAATTCAAAGCTCACTGTACTCAGTAAACAAGTTACTGAAGAAGGGGCTATCTTAACGGATGCCGATGTTGAAGTTAGAGACCCTGTTGAAGACGAGACTTTTATCCTCCGGCTTATTGAATATATCGATGACAAAAAAAGAAAATATCGAGTGGTAACGAATCGATGGGATTTAAATGCATCTGACATCGCTGAAATTTATCGTCTTCGTTGGCGAATCGAGCTCTTCTTTAAATGGATCAAGCAGCACTTGAAGGTAGTAAAGTGGTTCAATTCTAAACCCGAAGCCGTATGGAATCAAATCTATCTCATCATGATTGCCTATGCGATATGTGAATGGATCAAGCTTCTTCTAGATACCCCAAAAACCACTTGGGAAGTACTCAAACTGTTACGCCATTATTGGTTCGGTCCATGGGATCAGTTAATAGATGTATTAAATCGAAAACCTATTCGATCATCAAACGGACGCAGAAAGAAAGGGAAACCAGGACGACCCAGAAAGTATCCAAAGAAGTATAAGTCGGTAAAGATCATTAACATATAAACGGTGGATAAAAATGGTAACACGTCTACATTTAAGACTGTGTTCCTCATTTTTCATTGCCAGCAAAAAGTATTTGGTTAAATATTGTATAAAGGTAAAAATGTTCTATATCCATTTATACATTTTCAACTAAGCTTAGTGAGTTTTAGGCGACGAGCTCTAAATTAGTTAAAAACAGGTAGTTCTTCGCAAAGTTAATGGGATAGACACGGAGAAACGAGCGTTCTAATTCATGGAGATACAGATTTTCGATCGGTGCTCTGGGAGGTTTTCTTCGAAGAAGTTTAGGGGCTTTGATAAACCAGAATGGACCATACTCTTCCTTCATCCGTTTTAAAATAAATTTCCGTAATGTGTTTTCAATCTCATATAATTGCTGGTAAGCAACATTCATCATTTCAATTTCTTTTCGTTCAATCAAACAAATCACCTCTCAATGATTATATTTTCGATTTATTAGACCATAATCCTTTTAACCAATTAAAACCGGTAGAGAAAACATCCATTTCCTATAGAGAAGTGATCGATTTCTACTTTCAAACCATGTACTTATTAAGAATAACGCAATTATATTCTTTCCTCGATACTCGATATAGTGGTATCAATCAAACATAAGGAGATGATGAATGAAATGAAAGAACAAATTTATGTAGAAGAAGGAATACCAGCGGTTGGTTATGTTTTCAATGGTGATGGTGAGAACATGCCAGTAGAAATGGTGAAGGTATTTAACGGAAGAAAAGCAGAAGATTTTTTTAATGAATTTCAAGGAAAGAAAATAAGAATTACAATTGAAATATTAGCTGAAGACACAACCAACGAATGATAAGAAATTTTTAAGTAAGAAGGGAAGGAGCTAAGCTCCTTCCAAAGTTTTATACATATCCTTTTTCTTTTAAGCTGGTATATCCAGCTTCTGCATTGACGATCAGATGATCCAGAACCTCAACTCCAATCATATGCCCTGCTTCAACCCGCGTTCGACAGTCTCTTTGTTCATCGACTCCGCTCACGCCCTAAACATCAACAAAAAACCGGACGCCCCGTAACAACGGGACGCCCGCTCATTTAAACCTACTCTTCTCCCAGATCCGTTACCGCACCTTTTGAGGCGCAGGATACAAGTCTTGCATATTTGTTCAGCACGCCACGGGAGTAGCGTAGCGGCGGTGCCTGCCAGTCTGCGAGGCGGGCTCTCATTTCTTCTGCGCTCACATCAACGTTCAGCTCCTGTGTTTCACTGTCGATGGTTACCAAGTCGCCTTCTTTCAATAAAGCAATCGGACCGCCCACCTGTGCTTCAGGTGCTACGTGGCCAACGACAAGACCATGGGTTCCTCCTGAGAAACGGCCGTCAGTTAACAAGCCGACTTTCTCTCCAAGTCCTTTACCGATGATGATTGCTGAGATGGAGAGCATCTCGCTCATTCCCGGACCGCCTTTAGGACCGGCGTAGCGGATCACCAGCACGTCCCCCGGATTGATCTGATTTGCCAATACCGCTTTTGTCGCCTCTTTTTCCGAATCAAATACCCGGGCGGGACCGGTGAGTTTGCTTACTTTCAGTCCGCTCATCTTGGCAACAGCTCCAGCCGGTGCCAGGTTCCCTTTTAATACATATAGTGGACCGCATTCCTTAAACGCCTCGCTTACAGGACGGATGATTTCCTGGCCTTCGTTCAGCGGAGGAACTTCCGCCAGGTTCTCTGCCAGTGTTTTACCCGTAACCGTGAGACAGTCACCGCTCAAAAGCCCTTCCTCAAAAAGAAGCTTCATTACAGCGGAAACACCGCCTACCTGGTGAAGATTTTCCATGACGTATTTTCCGCTCGGCTTCAGGTCCGCAATGTGCGGTACACGCTCGCGGATACGCTCGAAGTCGTCATACGAGAGGTCCACATCAACCGAGTGAGCCATCGCCAGCAGATGAAGGAAGGCGTTTGTAGATCCACCCAGTGCCATAACAACCGTAATGGCATTTTCAAATGCCTCTTTTGTCATAATGTCCCGCGGATAGATTTCTTTACGAAGAAGTTCCACAACAGCGTCGCCTGCTTTGTAGCAGTCTTCCTGCTTGTTGCCGGTCTCTGCCGGGTTTGACGCGCTGCCGGGCGGGCTCATTCCGAGGGCTTCAATAGCGGACGCCATCGTGTTTGCTGTGTACATGCCTCCGCATGAACCGGCGCCCGGACAGGCATGACATTCGATGTCGTGGAGTCCGTCCTTATTCATGGACCCTGCGTTATGTTTACCGACCGCTTCAAATACAGAAACGATGTCGATGTCTTTATCTTCTCTTGATCTACCTGGTGAAATTGTACCACCGTATACAAATACAGCGGGTAAATTTAAGCGGCCGATGGCAATCATACAGCCTGGCATATTTTTATCACAGCCACCAATAGCCACAACTCCGTCAAGGCGCTCGGCTCCTACTACGGTTTCAATGGAGTCTGCGATTACTTCCCGGCTCGGAAGGGAATAGCGCATGCCTTCGTGTCCCATGGAAATGCCGTCAGCAACGGTGATGGTGTTAAAAATCATCGGTGCTCCGCCACCGTCGCGGGCTCCGCGTTTTGCTTCAATGGCGAGTTTGTCTATATGTACGTTGCAGGGTGTAACCTCGCTCCACGTACTGGCAACACCGATCATCGGCTTTTGAAAGTCCTCGTCGTCAAATCCTACTGCTCTGAGCATCGCCCGGTTCGGCGCGCGGTTGTCTCCTTCACTGATGTCTTTACTGCGTATTCTCAGATCTTTGTCTGCCATTAGTCAAACTCCTCTCTCGTACTGTGCTGAATGAAAGTTTTAGATGAATTATCTCCACATTATACAGAAATAAAATAATATTTCTATATTATATTATTTAAAAATTCATAGTAATTTTTTTATTCGCTTCGTTTTTTGACAGAAATACATAGATTTTGGTCAAAATTATCCCTGTTTATGTAGAAGAAGGAATACCAGAAGTCAGATATAACTTCAATGATGTTAGTGAGTATGGAAACATGCCAGTGAAAATTGTGAAGGTTTTTAACGGAAGGAAGGTGGAAGATTTTTTCAATGAATTTCAAGGAAAGAAAATAAGAATTACAATTGAAGTATTAGCTGCAGACCCAACCGAATGGTAAGAAGTTTTCATTAATAAACATTCTTTTCAGCTGGGATATTCTGCACTGTTTTAGAAAGTTAAGATAGATTCTAATCCTTATATTCTTCTTTCACCAAATCTTCGCAATACTCCCGTATAAACGGGCACAACTAGAAAAAGTCGGTTACCTCTTACAGGTGGCACCGACTTTTTCAAATTGATTACCAGTCTAGCAATTTTTCAATGTAGCCCTCTGATCCGTTTATGCATATCAACTTAAAAACTTTCTCTTTAACTATTTAACGTAGTATGGTATTATCGTGCTAATATTTTAAAAGTTTATAAGAAACTTCTTATCCAGAGAGGTTGAGGGACTGACCCGATGAAGCCTCGGCAACCGCATGAGTCCATGTAAGGTGCCAATTTCAGTGTGGATGTGCTGCACATTCCGAAGATGAGAAGGATTTTTTCTTATTGATGAATCCTTTCTCTTATTTGGAGAAAGGATTTTTATTTTTCACCAAAAATTTTAAGGAGGCATGATTGTATGAGTCAACAATTGATCAATGTAGCAACAAAAGGAAAATGGGTGGAAGGTATGAAGACGAATGTTCAGGCAAGGGATTTTGCATTTATTGTAGACGAGCCAGAGGCATTGGGCGGTACCGATCAGGGCGCAAACCCGGTTGAATACGTATTAGCCGCTTTATCTGGATGCACGTCGGTGGTCATCGCGTTGATCGCCAAAGAGCTTGATTTCAAATACGAGGATGCAACGTTTGAAAATGAGGGTACTTTGGATCTTCGAGGATTGAATGGCGTTGAAGGTGTTTCTCCACACTTTCAAACCGTGACGTTCAACGTAACGATCGTAACTGACGAAAGTGAAGAGCGATTGGATGAGCTTAAATCCAAAGTCGAAAAAAGATGTCCTGTATATAATCTCTTGAAGGATGCAGGTATTGCATTAGAATCAAATTGGGTGAAAAAAGCAACCGTCTCGGCTTAGAATATAACCCTATAAATAAAGGACGCTTCCTCATAGATAGCGTCCTTTCTATTCTTTTACAGAAGCTCAGTCCGTATTGGCTACAACCATTTTGTCAGCATATTCTTCCTCCCACCCTTTACACACATCAACCCACTCTTTGGCAGATGAATAGTGGAAAAGTTCCCCTGGCGTCAATTTGATTGCAGAGTTGGTGCTTCCACATGCAGGGAAAAGGTTCTCGAAGCGTTTCATCGAAATATCCAGATAGACGTCCATTTCATTCGCTAATCCGAACGGACAGACACCACCGACGACATGGCCGGTTTGCTCCAATACTTCATCAGGCTTCAGCATGCGTGCTTTGATCCCTGTGAATTGGCGGAACTTCTTGTTATCGATCTTCGCATCTCCTGCCGCAACAATCAGGATATCTTTGTCTTCCGGTCCCCTGAATGACAGCGTTTTTGCAATCTGCGCAGGCATGACACCGATTGTTTCTGCCGCTTCTTCAACCGTAGCACTCGATGTTTCGAACTCCATCACGTCATTTTCGCGGTTCCACTGTTTAAAATGGGCTTTTACACTTTCCAATGACATATGTATGCATCCTCCTTCCGATATTACGTTAGATGATACCATCCTTTAACACAGCAGAGCAATGATCTTGTATCATCACCTCTGATGAATAAAACCGGATACCCCCTCTTTCAGGAAATACCCGGTATCTTTTGTTTGCCTTTAAACCGTCTCCATTACAGTCCTAAGCATTGTACCATTCTCGGCAAGGTTCGTATGCCAGGATAGTGCTTTTTCTAAGACATGCGGGGTTTGTCCACCTCTTGTCAACGCTTCCTGATAATACTCACGAAGCTGGTCGCGGTATATAGGATGAGCACAACGCTCGATGATCAGCTCTACACGCTCTCTTGGTGCTAACCCGCGCAGGTCGGCATAACCTTGCTCAGTGACGATAACGTCGACATCATGTTCAGTGTGGTCGACATGTGAGACGAACGGGACAATGCTTGAAATTTTGCCGTCTTTCGCTATAGACTTTGTCACAAAGATCGCGAGACGGGCATTCCTCGCAAAATCACCGGAGCCGCCAATTCCGTTCATCATTTTCGTACCGAGTACGTGAGTCGAATTGACATTGCCATAGATATCTAATTCCAATGCTGTATTGATCGAAATCAATCCAAGACGGCGAATGATTTCAGGATGGTTGGAAATTTCCTGAGGTCTCATGATCAATAGGTCCCTATATTTATCAAAATCTGAAAATACCTGTTTCATTTTCGCATCCGAAAGTGTAATCGAGCAGCAGGAGGCAAAGCGTACTTTTCCTGCATCCATCAGGTCGAATACCGCATCCTGCAATACCTCCGAATAGACTTCCAAATCCTCGAATTCAGAATCGAGCATTCCATGAAGGACAGCATTTGCGACTGAACCGATTCCTGACTGCAGTGGCGCAAGACGTTCAGTCAACCTTCCTGCTTGCACTTCCTTCCGCAGGAAATCCATCAAATGATGAGCCATGATCACTGTTTCCTCATCTGGAGGTACGATCGTCGAAGGCGAATCCTGTTGATCCGTAAAAACAATTCCTTTTATCTTATCTGGATCCACCTTTATTCCAACGTCACCAATTCGGTCATCAGGTTTTCTCAATGGAATCGGATCCCTCTCCCCTTGTTTTCCTGGCGAATATAAATCATGCAATCCTTCCAGCTCTGCAGACTGGGACAGATTGATTTCGATGATGATCGATTTAGCGTGCTGGGCAAAGTTCAACGAGTTACCGATAGAGGTGGTTGGAATGATCATGCCGTCTTCCGTAATTGCAACCGCTTCCAAAATTGCGATGTCTACCTCCATTACGTTTGCTCGCAGCAGTTCAGCCGTATGGGACAAATGCTGGTCTACAAATAAGAAGTCACCATGGTTGATCCCTTTTCGCATAGTCGGATCGGCCTGGAAAGGAAGTCTCTTACCAAGGATTCCAGCTTCAGCAAACAATTTATCAACATCTGAACCTAATGAGGCTCCAGTATACACGTTCACTTTAAACGACTCTTTTTCGGCACGGTCGACCAAGGCGAATGGAACCGCTTTCACATCACCTGCACGTGTAAAGCCACTTAATCCTAAAGTCATTCCATCTTCAATCCAGGATGCTGCTGTTTTTGGTGTTATCACACGGTCTCGGAGACATGTGTCTCTAATGCAATCAAGTTTATTCTCCATAAATCCCATCCCTCTCAAAATAATGAATATTACAATAATTCTAACGTTGATCGGGGGTGGGATTGGCTTTTTTAGAATAAGATACAAGAACTTCGGATGAACGACCGGATTGTGAGACTGAAACAGAATCGTAAGGAACCACCCTTAGCTTTTTCGTCTTCGCTTAAAACCCGAGCAATTTACGAAAATAGCTGGAATAGGTTTGGCTCACGGAAACCTGGGCACCATTCTTCATCGAAAGCATGAACGTAGAATGGGTATCCGGGTAAATCTCCCTGATATGATTGACATTCACAATAAAGGAACGATGGCAACGTATGAATGATTCCTTCGGCAATAAGTATTCGAATTCTTGCAACGAATACTTATGAGTACCTGAAAACCCTTCAGTATACACATAAGTCTTCTTTTCCTTTGCCTCAAGATACATCACTTGTGAAAATGGAATCGGAATCCATCCATCAGGAGATTTGACGGTCACGACAGATTTCCCCTCGGTCAATGCAGGAAAAATTGCGGTGACACATCCTTCCAGCTGACCTTCATGGAGAAATGGAACAGCCATGCCGTGATATGGAACACCGAATATATCCCGATCAATGAATTCAGAGACTTTTTGTTTTGTTACCAAAGCTTTATGAGCAATCGTACCGTTTTTTACAGGATCTCCTGGCTTGATCTTCAAATCAATCCGCTTACTAGGCCGATAATAAATATATTCCTCTGTATTCGATACAGCGATTGAGATTTCATCAGAAAACAATTCCCCGATCACATCTAAAAGAGAAACGACAGTTATGCTTTCCATCTTGACACATCCTTAGCAAATCTATTCTCACCTTATTTTATCCCTTATCTATAATGTTTTCTATGGCTACAGAGTACCTCGGTTCATCATGAGGCTTCTTATTTCCCGTTTCTTCCGTCCACAAAGGAATAATCCTTCTTTTCTAGAAAAAGAAATGCATGTACTTTTTAAAAAAGTCTCTCTTAATGTTCATTGGTGATATATGCAAAATTCACTCCTTCTGCGGGCTAAAGAAAGCGGACGCAACCCGCTTAGTCACGTAGGTCACTGGAAGACTGACGAGGAGGCTCGAACCAAACAAAGTTCGGTTCTGCCGTGGGTAAACACTCCGAACTAAATCAATGTGTCGACCGCCGCAGGAGGTCTGAAGTGATCCAAGTGGTTGGGCGATGGAGCTAGACACCCTCCTCTGCACCCAAACTTTTTACAGACTTAGCCTAATTCCGAAAGCCTCCTCGATCGCTTTTCTCGCTGGAGTGTCTCGAATTAGAAAATTTCCTGCAAATATCAACATAACTGTTTAACCAAGCCTTTTAAAAAGGAGCAAATGAAATGATTTCGATCCAGGATATTCGAAATGCACGTAAAAACATTCAGGCCACATGCTTGTGAACGCTACGAACATTGTGGATTTGTTCGCTTGTATTCAACATGTGAAGTGTTTTCCTCTTCATTGGTAGGAAAAGAGGAATCGATTTTTAAGTGGATTCGAAATCATAAACGGTTATAAAAAATTAAGACATGTATCCTGTTAAATAGTAATGACATTAGACAAAGAATCGGCCTGATCTCCTGTTATAGGGTGACTATGAGCAATTCGATTTCGAATGGGATATAAGTTATGTAGGTGCGAAAAGAATGTGGGGGTCAGATCCTCAAATGGTGGATAGACGGAGAAAAGAGCGTTCCAACTCATGGAGTTATAGATTTTCAATCGGTGCTCTCGGAGGTTTTCTTTGAAGAAGTTTGGGAGCTTTGTAGACCAGAATGGACCATAGTGTTGAATCATGCGTTTTGATATTTAATTTCGTAATGCGTTTTCGATCTCATATAATTGCTGGTAAGCAACTTTCATCATTTCAATTTCTTTTAATTTAATCAAACAAATCACCTCTCAATGATTATATTTTCGATTTATTGTGACCGCTTGAAAGAGATGACACAGTTTTTGTTTGATAAATTGGGACTCTTCCAGTTAGAGACGGGCATTTTCACATGGACGAGCGAGTGAGATAGCCTTAGTCAATCATGCAGACCATTGTTTCGCTGTTTCTAGCAATTAATTTTACGTATGCCTTTGCAGTATTTTATTAATCTATATGACTCAATACTCATGAAAGAATGTATATAGGCTAATATTTATACAAATTTGTGAAGTAATGCTTACTGCACTAACTAGGCATTATTAAGAGGACAATTTTTCAAATCATTTTTTTATTCATAACTTATATTAATCACATTTACCATCTATTACGAAATGTATAGGGTGTGGGGAGGAGTTTATTTTTGGAAAAAGAAACACGTAATGGAAATATACCGCAGCCAATAAGGCAGGATGGTGCCGGTTTTGTCGATATTGGACCGCGGAACGTCATGCTAGACCTTCAGAACCCTGACTTGCTGGTTTCGCCGGTTACCGATGCAGAAACGATCCCAAACTTAAAGTTTTCATTTTCCCATGCTCCAATGACGTTAAAGCATGGCGGATGGTCAAGACAAGTGACGACCAGAGAATTGCCAATTGCAACGACACTTGCGGGAGTCAATATGGCTCTAACACCGGGTGGAGTTCGTGAGTTACATTGGCATAAGGAATCTGAATGGGCTTACATGATTTTGGGAAAGGCCCGTATCACTGCAGTCGATCAGGACGGAAGGAACTTTATCGCCGATGTCGGCCAAGGGGATTTATGGTATTTCCCCCCGGGGTTCCGCACTCGATTCAAGGACTTGAGGGAGGTTGCGAGTTTTTGCTCGTCTTTGATGACGGCAGTTTCTCTGATCTCGATACTTTTTCTATCTCCGATTACTTCGCACATACACCAAAAAATGTACTGTCGGCTAATTTCGGTGTACCGAAAAGTGCCTTTGCCCATATCCCGAAACAACAGGTATACATTTTTCAGGGAAAGGTTCCCGGCTCACTTGAGAGCCAACAAGTACCAGATCCCTATGGTAGTGTACCAAAGAGTTTCACACATCGGCTGCTTGCGCAGGAGCCGATGGTTTTTCCGGGCGGTTCTGTGCGCATAGTTGATTCCAGCAACTTTCCCGTTTCGGTTACAACTGCCGCAGCTTTGGTAGAAGTCAAGCCGGGCGCAATGAGGGGAATGCATTGGCACTTTGCAGATGAGTGGCAGTATTACCTGACAGGGACCGCTCGAATGACGGTATACGCGGCCAATGGTCAGGCTCGAACTTTCGATTACCGTGCAGGTGATGTTGGATATGCACCAAAACCTTGGGGACATTACATCCAGAACACCGGTAATACATCTCTATGGTATCTGGCGATTTTCAGAACTGATCGCTATGCTGACGTCTCGCTAAATCAATGGATGGCGCTTACACCTCATGAGTTGGTACAGCAGAACTTAAATGTAGGGCCGGAGCTGATGAACGCACTACGAAAAGAAAAAGTTCAAGTAGTAAAATATCCGGGATTTTCCTAGGGTGTTGTTACACTATAGGGTTGCTTTACTGAAACAATTAATAAACATAAAAAAAGCCTAAATTATGCAAGTTTTTATATACCCTTGTATATTTCGGCTCTTTTTACATAAATAAAACATACTGCCATAAATAGCATTTTTAAATTACCATAACAGTTTGGCTTTGTTTAATAAGAGAATAATGGTTCGTAGAGGCTCCATGGTAAATGACATTGTTTTTAATCTTATTTCCATTTATGCGTGTCACTTTAAATGAGCAAAAACTGTATCATTTTCTTGACGGTCACATATGACCAATTATCAACAATTTCATTATATCCTTGTGTTTTAGTCGGCTTTAATTTAATTGCATTTTCCTCACTATTATCTTGGATGTTGGTATTTCAACTTGATCATTTTCATCTAGAGAGAATATTGCAAATTTACATTTGGATATGTAATGTCATCAATTGTTTCTTGATAAATACCCTGCTCTATGTTTTAGGAATTAAAAAAAACACCCCTAGCTTTTGCAATCATATGATGCTCATCATCATAAATTAAACAATCGGCATGCGTAAGGTTTTTCCCTTTCTTGAATACATGTGCATGCGCGAGTAAACAATCCCCTTTTGCGCCTTTTAAAAAGGTGACATTAAGGTCCACTGTCACTACTTTTTGTATATTGTTTTCATCAGCCTCAATTGTATTGCACATCGCTACATCAGCGAGTGATGATATGATCCCCCCATGTACCACTCCTACGCTATTTAAATATAGTTCTTTAATTGGTAAAACCACTTTAACACTCTTTTCGTCAATTCTTTCGTATTTAAGACCTAAGAATTCGTCAAATGGTTGTTGGATAAACACTGTCCTCACTCCAATTAACTAGGCGTTTGATTTTAATACTTTCATATAGCATAGCATAAAGTCTTTTAAAATGGATTCAACGTTTTTGAAAGGAAAAGAATAGAAGATAAACTTTTTAAGTCTTAGAGAATCGCTTCCGCCAGTAAGGAGTAAGATTGAATCTTATCTTGAAAATCATAGATATTGGTCAGGATCATGAATTCGTCCGTTTGATACAATTCACTTAATCGAAGGATTTCCTCTCTTACCTTTTCAGAAGTTCCGATTACCATTCGATTCCGATTTTCTATTACTTTTTCCCGGTCTTCTTTTGATAATGATATATTCTTTGACTCTTGCTTAGAGGGAATGGGGGTATCCCTCCCCTTCTCGACAGCTAACAGCCACAGGTCCTGGCTTAGCGCCATTTCTTCTGCTTGTTATGGATTTCTATCATTGATGGTATTTTATTGATTGGATTTAGTGTTTATTTTGGATACGAATTTATTTCGGAATTACAAAGAAAGTTAGATTTTAATCGTGATGAGAATGACCCAAAACTTACGGTTGAATGACTGAAATTTTGATGCGAAACTCCTTATACCACAAGTTAAAGAAAAAAAGGATGAAAATAAAAAACAAGAATCGCTCTAGATTAGAACAATTTCTTGTTTAAGGAATTCTATATGGCCATTTACAATTAATGGCGATGACAATTACTGTTCTTCTTTCGCTTCTAGAAAAGAATCGATTGATTCATCCAATAATCTTTCCCGATTTGGGTCTTCATTAACATCTGTATCCACTTCCATTTCTTGTTTGAATATGCCGTATGTATCATCTTCTTTATCTAATCGATTAATTTTTTTATTTTTTTATGTCTCATGTAATCTCCTTCTTTTACAGGTATTTTGATTTAGTATGACCAATTGATCTTAAGTACTACATATGATTTTTCGTATGATCTGTTTATTTTATTTTCTACCCATTCGCTCTTATTCCCAATCATCAAGATAATCCAGGCATACTTCTTTTAATCCTTGCAACTTTGTTATAAGTCCATCAATATCATACGTATGTATTGTATCAACCATCACGTTATCTTCTTCCGTTATTGAATGTATGTGTATTTCCATAGATCCGTCCCATCTGACATTGGCATCGAATGTGCCATCTTCATCCTCCAATTCTAATCCAATAATCTTTTCTTCCTCATTCAAATGCTTTGATTTGATGACCCACTTCATTTTTACACCACCTTAGATAATAACAACTCGGATTATGAGGTTTATTTATAGTTTGTCCCTTTTTGCAAACGGCCATTATAAATTCGGGGTAATCTTTCGGAAACCATAAAGCAAAAGATCGATCATTATGCTGTCTATTCATTCGTAAACCTTACTGTAAATATATGAAAAATAGTAGAGGTAACAAAACAAAAACCGTAGACTAGGGGTGATAGCTTGGTCATCTATGAGCGAGAAGTGGATTGGGTAATGATTCCGCAGCATCATCACGGCCTGCTTTCGGGTGATATAGCCCGACATTGGAATTCTGCTTATATCAAAGGAACTGAAAGATGGAGTGAGGTGATTTTTGCGATCGCACAACATGACCGTGGCTGGATCGATCTGGATGCAACTCCTTTTTGGATGATAGGGCCAATAAGCCTTATTCCTTCATCGATTTTCCTCTGAATCCCTAAGCTTACATTTTATAAAAAAGAATCGCTGAAGTAGAAAGACAGTCCTCGTACGCCGGATTGCTGTGCAGCCTCCACTACCATTCCTTTTTGATTGTGGACAAGGAGCCTGCTGCCATTGAATTCTCTAGACAGGAAAAAGCCAGGTAGCACCGTTTGAGGGAACAATTGAACCTCATTGGAGCGCATAATAAAGATCTATTAAAAAATCACTTTCTGATGGTCCAATTTTGTGATGATCTCTCTTTATATTTGTGTATACAAGAACCCGGAACCCCCAAGTTGGAAGAATTTCCTTGGTTTAAAGACGGATTTCGTCAAATCTTTCCATTTACAGACGAACAAAATATCACGGCAGAGTGGATCGACTCGAAGCAGGTATCTCTGAGTCCATTTCCTTTAGCTTCTACGGCAGTTGTATCCATTAAAGTAAAGGATGTAAAGAAAGCAGATATCCGTCATTGGGGGATAGCGAAAGCCTATAGGGATACGGAATGGAAAGAAAGAACATTTACTTTGATATAGACCTGTCATCACCATCGAGACATGACAAAGAAAATCACACGTTAACTAAATCCGTTATATCCGACCATAGTGAGTCCTATTTTGAAGCAATAAAATAAAGACAACATGGTTATGCAGTTGTATAAAAGAATGAAGGATTTTGATGAAAGTTAGTAAGTATCGTCAAGGTTCTTTTTTATGCTTCGAATACTGTATTGCAATTTAGATAACTTTTTAGAGTAAGACTTCATGGTTATTCGACAAAGTTAAATTATAACAGGGGATATAAATGATCAAAGAATGGAACCTACTATTAGCCTTTTAGTTTCAATATCAATTATCAAGATTGTATCTTTACTTCAATACAGCTCCTTTATAGTAGGAAATGTAAAGAGAAAGAAAAAATATCCCAGCATACCTCGAACCCAGAGCGATTCAATAAACTCACCTGCTTGATACTGCAAGGTGGTGTCCAAAAGCTATTTAAAATGAGAACAACCATGGAGAAAATGAAATACTCCATGGTTGTTTTCCCTTTTTGAGCTTTTTTTCGGAAACAGGCGGTTATGTTCAGTTTTTCTCAGGAGGAAGGGGATGATGATCCCTAATTAAATAGGTGGGTTCTAGACAAAAAGTGTGCGGGCTCTTCCGTGCACACTTTTCATAATCATTATTAAAATACAATCGTCTTATTTCCATCTACAATGATACGGTCTTCTAAATGCCATTTAACAGCACGAGTCAGAACACTTCTTTCAATCGATTGACCAATTTTCTTCAATGCTGCAACACTATCCCGGTGATCCACACGTATCGTGTCCTGTTCAATGATCGGGCCTTCATCAAGATCATTTGTTACATAATGCGATGTTGCGCCAATCAGCTTGACCCCCCTCTGATAGGCGCGATCATATGGTCTTGCACCGACAAATGCAGGTAAAAATGAGTGATGAATATTAATAATTTTATTTGGGTTAGCTTCGACAAAAGTTGGTGTTAAAATCTGCATATATCGTGCCAAGACAATAAGATCGACATCGTATTCCTTCAGCAGGTCCAGCTGTTTTGTTTCCACTTCCCTCCGATTTTCTTTATTTGCTGGAATATGATAAAAAGGAATGCCCAATGATTCTACACTCTCCTTCGAATCTTCGTGATTACTAATGACAAGAGCAATCTCAGTCATTAGATCGCCGTTTTGCCATTCCCACAGCAGTTCGCGAAGACAATGCAGCTCTTTAGATACGAAAATTGCGGTCTTCTTTACTTCTGAAGAAAACGTTATTTTCCAATTCATTTCAAAATTATCGGCAATGGTTTGGAATGAAGTGGTGATTGCTTCTTTTTTCGACTGCAAATCAGGGCATTCAAACTCAATTCGAATGAAAAAATCCCCGCCCTCAGGGTTTGTTGAATATTGGCTTGATTCAATAATATTGGCATTGTACTGGAACAAAAATCGTGAAACAGTTGCAACAATTCCAGGCTGATCAGAACAGTTAATCAGTAAGCACCCTCTGTTTTTCCTATTTTCCCTAAACTTATTTAGCACGTCTGAAATAAATGTACTCATGTCAATCTCCTTTTTGCCTGTATAGGGGATAAAGATAAAAGTGAATAATCTAGATACTAGTATAAAAAGAGGATTTAATAAAGGATTTTGTCCGGGCAATACGGAGCCCACTACAAAAATGGTAAAAGAAGGAGCGAAGGATCTGGAAGCATACCAGTTTGATTGGATTATTGGTATAGGAGGCGGCTCCGCAATGGACGTTGCTAAAGCAATCTGGCTCATTTTACGAGCACCCGGACCTTTCATTTGAGGAAACCACAGTTATGAAAAAACTGAGCTTAGTGGAATTGAACTGTATTGCGGATGATAGACACTTTTAAAAAAGTCCACTATCCTGTATAGGAATTTCAGGAGTAGTTATGACTTCAATTGGATCACATGGCACAATTTAATAAACCCTGACCTAAAATCAGCTAAAAATTATTGAACGTGATGACGTAATCGAGATTGCTAAAAAATGGGTATAATTTAATTAAGGTATTACTAATTCTCTGTAGGTTCGTTAATGCACTTTTAAAACGATGGTATATATCATCACCTAATTTTCGTAAGTAAATCGGATGAAATAACATAAGAGCCCGGAACATTCCAGGCTCTATTTTACTACTCATGAGGTAGTTACGACCACTCTTTCTTGTGCTTGTTCATATTCTTCCTTAAGCTCTTTGACGATTTCTGTGACGGATTGGACGTGGCGGATTTGGTTAACACCCTGCCCGGCGGACCATATATCCTTCCATGCCTTAGAATCAGATTGATTGAGAGAGGAGAGATCTACCTTCTCCTTAGATTTTAATTGTTCGATATCAATACCTGCTTTGGTGATGCTGCTTTTTAAGTAATTGGCTTTTACACCTGTGAACGTATCCGTGTAGATGAGATCATCTAACTTGGAATCAATGAGCATATCCTTATATTCAGCAGGTGCAAAGCTTTCTTTTGCGGGGATGAACCTCGTCCCCATGTAAGCCATATCCATCCCTAACGCCTGTGAAGCCAGAATATCTCGTCCGCTTGAAATACAGCCCGCCAGTATCGTAATTCCATCCCAAAACTCTCTTACCGCACCAGCGAAAGCAAAACTGTTTATCGTACCTGCATGCCCTCCCGCTCCTGAGCAGACGAGGATTAGTCCGTCTACCCCGGTTTTGGAAGCCTTCCGAGCATGCAACACAGTAGCTACATCAGAAAAAACGAGCCCTCCATAGCCATGGACGATTTCTACCACAGCAGAGGGATTACCTAATGACGTAATAACAATGGGTGGCTCATACTTTTTTACTAATTCAAGATCCGTTTCGTACCGTTTATTTGAACTGTGGACGATCAGATTTACTGCCCATGGGGCTACCTTTCTAGCGGGATTGTTTTCTTTGGCAGATACCAATTCAAAACGAATTCTTTCCATCCATTCTTCTAAAGTAGCTTCTGTTCGGGCATTCAATGATGGAAACGAACCGATGATCCCTGCTTTACAGCTTTCGATGACAAGTTCTGGGCTAGATACGAGAAACATTGGTGCGGAAATCACAGGCAGTGTCAGTTCTTTGACAATGTGCTCTGGCAGTTTTGTTTTCATAGGTAAAACTCCTTTCACGAAGCATAGTGAGTGTTCACAGGTCGTCGCCTTTTATGGAATCGAAAAGCTTCGTTTTATCAGGCCTACTTTTATCAACGATACGATTTCAGTCAACCAGAACTGAAAAACCGCTGTCGATGGATTATTAAGTCTAGCTATAAATAAAACAAAAAGCTACTATATAAGATTATCATTTTATAAGACTTTGAAAATATGACGCTTATATTTTTGAGAAAATCCCTCCCACTCTTAAATCCTTCGAATGGTTTATATATATCCTTTTTCTTTTAAGCTAGTATATCCAGATTCAGTATTAACGACCAGGTGATTTAGAACTTCTATTCCCATTATAGGACGCCAGCCTTAGATGACGTCTCGTTCCGTCAAATATCTTCCTCCTCATTACGGGTTAAAGATTTAATAAGGATGATTTGCTACAATAGCTGCACTGTTATTTAGGACGCATTTTTGAATACTTCTCTCATCATTTCGTCAACTCTACATTATAAAATTATTGAAAGAGTTGATTCTTTTTTTCCTTCCTATAAAAGATTGCTGCTGATATTGTGTTGGTGTAACTCCTTCGTATTTTTTGAACACCCTTGCAAAGTAATTGGGATCGGAAAAACCACATTTCTCGCTTACTTCCATTATGTTTTCACGGCTGTATAAACATTTTTTCGCTTTTTCAAGCCGACAGATTGTGATGTATTGAGTAATCGTATAACCAGTTTCTTGTTTAAAAAGTCTACTAAGATATTGTCCTGAAAGATGGACCAAACTAGATAAAGTATCTAAATTTAAATCTAAATAAAGGTTGTTTTCTATGTATTCTATGAGTGTTAAAATATCTTCATGTTCACAGGGTGCTTTTAAAGATGATGAAAACGATCGTTTTACTTCAGGTATATATTTTTTTAAGGCTTGCTTGACTTCACTAGGGTGAGCAGGTTTTAATAAATAATCATGTGTTCCTGAATTAATGGTTTTATAGACAGGGTCAGATTTATCGTAGGCCGTTAGAAGGATAACGTTGCATTCCGGAACATCTTTTTTGATCTTTTCTGCCGCTACCAAGCCATCCATAATAGGCATTTTTACATCCATAAGAACAACATCTATTCGCTTATTCTTAGCAAGGTCCAAAGCGTCCGCCCCGTTTGTTGCTTCAAATAATTCACTTATGCCGAGGTTTTCTCTTTTAATGATCATAGTCAACACTTCTCGTTCTAATGGTTCATCATCGACTATCATTAACTTCAAGACAAAACACATCCTTGTTTTGGAATGACCATCTGTACCTTAGTGCCAATTCCAGGTTGGCTTTCGATAGCTGTAATACCGTATTCTTCCCCAAAATAATATTGAATTCGCTTCTGGACATTATTCAAACCGATACCTGTAGTATGACTATACTTTTTCACACTTGAAGGTGAAAATATCGAGGATAAAATTTCCTTGGTCATCCCCACACCAGTATCCGATATTTCTATTACTACATTATCATTTTTTATAAATGCATGAAGTTTAATAACAACCGTACTATTCTGTGGTTCAAATCCATGTATGACAGCGTTTTCAATTATAGGCTGTAAAGATAGAATAGGCATTTTTAATGCTTCGCCATCAACTTCTATTTGTATTTCGTACTTTATTCGGTTACGGAAGCGAGATTTCTGGATATTTATGTAATTATTTGTGTAATCCAGCTCTTCCTTTAAAGTTACCAGCTGATCTATATTACGTAGGCTGTACCTCATGATTTTTGCCAGTGCATACGTTACATTTTGTGTTTGTTCAGCGTTTTCTAAATAAGCAAGTCTGGAAATAGTATTTAGTGTGTTAAATAAAAAATGTGGATTGATCTGGGATTGCAGTACCTTTAATTGTGTTTCCTGAAGTAGGTTTTCCAGCGTTGTACGAGCTTCCATCTCTTCAAACAGCTTTTTATTCTTCTCATTTAAATTTTGTTGTGCAAGATAATTAGAACCTATTTTAGTAATATAATTGGCTACGAGTTGAAGCATTTCTGTCGCTGCATCAATCCGCTGTTGACTTGTAAATTCAATCTTTTCAAAATAAAGCTGTAGGAGTTCTTGATCAATTGCTAAATGTTTTGTTTTCTCTCGGATCTCGTCCACAAGGATTTCATCACGATTTTTCACCAACACCTGTCCACATAGAACAGATCCAAGATATTTGCCATTAAGAATAATAGGTGCAGCTACATCAACTAGACCAGAATGACAATAATGCATCATGGGCTTTTCTTGTTCTGCTGCACTCTGTCCCACCTTTCGATCAGACAATACACATCGTTGCGAACCTTCTTCGGAGGAACGGATTTGCATACAAAAGCTCGTGAAATTAGATGGCTCAGTGACAGGAATGCCATGCTGATCCGCAATAATGACTGCCAAACCCATAGCATCTGAAAAGCGCTTTTGTATTTCCTGAAGAACCTCTACGTTCACAACATCACGTAATGTCAACATAGTCAATGTTAACCTCCACGTCTTTTATATTGAAAATTCACAATTGAAAGTCAGTTAACTTTATTATAGCTTATTCATTTTTCGTATAAAGGTCCAGCAAAAAGGATCACTTCAGTCACATCGTATTAAGAAGCGGTCCTGAAAAGCTCAGTTGGTTTCAGTGGAGGATGAAGATCCTCCACTGATTGTAGCGTTACTTTATTCAGGGAGACTGCCACTCAATATTGAATCATTTAGTTCATCAACTGCACACTGGGCTACTCGTACATCTTCTTCAACGGAACCACCACTTACACCTACCGACCCGATAATTTGACCGTTTTTATATAATGGAATACCCCCTCCGAATATAACAACTCGTCCGTTATTAGTGGTATTGATACCATAAAGTTCTTTTTCGTTTGCAGCTATCTGGGCCAAATCCGATGTCGGCATTTTCAAGGCAACTGATGTCCATGCTTTATTTTGCGCAAGCTCGACGCTTACTAATAAAGCATCATCCATTCGGTGGCATGCTATGAAATTTCCACCTTCGTCTACAATACTGATGACCATAGGAACTCCAATTTTCTTAGCTTCCATTTCAGCACTCTCAATCAGTTTTTTCGCTAATTCTAAATTCATAACACTCATTTTCCCCATCCTCTCTTACTAAATAGATAACAGTAGACCTTTAACTAAGCGGGCTGCATTCTTACCTAATCGGCGAGCATTTTGAAGGGTATCTTGTAAATAGGGCTCCTCTTGCTTCAATTTTTGGTGATGCACACACGATTTTCCATCTTTATCAATACCTATTCCCACTTGTAAGGGAGACATAGATGCAGCTTCATTCCCTAATTGAATAAAATCTCTTACATCATTCAACTTTTGAAGTAAGAATGGAACCCCTTCTTCTTCCAAACCTGCACAGACCTCTTGAAGCTGATCAGGGTCAACAGAGCTGTTATATAGAATAGTAATGTGAATTTTACGTTTATTCATTTTAATACCTCATGTTTAGCAGAGGATAAAACCAGTCCAGTAGCTACTGCATTTCGCGGACCTTCTGTGCCGCGTACATTGGCAAAACCTGCTACTATGCCGTACTTCCCCAATTCCTCTGTTAACATTTGCGGAATTTCAAAATCAAGTGCCGATCCCCCCACCATAACGACAAAAGACAGATGTTTTAAATTGCCTGTCGGGACTATCCGCTTAAGGGCTCGTAGCGCATTCGTCACAAACACTCTCCGCTTTGCACTTCGGCGGATATCTCTAATTTTCTCCATCGATGCTTTGATTGATAAAGGGGTAAGGTCTTCTTCTTCCCTGATGACCACTTTCCCGAATGTATACGGCGGGAAAGGAATTTCAGAAAATAACATCGTTCCATCCTCTAACTGCATATGGAATAAACTTAACACTTTGCCTAAAGAATGCTTTTTAATTTTTTCAGCCAGTTCTTTGTCCCCTAAAGCGAGTTCTGAATTTATGAGCATCGTGACCATGTCCCCGGCCCCGGCCAAGTGACTTGTTTTGATTTTGCCAGCTTCATTTATCATGGCAGCATCAGTTGATCCCCCACCCATATCAAGTATAACAATCGGTTTTCTCGTACCAGGCGTCGTTAAAGCTCCGCCAATTGCCATTTCTGCTTCAATACCTCCAACTTCAACTTCGCCCCCAACTTCTTTTTCCAATAAAGAAGCGACTCTTTGAACAGGAACTTTATCTGTTTTCACCATTGAGGCTAAAGCAACACCGCTTTCCATGGATAGCTCACCTGCCATTGACCCATTAATAGAAGTAGGGATTACTGCATCAACGGCGAGAAAATCAGAAATGGTAATTTCATTTGGTAATTGTCCTGTAAGTTGAGCCAAATCATGGCGAAGACCGTTGAACATCCCCCCCACATTGGTACCTGTTTCTCCAGTGACGTCTACTAATGCTTCGAGCTTTTCGTACTTGTTCATAATTGTATCAGCTCCATCATTAATGGGCACTTCATGCTTCTGATTGTTTTTTCCTATTAAAATGAGTCGGCCCGCTTCAATTTTACGTTCGACCACTTCCCCTTGTGGTGTCCGGATGACTACGGCGGACCGGTTGCCGACTAAGGCTTTAGCAACTAACGCTATTTGTATCGTCTGATCAGGATCTAAATGAAAGACAGTAGAAAGGCCATATGGATTGCTTAACATCCGAATCACGTGACCTGGTAAGGCAACTTCTACTGCAGCTAATTTCATAAGAGGAACTTTTTCAATCAATGCAACCTCGTCCACAATCGGAATCTTTTTCTTCAGGCGGTTGTGTACCAAGACTCCATCATCTTTTTGAACAATGGCACCAGTGATAGAAATTCCTTGACTTTCTGCCTGATTCAAGCGGTGAGCAACCCATTCATAATCAAAGCATTCAGGTATAACAGTAATATAATCTTGATCTTTTTTTTCTACGTCTAATAATTGATCGATCATCACCGTAATTCCTACACCTAAGCCAGCCCCACCTGGTGTATCAGGATTATGGCCTATCATGGACGATTCTGTGATAACCGTTTCACTAATGAGATCCATGGCCAAATCACCAATAACTGGCACAGCATCATTTAACCGAATCAAATCAATGTTCCTTATCTCTATGTTCGCTTTTTGTACTGCTCCCATCAATGCAAGGCGTATACCTTTTACGTTATCAACCGTTCCTTTTATTCCTGTTGTTTTGACTAAATGCTGGGAAATAAATTCCGTATGCTCTCCATCTACTCTCGCGATTGCCACTTCCGTTGATGAATTGCCAATGTCTACACCGGCTACAATCTTTTTTACCACTTTTTAATCCTCATACTTTTTTAATCTCCCACGTCTTTCGTACACATCCGTAGCTTCCCGGATTAATTTAGCGTTCTCTGACGCTCCAAATTCCTCTTCTAGTTCATCGGCAATCGCCAAAAGCTCTGCTTTAGTAGAACGGTTAGGGCGCAAAGCATTATAAATTTCTAAAATACGAACATCTGATATATTAATCATTTCAGCAGCTCTGCGGAAGTTTTTCGCAAGTTGAATTCTTCCTAAGTTTTCACTAATATTAGCATGCATTTCGAGTGTTTCTGGGCTGATACGTAAATCTGCACCTGTTATCTCACCATTTAACGCCGCATCCAATGTTAAGTCTTTATAGGCTTTTTTTGTGTGACTCAACAATAACTCAGGTTTTTTTGAACCAAGCGGATAATCTTCCTTTGTTAAATGTTTCTTTTTTTCTTGCGTAAGATGTTTCATTTTTCTCCCCCTTCTTTTATTAAAAATTCTGCTTTTAGTTCAACAGGCTTCTGATCCTGTACAAGCGACTGGCACTCTTTTAAATGAAGAAGTGCTGCTGCCGCTTGGTATTTTGGCCGTGTCATTTCATCATTCAACACAGGTACAGGATTCGGACTTTCTCCAAATGCATACATAGCAGCATTTCGTCCAATTGCACGATACATGTCTAATGTAATTAATGGGGATTGAGGGAATAATTCAAGATTGGTCAGCGGATCCAAATCTCGTTGGTGAATCACTGCTGTTCCCCGTGACTGCAAGCCGATACTGATACCTGAACCACTTATTTGGGCTGCTCCATGCGCCATAAAAGCCAAGTCCGCCGTGCGTAAGCTGCGAATGACACGTGGAACGGCTCCTTGCTCTTCGATTCCAGCAAGGATTTCACGCAGAACAGTACCGTGTTCAACTTTCACAATAGTTTTATTCATTTCTTTTCCAAAAGCAGGACCTACCGCTACGACAACTTCCCTTGGATTCGTTCCTTTGGTTGCTGGCCCAATTTCCGTTAATTTCATCTCAATTGAAAACATTTCGGTAATCATGTCGTATTCCTCCCTCAATCAAAATCTTGCGGACTAATGGCTTGACGAATGTTTTTGATTTCTTCCCACCTCTCAGAACTAAGACGATAGCCGGTTCCAGGTCCCTTATAATCGTTTTCATCATTTACCGCACTGATCACCACATTATCTTTATTAATAATGGCAGATGTATGCAAATAGTCGCCTGCTACCCTTTGTTTCAACATATTGAAAATTCGTTCAGCTGTCTCCCGATAACCACGCTTAGCCAAGATGAGAGCTACATCAAATCCCGATATCCCATCCCGTATAATTCGCTCTGCTGCTTTTAAATCCTCAACAACGTTTCGCTGTGGCATATCTTCACTACTATTGGCATAAGTGGCAGCTTCGATTTCTTCGTCTGTAATCAGAGGAAATCCCAGCTCTTCAAAAATAGCCTGTAACGATTTAGCCGCTTGAAAACGTGTTTTGATAAGGCTTTCTTCATCCACCGGTTTCAATCCACCGTCCACCATCATATCCCGTTGAATAATCAAGTAATCATCCAAATCACTAGAATCCATATTAGAACCTGCAAACATATCTTCGTTGTTTGGTACAGCAGCGAATCCGGCAAAAATGAAATCTGTCCCAGGTAGCATTTGACACAACATTTTGGCGCTGCGTCGGATTTCCGAATGTGAGAAAGTTTGGTCATTACCTGAAGCTACTTCCATATCAAACAATGTCGTAGCTAAGTTTTCTGCCAAGACGGCGCGAATCCCGCTCGGTACTGAGGCTGGTATGCCAATACAACTGATAGAACCATTTTGCAGCCCTTGAACACCTGCTCCTTTCGCCATCATGACACAGCGAATTTCTAAATAAAGCATCGATTTTCCTTCTGCTCCTGCCATTTGCACCTCGGAACCGGTACCTGATGTAAAGCGCATTTTAGCACCGCGTGAAGCGTAGGCCGAAGCTAAAAATGATTTTGACCAAGGTGTATCATCTCCGTCCATAAAAACAGATTCCGTACCATAAATAGAAACAGTCTCCGCATAGGAAGTCATTCCAAGCATTGCTAAACGCAATTCAGTCGCTTCTTCTAACGAATCTTGGGTTAAGACTCCGTTCCTGGCTGTTTGGGAACCTACGAGTAATGCTAACGCATTAAAAGGAGCATAACGGGCTACTCCAACCGTTGTTTCTTGTTCATCAAACCCATACATTGCGGCTTCGGCGGCATCCGCCGCCATTAAAACAGGATTATCGCGTACATTTGTGACATGGCATTGGTTGGATGGGGTTTTCCTTGCTCTCATCTTTTGTAGAGCCATCATCATTTCTACTACATTCATATGATTGAGGACCTCCAGCACTTTTGCAGGTGTGAGTCCTCTTGACAGGTCTACTATTTCTGATCGAGACACATTAATGTCCACCAATTTCCTCGCAATCTCTAAACTGTCAAGAGCCATTACTTCTTCTGCGACACTGGCATCGATCGTATAATCTGCAATAAACTGGTCCAACATATCAAAGTCTTCTCGTTTTTTACCATCTAACTCTACTATTTGACCACTTTCTATCCTAATAGAAGGCTTGGGATCATTAGGGCTGGACATGGCGACGAATCCCATTTCTGGCCATTCTGTTACAAATCCATCTTGGTTCACCGGTCTTTCTTCTAAAATCTCAAATCGTTTTGAACGTAACATAGGATATTCCCTCTTTCCTATAATGGATTAATAGGTTTCCGGTCTATAACATTTCCATCTACAACACATACTTTGAACTTTGTACGAGACTCCTCAAAAACAGATAGATCAATAGGACGTCCAAGGTGAACAATGTTACTAACGTAATAATTGAATAGAACTTCCTTAGATAATTCCCCTCCCTTATTAATTATGATTATATTTATTTTAATTTTCTGAAATCATTATGTCCCTAGACAAAATCTACATTCACTAGCATTTTATATACTTTTTAAATGATCACAACTCCAGATGTGAAGCCAGAAACAAAGGAAACTTCATCCAAAATGGTGGCAAAAACAGGTCAAATGAGGATTCACACGGGGTTGAAGTAAAGGTTACGAGAGTCGTCGATGGGGATACGATCGAAGTTCTCTACAACGGGAAAGAAGAGGACGTTCGATTGCTCCTGATCGATACACCAGAAACCGTCCAAGGATTCGACTTGAATTCTCCCTTTTTTTCAAGGGATTTTCATAACCTTTTAATTCGATATTCAGCGTTTATTCAGATTAGTGAAAACTCAAAGGATTACTAACAATATGTGGTAAAATAAACGAAATGATCTCGGTCATTCAGAAACAAATTATAGGGGGTATCCAAAAAGAATGAAAAAGAAAGTAAACGGCTTAATCTTGCTTTTAATGGCCATCTTTATCGTTGGTTGCACCATCGGAGAAGATCCATCCACTGCAGATAAAGAAACAGAACCGAATGTTGAAGCCGCAGAGAATACCGATACGAATCGTGAAACGGAAAAAACTGCTACAGAGGTGGTCGATGAACCAGACACAGAGGAACCAGAAGCAGAAGAAACCTCAACCGAAACAAAGGATGATCGGTTTTCAGGATACGATCGCCTTGAGGTTGATGGTGGTGATTTGTCTGGGCATCGTGAACCTAATGTCGTCGTTGACATTGGTTATGGAGACCGCGAATATTGGGCATTCACGAATGAACACGGACAGTTAGTGAGAGTCATTGCAGATGAAATCATTCTACAAGATGACAGCACGGAACCGGTATCATCGTCTGGAAGATACTACTCTGATGAGGCGAAGGTTCCTGGCGTCGAAAGTGCTATTTTAGATGAAGGACATATTATTGCTGATTCTCTCGGAGGCGTATCGAATGCTTATAATATCACGCCTCAAGAAAGCACGCTCAACCGGCACGGCGACCAAGCGTATATGGAAAGAAGCATCCGTGACGCAGGTGGGGCCACTCATTTTGAAGCCATTATCACCTATCCGTATACAGAAACGCAGATCCCTTCAAGTTATCAGTACACCTATACGTTGATGGGGAACGAAATCGTTGATACCTTCGACAATGTGAATCCTGATGAAGTTAACGAATCACTCGGCTTAACAGATAGCAAGCCTTCCGATTCAACGAGTTCTGACACAGAACAGGATCTTTCAAGCATTGATACGAACGGTAATGGACTGGTGACAATTAAAGAAGCGAAAGCAGCGGGCTTCAGTATGCCAATCACGAGCGATCATTGGTTGTACCCTCACATGCGAGATAATGATGGCGACGGGATGGTTGGAGAATAACGTTCGAGAAATTTGATACAAAACCATAACAAAAAGGCTCGGGACTTCCTAACGGGTTCGGTTTTGAGGTACAAAATCGGAAATCGAAGCTAAAATCGCAATGTAAATCACACGTTTTTCACAGGCAGTTTCTCATAAGAAAAAGAGCTCAGAGATCTGAGTCTTTTTTGTGTTATATGGGCTGAGGAGTTTACTCCATTAAAGCCCCCTTTTATTGAATAACATTAAGTTGATTAACCTTCAACGATTGCAAGGTATTTCAAAACTTTTCCATTAGTTTCCACCAGTAATATATCTCCTCTTCCCTTTGCTGAGAAAATCTTTGTACCGACGGGAAGTTTATTAGACATTCCATCTTTAAAATCGGTATTAGCCTTATTAATCATTTTTATTTAACCAACTTGTTCATTTTTTGTTAAAGTTAATTCTTCTACCCATTCAATATTAGTCTTGTAGATTACGCCATCATACTGAAAAATATCTGCATTTGGGTTCAATGTCAAAACTTCATCTGCATCAATACTACCACTTGATACTTTAATTGTTTCTCCTTCGGTTGAGCAACCATTTGTTAGACATATTGCTAACACAGCCAAAAAACAAAACAACTTTTGAAGCACATCATTCCCCCCTTTATTACATAGACGGTTATAGTTCTTTCTTCAACTAAACTACTTATTCTTAGGTACTAAACAAATGAGGGTGGAATCCTTTTTAGATCAACGCCCCCTTATACAGAGTAAGCATATTAAAGAGTCAAAATTGCAAATGGGTAGAACAACCAATAATCATCGATGAACGTTATAGATAATAACCAAATTGGAATAGCTATGAAAGAGTAAATTAATTGATGATATGGCTTTTTTAAAAGCTTAAAGAATTTCACTATGGCTAATGTCCACAATATAAAGGTGAACACAAGTAAATAAAGACCAATTGAAAAGCTACCTAAAAAACTTACGATATAGAACAACAATCCACCTACAATGAATAATTTCATTGAAGGCTTCATCATTGCAACCACAAATAGACATATCCCAATTATTAAGAATAAATAAAAAATAATTGTGTACATTTTCACCTCCTTAATCCAGACTCCTGCCTAATACTTACATATTATGCAAAAAGAGGCGTAATCCTTCTTGGATTATCGCCCCCTATAATTGAATAACTGTAAAGCTAATGAAGCTTTTTTAAAAACTTCGTTTCTCTGGCCAAGCTCCTTGCATTTTACTAAGGAACACAATTTGCCCAATATGATATGCGTCGTGCATTGCTAAACTCTTCAGTTCAAGTACTAATGGATAATCTTCTTTTGGGATTTGTCTATACATATCATCATGGTCTGATTTTGCTAGTATTTTTCCAAGTTCACGGTGAACATAAAAGTATTCTTGTTTTGTTTCCTTCCAATTTTCTAACGTCTCATTTGGTAATTGAAATGTAGAATCATTATTTTCTGCGTGTGGTTCATTCTCTGTTTCGCCAAGAAAGCGCATCAGAAATCTCTTTTCAAAGAAAAGCAAATGACACACTAATTCCCAAATGGAATTCATTGACCCATCAGCTGGTTTCCAAATTGCCTGTTCAAAAGTAATATCCTCTAGCACTTTTTCAAGTGGTGGAAACCAGTCTTCTTCATCTAAGCAGCTTGCCCATTGTTGTAACAAAAGTGTCTTTACATCCATTTTCTATTCCCTCCAATTTAATCCCTTTAATAGATAATCCCTTTGGTCAAAATTCATTTGCGGCGTGTTGTAAATAGCTCACTTATCAAGGTGTCATGCCAATCCTTAAACTTCTTTCAACAATCAGCCGGACTTTTGCATATATAAAATTACTTTTCAAAGTTTCTATCTCCTCAACCCTTACTTCCATAAAAAAGAGCATTTCTCCTTCTTAGAGAAATGCACCTTTAAATGGAATAAACGAGCGCAACCCAATACTTTAGAATTGCGCCCGATTACGGTAGATCATGTTTTTATATATACTACAACATTTTAACGTAAAATCCACGTTAAGACACATTTTCTCCACAGAAAAACCGGTATCCCTTACTCTAAGGATACCGGTACAGGAGTTTTTTAAAGGGTACAATCAGGACACTACAATGTTTTATAATTTTTTCATTAGTTATTGCAGCATGAGCTTGATGTGGAAATTGGTGTAGAGGTTCTGCTAGAGTGGACATCGGCATCTGCCTTTGTAAAAAAGAACTCCCACTCATTCCTATCTGGATCAGTAATCCAAAATTTATCTTGAACAGCGTAACAACAAGTTGTATCCATTTCATCTCGTGCAAAGAAACCTTCTTTTTCAAGTCTTTCTTTATGAAATAATACTTCGTCTTCCGAATTTAATTGAAAACCAAAGTGACCAACTTGATTGCCTTCGACTTTATTACTTTGATTTAAGGTAAAGTTTAATCCTGGTTGTTCGAGTAAAAATTTCGCATAGCCTTCTTTAACCTTTGCAGGTTTAATACCGAAAGCCTTTGTATAGAACTCAATACTATCCTTCAAATTTGTTACGTTTAACCCAACATGTACGTTTAACTTTAATAACTCCTCCTTAACATAATTAGGTAATAAGGAAATTTGATACAACAAGAACTTTATGCTTTGTTAGTGATTCGGACTAATGGATTGAGCCTTTCATTGGAAATATGCTTCACATACGCATCAGCACTTCTATTGATATCTTCGTCTTTGATAATGACCGTATCGTGTTGTACAAAATGAGGCAGAAAAAACATTCCAGTCAAATTCGCGGTTGCTTGTATCGGCCTCGTCAACTCACTGATTGTGAACTGATTTTTCCCTCCAGCTCGATAAGAATTCTCTGCTCCTCCAATCGATATGGCCAACACCAATTCTTTTCCTTGCAACGCTCTACCTCCAGGACCATATGCCCAGCCATACAATAATACTTGGTCCATCCACTTTTTTAATAGGGGTGGCGTACTGTACCAGTAAAATGGGAATTGAAATACGATTCGATCATGTGAAGATAATAACTCTTGTTCCCACCTTACATTGATTCGCTCATCTGGATACTCTCCATAAAGATTATGGACGGTTACTTTGTGACTTCGTTCAAGCTCCTGCATCCACCTAGCATTAACTCGTGACTTTTTCAAGTTAGGGTGAACAATCAAAACAAGTATTTTCATGAGACAAACTTTCACTTCCTTCAATACAGAATCGTGATAATTTGCTGTAAATTCAATTTTTCAAATAACGTAAAATCCTTTTCACAACAAATTGAGCGTCTGGTCCCACCCCCCTTAGTGTTGCAGAAGAAAATGAACGCTGACCTTCCAATCCAACATAGTAAATACCAGGGACAGATGTACTGATTCCTGCTACCTGTAAAGGAATCCCTTCCGAATCTAATGCCCCAATAGGTTTCAGGTAAGGAAGGTTAACCTGATAACCCGTCGCAAAGATAACCGTATCCACTACTTCTCTTTTTCCGTCTGACCAAATTACACCATCGGAATAAAAGGATGTAAACATGGGAAGTTGATCCGGTTTTCTCGCAGCTATTCGCTCCTTGTAATCACCCAAATCGGCAGCTCCACCGGGAATTGGAACCTCTTTTCCAAATCGCCAAAACGGAAAGGTATCCAAACCGATTACTCGAATCCAAAAATGTAAATCCTGCCCCCATACCCGTTGTTTCACG
Source organism: Pseudalkalibacillus sp. R45 (assembly GCF_052246725.1). NCBI lineage: Bacteria > Bacillati > Bacillota > Bacilli > Caryophanales > Fictibacillaceae > Pseudalkalibacillus > Pseudalkalibacillus sp. R45. The sequence goes on along the minus strand of NZ_JBQQCL010000022.1, from coordinate 9,983 downwards.
AGTTGAACCGGCTGACGTACGACTAAGGATGTTCGACTGTACTCGGAAAGTTCGATGGCAAGTTGTACAGCCGAATTTCTACGTCCTACTATCAGGATTCTTTGATTGGCAAACCCTTCTGGATTTCGGTACTCAGAAGAATGTAGAATTTGACCTCGGAAGTTTTCTTGTCCCTTTATGTCAGGGGTAAATGGACTATGAAAAGAACCTGTTGCATTAATGATGGTTTTGGTTTGATAAATGTCTCCAGAACCTGTTTGGATTCTAAAGAATCCGTTTTCCTTCTCAACAAGCACAACTTTCTGATTTGTCCTCACTGGTAACTCAAATTTCTTTCGATAAGATTCTAAATAATGAATCACTTCTTCTCGTGACGGATACTGATCGGGGATTCCTGGGAATTTCATGCCAGGTAGTGACGAAAAACGTGTCGGAGAAAACAATTTCAAACTTTCATAATAAAGAGGCCACGATCCTGTAGCCTGCTTACCTGCTTCCAAAATCAAAAATTGTAGCCCCTTCTTTTGCAAATGATATCCCGATGCAAGCCCAGCTTGCCCCCCTCCAATCACAATAGAATCCAATACTTTATCCATATTGCTTCCTCCTTTATAATTATTTGCATTTTGCAAATATAAAATGAAAGATATCACCCCAATGGAGGGGTGCAGCAAATGCTGGATTTTGCCATTGCATTGTTCAATAGCTTAATGGAGCGAATGACAGTCTCTTGTTCAAATTCATTCATATGGGAAAAAACTTCATCTAAGTAGGCATTAATTTGCTGATTAATTGATGTTGCTACATAGGTTCCTTCCGTTGTTAAAGAAAGTATGTAGACTCTTCGGTCATCTGGATCAGGCGTCTTTTTGATTAGATTCATCTTGATTAACGATTGGATTTGTCGGCTAAAGGTTGTGATATCTGTCCCCAATGCATTTGCAACTTGTTGCACAGAAGGCTTATGCCGGTGGTCAATTTCATATAGGATATGACTTTGTATTAAAGAAATATCAAACCCACCAGCAGAACAGCAGCTTTTATTAAGAAAGCCAAAGCGCCGAGTCATTATTTGAAATAATTCACGAAGATCTTCGTTTTTCATTTTCGTTCCCCCCTAATTTATTTATACAATAGGTATTTGTAAAATGCAAATAATTAAAATGAAACTAAACTTTTTAATGCCCTAACTTGTTCGATAAATGGCCCAATAGATAAAGAAATGGTACATCCCTTATTCAAGATATGCCCCCTTAACCGGAAGACTTGAAGTTGAGATAATACTTAATAGATCTCCTACTTACTACAAATAAACTTTCTATTCAAGACTCATTAGATTTCTGATTCTGATGTGCTTTGATTTTGGTAATTTTTATACTTTTAAGGGAGTAATAATATCTTTCCTAATTTCCCTTTATTTTTAAAATAAACTTGAGCTTCTTTCGCTTTCTCCAAAGGAAAAGTCTTATCAATGACTGGTTTGATTTTGCCTTCGGAAATAGCATTTAGCATATCTTTAAACTCTGCTCTAGTCCCCATCACAGAGCCGTACACAGTAATATGTTTTAAATATAACGTTCTAAAATCCAGACTTGTCTTCTGGCCACCAGCAGATCCAGAAATACAGAACTTTCCTCCTTTTTTCAGAACCTGAAGAGATATTGAAAACAAAGCATCTCCTACCACATCTAAGACCGAGTCAATCTGACCACCATTCACTTCTAAAATTTCTTCTTGAAGACTATCTGATCTGTAAGATAATACGTGTGTTGCTCCTAATTCTTTCATTCTTTCTTCACCCTCTAAATCACCTATTATGGCAATAACCTTAGCTCCAAAAACTTTAGAGGCAATTTGCACATTTAAGGATCCAACTCCACCATTGGCTCCTGTTACCATAACCGTTTCTCCAGGTTGGACATGAATTTGTTTGACCATATGCCAAGCTGTGAGCCCGCTAACTGAAAAAACTGCACTTTCTGAATAGCTTGATAGGGGCATATCAAAACAAAGATCAGCTGGCCACACTACGTATTCAGCATAACCCCCATCATATTCTGACCCTATAAAGGACATATCCTCAGAGATATGTTCAGTCCCTTCTTCACCACTAGATGTAAAAGGAAACAAAACTACACGTTTCCCTAACATGGCTTCGTCTGTTTGGCCTCCAACTTTAACTATTTCTCCAGTTATGTCTGATCCGGGAGTACGTGGGAATTGCACGCCTTCTGGTCGCCAACCAGACTTAGAACCGGTACCGTAAGCACCTTCTCTCATCCAGATTTCCGTATTATTAATGGCACATGCTTTTACTTTCACAAGAACTTCATTTTCTTTGGGTTCAGGTATAGGAGCGTCTATTACTTTTAACTTATCTACGTTGCCATACCCTGTTACTTGTACAGCTCTCATTAAATTATCACCTTTCCCTAAATAAATTCTATTTTTATATTGCTCTCGTGGGTTGTTTACGATTCATAAAGACCATAGTGCATCAAATATTATTGTTCAACCATTTAGCATATAAAAAAGCCAGCATAAAATGCTGACTTAAAATCGTACTTATTCAGTTAAACCCGCTTTTCTAAAACAAATCCTCTAAGATTTTTACGGTTCTTTTGTATTTGGCAAACGGAGTAAATGTAAAAGATCTTTAAAGATATTTGGTGCTGAAAACAAGACATCATCACCATATAATTCTATCGGTATTCCATCGGGGACAGCATTTACATGACCTGTTAATGCCCCAGCCTCACGGGCAATAAGTCCTGAAGCAGCCACATCCCATGGAGCGAGGCTCTCAGTATGACCATGCAGTTTTCCAGATGCCACATAGCAAATATCTATCGTAGGAGCTGCAAATCGTCTAATATCTCGACAATGTGTACTTAGTATATTTACTCGCGATAGGGCAGACTTCAAATCTTTTTTGTTATGTGGGAATCCAGTGCCAATTACAGCATCAGCTATTGACTCTGAGCTGTTGTATACTTTCAGCAATTCACCGTTACAGTAAGCACCTTGGTTTCGTATTCCCACGTATGTACAGTTCAGATCGGGTGCATATACCGCTCCTGCCCAAACAATGCCATCAAATGCAATTGCTATGGAGATACCGAAATGAGGAAGATTATTAGCATAGTTCACTGTTCCGTCTAAGGGATCAATGATCCAAAGAGGACCATCAAATGTAATATCCCCCCAACCATTTACCCGACTCTCTTCAGAGAGTATACGATGTTCAGGATAACACTGAGTAATCGCTTCTCGTATTATTTTATCTGACTCTAAATCTGCTGATGTTACAAGTTCACCAGCATTTTTAAACATTTTATCTACAATACCTTCTTCACGAAGCTCTACAACACGTTTACCAGCATCTCTTACGACCTTTTCAGCAAAATTCGCCCATTCATTAGCTTTTTGATTCATCAATTATGCACATTCCTCTCATTAGTTTTGAATGTGTTTTAATTTCCATCATTCAATTGAACATTAGATTGTTAAAAAGGTGAGTAAATAACACTCTGAATGTTCAACAACAAGATGCATTTTTCCTTCTTGAAGAAATGCCCCCTTATATGGAAGACGATAATTGTATTAAAGTGATGAGGGTTTATCTCTTAATTCCCTAGTGAGAAATATATAAATCCAAATAGAAACAGAGGAAGTTAACAAAAATAGTAGTCTTACAATAAAAGAAGATACACCTAACAAATTTGCTATACCACCACATATTCCGAATAATGCTTTATACGTTGATGATATTGTTAACTTTTGTAACATTTCAACCCTACTTTTGTCTGTTATTAATCAAATTTTTTATATGTTCTTTGTAAGAATGCTCTTATACCATTTAACTGTCCAACTCTTGAGTATGTAAGGGTACCAGTCGCTTTTTCAGCAAGTGCCATCCGTTCGTTATAAATAAAGACTTACACAATAATTGCATATTATATAAATGAAGTGACAATAAGTAATTATTTCTTACCTTTTAGTTCTAAAAGTATAGGTGCTATATTTAGTAAGATAGAAACAATTGTCAAAAACCATAATGCCCTTGCCATACCAGGTACTACATCCGATAAAGCCGCCCAATCTTCCACTTTTACCCACCGAGATACATAACTGTAATCTGCACAAAGTGTTAATGCTGTAAATGATAATCCCATCGCCATAGCAAGCTTATAATCCTTTCCTGCTTTATACATTTAAAGATTTATAAAAGTTGCTACTATAGCAATAACCCCTAATATTACCCACATAACTATACCTCCATATATTTTTTTATGTCCTGTAATAATACTAATGTGCTTCATTTTTTGCATTACTTTTTTATTAGACATTAATATGTCTAATCTTATTTCACAGTAAACGCTCATACCTTTTGTGATTTCTTATTGAACAAATCTGCCCTCTAGCTTAATACCAATTATTTCAAATTATAGGATTTAACTCAATCATTAATTTCATAATAAAAAGACATACCCTTACTTCAGATATGCCCCCGATTGCTGAATAAAGTAAAAATAGATTTATTTTCCTCTTGGTTGGATTGGAATAAGTTTAGACATCACAAAATGTCCCACCGCTATTGTAAGTAAAAAATCTGTATATGGAGTATTAGTAGTCATCCATCCTGCAAACAAACTAAAAAATATGTACGAAATAACAAGTAAAATAATAACGTATATCTCTGCTTTTATAGTAATTCCTCCCCTTTTAAAGTAATTTCTTCTTAAGTACATTAAATACCTGTCTTAAATTAAGCTCTCTTTAGTTATTTTCTTGTTTTTCCTGCTGTCTTTCAATTTATGACCTCTTTTTCTGAGCGAATAGGAGCCTCTGAAGTCTATGGCATCAATCAATACTTTTCATTTATGTTTCGGTTGATTCTCCCGGTTGGGATTGTTTTTGAGTTACCTCTTCTCGTCATGTTTTTAACCCATTTAGGGCTTTTAACACCATTAAAATTAAAACAGACGAGGAAAACCGCTTATATCATTCTATTGATTTTGGCAGCTATGATAACGCCTCCTGATATCGTATCGCATCTATTGGTAACTACTCCTTTGCTCATGTTGTATGAAATCAGTATTTTTTGTTCAAAGATCGTGTTCTCAAAGAAACAGGGTTATGAGTCCAAAGATCTTCAATCATAGTTTTGAACTTTTTTACTGCAAGGGATGTGAGCATCTTAATATGACAATGTCTAAACTTTCTCATATTTATAAAAAATCGTGTTGAATTTGTTACGATATGTTTGAAGGAGATGGCAAGCATCTCCAACTACTTCCCCCCTTTTATATAGATGGAATGAACCCTCTACTTTATTTGTAGGGGGTTCACTTGTGAGGTGCAAAATGCAAAAACGCAGACCAAATCACAAGGTAAATCACATAAAATTCGTTTAATAATTCACATTACAAAGGCTTAGAGGAGAATCTCCTTTAAGCCCATTTCTTTATATTACTTATTCAATTAAAGCGCCCTTTAGCTGAAGATCGGTCAATAGGTATTTTTTTCGATTTCTTATTGAATCTACTCTTTCGTTTAAACCTTTATCCCATAGATAGCCGTAAACTTTGAGCAATCCGTACACTTTTTATAGAATAGTTTGACTTAACTTCCTTTACCAATTGATAAGCAGTTAATAATAATGTTTCGTTTTCTATTTTTGAGTTAAAATTAGTCTTACTCATAAACTCATCGAGAGCCAAAGCTGCATTCATCAGAATTTCACCCCATTTCTTATCACTATATGAACATCAATGTAAATCATTTATACCACTGTGCCTGAATACCGAGCATATCGAAATATCGTCCTTTTTCCTTCATTAATTCAGAATGAGTTCCTTGTTCAACTACTTTTCCATTGTCTAAAACAATAATACGGTCAGCAAGTTTAGCTACCCCAAGCCTGTGTGATATGAGCAACACCATTCTTCCGTATGACATATCTTGAAATTGTTTATATATCTCTACTTCAGATTTTGGATCCAGAGAAGCGGTTGGTTCATCAAGCACCATGACTTCTGCATTTCTTAAGTATGCGCGAGCTATCGCAATCTTTTGCCACTGTCCTTGTGATAAATCATATCCGTTTTCAAATTCCTTCCCTAAAAAGGTATCGTATCCTTCCGGAAGTGAGGCAGCGACACCGTCTGCTCCTGATAACCGTGACGCATATTCTACTTCCTTTAGATTGTCTAATCCAATTTTTCCAATCGCTATATTATCCCTAACAGACAGATGGTACTTCTGAAAATCCTGAAAAATAGCTGATGTTTTCTTACGCCAATCATGCATCTTTAATTCTTTTAAATCGTGTTCATCAACAAGTATTCTTCCATTAGAAGGGGAATATAACCCTAACAGTAGTTTTACTAAAGTCGTTTTCCCTGAACCATTTGCACCTACTAAAGCTATCCGTTCACCAGGTTTGATGTGAAAGGTTATATCTTGAAGGACAGGTTTTTTGCTTCCAGGATAATAAAAACTAACACTTTCAAAATTGATACCCTTTTGAAGTTTAGTAGATTGTAGGGATACTCCGTCTATATTTTCTTCCTCGAGGTCCATGTATTGAAAAAAGTCCTGGACGTATCTTAAATCATTATCAATAAGTACAGTATCCCAAAACAGCATAGAAAAATTTTGCTGAAACTGTAAAATGGCCGTTAGAAAAGCTGCGTACATTCCTGCCGTTAATACGCTATTATCACTAAAAAGGATTACCACCGATAAAGTTAAGCCAAGTGTCATAATAAGTCCAATCGAACTACTTATATCCATGATGAATCTTCTACGCACAAGATTCAGACGTTCATTTCGTAATTTTCTATTTAATGAAGTCCAAGTACCCAAAAGATGATCTCCTAATCCAAACAAACGAATCTCTCCAGCAGCTTTTCGTCCCGACATCAGTTCTGCCAAATATCCCAGACGTCTTTGGTCATTCGTCTGTTCTTTTTGAAGGAGATATTGTTCTCTCAATGAACGCACACGTATAGATGTAAATACTATGGTGCCAAGTAACAAAACTAACGGGATTAACCAATTAGTTAATCCTAAATAAATAAAGAGTGAAATAATGGTTGTTAAAGTACTTATGATTCGAAATATAAAATGCATGGTTGAAAATAGACGTTGATCAATGCCTTGTTGTGCCCTTTGTAATTGGTCATAAAACTCAGGATGTTCAAAGTTTTCAAGAGACATTGATTGTGCTTTTATCAGCATTTTTTCCTGAATCGTAGCTTTTATTTTTTCTTGAATATGATCTGTGGTGGCTCCACCATAAATTCGTGTAAAATGATGAAGGAACATCGATAAAATAAAAAGTGATGTCCAACTAATGACAAAAATTAGTTCGCCAGCTTGAGACTGAACCGCCTTTACCACTTCATCTACAAGGTGCCGAAGAGAAAAAAGCGTAAGTAAAGGCATGAATCCACTTATCATCATCATGATAAAAATGATTAGTACTTCTTTTCGAGACAGTGAAAGGAGTAAATGTATTAGGCGAAATAAGTAAAACCATCTTATTCGAAATGAATCTCTTTCCACTCGAATTTCTTTACTCTTTTCACGCTGTTGGTTTTTCTTATACCTCAAAAATTCACTCCCTTTCATATACTTGTTCTTTATACCATTCAGCCTGTTGCTCATACATTTCTGCATAAGGACCACCGACAGCTATTAATTCTTCATGTGTACCCTCTTGAATAACTTGTCCTTTATGTAAATAGATTACGCGGTTTGCTATACGAGCTGAACCTAAACGGTGTGAAATAAGTAAAACTGTTCTTCCTTGAGATACGTCACTAAATTGACTGTACACTTCCAGCTCAGAATTGGCATCTAAGGCTGCAGCAGGTTCATCCAAGACTAAAAGTTCAGCATCACGAAAATAGGACCTAGCAATTGCTAGCTTCTGCCACTCTCCACCTGATAAATCGATAGACTTTTCATATTCTTTACCTAATAACGTTTTGTAACTGTTTGGAAGGTTTGTAATCACTTCATGTACTCCACTTTTTTGAGCTGCCTGCACAATCTCTTCTTGATTTTCCAGTCGGGCAACATCACCGTTCCCTATGTTCTCCTTAACAGTTAGATGGTATCGTATATAGTTCTGAAATACAGCAGCTGTTTTTATTCGCCACGAATTAGGGGGAATTTCACTTAAATCTAACCCATCTATTAAAATCACTCCTTCTGTAGGCTGAAATAACCCGAGCAACAAACAAGTTAAGGTTGTTTTTCCGGAACCATTTTCACCCACTAAGGCAAGTCGTTCCCCTTGTTTTATATGCAAGTTAATACTTTGAAGAGCCGGCTCCTTTTTTCCTGGATAGGTAAAACTAACATTTTTAAACTCGATCTCTTTTTGAAAGGTAATAGGGGGCATTGATTCTGATAGGACTTCTTCATGCTCAAGTTTCAAATACTTTGGAACATTTTTAAAATCTGCATAAAAATGATTTAATACATCTCCTCCCTGATACCCAAGCGTAATTAATACCCGTTCATATTGATTTAACAAATAGAGCGTGGCAACCAGAAGCCCAATGGTTATAGATCCTTGTAAGCCGATATATATGGTCCATACAATAACGAAACCTATAAGTATATAAATTGCAAAATTCGATTGAATCCTTATATGGGCCATTTTCCTACGCGCTATAAAGAGTTCATCAATCAATTCATTATTCATTGAATGCCATTTCTTTAAGAAAAAATTCCCTAGACCAAATAAACGTAGTTCAGTAGCACTTTCTCTGGTTGTGGATTGATTGCGCCAGTAAATCATCTTTCGTCTAAAAGGAGAATGACGATAATTTACTTCCGTAAAAATTTTATTGCTGTTAGCAATTGAAATGACCAATGGTATTGTGCCTAAAAGTAAAATAATGGATGGAACGATACCGATTTTTCCTACCATATAGATAATGATAATAAGTTGAAATATTGCTGTTACTAAATTTCCTAATCCTTCTAATGCCCTAACAAGTCTATTTCCGGTAGCTTTTTGTGCTCTTTCCAATTGATCATAGTATTTTGGTGTTTCGAACATTTCCAATTTAAGAGAAAGTGCTTTTTGATACAACTGTTGACTAAGACTTTCATTTAATTGTTCATTTAAATTAGCAGCTAGAAAGGGTTGAAACGATTCAATTGAATGACGTAAAAATAATCCCATCACTAAAAGAGAGAGCCACGGTAGTAACTGGATTACGTTTCGTTCCAAAGTTCCATTCGAGCCCATTCCCTGAATTAGTTCATTTACTAAACCTGTGATTGCCCATACCTCTAATAGGGGAGCTAAGCCTCCAATCCCACTTAAAATAAAAAGACTAATAGTATGTAGCTTTGATGTCGTCCATAAGGTTCTTAATCCAAATAGAATGACATTCAAAAATTCCGAAAAATCATCTTGATTAAAAATGGTATTTTTCTTGATATTTAACTTATCTCTTATTAGGTTCAACTAATTTAATCCCCCTTAGGTTTCCTTAAATGTATCCATAAAGAAACCATATAAAATTATAAGTCTTTTTCATGTTACCCTAGAAACAATATTTAAAATAGTCTGAAATTAATTAGCCGATTATATACAATATATATATAGGGATGTAATATGGAATCATGGTGCATCCCTTTTTCTTTTTTTAGTACAACTCTTTACAATTTCTCTGACGTAAATAGTGTTTGCCATTTAAATATACTCTTAGAACAAATTGCTCATTAGGTGTTTGTATTACATAGTGATCATTAAAACTACTCCGTAAAAATTTACAACCAATAGGTGCGGTCAAATTATATGTATCGGATAAAAATGAAACCAGATATATAAATGTCAATGATAATATGTACACTTTTGACGATTTTAGAATGTACACTTTTGTTCATTTTCTTAAGGGTTGATGATCCCTACCTAACGTTTAAAGTTAGGCAGGGGGTTCCTTTGAGACTAG
>NZ_JBQQCL010000021.1:0-64090 GCF_052246725.1 Pseudalkalibacillus sp. R45 | reverse complement strand
GGATCAAACTCTCCAAAAAATTGATTAGCATCGAATTTCGTTGTCAGCATCGTCGGTTCACATCCTCAAGTACATCTTGGTACTATCCGGTGTTCACCTTCCTTGCTTCCTCGAACTTCTTGCTACTGAATTTTTTGAGCATCGTTTGATTGCTCATTAATGTAAAACTTAAAAATTGATCAGGGTTCTTATAAAAAACCCGTTTCACGCTTGGCTTTTGTTCAGTTTTCAAAGAGCTGTTTTTCGCTGCCTCGTTTTTGAGGCGACCTAATCAATATAACATCCACAAAAAATAATGTCAACAACTTTTTTAATATAGTTTTTCACACCGTTTTTGCGGCAACAAAAAATACTTTACCAAAGCCCTGCATAACTGTCAATAAGATTTTTTCACTTTTGATTCAAAAATTTATGACGCATATATTTTACACAGTCGGCTGGATTTGAAAAACGTTGTAGGATTTTAAAGACAAGCTGATACCTTTCTTCCATAGCGCGCTTGATAATTCCTTCAACACGATGATCCTCCATATCATGCAACAATTCCTCAAGTTCCTTTTTCAAAAGGTATTCCATTTCTTTAACTTCTTTTTCATTGAGAACAAATCCAAGCATGGTATCAATCCTTCATTTATTTTTTATCATTATCCCTTCTTTTTCCAATTTCTATTCCAGATAAATCTAAGCAGATGATTACAGATGGAGCACTATGGATTGAAAGACAAGACAGGTCTATCTTGTCCTCTCATACATATACATGTACTGAGTGATTAGGATAGGAGGTAAACGACGTGAACTTCTTTTGGGTCGTGAACGGAAAAAGGTTCAAGCAATATTTGATCATAATCATCGCTTCATTCTTTGCTGCCTTGATTGCTTTTGTAGAAGCACAAGATCTCGAAGTTTTCAAAACAAAGGACGGAGATCCAAGAGCCATATATAAGGGTGAAGAAAAAGGGAAAAGAATTGCACTCACCTTCGATGTAAGCTGGGGCGAAAAACGGATTCATGAAATTCTTGATCTTTTAGAAAAAGAAAAAATGAAAAACACGACATTCTTCCTTTCGGGAGAATGGGCAGAGAGGCATCCCGATATCGTTGAAAAGATCACTAAGAACGGCCACGAAATCGGCAGTCTTGGATATCGATATAAAAGTTATACCGAGCTTGAAGCAGATCAAATTAAACGGGACATGTCGAAAGCACAACAAATCATCAATGAGGTTTCTGGGGAAAAGCCTGTGTTGCTTCGCCCGCCAAACGGACAATTTAATAAAGAGGTTTTGGATATTGCAGAGAAACTGAATCAAACCATTGTACAATGGAGTATCAACCCACATGATTGGAAGAATCCAGGTGCAGAGCGAATTGCCGAGACGGTTTTATTCCAGGCAAAGGGTGGTGACATTGTCCTTCTTCATGCATCCGACTCAGTAAAACAAACCAAAGATGCACTGGAAAAAATCATTTCAGAACTGAAAAATGAAGGTTACACGTTCACTTCTGTAGGGGAACTGATTGCAAACACGGATAGTAAAACGAAGGAAATAAAATAAAGAAGTTGGGCTCTTGGCTCAACTTCTTTTTATGAGACGATGTAAGATTAAAATCTGCCAGGTGTTACATGCTAATAATGGAACGATGGACAACCATAGCCAAAGTATATCGCCCTGCTTCAAAACAGGGATCCATTCGAGGGTCGTTACCACCACGATGAAAAAAAGTGCTGGAACAAAAGCGGCTTTGTTCGTTTCCTTCATTTTGATATAGGCAACGATCAATCCATATAGCAGTAGAGCAACTGGGACAATGATGAAATTGAATAAGGTCAATCCTGTATCTTTAAAGGCAATGTAACGTAAGTAGAATAAATCAAAAACAACGAACGCGAGTATCAATACTTGTACCCAGCTCCATAGCTGCACTGATTTAAAAACCCCTAACCCGAATCGATGGATCGTCAAATAGGCGAAATACCCCATTTGGCTGATGATGCTGAAGATGAATCCGAATCCGAGTAACCAGGCGATCATGACAAAAAAGCTTGCCATGCTCTCGATATCTTCCCAGCGAAGCAGCAGCCCGACAGCAACAGCGCTAACCCCACCGATCAACAACGTTGTAATAAATAAATAAACCCATTTTCTTATATTCACGGATAACAATTCCCCTTTAATTTTGCTCGTTTCGATTGTACCAATCCACCTGTAAAAAAGCTAGTTTCCTTTATTTAGTCCGCATATTTGTCACAAGTTTCTCGAACGCTAAAGGTAAGATTGAATACTGAAAGGGGCAGTCTAGGGATGAAAAACTGGATGTTCGTCCTCATCATATCCTTTGGTTTATTATTACAGGGATGCACTCCTGCAGCAGCAGAAGAGAAAGGCTCTTATGAGGAAACAAAGAAAATGCTTGTGGACCTTTTAAAAACAGATGATGGTAAAAAAGCGATAGAAGAAGTCTTAACGGACGAAAAAATAAAATCACAAATCGTCATGGATCAAAAATTCGTGAAAAAGACAATTGAAGATACACTGACTTCTAAAAAAGGTCAGGATTTTTGGAAAGAATTGATGAAGGATCCAAAAACAGCTGAAGCTCTTGCTAAAAGTATGGAAAAACAAAATGAAGAGTTACAGAAGAAATTACTCGATGATCCTGAATATCGGAAAAAAGTCATCGAAATCATGAAGGATCCTGAAATATCCAAGGAAGTTATGGACTTGATGACTTCTCAAGAATTTAGGGAGCAACAAAAGAAAGTAATGATGGAGACGCTTGAAAGTCCTCTGATGAAAGCTCAGCTTTCTGAAATGATCAAGAAAACAGTGGAAGAAGAAATCAAAAGCGGTAGTGCTTTAAAGCAACAAGGAAAAGGTGAAGAAGGCCAATCTGGTGAAGATCAGGGCGGACAAGGTCAAAAATAGGGACCGGCAAATGCCGGCCCTTTTTATTACATTTAAACAATATAAGGTAAACTAAGGCTCAGCCTGCGCTAAGGCTTGGCTTTGCCAGGTCTTCTTTATCCTTCGACTTTTTTGATGACGTTCAACGCAATTTGCTTATAGATCTGCCCGATTTTCGAGTCTCCAAGATAAACGGATGGTGCAAAATCATCTTCACGCATTTCCGGTTGACCGAGCGGGATTCTACCGAGGACCTCGGTATTCAATTCTTTAGTCAGTTTATCGGCTCCACCTTGCCCGAAGACATATTCCTTTTCACCAGTCTTCTTGCTTTCAAAATAGGCCATATTTTCAACAACACCAAGAATATCGTGGTCCGTTTTCAGCGCCATCGCTCCTGCACGTGCTGCTACGAAGGCTGCTGTAGGATGTGGTGTTGTGACGATGATCTCTTTACATTGCGGAAGCAACTTATGGACGTCTAAGGCAACATCCCCTGTTCCAGGCGGTAAGTCCAAGATTATATAATCAAGGTCTCCCCACTCGATATCATTGAAGAAGTTCGTCAACATTTTCCCAAGCATAGGTCCGCGCCAAATGACCGGTGCATTATCCTCAACGAAAAATGCCATCGAAATCACTTTGACTCCGAAACGCTCTACAGGGAAAATCTGCTCACCGACGACTTTTGGACGTTCTGCAATACCCATCATGTCTGGAACACTGAACCCGTATATATCTGCGTCAATTAGTCCCACACGCTTCCCTTCACGAGCAAGGCTGGTCGCGAGATTCACGGAAACTGTTGATTTCCCAACTCCACCTTTACCACTTGCTACCGCAATGAAAGTCGTATCTGTTTGTACGCCGCTCGTCGTTTCTTGTTGAGGGGCTGCACCTTCACGTTGTTCGAAACGCAGACCGACAGAGGAGACACCCGCACCTTTTAACGTATTTACAATTTCTTGCTGAAGTTGCATTTGTTCTGGCGAATTCGCCTGGGCGATTGCAATTTTCAAGCCAACGTAATCTTCTTTGATTTTGATTTCTTTCACACTGTCTGAATCAACAATGCTCTTATGTAAAAATGGTTCTTGTATCGGTTTGAGAAGCTCTAAAATTTGTTCTTCTGACATCATATCTCGAACACCATCCTTTTTAATCGCTTTCATCCCTTAGTATAACACAGAAAAATCCACTTTTAGAAACGGAAGGGCTGTGTCGGTTGAGTTAAGCAAATACTTGTAGGAGCTTTTAAATAATTCAGTTGATTCCTCCGAAGAATCCAGGCTGATTAATTCTTCTTTTAAAAAAACTCTTTTCTAAAAGATTGTTGCTTTTTGAGTTATTTTTAAAAAATCACCTTATGCAAGTTGATTGGAGAGCAAGGCGCGAGACTCCTCGAAAATGAAAATCGCATTTTCTTCGTGCGATGTAACGCTTCCGAAGCTTTCCTTGGCCTGCGGGATCAGCGTGCCTACTTCCTGAATAATCTCCTCGCAAGGCATGCGAAGAGGAAGCTCGCTTCGACAGGACTTTCTTGTAGACGCAGGAGCAACTTCCTTGAAAAGGAGACGCCTGAGATCGCTAGGCGACGAGTAGGCTCACCGCACGCCCCGCGGAAAGCGAGCATCCTGAAGCGGAAATCAACGACTTTCAAGAGCAACAAAGTTTGCGCAAACAGCTTTTAAAAAAGAAAAACCTGATCCATTAATCACTTGGAGCAGGTTCGTTAGCATAATACCGTAAAATCCCCTGGTAAATTGATGCAGCGAGCTTCGTCTGATAAAGTTTCGATTTTAGCAGCTCCCGCTCATTCGGATTGGACAAGAAGCCTACTTCAACCAGTGAACCGGGTATTTCAGCTTTACGGATCATATAAACAGTACTGATCGGCTTCGCTTTACGTGTCGTGTTCTCCAAATTAGAGCGGATTTGTTCCTGGATCAGTTTTGCTAATTTTTCATTTTCGTCTATTGCAGGGTTGTAAAAAACTTGAGCACCATACCATCGAGATGAAGGAATGGCATTGAGATGAATACTGACGAACATATCAGCATCAGATGTGTTTACAATTTCAGTTCTTTTTAACAAATCTTCCGTTTTACGATTCCGGATCCGTTTCGTGCCATCGCTTGCCAGATCCCTGTCTGTTTCTCGCGTCATGATTACAAGTGCTCCGGCTTGTTGGAGGTAGTCACGGAGCTTTAAGGAAATTTTCAAGGCGATATCCTTTTCCTGGACATCTCCTTTTCCAATTGCACCACCATCGACTCCCCCATGACCGGCATCCAGTACGATGATTTTTCCTGTTAATGGAAGACTCCAAGTAGACCAGGAATCGTTCGAATGTAATTGTTGTTGGATAACATATAATAAAAGTGCAGCACAAAAACCAGTCAGACCCCATATAAGCCATTTTTTCCGCTTCACCATATTCCCTCCCGCATCCCACTACTTGTATATATGTATGGGACAAGTGGAGGAAATATACCATTTCAGATTAGTGAAGCCGCATACGATATCGCCGCTGTCCGTTTTCGTATCCTTCTCTCCACCATCGCTGGACGAAAGCGTCACAGCACATGTGAAGGGATTCGAGAACATGATCAGGGGTATAGCTCCAGAATTGCCAGTATTCGAATAGTGTGTCATACAGACGCTTCTCAGAAGCTGCACTGCGCTCTTTGATGCTGTCAAGCGATTCACCGTGATAGCCGAACTTACTGTATTCAGCCCCTAATAAATACGCTTCAATTGCTATATCAATACATGTATCCTGGATCTCATCTTGGAACAATAAACTATATTGTAAAAACGGGAAGAATAACCTTTGGAATTCGGTTTTAATTCCGTTCAGGGAAAGTTCACGTAATACTTTTCGTTCAAATGTAATTCGTTTTTTGTATTGTCTGTCTCTAAAGGTGGTGATTACATTCATTGGTTTCGCCTCCTTTCCCATTAGTGTTCGACCGCAAAAACGATTCATACCATGGGAACTTTGGTAAAAGACAGTATGTATACCACACCCAAATTACGCAAAGCTAAAAAGGAAGCCGTGCCAGATACACTTTTCTATCAGTTGTTACGCAAAGGTTTGTTAAGTGTACCTGGCACCGATTCAGACTCCTTCTCCCACAAGGGATGCGAGATGGTGCCTGGCACCATCTCAAAACCGTTGGGGCACAAGGGTGAAATTGTCGTGCCAGGCACCACCAAAAAAAGCGCACAAAAAAGCTCTGGCGCATTGGCCAGAGCTTTGTATAAGCGGTATTTGATTAACGCTTTGAGAATTGTGGTGCACGACGAGCGCCTTTGAGTCCGTACTTCTTACGCTCTTTCATACGTGCGTCTCTAGTAAGGAATCCTGCACTCTTAAGAGTAGAACGCAATTCTGGATCTACTTCTAGAAGTGCACGAGCAACACCATGACGGATTGCACCAGCTTGACCAGTGTATCCTCCACCATCAACGTTTACAAGTACATCGTACTTTCCTTCTGTTTCTGTTAAAACTAATGGTTGTTTAGCGATAACTTTCAATGTTTCAAGTCCGAAAAATTCGTCAAGGTCGCGACCGTTTACGATGAAGCGTCCATCACCAGGTACAAGACGTACACGAGCAACAGAGTGCTTACGACGGCCGGTTCCGTAATATTGTACTTGAGCCAAGTTAAACCCTCCTTATTATTTATCCGCGAAGTTCGTAGTTTTCAGGATTTTGTGCTTGATGTGGATGTTCGTTCCCAGCATACACATGAAGCTTTTTCGCCATCTTACGACCAAGGCTGTTCTTAGGAAGCATGCCTTTGATTGCAAGTTCAAGCATTTTTTCAGGACGCGTGTCACGCATTTCCTGTGCCGTTCTCGTTCTAAGACCACCTGGGTGTCCAGTGTGACGGTGGTAAAGCTTGTCAGACATTTTCTTCCCAGTCAATTCGATCTTGCTTGCATTTAAGATAATTACGTGATCACCAGTGTCAACATGTGGTGTGTAAGTCGGCTTGTGCTTACCGCGTAGAACAGATGCAACTTCACTTGAAAGACGTCCAAGAGTTTTACCTGCAGCGTCTACCACATACCATTTACGATCAATTTCTTTTGGCTTTGCCATATAGGTACGCAATTTATTTCCCTCCTGATTCATTCACTTACAAATCTATTTTCAATACGATTCGTTTTTTCCATTCGACGATTTCCTCATCCGGGGCTAGTGGATTTCAGAAATACCAAAGAATATCTTATAATAATTAGACAACGATGTCAAGTGTGTCAGCCCGTTTTTTAGCCTATTCAACAATGTTTTTTATAGTTTACCTTCCAAAGATACAATCCGTGGGCCGGCGCTGTTTTTCCAGCAGCATCCCGATCCTTCTTTTCCAGCATGCTCGGGATGTCGGTCGCCTCTCGCTTGCCGGTTCCAACCTCCAACAATGTGCCTACGATGATCCGCACCATATTGTATAGAAAGCCGTTTCCTTCAATGCTTATGACCAGCTCATCGCCTGCTTCTTCAATCTCCAGCTTCGTAATAATACGAATCCGCTCCATCACTTCCGTTTTCGCTGAACAGAACGACGTGAAATCATGCTCTCCAATCAAAAGCTCCGCGGCAGTCCGCATACTCAACACGTCAAGCTCATACGGAAAATGATAGGTGTAGTTCCTTCTGAAAACATCCTCATCAAACTTCCTTAATATTCGATAACGGTATTCTTTTGCTGATACATCATAACGAGCATGAAAATCAGGATCCTCTTCGGTTATTGACTGGATGCGGATATCAGCGGGAAGGAGCGTATTCAACGCTCGTTTCCAGGCGGATGGTTCGATATGAAGCGTTGTATCAAAATGAATCACCTGACCGACCCCATGAACACCTGCATCAGTCCGGCCTGAAGCAGTCGTCCTGACAAAATCTCCTTTATGCATTCGTTGGAGAACCTGTTCGATTGTTCCCTGAACCGTTCTCAGGTCTGGTTGGATCTGATATCCCGAAAAACCTGTACCATCATAACTCACTATTCCGCTTATCCGTTTCAAAAAGGCCACCCTCTAAGATCTTAGTAAAAATAATACGATGATCAATACAGCCACCATAGAAAGTGCCAGCGTATCAATCACTTGCCATTTCAATATTCTAAGCTTCGTCCTGCCTTCACCGCCCCGGTAACCTCTGGCTTCCATCGCAAGCGCAAGGTCCTCAGCTCTTTTAAAAGCACTGATGAATAGTGGAACGAGCAATGGAACGAATGCCTTGATCCGTTCTTTGATCGGACCGCTCGAAAACTCTGCACCTCTCGCCGATTGTGCCTTCATGATTTTTTCTGTCTCTTGTAAAAGAGTCGGAATGAAACGCAAGGAAATCGACATCATCAACGCGAATTCATGGACAGGGAACTTCACTTTTTTCAATGGATCCAGCAGACTTTCAATTCCATCCGTAATATCAATCGGTGTAGTTGTAAGGGTCAATAAAGATGTTAAAAGAATAAGGAATAAGAGCCGTAAAGCAATGAATACCCCTTGAACGACACCACCTTCGTGAATCGCTGTCCAACCGAAATCCACTAACACCGGACCTTCCTTCGTCATGAACAGGTGCAAGATCATCGTAAATAGGATGATCCAAAGAATCGGCTTCAACCCTTTGATGATAAAGGAGATCGGCACTCTTGATAAAAGAGCTGTCGCAATCGTGAAGATACCGAGAAAAGCATAGCTTGCCCAGTTGTTTGCGAGAAAGACGATGATGACATAGATGAAAACAGCCACCAGCTTAGCGCGCGGATCCATACGATGGATCGGTGAATTTCCAGGGATGTATTGACCGATTATGACATTTTCCATCATTGGAGATTCCCCGCCTTCATCGTCTGCTCAATGATTTCTACGACTGCCTCTTCTGTAAAGCCCGCTTCAATAGAAATTCCGAAACGTTCTTGGACCGATTTGAGAAAACGTGTAGATTCGGGGATGTCCAATCCTACAGCTTGAAGCTTGTCTTCCTGCCTGAAAATTTCTGCAGCAGTCCCTTCCATATAGACGGTTCCACCAGACATGACCATGATCTTGTCAGCGTAACGTGCAGCATCTTCCATGCTATGCGTCACTAAAATGATTGTAATGTTGTGTTCCCGTTGCAATGACAGGAACAAGTCCATCATTTCACGCTGTCCGCTTGGATCGAGACCCGCAGTCGGTTCATCAAGGATCAGGACATCAGGCTTCATCGCTAAAACGCCTGCAAGGCTACACGGCGCATTTGCCCACCGCTCAACTCAAAAGGTGACCGTTGCAAGTACTCATCTCCAAGACCGACTGTGACAAGCGATTCCTTCGCCCTACGTTTTGCTTCAACCTCACTTACACCAAAGTTGCGAGGTCCGAAACAAATGTCTTTCTCGATTGTTTCTTCAAACAATTGATGTTCAGGATACTGGAATACCATGCCGACGTGCTTCCGGACTTCCTTGAGCCTTTTCCCTTTTTCATTCGGACGGATCGTTGTATCACCAATCGCAACAGAACCCGAAGTTGGTTTCAAAAGTCCGTTCAAATGCTGAATCAATGTCGATTTTCCTGAACCGGTATGACCGATGATCGCATAAAAGCTCCCAGGCGGTACATCGATTGATACATCATACACTGCACGACGTTCCTTCGGCGTTCCCTTGCTATAGATGTGCGCTAGCTGTTTTGTCGATAGTTCCATAATGCATCCACCAATTCTGTTTGTGTTAAAGTCGGCGCAGGTAAGTTTATCCCTTTTTCCTTCAACTTCTGTTGGATGTTCAATGAAAAAGGTAATTCTAGTCCAGCATCTAACAATAACCCGGTATTTTGGAAAACGTCTTTCGGTGATCCAGATGCCACCACTTCCCCTTGCTTCATCACAACGATCCGGTCTGCTTTAATTGCCTCTTCTAAATCATGGGTAATGGACAACACAGTGATGCCATCCTTTTCATTCAATTCACGGATTGTTGCTAATACCTCTTGCCGTCCTTGTGGATCAAGCATGCTCGTAGCTTCATCCAGGACGATGACATCAGGTCTTTGTGCTAAAACCCCTGCAATCGCCACTCTTTGCTTTTGTCCTCCTGATAGCTGGTGAGGCTCCTGATTTTCATACTCGTTCATCTGTACCCGTGCCAACGACTCAGAAATCCGAACAATCATTTCTTCACGCGGTACACCGTTATTCTCGAGCCCGAATGCGACATCATCTTTAACGGTCGTCCCGACAAACTGGTTATCTGGATTTTGAAAAACCATTCCTACCTGTTTCCTGATTTCCCAAAGGTTTTCTTCGTTATCAGTCCTCTTCCCTCCGACAATGACGGTCCCTTCATCCGGAAGCAACAGTCCATTCAAGAGCTTCGCAAGCGTCGATTTCCCTGAGCCATTATGCCCGACGATCGAAAGCCATTCGCCCTTGGGAACAGTCAATTTCACATTAGATAATCGATATGGACCGTCGGTTTCATAGCGAAATGATACATCGTTTACTTCGATCAATTCCTTCATTTCCGTCCCCTCCTCTACACTGCAGGGCTGCCCCATTTTTATTAATAAATGACTTTGTTAAATACTAATGTTGATTTGGGTAGAGTTTGATTGAGCGAAATTCATGACACTCTTGCCGGAAAAATGAGTTAGATGCACTCAAGTTTCAGTTAACGGACACCAGAGCCGTTATTTGTGGCAAAATCGATGTTTCTGAATTTTTAACGGACACCACAACCGTTATTTGTGAAAAAAGCAGCTGATTTTCGATGAAACTTGCAAAATAAGGTCCCTGGTGTCCGTTAGCTTTGTAATACCTTGTTGTTTTGGCCAAATAAGGTCTCCTGTGTCCGTTAACGGTTGACGAGGATTACAGACCGCCTGCGGAAAGGGAGTGAATTTCGAATAAATCCACATCCATTATACGTTTTGGATCGTCCCTTATCCAGCTCTGCTCAACTAAATCTATTATTTAGGCTTTTTCTAAAAGATTGTTGCTTTTTAGTCATTTTTAAAAAATCACCTTGTGCAAGTTGATTGGAGAGCAAGGTGCTAGACTCCTCGAAAATGAAAATCGCATTTTCTTCGTGCGATGTAACGCTTCCGAAGCTTTCCTTGTCCTGCGGGATCAGCGTGCCTACTACCTGAATAATCTCCTCGCAAGGCATGCGACGAGGAAGCTCGCTTCGACAGGACTTTCTTGTAGACGCAGGAGCACAAATGCTTCCTTGAAAAGGAGACTCCTGAGGTAGCAAGGCGACGAGTGGGCTCACCGCCGCCTCGCGGAAAGCGAGCATCCTGGAGCGGAAATCAACGACTTTTAAAGAAAACTTGGCGAGACCAAGCCTTTTGTAGGTCGAGCCTTAGCTGCCCTTATACTGAAGAAAGTATTTAATACTTTCTTTAAGTGCAAGAGCAACAAAGTTTGCGAATACAGCCATTATTTAAAATAAACTTTTGAACGTACGAAAAAAAGGGCATAGAATCAGTATCTGCTTTAGATTCTGTCCCGCCCTTTTCGTCGATGTTATTGCACATTAATCTATTGTCGATTAAACAAGCTCAATAATAACCATTGGTGCACCATCGCCGCGGCGAGGACCAATCTTCTGAATGCGAGTGTATCCACCCTGGCGATCTTCGTAGCGAGAAGCGATGTCAGAGAAAAGCTTCTGTACTGCTCCTTCTCCAGACTCTTCGTTCGCAACTTCATTACGTACGAATGAAGCAGCTTGACGGCGAGCATGAAGGTCACCACGTTTGCCAAGTGTAATCATCTTTTCAACGACTGAACGAAGCTCTTTCGCTTTCGCTTCTGTAGTTTCGATGCGCTCGTTGATGATTAGATCTGTTGTTAAATCACGGAGTAAAGCTTTTCGTGCAGATGATACACGACCTAACTTTTGATAAGCCATGAGAGGTCCCTCCTTCTTTTGTTATTTCTTTATATCTGTAACGTTGCTATTCTTCATTACGTAAGCCAAGCCCAAGTTCTTCAAGCTTCTCCTGGACTTCTTCCAATGACTTCTTACCGAGATTTCGAACTTTCATCATGTCCTCTTCAGACTTCTGAGTGAGCTCTTGTACGGTATTGATGCCTGCACGTTTCAAGCAGTTGTAAGAACGAACGGAAAGATCAAGTTCTTCGATCGTCATCTCGAGTACTTTTTCCTTCTGATCTTCTTCTTTTTCAACCATGATTTCAGCTTTTTGTGCTTGGTCGGTCAAACCTACGAAGATATTAAGGTGTTCCGTAACAATCTTCGCTCCAAGTGAAACAGCTTCTTCAGGTCGGATACTGCCATCTGTCCAGACATCGAGGGTTAGTTTGTCATAGTTTGTAACTTGGCCGATACGAGTATTTTCTACCTGGTAGTTCACGCGAGTAACAGGCGTAAAGATCGAGTCAATTGGAATGACTCCAATTGCTTGTTCTTCCGACTTATTTCCTTCCGCTGGTACATAGCCTCTACCACGGACCGCAGTGATTTTCATTTGAAGATGCGCATCCTTATTCAATGTAGCAATGTGAAGATCTGGATTGAGAACTTCAACGTCACTATCATGTGTAATGTCTGCAGCTGTTACGACACCTTCACCTTGAACATCAATTTCAAGGGTCTTTTCTTCTTCAGAATAAATTTTCAACGCAAGCTTTTTAAGGCTTAAAATGACTGTTGTCACATCTTCTACAACACCATCAATCGTTGAAAACTCGTGCAATACCCCGTTTATTTGGACAGAGGTAGCCGCAGCTCCCGGAAGAGAAGACAATAAAATACGACGTAAGGAGTTGCCCAACGTGATCCCGTATCCACGCTCTAGAGGTTCAACAACAAATTTCCCGTAAGTTGCATCGTCGCTGAGCTCTACCGTTTCAATTCTTGGCTTTTCGATTTCAATCATTCAACAAACCCTCCTTCAAAACGTCGAACCTCGGTCAGACCCCGTCGATCTAACCGAAATTCCTAATAATGCGTCCTTAATAGATTATTACCTATAAATAACCTACCAGTCTGCATTGCTCAATTATAGTTCATACATAACCATTATAGACAGGTTTCCAAATTGTAATACTTAAGGCTTTGAACCTCAAGCATTAAACACGACGACGTTTTGGCGGACGGCATCCATTATGAGGAACTGGTGTTACGTCACGGATTGCTGTTACTTCAAGTCCTACAGCTTGAAGTGCACGGATAGCAGCTTCACGTCCAGCGCCAGGACCCTTTACAGTAACTTCAAGAGTCTTCATTCCGTGTTCCATTGCAGTTTTCCCAGCTGTTTCGGCTGCCATTTGCGCTGCAAACGGAGTGGATTTACGAGAGCCTTTGAATCCAAGGTTGCCTGATGAAGCCCAGGAAACTGCATTACCGTGTGTATCAGTAATTGTAACAATCGTATTGTTGAAAGTGGAACGGATATGAGCGATACCACTCTCAATATTCTTTTTGACTTTACGCTTACGAGTGTTTGTTTTACGTTGTTTAGCCATGTGAGTTTACCTCCCTTACTATTTCTTCTTATTCGCAACTGTACGACGTGGGCCTTTACGTGTACGTGAGTTGTTTTTCGTATGCTGTCCGCGAACTGGAAGACCACGACGGTGACGGATACCTCTGTAGCTTCCGATCTCGATCAAACGCTTGATGTTAAGGGAAACTTCACGACGAAGGTCACCTTCTACTTTGTGTTTGTCGAGGATATCACGAATCTTGTTCAATTCTTCTTCAGTCAGGTCTCTAACACGTGTTTCTTCAGAGACACCAGCTTCAGCAAGAACCTTTTGAGCAGTAGACTTTCCGATACCGAAAATATACGTTAATGAAATGACGACTCGTTTGTCACGAGGGATATCAATTCCTGCAATACGTGCCATGTATGTGCACCTCCTGTTCTTAACCTTGTTTTTGTTTATGCTTAGGGTTTTCGCAAATTACCATAACGGTTCCTTTACGACGAATTACTTTACATTTTTCGCAGATCGGTTTGACTGATGGTCTTACTTTCATTCCTAAATACCTCCTTATGCCACGGACTTGCACAAAATTTGTGCTGACTTCGACGACAAAATCGAAAATCCTATTGAGCGAGGCACTTCAATTAGCTTAACCGTTTCACTCACTACAGTGTGGTCTTATTCATATGCCTTCAAACATACACAAGGCATTTACCGGAAAAATGTCTTACTTGTAACGATACGTGATACGACCACGTGATAAATCGTACGGAGACAATTCCACGGTTACTTTATCGCCTGGCAGTATGCGAATATAGTGCATACGAATCTTTCCAGAAACGTGAGCTAAAATTTTATGACCATTCTCAAGCTCTACACGAAACATTGCATTCGGAAGAGGCTCAATAACGGTTCCTTCTACCTCGATTACATCTTCTTTAGCCATCGATTTGTTCTCCCTTCTCAAGCAAGTGTGCTTGATCATTCAAGAATTTCGACACGGCGAAACGCAATTTACCGTTTGTTACACGTCCTGTTTCATCGATGCTTCGCTTAACTTCCGGCGAAATATATTGAAACAGCTCTAGATGATTGATGTTCTTCTTTTTTGCTCGGTCATATTTTCGTTTATCACCGTCAGCGATGAGGACAAATTTATCGTCCACGATACCCACAATTACATTGATTTGACCAGCATCCCGCCCTCGCAAGATATGGACCAATTGTCCAACTTGCGGTATCGGCTCGGATTCACTCACCATTTATCACCTTCACTTAGGCTTTAGTTAAAATTTCGAAACCATCTTCAACAATAGCAATGGTATGCTCGAAATGCGCACAGCTTTTACCATCCTGGGTAACGACGGTCCAGTTATCTGCTAACGTTCGAACATATCGTGATCCTGCATTCACCATCGGCTCAACAGCTAGAACCATCCCTGGCTTCAGACGCGGTCCTTTTCCCGGTGGTCCAAAATGAGGAATTTGTGGATCCTCGTGGAGATCTTGCCCAACTCCGTGGCCGACGTATTCACGTACTACCGAAAAGCCTTCCGCTTCAACATACGATTGAATCGCATGAGAGATGTTTGTGAGTCTTTCCCCAGGTTTCGCTTCTGCAAGACCTTTATATAACGATTGTTCGGTTACCTCTAAAAGATGTCTGTTCTCGTCGGAGATTTCTCCGACACCGTAAGTCCAAGCTGAATCGCCATGGTATCCATTGTATTTTGCACCGATGTCGATTGAGATGATATCTCCATCCTTCAGTACTTTTTTACCTGGAATCCCATGAACCAGCTCTTCGTTTACGGAAGCACAAATACTACCTGTAAAACCATTATAGCCTTTAAAAGAAGGAATTGCATCGTGGCTACGTATAAACTTTTCAGCGATTGCATCAAGTTCCTTGGTAGTCACACCTGGTTTAATGTGCTTCTGGAGCTCCTGATGAGTTAAAGCAACAATCTTCCCAGCTTCTCGCATGATTTCAATCTCACGCGAAGTCTTAGATATGATCATTACTTCAACCCTCCAAGTAATTGATCGATATCGTTAAATACCTGATCGATATCCTGGTTTCCGTCGATGTTACGGAGATAGCCCTTCTGATCGTAGAATTCGAGCAGCGGCTTCGATTGTTCAATATTTACTTCAAGTCGTGTTTTGACTGTTTCTTCATTATCATCTTCACGCTGATAAAGCTCTCCGCCGCACTTATCACAAACGCCTTGTTCAGATGGCGGATTGAAGATCACGTGATAAGTCGTTCCGCATTGTTTACAGATCCTGCGGCCAGTCAAGCGTTCCATCAACTTCTCTTTCTCGACATTGATATTCAAGACGAAGTCGATCGAACGATTCTTGTCGAAGAGGATTTTTTCCAGCGCTTCGGCCTGTGCGACCGTCCGAGGAAACCCATCAAGTAAGAAACCTTTTTCACAGTCACTTTTGCTTAATCGTTCATCCACGATACCAATCGTGACTTCATCGGGTACTAGATTACCAGCATCCATATAGGACTTGGCTTTTTTACCCAACTCAGTTCCCTCTTTAATTGCAGCTCGGAACATGTCACCTGTTGAGATATGGGGGATACCATATTTGTCAACAATCTCGGCAGCCTGGGTTCCTTTTCCGGCACCTGGCAGACCCATGAGTACTAGATTCATCTAATCCCTCCATACGGTCACAAACGTACATTGTAAAGAGAGTGGGGAATTCGGATGATTCCCTGTTCTCCTCTATTTGATAAAGCCTTTGTAATGACGTTTAATTAATTGGCTTTCAATTCGTTTCATAATGTCTAATGCTACCCCAACCACGATCAATAAGCTGGTACCGCCTATTTGCAAAGATTGAGGCAAGTTAGCGAACTTGATGAAGAAAATCGGTAAGATCGACACAAAAGCCAAGAATAATGCGCCGACAAAAGTCAGACGATAGAGAATACGCACAATGTACGTTTCTGTATTCTTACCCGGACGGATTCCTGGGATGTATCCACCTTGTTTCTTCAAATTCTCCGCCATTTGCTCAGGGTTGACCTGAACGAATGTATAGAAATACGTGAATCCGATAATTAAGGCCGAGTACACGACCATACCCACCGGCGTCGTATAATCAAACGTGTTTGTAATGAATCTGGTCACCGCGTTTTCAGCAAAGAATCCCGCTATTGTCGGTGGTGCAATGATCAATGAAATTGCAAAGATAACCGGAATTACCCCTGCAGCGTTGACCTTGAGTGGAAGATGTGTCTGTTGTCCTCCCACAGGCTTGTTGTTCACAACACGTTTTGCATATTGAATCGGGATCTTACGCAATCCTTGTTGAATGAAGATTACGAAGACAGTCAATACCACTATTGCTAGTACAATCAGGAGCACCTTGACGATTCCGATGAACAGTGTCTGTTCTGATCCTGCGAACTGTGTAGCATAGAACTGGTTCACTGCACCTGGCACAGCTGCTACGATACCAGCGAAAATCAGAATGGAAATACCATTCCCAACACCATGTGCTGTGATTTGCTCACCTAACCACATTAGGAACGCGGTACCTGCTGTCAACACTAAAGCGATGAGCAGATAAGTCGGGATGCTTGGGTTAGGAATCAAACCTTGGAACAGGTTGTTGAATCCAATCGACATTCCAATCGCTTGGATGAATCCAAGTACGATCGTTCCATAACGAGTGAATTGAGCAAGCTTTTTACGCCCAACTTCACCTTGCTTTGACCATTCGGTAAACTTCGGTACAACATCCATCTGTAATAACTGTACAATGATCGATGCGGTGATATATGGCATGATCCCCATTGCAAAAATCGAGAAGTTTTGCAGGGCGCCACCGCCGAATGTATTCAGAAAACCGAATACGTTCATCTGATTCTGAAAATCTAGCACATCCTTGTTTACACTCGGCACAGGAATGAATGTTCCGATCCGAAAGATAACAAGCATTGCTAGTGTAAATATTACTTTGTTTCTTATATCACTTACGCGCATAATATTGGAGATTGTACGGAACATTACATCACCTCAGCATTTCCGCCTGCTGCTTCAATTGCTTCCTTAGCAGAACCAGAAAATTTATGAGCTTTTACAGTAAGCTTCGTTTCTAATTTTCCGTTTCCAAGGACCTTCACTCCGTCTTTCAACTTGCTGATGACACCAGTCTCAAGAAGTAGTTCAGGAGTGACTTCAGTTCCTTCTTCAAAACGGTTTAAAGCATCCAAGTTCACAACCGCATATTCAACACGAGTTGGGTTTGTAAATCCACGTTTCGGTAAACGTCTTGCAAGCGGGTTTTGACCACCTTCGAATCCTGGTCGTACGCCTCCACCAGAGCGAGCATTTTGCCCTTTGTGTCCGCGTCCACTTGTCTTACCATTACCGGAACCAATTCCACGTCCAACACGATTACGGTTGCCACGAGAACCTTCAGATGGTTTTAGTTCATGAAGTTTCATTATCGGCACCTCCTCATGATTTATATCGTCTTATTATTCGTTGATTTCATTAACAGTTACAAGATGAGACACCTTGTTCACCATACCACGAATCGCTTCGTTGTCTTCGTGTACAACTGTTTGGTGCATCTTGCGCAAACCAAGTGTCTTCACTGTAACACGTTGGTTCTCAGGACGACCAATTAAACTACGAGTGAGGGTGACTTCTAATTTCTTAGCCATTCAAAATCCCTCCTTAACCTAATAGTTCTTCAACTGATTTGCCGCGTAATTTCGCAACGTCCTCAGCACGTTTTAGATTTTTAAGTCCATTGATTGTTGCACGTACCATGTTGATCGGGTTGTTAGATCCTAATGATTTAGATAGGATGTCACCAACTCCAGCCAACTCTAGTACCGCACGTACAGGTCCTCCAGCGATGACTCCTGTACCCTCAGATGCAGGCTTCAGCAATACGTTACCTGCTCCATATCGTCCGTTGATCTGGTGAGGAAGCGTCGTACCAACAATCGGTACTGTGATAAGATTCTTCTTCGCATCTTCGATAGCCTTGCGGATCGCTTCTGGTACCTCTTGTGCTTTACCAGTACCGAATCCTACATGACCGTTTTTATCTCCAACTACCACAACCGCAGCAAAGCGAAAGCGACGTCCACCTTTTACAACCTTTGCAACACGGTTAACGGTAACAACACGTTCTTCAAGTTCTAGTTTGTTTGGATCGATTCCACGCATGATTGGATTTCCCTCCTTCTATTAAAATTGTAGTCCAGCTTCGCGAGCTGCGTCAGCCAATGCTTTCACACGTCCGTGATAGATATAACCACCGCGGTCGAATACAACTACTTTATGTCCAGCTTCAACTGCTCGCTTTGCAAGTGCTTCGCCGACTTTCTTTGCAGCTTCAACATTTCCACCGTTATCAGCATCTACATCAGAATCTAAAGTAGAAGCAGACAACAACGTTACTCCGTTTTCATCATCGATCAATTGAGCGTAAATGTGCTTTGATGAGCGGAATACGTTCAAGCGAGGACGTTCTGCTGTTCCGAAAATAGTACGGCGCACACGAGCGTGTCTTTTCTTACGCGCAGCATTTTTATCAAGCTTCGTAATCATCCTACGCCACTCCTTTCCGTAATCTTACGTTACTATTTACCAGTCTTACCTTCTTTACGACGAACATATTCTCCTTCGTAACGGATACCTTTACCTTTATACGGTTCTGGAAGACGAACAGAGCGAATATTCGCTGCAACAGCACCAACACGTTCTTTGTCGATACCTTTAACGACTACTTTCGTATTCGCTGGTACTTCAATTTCAATTCCTTGTTCAGGAACGATTTCAACAGGGTGAGAGTAACCAACGTTCAACACTAGTTTGTTACCGGATTTGTTAGCACGGTATCCGACCCCAACTAGTTCAAGAGCTTTCTCATATCCCTTAGCAACACCTTGGATCATGTTACCGATGATACTAGCTGTTGTACCGTGAAGAGCTTTATGGTCTTTGTGATCGCTTGGGCGTTCAACAGTAACCTTGCTATCTTCAATGTTGATTTTCATGTCAGGGTTAAAAGAGCGAGTCAATTCACCTTTTGGACCTTTAACAGTTACGACGTTGTTGTCATTTTTCTCAACTGTCACGCCGCTTGGAATTTCTAAGTGTTTGTTACCAATACGAGACATTCAGGCTGCACCTCCATTCTTTCTATCTTTCAATTACCAAACGTATGCTAAGACTTCTCCGCCAACTTGTTGGTTACGAGCGTCTTTATCAGTCATAATACCTTTTGATGTTGATACTAGGGCAATTCCTAGTCCACCAAGAACACGTGGTACTTCATAAGCTTTCGCGTAGACACGCAAACCAGGCTTACTGATTCTCTTAAGGCCAGTAATAACACGTGCGTTGTTTTGACCGTACTTTAAGAAAATGCGGATAACACCTTGCTTGCTATCTTCAATGTATTCAACGTCACGTACGAAACCTTCGTTCTTCAGGATTTCTGCAATTTCTCTTTTGAGCTTTGATGCAGGAACCTCTAGTTTATCGTGACCTACAGTATTTGCATTACGAATACGAGTTAACATATCTGCAATTGGATCTGTCATGACCATTACTAATTACCTCCTTCCCGACAATGGGGTTTACCAGCTAGCTTTTTTGACGCCAGGGATTTGACCTTTATATGCAAGTTCGCGGAAACAAATTCTGCAAAGCTTGAATTTACGAATTACGGAATGCGGACGTCCGCAGCGTTCACAACGAGTGTATTCTTGTACTTTGAACTTCTGCTTACGCTTTTGTTTAGCGACCATTGATTTTTTCGCCACAGTTTTCCCTCCTTTGGCTCATTATTTTTGGAATGGCATACCTACTTGAAGAAGTAGTTCACGAGCCTCTTCGTCAGTGTTCGCAGTAGTTACGATAACGATATCCATACCGCGCACTTTGTTGACCTTATCATAATCGATTTCTGGGAAAATAAGCTGTTCTTTCACTCCAAGCGTGTAGTTTCCGCGACCGTCAAATGATTTCTTAGAAACACCGCGGAAGTCACGTACACGTGGAAGAGAAACACTAATCAGCTTGTCGAGGAATTCGTACATACGCTCGCCGCGCATTGTAACTTTCGCCCCAATCGGCATTCCTTCACGAAGCTTGAATCCAGCGATGGATTTCTTAGCCTTCGTAACGACTGGCTTTTGACCAGCGATTTCAGTCAATTCTTCAACCGCAACATCAAGAGCTTTTGCGTTAGAAACAGCATCTCCGATACCCATGTTGACAACGATCTTTTCGATTTTCGGTACTTGCATCACAGATGTATAGTTGAACTTCTCTTGTAGAGAAGGAACGATTTCTTTTTTGTATCTTTCTTGTAGACGATTCATTCTAGGTAACCTCCTTTCAACAAAGCTTATTTATCAAGAGCTTCTCCTGACTTTTTAGCAACACGTACTTTCTTTCCATCCACATCTTTATATCCTACACGAGTAGGTTCATTTGATTTAGGGTCGATCAACATAACGTTAGAAGCATGGATAGATGCTTCAACATTAAGGATTCCACCTTGTGGATTATCTTGAGAAGGCTTGGCGTGTTTCTTCACAACGTTAATTCCTTCAACGATGACACGATTGTTCTTTGGTAACGCTTGAAGGACTTCTCCTTGCTTCCCTTTATCCTTACCTGAAATAACTTGAACTTTATCGCCTTTTTTTACGTGCATTTTAGGCATAGCGATTTGCGCACCTCCTTACAAGACAGGGCTTGAATTTTATTAAAGAACTTCTGGCGCTAATGAAACGATTTTCATGAATTGATTGTCACGTAATTCACGTGCGACAGGTCCGAAAATACGTGTTCCTCTTGGGCTCTTGTCGTCACGTACGATTACTGCAGCATTCTCATCGAAACGGATGTAAGATCCGTCTGGACGACGCATACCGCGCTTAGAGCGTACGATTACTGCTCGAACGACTTCACCTTTCTTAACAACGCCTCCTGGTGTTGCGGATTTAACAGAACACACAACCATATCACCGATGTTCGCATACTTACGTCCAGATCCACCGAGGACCTTGATCGTTAGTAGTTCACGAGCTCCAGAGTTGTCAGCGACTTTCAAGCGTGATTCTTGTTGAATCATTTACGTGTACCTCCTTTCGGACTGAAGATATCGATCCGAACTTTATTTAGATGATGATTGATTCTTCTACCACTTCAACTAGACGGAAGCGCTTATCTTTTGATAACGGGCGAGTTTCCATGATTTTAACAATGTCACCCATTTTAGCAGTGTTGTTTTCATCATGTGCTTTTAACTTTTTAGAGTACTTTACACGCTTACCGTACAATTTATCATTTTTATAAGTTTCAACAAGTACAGTGATTGTCTTTTCCATTTTGTCGGAAACGACACGACCTACATATACTTTGCGTTGATTGCGATCGCTCATTTTTTAAGTCCTCCCTTCAATTTAGGCGTTCGTAATTCCGAGCTCACGTTCGCGCAAAACAGTTTTTGCACGTGCAATGGCTTTACGGACCTCACGAATGCGGGCAGGGTTCTCTAATTGACCAGTTGCTAATTGAAAGCGAAGGTTGAATAGCTCTTCTTTAAGAGTTTTAACATTCTGTTCGATTTCTGCAGTGGTTAAGTTACGGAAATCATTAGCTTTCATTTGTGTCACCACCCACTTCTTCGCGTTTTACAAATTTCGTTTTGATTGGCAGCTTGTGAGATGCAAGACGAAGTGCTTCGCGAGCTACTTCTTCTGATACTCCAGCTATTTCAAACATGATTTTCCCAGGCTTTACGACTGCAACCCATCCTTCAGGCGCCCCTTTACCGGAACCCATACGTACTTCTAGAGGCTTAGCTGTGTAAGGCTTAGAAGGGAAAATTTTAATCCATACTTTACCGCCACGCTTCATGTAACGCGTCATCGCGATACGAGCTGCTTCGATCTGGCGGTTAGTGATCCAAGACGATTCAACTGCTTGTAGACCGTACTCACCAAATGCGATTTCTTGGCCGCCTTTAGCGCGTCCACGCATTTTACCACGGTGTTCTCTACGATATTTAACACGTTTTGGCATCAACATAATTATTTTCCTCCTTCCTCTTGTTTCGTTCCTTTCGTTGGAAGGACTTCACCACGATAGATCCAGACTTTTATGCCTAACTTACCGTAAGTTGTGTCTGCTTCGGCAGTTCCATAATCGATGTCTGCACGAAGAGTGTGAAGCGGAACAGTTCCTTCACTGTAGGATTCAGAACGAGCGATATCAGCGCCACCAAGACGACCTGATACTTCCGTTTTTATTCCTTTCGCACCTGCACGCATCGCACGTTGGATTGTTTGCTTCATAGCACGACGGAACGAAATACGATTTTCAAGCTGACGCGCAATGTTTTCTGCAACGAGCTTGGAATTAAGATCTGCTTGCTTGATTTCAAAGATATTTACATGAACTCTTTTACCTGTAAGTTCGTTAAGGGATTTACGAAGTGCTTCTACTTCAGATCCACCTTTACCGATGACCATACCAGGCTTAGCAGTTTTGATTGTGATGTTTACACGGTTTGCTGCACGCTCGATTTCAACCGTTGCTACAGCAGCATCTTTCAAACGATTTTCAATGTATTCACGAATTTTGATGTCTTCATGTAGTAGATCCGCGTAATCTTTATCAGCGTACCACTTTGATTCCCAGTCACGAATGACGCCTACACGAAGTCCTACTGGATTTACTTTTTGACCCACGATTTATCCCTCCTTCTTTTCTGAAACTACGATCGTAATGTGACTTGTGCGCTTATTGATGCGGCTTGCACGACCCATAGCACGTGGGCGGAATCGTTTCAATGTTACACCTTCATCAACAAATGCAGTTTTGATTACCAAGTTGTTTGGTTCCAATTCATAGTTGTGTTCTGCGTTTGCGATTGCAGAATTCAATACCTTTTCTACAATTGGAGACGCTGCTTTTGGCGTGTGACGCAAAATCGCAATCGCTTCTCCAACTTCCTTTCCTCGAATGAGATCGACGACTAGGCGAGCTTTACGAGGAGCAATTCGAATCTGTTTTGCAACAGCTTTAGCTTCCATTCGGAGTACCTCCTCTCTTGTTAACGTCTTGTTTTCTTATCATCAGCTGCGTGGCCTTTATATGTGCGTGTAGGTGCAAATTCACCTAGCTTGTGTCCGACCATGTCTTCAGTCACATATACCGGCACATGCTTACGTCCGTCATAAACGGCAATTGTGTGTCCGATGAAATCCGGAAAAATAGTAGAGCGACGAGACCAAGACTTGATAACCTTCTTCTCGTTTGTTTCGTTAAGTGATTCTACCTTTTTCATTAAGTGATCATCTACGAAAGGTCCCTTTTTCAAACTACGACCCATGTTTGTACCTCCCTTCGCGATTGCGCTACGGTTCGCTTGAACCGTAGTTCAATCCCGTTATTTTTTACGACGACGTACGATATATTTGTCACTTGGCTTGTTTTTCTGACGAGTCTTGTATCCAAGTGTAGGTTTGCCCCATGGAGACATTGGTGATTTACGTCCGATTGGCGCACGTCCTTCACCACCACCGTGTGGGTGATCGTTAGGGTTCATTACAGATCCACGTACAGTTGGGCGTTTACCCATCCAACGAGAACGACCTGCTTTACCGATATTGATCAATTCATGCTCTAGGTTTCCTACTTGACCGATTGTCGCACGGCAAGTCAATAGGATACGGCGAGTTTCACCAGAACGAAGACGTACAAGTGCATAACGCTCTTCCTTACCTAGTAGTTGTGCTTCTGCTCCAGCAGAACGAACGAGCTGACCTCCACGACCAGGCTTCATTTCGATATTGTGGATGGTAGTACCAACCGGGATATCTTTAAGAGCCAATGCGTTTCCAGTCTTAATGTCCGCGTCTGGACCTGACATAACTTCCTGTCCAACTTGCATACCTTTCGCAGCAAGGATATAACGCTTTTCACCATCAGCATAGTGGATAAGCGCGATGTTTGCAGAACGGTTCGGATCATATTCGATCGTAGCAACGCGTCCTGGTATTCCATCTTTGTCGCGTTTGAAATCGATGATACGATACTTACGCTTGTGGCCTCCACCTTGGTGACGTGTAGTAATACGCCCGTGGTTGTTACGTCCAGCTTTTTTGCTTAATGGCGCTAACAACGACTTTTCGGGCTGATCTGTTGTAATTTCACTAAAATCAGATGACGTCATATGACGACGACCATTTGATGTTGGTTTATACTTTTTGATAGCCATTTACGGTCCCTCCTTTACGAGTAGGTTTATACTCCTTCGAAGAAATCGAGTTCTTTACTATCAGATGTCAACTGTACAATCGCTTTTTTGCGTTTAGCAGTGTATCCGAAGTAACGACCTACGCGTTTCTTCTTTCCTTTGTAATTTTGTGTGTTTACATTTTCGACTTTAACACCGAAAATTTCTTCTACCGCGTCTTTAATCTGAGTTTTGTTAGCACGAGGGTCTACCTCGAACGTGTATTTACCATCACCCATGATTTCTGTAGTACGTTCAGTGATAACGGGGCGCTTAATGATTTCACGTGCGTCTGCCATTATGCGAGCACCTCCTCTACCTTTTCTACAGCATCTTTCGTCATGAATAATTTATCGTGGTTCAGCACATCCAACACATTCACTCCGTCAGCAGTCACGATTGTAACTCCAGGGAGATTACGAGCGGATAAAGCTGCAAATTCGTTATAATCACCAGTAACGACAAGTGCTTTTGCTTCTGAAGAGAAGTTTGCTAATAAAGCAGCCATCTCTTTTGTCTTTGGTGCTTCGAACTTAAGCTCATCTAATACGACCACATTGTTATCTTGCACTTTAGAAGAAAGCGCAGATTTGATTGCTAAGCGACGCACTTTTTTAGGAAGTTTGTAGCTGTAGCTTCTTGGTGTCGGTCCGAATACGACTCCACCGCCTACCCATTGTGGAGAACGAATGGATCCTTGACGAGCACGTCCTGTACCTTTTTGACGCCAAGGTTTACGGCCTCCGCCTCTTACCGCAGAACGGTTTTTCACAGCGTGAGTCCCTTGACGAGTTGATGCTTGTTGCATGACAACCGCATCAAAAAGTACGTTTTCATTTGGTTCAATTCCAAATATATTGTCATTTAATTCGATATCTCCGATTTCAGAACCGGATTGGTTATAAAGCGTTACTTTTGGCACCGGTGTATCCTCCTTTCTTACTTAGCTTCTTTAGCCTTGACTGCAGATTCTACTGTAACGTAGCTCTTTTTCGCACCAGGTACGTTACCTTTAATCAATAGTAGGTTGCGCGCTGCGTCAACTCTAGCAATTTCAAGGTTCTGTACTGTAACTGTGTTTCCACCCATGCGTCCAGGAAGTTTCTTTCCTTTGAATACGTGCATAGGGTCAACAGCACCCATTGAACCAGGGCGACGGTGGTAACGTGAACCGTGAGTCATTGGTCCGCGTGATTGTCCGTGGCGCTTGATCGCACCTTGGAATCCTTTACCTTTTGATGTTCCAGTGACGTCAACTTTATCGCCTTCCTGGAAAATATCTACTTTGACTTCCTGACCAACTTCATAGTCCGCTAGCTCAACATTGCGAACCTCTTTAACGTAGCGCTTAGGGTTTGTGTTTGCTTTTTCAGCATGGCCCTTTGCAGGTTTGTTAGTACGAGATTCTTTCTTGTCAGCATAACCGATTTGGATTGCCTCGTAGCCGTCGTTTTCAGCTGTCTTCTTTTGTAGAACAACGTTCGGAGCAGCTTCGACAACAGTTACAGGAATTACCTCACCGTTTTCTGCAAAAATTTGAGTCATACCGATCTTCTTACCTAAGATTCCTTTGGTCATTCGTCACACCTCCTAATATATCCTTATGATTTTTGTTTTTTATAGCTTGATTTCGATGTCTACGCCAGATGGTAGATCCAAACGCATGAGTGAATCGACCGTTTGTGGCGTTGGCTCGATAATGTCGATCAAACGCTTATGTGTGCGCATTTCAAACTGTTCACGAGAATCTTTGTACTTGTGAACCGCACGCAAGATAGTGTATACAGACTTTTCAGTTGGTAGTGGGATTGGTCCCGATACCTTCGCACCAGATCTCTTAGCAGTTTCAACGATCTTTTCACCAGATTGATCTAAGATACGGTGATCATAAGCCTTTAAACGAATACGAATCTTTTGCTTTGCCATTATTTCCCCTCCTTCTCGTCCATTAATATAGACAATTCTCAGTAGAAATTTACCGAACGTTCCCGCCATGGCAAAGGGGCCGGGTGTGTCCGCAACCTTCTACTTCATCGCAAAATGATGGCCAACATTACAGATTATACTAGAGTCACAAGGGTTTTGCAAGCAACTTTAGTGTAAGTAAGTATTCAGCCACACTTGAACTATTATAATGGTTCTTCCTATGATTTGCAAGGAATTTTTGAATAGAATCGAAATTTGTTGGGAACGGATTTTTATTTGATGTCCTTAGATGAATTATTACGGAATAAAAATTGGCGGTGGGCTTTTCTGAGTCAGGAAATCAAACCGTTTCAATACAGGACTGATGATCGTCAGTCTTCTATTTTGGAATTATGGTGTTTTTAGACTTATTCGGAACGTTTTAGACTTCTTTGAGAATTTTTTAGACATAGAGGATCAGTTTTTAGACTTATGTCCTGATTTTTAGACATGAATCAGTGATATGGTATTACGTTGTTCATTTATCTCTACAACTTCATAGTGAAACGCCGCAAATTTAAAATTATCTCTACAACTCAGAAATTATCTCTACAACTTGCGAATTTCCTCTACAACGCAAGAAAAAGCACCCCGCATAATACGGAGTGCTTTGAATCTTAACTTATCGATTATTCAACGATAGTTGATACTACTCCAGCACCTACAGTACGTCCACCCTCACGGATAGAGAACTTTGTGCCGTCTTCGATCGCGATTGGCGCGATTAGTTCAACTGTCATTTCGATGTTGTCTCCAGGCATTACCATTTCAGTTCCTTCTGGAAGAGCGATTGTTCCAGTTACGTCCGTAGTACGGAAGTAGAACTGTGGACGGTAGTTAGCGAAGAATGGAGTGTGACGTCCACCTTCTTCTTTAGATAGAACATAAACTTCAGCTTTGAACTTAGTGTGAGCTTTAACAGTTCCAGGTTGAACAAGAACTTGTCCACGCTCGATGTCGTCACGGGAAACACCACGAAGTAGTGCACCGATGTTGTCACCAGCTTCAGCATAGTCAAGAAGCTTACGGAACATTTCTACACCTGTAACGGTAGTTTTCTTCGGCTCTTCAGTTAAACCAAGGATTTCGATTTCGTCTCCAACTTTAACTTTACCACGCTCAACACGTCCAGTAGCAACTGTTCCACGACCAGTGATTGAGAATACGTCCTCAACAGGCATCATGAATGGCTTGTCGTGGTCACGTTCTGGAGTTGGGATGTACTCATCAACTGCTGCCATAAGTTCGAAGATTTTCTCTTCCCACTCAGCGTCTCCTTCAAGAGCTTTAAGAGCAGAACCTTTGATTACTGGTACATCGTCACCAGGGAAGTCGTATTCAGTAAGTAGGTCACGTACTTCCATTTCTACTAATTCAAGTAGTTCTTCGTCGTCTACCATGTCACACTTGTTCATGAATACAACAAGGTAAGGTACACCTACTTGACGAGAAAGTAGAATGTGCTCACGAGTTTGTGGCATTGGGCCGTCAGCAGCAGAAACAACAAGGATTCCGCCGTCCATTTGTGCAGCACCAGTGATCATGTTCTTAACGTAGTCTGCGTGTCCTGGGCAGTCAACGTGAGCATAGTGACGGTTGTCAGTTTCGTACTCAACGTGTGCAGTAGCGATTGTGATTCCACGCTCACGCTCTTCTGGAGCACCATCGATTTGGTCGTATGCACGAGCTTCACCTTTACCAGACTTCTTGTGAAGTACTGTAGTGATTGCTGCAGTTAGTGTAGTTTTACCATGGTCAACGTGTCCAATTGTACCAATGTTAACGTGGTCTTTGGAACGATCAAATTTTTCTTTACCCATGAGTATGTTCCTCCTTTAAATATAAAAAATAGTTGTTTTTTTATTTGTAAGATAGGCGAATATTACTTCACCTATCTTAGCTTACAATAAATGTACTTTCTTGTACAAGTCGCAAACGATTATTGACCGCTTACTTTTTTGATGATTTCTTCTGAAATGGACTTTGGTACTTCTTCGTACTTTTCAAAGTGCATCGTGTAAGTTCCGCGACCTTGCGTTCTAGAACGTAGTGTAGTCGCATAACCGAACATTTCAGATAGAGGTACCATTGCACGGATAACTTGAGCGTTACCGCGAGCTTCCATACCTTCAACTCTACCACGGCGAGATGTTACATCTCCCATGATATCTCCCATGTATTCTTCAGGGACAACAACTTCAACCTTCATCATTGGCTCAAGAAGAACTGGAGAACAATATTGTTTAGCGTTCTTCAATGCCATGGAACCAGCAATCTTAAACGCCATTTCGTTTGAGTCAACATCGTGATAAGAACCGTCGTAGATTCTAGCTCTAAGGTCAATTACAGGGTATCCTGCAATCATACCGTTTTGCATAGCTTCTTCGATTCCGTTTTGTACCGCTGGAATGTATTCACGTGGTACAACCCCACCGACGATCTTGTTCTCAAATTCGAATCCTGCACCCTCTTCGTTTGGTTCGAATTCAATCCAAACGTGACCGTATTGACCACGACCACCTGATTGACGTACGAACTTACCTTCAACTTTCGCGCCTTTGCGGATTGTTTCACGGTAAGCAACTTGAGGTGCCCCAACATTCGCTTCAACTTTAAACTCACGACGCATACGGTCAACGATGATGTCAAGGTGAAGTTCACCCATTCCAGAAATAATCGTTTGTCCAGTTTCTTGGTTCGTTTCAGTTTTGAATGTTGGATCCTCTTCAGCCAATTTCGCAAGAGCGATCGCCATCTTGTCTTGGTCAGCCTTAGATTTAGGCTCAACAGACAATGAGATAACCGGCTCTGGGAAGTCCATTGATTCAAGGATGACCGTGTCATTCTCAGCACATAGAGTGTCACCAGTAGATGTATCCTTCAATCCAACTGCAGCAGCGATATCCCCTGCGTAAACAGTTGCAATCTCTTCACGAGAGTTTGCGTGCATTTGCAGGATACGTCCTACACGTTCACGCTTATCCTTCGTAGAGTTTTTGATGTATGATCCAGAATCAAGTGTACCAGAGTACACACGGAAGAATGTTAATTTACCAACGTAAGGATCCGTCATAACCTTAAATGCTAAGGCAGAGAATGGCCCATTATCGTCAGCTTCACGTGTAACTTCCTTCTCTTCATCACCTTCTGGGATGAAACCTTTGATTGGAGGTACATCTAATGGAGATGGTAAGTAATCAAGTGTAGCATCCAATACTAGTTGAACACCTTTGTTCTTAAAGGCAGAACCACAAAGAACTGGGTAGAATTCAACATTGACAGTACCTTGACGGATACCAGCTTTCAGTTCTTCAACTGTAAGCTCTTCACCTTCCAAATACTTCATCATTAGATCTTCGTCTAATTCAGCTACTGCTTCAACAAGCTTTCCGTGATATTCTTCAGCGAGTTCTTTGTACTCCTCTGGAATTTCACCTGCTTGTGTACGAGTGCCTAGATCATCTTCATAGAAATAAGCCTTCATTTCTACAAGGTCGATGATTCCTTCGAAGTTATCCTCTGCTCCAATTGGAAGCTGGATCGCATGTGCGTTAGCACCTAGGCGTTCACGAAGCGTTCCAAGGGAGTAGAGGAAATCTGCTCCGATTTTGTCCATCTTGTTGATGAACACGATACGTGGTACATGGTATGTTGTCGCTTGACGCCATACTGTTTCTGTTTGCGGTTCAACTCCGGATTGAGCATCAAGAACTGCTACCGCTCCATCTAATACACGTAGTGAACGTTCAACTTCAACAGTGAAGTCTACGTGTCCTGGTGTATCGATGATGTTGATACGGTGGTCTTTCCATTGAGCAGTTGTAGCAGCGGAAGTGATTGTGATTCCGCGCTCTTGTTCCTGCTCCATCCAGTCCATTTGTGAAGCTCCCTCATGAGTTTCACCAATCTTGTGGATACGTCCTGTATAGAATAAGATACGTTCAGTCGTAGTCGTCTTACCGGCATCGATGTGAGCCATGATCCCGATATTACGTGTATCTTTCAAGGAGAACTCTCTTGCCATAGGGTCTTTCTCCTTCCTTCGAATGTGATTGATAGTTTATTATTTCTTTGATCTTACCAACGATAGTGAGCGAATGCTTTGTTCGCTTCAGCCATCTTGTGCATGTCTTCACGCTTCTTGACAGAAGCACCAGTGTTGTTAGCTGCATCCATGATTTCGTATGCTAGTCTCTCTTCCATCGTTTTTTCTCCACGAAGACGAGAGTAGTTCACTAACCAACGAAGTCCAAGTGTCGAACGACGCTCAGGGCGTACTTCGACTGGTACTTGATAGTTTGCACCACCTACACGGCGAGCTCTTACTTCAAGAACTGGCATGATGTTCTTAAGTGCTTGGTCAAGTACTTCCATTGGATCCTGGTTTGTTTTCTCTTGTACGATGTTGAACGCATTATATAAGATCGTTTGCGCTACACCTCTTTTTCCATCAACCATGATCTTGTTGATTAGGCGTGTCACAAGTTTAGATTTATAAATTGGATCTGGTAATACATCACGACGTTCTACAGGTCCTTTACGAGGCATGTAGTCCCCTCCTTTCAAAAGTTGTCAATATTTTCGAGTGTTCAAAAGCGGCAAAGTTGCCATTCATCATTCGATGACATTTTCAATGAAGGTTCAAAAGTTAGCGAATCAGGAACAAGAAGTTCTAGGCGCGATGGTTTTGAGGACCGGAGTGACGAGCGATACTTGCATATTAGCTACGAGTTGTACCGAGGAAGCTTTCTTCGAAGGTTACGCTCGTAGACGCAGGTACATATGCTCTTACTCTAGACCGGTGAAACCAAGCACAAGAATAAACTTCGGAAGCGATACCTCGCACGAAGGAAAAGTGATTTCCTTTTTCGAGGAACGCGGAAATTCGCCGTTCATCATTTGATGACTTTTGAACTACCTTTTATTTCTTTTCATCTTTAGGCTTCTTCGTCCCATACTTAGAACGACCTTGTCTGCGGTCATTGACTCCAGCAGTATCAAGTGCACCACGAACGATGTGGTAACGTACCCCTGGTAAGTCTTTTACACGACCTCCACGGATAAGTACAACACTGTGTTCTTGTAGGTTGTGACCAATTCCAGGAATGTAAGCTGTAACTTCAATCTGGTTAGTCAAACGAACACGCGCATACTTACGAAGTGCAGAGTTCGGCTTCTTAGGTGTCATTGTACCAACACGTGTACAAACACCGCGCTTTTGCGGAGAAGAAAGATCAGTGTTCACTTTCTTGAAGCTATTGTAGCCTTTGTTAAGTGCTGGAGAGTCGGATTTCTTACCTTTTGAATGACGACCCTTACGTACCAATTGGTTAATAGTAGGCATTTTATATCCTCCCTTCTAATACTTGTATTCCTAGCCCACACATCCAGGTGGTTCATTTTTGGACAAAATAAAGTTTTTGCGCAGGGCTAAAGAGCCCTGGCAAAAACGATTTTATCCTATTATCGCAACCGTTGCAGCACCAACGTCAATTCCGCAAGCTTTTCCAAGCTTTTTCATAGAGTCGACGCTTGTGACAGGAACGCTTTTTTCTTTTGCGATGTGAACGACTTTATTCGTTACACGCTGATCTGCATCATTTGCAACGATTAGCTCTTTCACTTCCCCATTCTGAAGGGCTTTTATTGTTTGCTTCGTGCCAACAATAAAATTGGTTGCCTGCGTCACTTTTTCATAAGACATTTGTTTTTATATCCTCCAAAGCAACAGGTTTATATGAAAGCACTCCGTTATATTATCAGAGTTGAAAAATGTTGTCAACAATACAATTAATCTTGTGTGACTAATTCTTCTGCGGCAACAGATTCTTCAGTCGCTTCCAATTCGGTTTCTTCTCCAACTGGAACAATGCTGCGGTAACGCGACATTCCTGTTCCTGCTGGTACAAGTTTACCGATGATGACATTCTCTTTCAGTCCAAGCAGCTCATCACGCTTACCTTTGATTGCTGCATCAGTCAGAACACGTGTTGTTTCCTGGAAGGAAGCTGCTGATAAGAATGACTCGGTTTCAAGAGAAGCTTTCGTGATACCAAGTAAGATCGGTCGTCCTGTAGCTGGTTGACCGTCTTCTAACAGGACTTGCGTATTGACATCTGTAAACTGGTTGATGTCGACAAGTGATCCCGGTAAGACGTTTGTATCTCCAGCTTCAATGACACGTACTTTACGCATCATTTGACGAACCATTACCTCAACGTGCTTATCACCGATTTCTACCCCTTGCATACGGTAAACCTTCTGCACTTCGCGAAGCAGATAATTTTGGACTGCATCGACACCTGAAACCTTCATCAGTTCTTTCGGATCGATCGAACCTTCTGTCAGTTCTTGGCCGGCAACAATCGTATCATCTACTTTCACCTTGATACGTGCACCGTAAGGGATGGTGTACGAACGGCTCTCAACTTCACCTTGAACTGTGATTTCACGTTTATCGCGAACTTCATTGATCGCTGTAACCGTACCATCAAGCTCAGAAATGACCGCTTGACCTTTCGGGTTACGCGCTTCAAACAATTCTTGGATACGAGGCAGACCCTGTGTGATATCGTCTCCTGCAACTCCACCTGTATGGAATGTACGCATTGTAAGCTGGGTTCCTGGCTCACCGATTGATTGAGCAGCGATGATTCCGACAGCTTCCCCAACTTCAACTTCAGTACCTGTAGCGAGGTTGCGTCCATAACATAAGTTACACACACCGTGACGGGTGTTACATGTAAATGCAGAGCGGATGACGACTTCTTCAATTCCAAGGTCGATGATTTCTTTCGCAATGTCTTCTGTAATCAATTCGTTACGTCCGACAATGACAGAATCATTTTCAGGATGATGGATCGTCTTGAACGCTACACGACCAATCAATCGTTCATCGAGCGGTTCGATGACTTCATTTCCTTCTTTAATCGCTTTGACAGTCAGACCTCGATCTGTTCCGCAATCTTTTTCACGGACAATGACGTCTTGTGCAACGTCGACAAGACGACGAGTCAGATAACCAGAGTCTGCAGTCTTAAGTGCTGTATCAGCCAGACCTTTACGAGCACCATGCGTTGAAATGAAGTATTCAAGGACCGTAAGACCTTCACGGAAACTAGACTTGATCGGAAGTTCGATGATTTGACCAGCCGGGTTAGCCATCAATCCACGCATTCCAGCAAGCTGGGTGAAGTTTGATGCGTTACCACGGGCACCTGAATCACTCATCATGAAGATCGGGTTATACGGATCCAATGAAACCATCAGTTTTTCTTGGATTGCATCCTTCGCATTACTCCAGATGGAGATGACACGATCATAACGTTCTTCATCCGTGATGAGTCCTCGGCGGAATTGCTGTAATACTTTTGTGACTTTCTCTTCAGCTTCCTCAAGGATCTCCTTCTTCTCAGAGAGGACCACGATGTCAGATACACCAACGGTAATACCTGCTTTAGTCGCGTATTTGAATCCAAGATCTTTCATTCGGTCAAGCATTCTAGAGGTTTCAGTGATTTTGAATCGTTTGAAGACCTCTGCAATGATCTTTCCTAAAATACCTTTTTTGAAAGGCGGAATCAATTCACGCTTATCGAGTTCCTCATTCAAATCAACAGTTGGATCGATAAAGTACTTCTCTGGTGTTGCTACTTCCAGATTGTATTCGGTCGGTTCGTTGATATATGGGAATGACGGCGGCAAGATTTCGTTGAAAATCAATTTACCAATCGTCGTAACTAACAATTTACTGTTCTGCTCCTCAGTAAATGAACCTTTACCGAGTGCTTTCGCTGGAATTGCGACACGTGTATGAAGATGTACATAACCATTCTGGTATGCAGTAAGTGCTTCATTCGTATCATTGACGATCATACCCTCACCGATAGCGCCTTTCCGTTCAAGCGTAAGGTAGTAGTTCCCCAATACCATATCCTGAGACGGTGTTACAACCGGCTTTCCATCTTTCGGGTTCAAAATGTTTTGTGCTGCAAGCATCAAGATACGCGCTTCAGCTTGAGCTTCTGCTGACAATGGAACGTGAACCGCCATTTGGTCTCCATCAAAGTCCGCATTGTATGCTGTACATACTAGCGGGTGAAGACGAATCGCACGGCCTTCAACCAATGTCGG
Organism: Pseudalkalibacillus sp. R45; assembly: GCF_052246725.1. Lineage (NCBI taxonomy): Bacteria > Bacillati > Bacillota > Bacilli > Caryophanales > Fictibacillaceae > Pseudalkalibacillus > Pseudalkalibacillus sp. R45. The sequence goes on along the minus strand of NZ_JBQQCL010000021.1, from coordinate 29,315 downwards.
TTCGAATGCCTGGATTCCCAAACGGTGAAGTGTAGGTGCACGGTTCAACAGAACTGGGTGTTCTTTAATGACTTCTTCAAGAACATCCCATACTTCAGGTTGGACGCGTTCAACTTTACGCTTCGCACTCTTGATGTTATGAGCAAGGCCTTTGTTGACCAACTCTTTCATGACAAACGGTTTGAATAGTTCAAGTGCCATCTCTTTAGGAAGACCACACTGATACATTTTCAAGTTAGGGCCTACAACGATAACGGAACGACCAGAATAGTCGACACGTTTACCAAGCAGGTTTTGACGGAAACGACCTTGTTTACCCTTCAACATATGGGAGAGGGATTTCAACGGACGGTTTCCTGGTCCTGTGACCGGTCTGCCGCGTCGTCCATTATCGATCAATGCATCCACAGCTTCTTGCAGCATTCGCTTCTCGTTTTGGACGATGATATTCGGTGCACCAAGATCCAACAGACGCTTCAGACGGTTGTTACGGTTAATTACCCGACGATATAAGTCGTTAAGGTCGGATGTCGCAAAACGACCGCCATCCAATTGGACCATAGGACGTAGTTCCGGTGGAATAACCGGAAGCACTTCGAGAATCATCCATGAAGTAAGGTTTCCGGAGTGACGGAATGCTTCCAATACTTCAAGTCTTTTGATTGCTCGGGTACGTCTTTGTCCTTGTGCAGTTTTCAGTTCTTCTTTCAATACCGCTACTTCTTTATCAAGATCGATATCTTCTAGAAGTTTCTTGATGGATTCCGCACCCATTTGCGCTGTAAATCCTTGACCATACTTTTCACGGTATGAACGGTATTCTTTTTCGGATAAAAGTTGTTTCTTCTCAAGTGGTGTTTCACCTGGCTCCGTCACTACCCAAGAAGCAAAATAAATCACTTCTTCAAGAGCTCTAGGTGACATATCCAGCACAAGGCCCATTCTGCTCGGAATGCCTTTGAAGTACCAGATATGAGAAACTGGTGCAGCAAGTTCGATATGTCCCATGCGTTCACGTCGAACTTTTGCACGTGTGACTTCTACACCACAGCGGTCACAAACGACGCCCTTATAGCGGACGCGCTTGTATTTACCACAGTGACACTCCCAGTCCTTTTGCGGACCGAAAATTCTTTCACAGAATAGCCCATCTTTTTCAGGCTTCAACGTACGGTAGTTAATCGTTTCCGGTTTCTTGACTTCACCGCGAGACCAAGAGCGGATCTTATCAGGTGAAGCAAGACCTATTTTCATATACTCAAAGTTATTTACATCGATCAAGGGGTCTACCTCCCTTATGATATGCTGCTATACCCTTATTCACCGACGGATTGGGTTTCTACGTTCAAGTTCAATTTATCGTTAGAACTTTCCTCTTCATCATCCAGTTCACGCATTTCGATTTCCTGTTCGTCGCTCGTAAGCATCTTGACATCCATTCCAAGACTCTGAAGTTCTTTGATCAATACTTTAAAGGACTCCGGAACACCTGGTTCAGGAACGTTTTCGCCTTTGACGATCGCTTCATATGTCTTCACACGGCCGACAACATCGTCGGACTTGACTGTGAGGATCTCTTGGAGCGTGTAGGCTGCACCGTATGCTTCAAGCGCCCAAACTTCCATCTCACCGAAACGCTGTCCGCCGAACTGGGCTTTACCACCTAGCGGTTGCTGGGTTACGAGTGAGTATGGTCCTGTTGAACGAGCATGTAGCTTATCATCTACCATGTGAGCCAGCTTGATCATATACATGACCCCGACAGAAATACGGTTATCGAACGGTTCACCTGTTCGACCGTCGTATAGAACTGTCTTACCGTCTCTTGATAGACCTGCTTCATCGAGCGTTTCCCAAACGTCTTCTTCACGCGCACCATCGAATACTGGTGTTGCCATATGAAGTTTCAGTTCTCTAGCTGCCATACCCAGGTGAAGCTCTAATACCTGACCGATATTCATACGAGATGGTACCCCTAGAGGGTTCAGCATGATATCGATCGGTGTACCGTCAGGCAAGTACGGCATATCTTCTTCAGGTAAAATCCTGGAGATAACACCTTTGTTACCGTGACGTCCTGCCATCTTATCTCCTTCATGAATCTTACGCTTCTGTACGATATAAGCACGTACGAGCTGGTTGACTCCTGGAGGAAGTTCATCGCCATCTTCACGGTTGAAGACTTTCACATCATGGACGATTCCGTCGCCACCGTGAGGTACACGAAGTGATGTATCACGGACTTCACGTGCTTTTTCACCGAAGATCGCATGCAAGAGACGTTCTTCTGCTGTCAGCTCAGTTACACCTTTAGGCGTTACTTTACCGACCAGGATATCCCCGTCTTTTACTTCAGCACCAACACGGATGATTCCACGTTCGTCCAGGTTTTTAAGCGCATCTTCACCAACGTTCGGAATATCACGTGTGATTTCTTCTGGTCCAAGCTTCGTATCTCGTGCTTCTGATTCATACTCTTCAATATGGATCGAAGTATAGACATCATCTTTCACCAGACGTTCACTCATTATGACGGCATCCTCGTAGTTATATCCGTCCCATGTCATGAATCCGACGAGTACGTTTCGCCCAAGAGCAAGTTCACCAACTTCCATCGAAGGACCATCTGCGAGAATTTCCCCTTTGGTCACCCGGTTCCCTTCACTGACGATCGGACGTTGGTTGTAGCAAGTTCCCTGGTTTGATCGGACGAATTTCATCAAGTTATAACGGTCCAAATCACCTTTTACTTCTTTACCGTCGACTGTTTCAATACGACGAACATATACACGAGCGGCAGATACCTTCTCGACAATACCTTCGTGTTTACAAATGACAGCAGCACCAGAGTCTTTTGCAGAAACGTGCTCCATTCCTGTTCCAACGATAGGTGACTCAGGAACCATCAATGGTACAGCTTGCCGCTGCATGTTCGCACCCATCAATGCACGGTTGGAGTCATCGTTTTCTAAGAACGGAATACAAGCAGTCGCTGCTGAAACGACCTGTTTTGGTGATACGTCCATGTAATCGATTTTGTCACGTTTTGCAATCGTGTTCTGGTCACGATAACGTGCAATGACCTCTTCATCGACAAATGATCCGTCTTCTGCAAGCTTTGCGTTTGCCTGTGCGACCACGTAATTATCTTGTTCATCAGCCGTCAAGTAATCGATCTGAGCTGTCACTTTCCCTGTTTCAGGATCGACACGTCGATAAGGCGTTTCGATAAATCCGTATTCATTGACCTTCGCATAGCTTGATAGAGAGTTGATCAATCCGATGTTCGGACCTTCAGGCGTTTCAATCGGACACATTCGGCCGTAGTGGGAGTAGTGGACGTCACGTACTTCGAATCCAGCACGTTCACGCGTCAAACCACCAGGTCCAAGTGCAGATAAACGACGTTTATGAGTAAGCTCTGCCAACGGATTCGTCTGATCCATGAATTGAGAGAGCTGTGAGCTTCCGAAGAACTCTTTGATTGATGCAATTACCGGTCTGATATTGATCAGTGCTTGCGGTGTAATCGAGTTCGTGTCTTGAATGGACATACGTTCACGGACAACACGCTCCATACGGGATAAGCCGATACGGAATTGGTTTTGTAAAAGTTCTCCTACAGAACGAAGTCGACGATTACCAAGGTGATCGATATCATCTGTCAGACCTACACCATGCAACAGGTTAAAGAAATAGTTGATGGCAGCAATGATGTCAGCCGGTGTAATGTTTTTGATGGAACGATCGATCTGACCGTTTGCAATCACATTGATCACCTGATCTTGCTCACCTTCAACCGGGGAGTATATTTTAATAGATTGAAGTCGAACTGGTTCATCTTCAATCACTCCACCCGCGGGTGTAACTTCTTTAAATGCTTCATCTTTTTCTAAAGCCGGCAAAATACGCTCAAGAAGACGGCGATCAAGAACTGTTCCTTCTTCTGCAATCACTTCGCCAGTTTCAGGATCCGCAATCGTTTCAGCTAGGCGCTGATTGAATAGACGGTTTTTGATATGAAGCTTTTTGTTAATCTTATAGCGTCCAACGTTTGCAAGATCATAACGCTTCGGATCAAAGAAACGGGACTCTAATAGACTTTTAGCATTATCTACTGTAGGGGGCTCTCCCGGACGTAAACGCTCATAAATTTCAAGAAGCGCTTTTTCTGTACCTTCTGTATTATCTTTTTCTAGTGAATTACGAAGGTACTCATCTTCCCCTAGCAAATCGATGATTTCTTGATCAGAACCAAACCCTAATGCACGCAACAAGACCGTCACTGGTATTTTACGAGTACGGTCGATACGAACATGGACGACGTCTTTAGCATCTGTTTCAAGCTCTAACCATGCGCCCCGGTTTGGAATTACCGTAGCTGTGAAACCTCTCTTGCCGTTTTTGTCCAATTTTTGATTGTAATACACGCTCGGTGAACGAACGAGTTGTGAGACAATTACGCGTTCTGCTCCGTTGATGATGAAAGTACCAGTGTCCGTCATCAAAGGGAAATCTCCCATGAACACTTCTTGTTCCTTCACTTCACCTGTCTCTTTGTTAATCAGGCGTACCTTAACACGAAGCGGAGCGGCATAGGTAACGTCTCGCTCCTTGGACTCCTCTACAGAATACTTAGGCTCTCCTAAACTATAATCGATGAACTCAAGCACTAAGTTACCTGTGAAATCCTCAATTGGAGAAATGTCGTGGAACATCTCTCTCAAACCCTCATCAAGAAACCATTGATAGGAGGAAGTTTGGATTTCAATGAGGTTTGGAAGTTCCAAAACTTCATTAATTCTTGCATAGCTTCTCCGTTGGCGGTGGCGTCCAAACTGAATGAGTTGACCTGTCAACTGATTCACCCCTCAAATCCAGCATAGTATCGTCAAGCAACTAGTTATAAAAACTAGAAAAACGAAGCAAACACCAATCTTTATATAGGTGGTTGCCAGTTGTCCCCTTCCTACCCTACCAGCCTCAGCAGAGAAAATCTAGCAGATGCCGTTCGTAGAGTAAAAAGAAAACTTGGCTAATGCCAAGCTAAAAATAGCGACAATAGCCTTTTCACCTTAAGGTAGATCCTAAAGGCTCTTGCACTTATACTTTGAAAGCAGACTTTTCACTTTCATGACGTGCAAAAAGAAAAAAAGGGTTATATAACCACATTTTTTCCAAACAAACAAATGATTATACTATTTTTCCCACACCATTTGATTTTTATGCAAATTTTGCGCTAAAAATTCAATTGGTGAAAATACACGTATCTTTGGCATTTTATAATATTACCATAGACCCAAATTCGAGTCAACACTTTTTCGAACGAATAATAAAATACCCTTTTTTCCGCTCTACGACTTCGACTTCCCCGAAAATGGACTCTAGCTTTTCGATAGCTGATGGAGCTCCCTGTTTCTTTTGAATGACGATCCAAAGCTCTCCATCTTTCACAAGATGATCATTGGCCTGTTCAAATATTGCGTGAACAACGTTTTTTCCAGCCCGGATCGGCGGATTCGTAAGGATAGCACCGAAATCATTTTCTTTCACCTGATCAAATAAGTTGCTTTGGTAGATGGTCACATTGTCCAATTGATTGCGCATCGCGTTCTTTTTCGAGAGCTCGATTGCCCGCTCGTTGATATCAACCATTGATACCGGCGTATCTGGATAGGCTGCCGCAAGGGACAATCCGATCGGACCATATCCGCAGCCCATATCTAAAATCCCGCCATCTGCTTCCGGTTTTTCAAATGTTTCTATTAAAAGCCGACTGCCGAAATCCACTTCTCTTTTGGAGAAAACACCCGAATCTGAATAAAAACGGAAAGTGCGGCCCTTTAATGTAAACGACCAATCTTTCATATCGCTCTGCGAAACAGGTTTACTCGAATAATAATGATCTCCCATTTTGCCATCTCCTTAGATAACATACTATGATCGAAGGAAGTCCTAACATCTTGTATAACTCTTTGCTGCGGTAAATATACATGCCTTTACACGTGGTTGACTATAGCAAGAAAAAAAGCCCGCGATTCACGCGAGCTTCTTTTGTAAAGTCAATAAGGTTCAAGATTACTTAAGTTCGATCGTAGCTCCAACTTCTTCAAGCTTAGCTTTCATTTCTTCAGCTTCTTCTTTAGCTACGCCTTCTTTAAGTGGCTTTGGAGCTCCGTCTACTAGTTCTTTAGCGTCTTTAAGTCCAAGACCTGTGATTTCACGAACTACCTTGATGACTTTGATCTTAGAAGATCCAGCGCTTTCAAGGACTACGTCAAATTCAGTTTTTTCTTCAGCTCCGCCTTCAGCAGCGCCACCAGCAACAGCTACAGGTGCTGCAGCAGTTACTCCAAATTCTTCTTCGATTGCTTTTACTAGATCGTTAAGTTCTAGTACAGACATTTCTTTAATTGCATCAATGATTTGATCTTTACTCATTGTTAATTCCTCCTATTAGTTGTTTTTAATTAAATAAACGTTTCCGTTATTTTGAAATCCAGATTATGCACCTTGCTCTTCTTTTTGATCTGCAACAGCTTTCGTAGCCAACGCGAAGTTACGCATTGGTGCTTGAAGTACGCTAAGAAGCATAGAAAGAAGTCCTTCGCGTGATGGAAGTTCAGCAAGTGCTTTGATGTTCTCGACAGATGTGATCTGACCTTCGATTACACCAGTTTTGATTACTAACGCTTCGTGTTCTTTAGAGAAGTTGTTCAAAATCTTAGCTGGAGCAACAACCTCTTCATCACTGAAAGCGATCGCTGTAGGTCCAACTAGTGATTCACTCAATCCGCCAAGCTCAGCTTCCTCAGCAGCACGACGAGTCATCGTGTTTTTGTATACTTTGAAAGTGATACCAGCATCACGAAGTTGCTTACGCAATTCAGTTACTTCAGCAACATCCAGTCCGCGGTAATCTACGAAGATCGTAGCTTTACTATTACGAAGCTGATCTGCAATTGTTGAAACTAACTGTTTCTTTTGTTCAAGTACGCTCATTTTTTACACCTCCTGTTTTTTCATACCGCAGTTGTTTGCACAACTCATGAAAAAAGCCTTTATGTCGTGTAGACATAAAGGCGTAGTGTCATAAAATCATAACGATGTATGAATTTCAACACACCTCGGCAGGAAATTAAGCGATTCCTCGCACCTACTGTCTACGGTATGACCTATTCAATTGCCGATAGTTATTATATCTTGGGTGTATCTAAAAGTCAACAGCTTATTTTGTGCCAAAGCTATTCGGGTTGACTTTGATTCCAGGTCCCATAGTTGAAGCGATAGCAATGTTCTTGATGTAAGTTCCTTTAGCTGCCGCTGGCTTGACTTTGATCAATGTGTCCATGATTGTAGTCAAGTTTTCTACAAGCTTGTCATCTTCGAACGATACTTTACCGATTGGGCAGTGAACATTACTTTGCTTGTCTACACGGTATTCAACCTTACCAGCTTTGATTTCTTGAACTGCTTTTTCAACTTCGAATGTTACTGTTCCTGTTTTCGGGTTCGGCATCAAGCCTTTAGGTCCTAATACACGACCAAGCTTACCAACTTCACCCATCATGTCAGGTGTTGCAACGATTACGTCAAATTCGAACCAACCTTGGTTGATTTTGTTGATGTAATCAGCATCCCCTACATAATCAGCTCCAGCAGCTTCTGCTTCCTTCGCTTTATCACCTTTTGCAAAAACAAGAACACGTTGTGTTTTACCAGTTCCGTTCGGAAGTACAACTGCTCCACGAACTTGTTGGTCTGCTTTCTTAGGGTCAACCCCAAGACGTACAGCAATTTCTACAGTTTCGTCAAACTTAGCTGGAGCTGCTTTTTTCACAAGCTCGATCGCTTCGTTTGCACTATATTGATTGGAACGATCAACAAGCTTTGAAGCTTCTTGATACTTCTTTCCTTTTTTAGCCAATTTCATTTCCTCCTTAAGTGTGGTTTTTACGGAATATCCTCCCACTTGTGCGCCAATTCAGCGCCATAAGAAAGGTTGCGAAGAACGCAACCTTATGTGCTATGCATGATTAGTCCTCAATTACAATACCCATACTGCGCGCAGTACCTTCTACCATACGCATGGCAGATTCTACGTTTGCAGCATTAAGGTCAGGCATTTTCGTCTCAGCGATCTCTTTTACCTTATCACGCTTAACCGTTGCAACCTTGTTACGGTTAGGTTCTCCAGAACCCGACTCGATACCTGCTGCTTTTTTCAACAATACTGCAGCCGGTGGAGTTTTCGTAATGAATGTAAATGAACGGTCTTCAAAAACCGTAATTTCAACCGGGATAATCATACCAGCTTGATCAGAAGTTCTTGCGTTGAATTCTTTACAGAATCCCATGATGTTAACACCTGCTTGACCTAAAGCCGGTCCTACTGGTGGTGCTGGGTTTGCTTTCCCTGCAGGAATTTGCAATTTTACTACCTTAATTACCTTTTTAGCCACGTGACACACCTCCTTAGTCCGTGATGTGGTATATTGGGCTCTTTTGGCCCTCCCACTCAATAACGGGGCTGGCGTACGCCAACCCTCCCAATTTTATATCGGGTTGTTTCAAACATTAAAATTCTATCATTTCCTGTTTTACATTTCAACATTTTCTTGAAAGTTTTGTTGAAAAGGCGAATTAGACACCTATGAAAGACTGGCTTACTTTTTTAAAAAGATATGCAATACATTATTGTTGATTATTACAAAAGTACGTCTCGTCTTAGTTTGGTTAACGGACACAGGAGACCTTATTTGACCAAAATAAGGGGATTTCACAAACTTAGCGGACACCAGGGACCTTATTTCATGTAAAAACATAGAAATCATCTACAAAATTGACAAATAGCGTCTCTCATGTCCGTTAAAATTTCCAAAACCCTCTAAATGTCACAAATAACGGCGCTGATGTCCGTTAATCGGTAACTTGCTTAACTGTAAACCCTCGCCTGGCTCGCTGTTCCGAGTGGCTTAAAGCAACTTTCTCACCCAGTAAGTCAATACGTGAGGACCGGAAAAACGAGTAACGATCACCGGCTACTAAAACCGTCACGTCCTGTGCGTCGGAAATTCGCCGTTTATCAACGAGCGATACTTGCACGCATTCTACGAGTTGTACCGAGGAAGCTTTCTCCAAAGGATTACTAGTAGACGCAGGTACATGGAGTATAGCTATTGGATCTTCTCGACTTGGGTAAACCCAACCTCAACAGGAGTCTCTCTTCCGAACATGTTGACGTGGACCTTGAGCTTTTGTTTATCGATGTCGATATCTTCAACAGAGCCTACGAAATTCGCAAAAGGACCCTCTTTAATTTTCACACTTTCTTTAACTTCGTAATCGACCTCAGCTTTTGGTTTTTCAAGTCCCATGCTAGATAGAATACGATCTACTTCTTCAGGTAACAGGGGTGTAGGTTTCGAGCCTGAACCCGTGGAACCTACGAATCCTGTAACACCAGGTGTATTCCGTACGACATACCAGGAATCGTCTGTCATGACCATCTCTGTCAAGACATACCCTGGGAACACCTTCTTCATAGCGGTCTTCTTCTTGCCGTTTTTAATTTCTGTTTCTTCTTCTTGCGGCACAAGCACACGGAAGATTTTATCCTCCATGCCCATTGATTCAACGCGCTTTTCCAGGTTCGCTTTTACCTTGTTTTCGTATCCAGAATACGTGTGTACTACATACCATCTTTTTTCCATAACTTGTGAGGACACGATCGTCCTTTCCCTCCCAAACGGATATACTTTACCATTGTAGCCATTTGTTTTTCAGATTAATCAAGTACGTTCAATTATTCAAATACGGTTTCAATGACCCAAGTTAATCCTTGGTCAATCAATGCAAAGAATATTACGATGAAAATTACTGTCGCCAAAACAGTAATTGTGTACTTTGTCAATTCTTTACGATTCGGCCAAGAAACCCTTTTTAGTTCCCTGACGACATTAGTGAAAAACCTACCTGTTTTTTGTGCAATTCCAGCCATTTATTTTACCCCCCAGTAAAATTGGTTATGAATGAATAACTCCCTAAACTTCCCGTTTTGCCATGTTGATTTGCATAAAGTGACAGGTTCAATGTTGAATCGGCGGCTACCGCAGGCAATACGGTTCTATTTATCTGATCGTCGGACGGATTTCATTTGGTTTCACGATGTAACGTGTGCGTCTGGCAATGTTTGCAGAACTTTTTCATTTCATTTCGACCTTGATCACTTGCTTTGTTCTTCTTAGTCGAATAGTTTCGTTGTTTACATTGTTCACAAGCAAGTATGACCTTCGTACGCATCAGTAATCATCTCCAGAACACATCAAAATCCGAACAATTTTCGAGTTTAATCCATACTTTGTCCATTTTATGCTATACACTTTATCACAGGGGTATAGTCCTGTCAACGCAACCAGAGCGTGCTCCAAAGCACTCTGGATACGTTTTTAAAATGTATATTTGTGACTTTTGAATCAGCATTAAAGTCCAAAAAAGTCGAAAAGTTGACAGTGACTTTTTGAGCCACCCTATAAAGTGCAAGAAAAAAACAGGGACATATCCTTCCCTGTCAATAGTGAATGCGCGTTCAAAAGTCGCCGTATTAAATTTGATGCTTTTTTGCACTTGATGAATTTCTCAAGTATAAGCGCAACAAAGGTTCACATTCGCCAAGTTTTTTAAGAGTTCTCTATAATCCAACTTCTCTTAACTCGAGATAACGTTCAAGTTTTCTTTTTACTCGCTGAAGGGCATTGTCAATTGATTTCACGTGACGATTCAAATCAACCGAAATCTCCTGATAAGATCGTCCATCAAGATAAAGCATCAATACTTTCCGTTCCAGATCACTTAACAGTTCCCCCATTTTGAGTTCGATATCATCAAATTCTTCTTGATTGATGATCAGCTCTTCCGGGTCTGTTACCCTTGAACCACATATGACATCCAACAGCGTCCGATCAGATTCTTCATCATAAATTGGTTTATCGAGTGATACGTATGAATTAAGCGGAATGTGTTTTTGTCTTGTTGCCGTTTTAATGGCGGTTATCATCTGGCGAGTAATACAAAGTTCAGCGAAAGCCTTGAAAGAAGATAGCTTGTCCTCTTTAAAATCACGGATAGCCTTGTAAAGTCCAATCATACCTTCTTGAATGATGTCTTCGCGATCCGCACCAATCAAAAAATAAGACCGTGCTTTTGCGCGGACGAAATTCTTGTACTTGTTGATTAAGTATTCAAGTGCGGGGCTGTTACCTTCGTGAACCTGCTCCACAATCGACTCATCTTCAAGCTCGTCAAATTTCGGGTGTACAATCTCTTTGAGTTCTATGCTCACGAGAATCCCTCCGACCATGGCGACCTAGATATAGAAATATTATACAGTCAGATTCGACAAGCGTCAACCACTCACCGGTCCCCTCGCCGCCATTTTTCAAAAATTTCTGCAACTTCATCTGATAATGTCAAGGCTGAAGAGCGCCTTTCATTTTGAATATCTTTCACTTTTCGACTGATTCTTTTTTCGATATTGTCTACCTCGATTGCCAGTTCCCGAGCAGACTTCCGCAGAGCTCCAAGGCCAAACGTAACCCATTGTTCCATAAAATCAGATGTAGCTACATGGACTTTGGTGCGGATGTCTTTCAGTTCTTTTGCCAGCTTTTCAATTCGCTCATCTGCCGATTCATTTTCTTTTGTAAAAATAACTTCGATCCGATAGTTTTTGTATTTCGTTTCGTTCCCTGGTACATAATGGGCATCAAAAACGACGATTACTCTCATGCCCGTGTATGCCTGATATTCTGCCATCTTATCGACCAAAAGATCACGTGCGGCGGCAAGGTCATCATCCCTAAGGATTCGGAGGTCCGGCCAATCCCCTATCATGTTATAGCCGTCAACCAGTAGAATCTCCACCGTTATTCACCGGAAGACCTTCGTTGCCTGAATACCTCGTACATCAACAGTCCTGCAGCCACCGAAGCATTCAAGGAAGTCACTTTACCTTTCATTGGAAGAGATACGAGAAAGTCACATTTTTCCTTCACCAATCGACCGATCCCTTTTCCTTCGCTTCCTATGACCAACCCGATGGGCATATCGTATTTCGCATCCGTGTAGTCCTGGTCTCCTCTGGCATCTGTCGCAACAAACCATACTCCGCGCGCCTTTAAGTCTTCAATTGTCCTTGCAATATTCGTCACACGGACAACGGGCACGTACTCGATTGCACCTGTCGAAGCCTTTGCCACAGCTGAGGTCAATCCTACCGCCCTTCGTTTCGGTATGATCACACCATGTGCACCGGAGGCATCGGCTGTCCGTAAAATCGACCCGAGATTATGAGGGTCTTCGATTTCATCCAACACAAGGAAGAATGGATCTTCATTCTGTTTTTTCGCTAGATCGAAAATATCCTCGATATCTGCATAATCATAAGCCGCTACATAAGCCAGCACACCTTGATGATTGACTCCTTCAGCCAGGGAATCCAGCTTTTTCTTTGGAACATACTGGACTTGGATCCGTTCTTTCTTAGCCTGACTGATAACTTGTCCGATCGACCCTTTCTGTGCCCCTTCTGCCACAATGATCTTGTTGATGTCTCGTCCAGATCGAAGTGCTTCGAGGACAGGGTTCCTTCCGGTTACGATATCATTATTCATCTGCTTTCCCCTCCTTCAGGTTCTTCTACGATGGTTATCGCCTTTTCAATGATCGAATCCAGACGTTCTTTACTGTCGGATAAATATAGAAATCCAATCAAGGCTTCAAAGGCTGTCCCATATCGGTAGGTCTGGATGTCTGTATTCTTCGGAATCGTTCCCATTTTACTATTCCTTCCTCTACGGACCACGCCTTGTTCTTCTTCCGTCAATTCAAGGTTCTCAAGCATCGTCAAAATGACAGATGCTTGAGCCCTGGCTGAAACATAACGGGTAGAAAGCTTATGCAGCTGGTGTGGTTTAACCTCTCCTTTCCCTAACAAATAGGAACGGATATACACTTCATAGACAGCATCCCCAATATAAGCGAGAGCAGAGGATTTTAATTGTTTCGGATCTGCAATTGACTGACTGTAAGGCTCCTTCATGATTTCCGTTTCCACCTTACTCCTTGAGGAGTATCTTCAAGTATGATGCCTTGCTCAACCAAATTATCTCGGATTTCATCAGCAAGTTGAAAGTTCTTTTCTTTACGTGCTTGATTCCGTTTTTCAATCAATGCTTCGATGTCTTCGTCCAATAACTCTTTTTCACCTTTAAGAACTAACCCTAGAACCTCTCCGATTTCCGCAATAACTGAAACGAATTTCTCTAACACCTCAATGGTTGTATTCTTTTCTTGTAGGTATACATTCGCTTCTTTAGACAAATCGAACAGGGTTGCGATTGCATTCGAAGTGTTGAAATCGTCATCCATTTCCTTGATGAAACGCTGCTTGTAATCCTCGATTTTTTGCAGCCATTTTTCATTATCCATACCCAGATCCGCACTATGCTCGATACGATGTTCTAGGTTTTCAACAGTCGTTCGGATCCGGTCTAAACTTGTCTTTGCACTTTCAAGCAGTTCTTCAGTGAAGTTAATCGGGTGTCTGTAATGTACATTCAGCATGAAGAATCGGAACGCTTGCGGATCGACCTTTTTGATTAGGTCATGCAACAGGATGAAATTCCCGAGTGACTTCGACATTTTTTCATTGTTGATGTTAATATACCCGTTATGCATCCAATAATTTGCCATCTTCTTATCATTCAATGCTTCAGATTGAGCAATCTCGTTTTCATGGTGAGGAAATGATAGGTCTTGCCCGCCTGCGTGGATGTCAATTGTGTCTCCCAGATATTTTTTCACCATGGCAGAGCACTCGATATGCCACCCTGGTCTTCCTTTACCCCATGGGCTTTCCCAGAAGATTTCTCCTTCTTTGGCTGTTTTCCATAAGACGAAATCTAACGGATCTTCTTTGTGTTCTCCTACCTGGATCCTCGCCCCCACACGGAGTTCATCAATCGATTGCTGTGAAAGCTTCCCGTAATCCTTGAACTTCTTCGTCCTGAAATAGACGTCTCCCCCTGCTTCATAGGCGTATCCTTTTTCAATCAATGTTTCAATGAATTGGATGATATCGTCCATTGTTTCGGTTACACGTGGATGGAGATCGGCTTTTCTGACATTCAATTCGGTTGTATCGTTGTGGTAGGCCTCTATGAACCTTTCCGCTAAACTTGGCACTTCCTCACCAAGTTCATTTGCAGCCTTGATGATTTTGTCATCTACATCTGTGAAGTTTGAGATGAAATGAACATCATATCCTCGATACTCGAGATAACGGCGGACCGTATCGAAGACGATCGGGGGCCTCGCATTTCCGATATGAATGTAGTTGTAGACTGTCGGTCCACACACATACATGTTCACTTTTCCTTCTTCAATTGGTTTGAATGGTTCTTTTTGCCGTGTCAATGTGTTATAAATGTGAATGCTCATTTCAACTCACTCCTTCTTAAAAACTCGATTTCTTCTTTCAAACGCTCGATTTCTTTCTCCATCACTTTCAATTTATCCGATACAGGATCCGGGAGGTCACTATGGTCGAGATCCCCTTTCACGCGAACGCCATCTTGAACCACTACCTTGCCGGGTATACCGACGACCGTGGAATTTTGGGGTACATCTTGTAAAACGACCGATCCCGCTCCCACCTTAGAATACTTACCTATTGTGATCGAACCTAAAACTTTCGCACCTGTTGCAACCAATGTATGATCTTCAAGCGTCGGGTGACGTTTACCTTTTTCTTTCCCGGTTCCACCTAATGTTACGCCCTGGAATAAGGTTACGTTATCTCCGATTTCACATGTTTCGCCAATGACGACACCCATTCCATGGTCAATGAAACAGCGTCTGCCCACCTTTGCACCAGGGTGTATTTCAATACCAGTAATGAAACGGCTCAATTGCGATATGACGCGGGCCAAAAAGAAGAATTTCTTTTTCCAGAAAAAATGTGCGAAGCGATGTGCCCAAATGGCATGCAGACCTGAATAGGTCAAAATCACTTCAAAATAGCTTCTTGCAGCAGGGTCTTGGTCGAATACCACATCGATATCTTCCTTCAAGGTTTTAAACATATACGTCACTCCTCTCCACTATGATTTTCTTTAGATAAAACTTTTTAATGCGTTTTGGATATGTTTGGGATATTCATTCCCAGATGTCTTTTAACGGACACAGGAGACCTTATTTAGCCGTTTTTAATATTAATTGAGATGCTAACGGACACCAGGGACCTTATTTAGTGAAAAATATGGAAAATCAGCTGTTTTGTTCACAGATAACGTCTCTCATGTCCGTTACACCTGTTCGCTTTCCCCGAAGGAGTGTCGCACTCCTATTCAACACTGTTTTTCATAAAGTCTCTTGGAACTGCATTCTTTTTCAAACGAAAAGAGACTGGGGGAGCAAAAGGGAAAACATAAAAAAACGCCTCTGTGATCACTCACAGAGACGCTTTTGGCGCGGTCCCACTCTGTTTAGAAGAACGAATGCTCTTCTCTCTCAGCTTCCTCTAACGGTGGAAGAACCGCTCCTATCTACTCGTTTCAATAAGAGTCTCAGAGGTGCATTTCGGGCGTCCTTTCTTGAACCACTTTCAGCCGATGATGGTTCTCTCTACTAAGAAATGGCACACCTTACTTCTCCTCTTCACAGATTTATTGTCATTGTTTTCTTTTTACTATATTACATTTCACTTAAAATGTGTATCGTTTAGTTTCCGAATTGCTGGATTGCATCTTCTAGCCTTGCGATGACCACATCTTTACCAAGCAATGATAAGGAATCCGGAAGTTCTGGTCCGTGGGACTGGCCTGTCGCCGCTACACGGATCGGCATGAACAACTTCTTGCCTTTGTGTCCGGTCGCTTTTTGCGTTGCTTTGATCGCAGACTTGATTTCAGCAGGTTCGAATGTCTCCATCGGCCTGATTTGTTCAATCAATCCGGTCAATACTTCGGGAACTTGTTCTTCGCTTAATACCTCAGCAGCTGCTTCATTGTAATCAACAGATTTGTTGAAGAACAATTCCGTCAAAGGTACAATTTCCGCTCCAAACGTAAGCTGCTCTTGATATAGGGCGACAAGCTTACGAACCCAAGCTTCCTGTTGTTCATTACGCTCTTCAGGAACACGTCCAGCACGCTCTAGGTGGGGAACAGTCAAATTCAGTACACGATCGAAGTCGGCTTGTTTGATATATTGGTTGTTCATCCATTCCAATTTTTTCGTATCGAATACTGCTGCCGCTTTAGACAATCGGTCTGCATCAAAAATTTCGATGAACTGTTCTTTCGTGAACAGCTCCTCTTCCCCTTTTGGAGACCAGCCAAGCAAAGCGATGAAGTTGAATAACGCCTCAGGTAAATAGCCGAGGTCTTCATATTGTTCGATGAATTGGATCGTCGATTCATCACGCTTACTGAGCTTTTTGCGGTTTTCGTTAACGATCAAGGTCATATGACCGAATTTCGGTTCATCCCATCCGAAGGCTTCATAAATCATCTGTTGCTTCGGCGTATTCGAAATATGATCGTCTCCGCGTAAAACATGAGAAATCTTCATATGATGGTCATCAACAGCAACTGCGAAGTTGTATGTCGGAATGCCATCTTTTTTCACGATGACCCAGTCACCGATTCCATCAGATTCGAAGGTTACGCGATCTTTTACGATGTCGATGAACGAATATTCCTTTCCACGTGGAACCGCAAAACGGATACTTGGTTTTCTTCCTTCTGCCGCAAGCTTTTCCCGCTCGTCTGTCGTCAAGTGGCGGCACTTTCCGGAATAGCGAGGCATTTCGCCGCGCGCCTGCTGTTCTTCTCTTTCTTGTTCGAGTTCTTCTTCCGTACAATAGCATTTATATGCTAAACCTCGATCGAGCAGATCATTGTAGTGTTCGCGGTAAATATCAATACGCTCCATCTGGCGATATGGACCGTAGTCACCACCGACATCGACACTTTCATCCCAATCGATGCCAAGCCATTTCAAATAGTTGAGCTGGCTGTATTCGCCGCCTTCTACATTTCTTTTTTGATCGGTATCTTCAATACGAATTACGAATGTCCCGTTCTGGCTGCGGGCAAACAAGTAATTGAACAAAGCCGCACGCGCATTACCGATATGTAAATGTCCTGTTGGACTTGGTGCATAACGAACTCTTACGTTAGACATAATGATCTCACCTTCCACATTTTCTTTGTAGCTATTCTATCATAGTTGTAAAGCACCTTCCTGTTAATGATTCCCACCAACAGGAATTGCTATTTCTCCAATAAAACGACTGCCTGGGCAGCGATTCCCTCTCCTCTACCCGTAAAACCTAGTTTTTCCGTCGTGGTCGCTTTTATGTTCACTTGATCAAGTTCAGCCTCAAGCAATTCAGCGACGACGTTTCTCATGTCTTCAATATAAGGAGCCATTTTCGGGCGCTGGGCGATGATCGTTGCGTCCACATTCCCGAGTGAAAATCCTTTTTCTTTACCCAGTTCATACGCATGCTTCAATAGGATTTTCGAATCGATATCTTTAAAATCATCACTCGTATCTGGGAAGTGTTTTCCAAGATCACCTTCACCGATTGCGCCGAGAACGGCATCGGTGATGACATGCAAGAGGACATCTGCGTCAGAATGTCCGAGCAGACCTTTTTCGTACGGGATGGTTACACCTCCGACGATAAGCGGCCTCCCCTCAACCAATTGATGTACATCAAAGCCTTGTCCTATCCTAAACATCCTTTTGTTGCGCCTCCCTCTCCCGAATGATTGCATTCGCAAACAACAAATCTTCCTTTGTCGTCAACTTGATATTCAGATAATCCCCTTTTACGATCGACACAGGTTGTCCAAAATGTTCAACCAGACTAGCATCATCTGTACCAAGATGCCCTTTCTCTGCAGCAGCTTCATGTGCATCCCGGATAAGGGACAGATGAAAAGCTTGTGGGGTTTGAACAGCCCACAAGCTACTTCGATCCACAGTCTCGATGACGGTATTCTGATTGATCCGCTTCACTGTGTCTTTAATCGGTACTGCAAGAACAGCTGCACCACAATCTTTTGTTTTCGTAACAAGGTTATGGATGGATTCAATCGAAACGAACGGTCTGGCGCCATCATGAATCAATACGAGCGTTTCTGAATCAATCGCTTTTACTCCCTCATACACGCTATGTTGTCTTTCATGACCGCCTGGGATTATATGTTCAACTTTATCCAACTTATAAGTGGCGACGATCCGTTCGAGTTCAGCCAACTCGTTTTTATTTCCGACAAGGATAATACCACTGCACCAATCATCCTCTTGAAAAATCCGCAAGGTATGAACGATAAGTGGTATTCCTTGAAGTGTTATGAATTGTTTATTCTTACCTGCACCCATCCGTTTACCTTGACCGGCAGCAGGAATGATCACGACATAATCCACACATCTCATCTACTTTCCGAAAGGATTACAGAGCCTTTTCTAACAGTTTAGGCTTTGCAAAAATCATTCGACCGGCAGATGTTTGGAGCACACTTGTAACCAGGACATCAATCGTTTTACCGATATAATCACGTCCATCTTCCACAACGATCATTGTGCCATCATCAAGATATCCCACACCTTGATTCTGTTCCTTTCCGTCTTTGATCACCTGAACATTCAGTTCTTCTCCTGGAAGGACCACTGGTTTGACAGCATTGGCTAAATCATTGATATTCAACACTGGAACACCCTGGAACTCACATACCTTATTCAGGTTATAATCATTCGTTACGACCATTCCAGAGACTAATTTCCCTAGCTTCACAAGCTTACTATCAACTTCTTGAACGTCTTCAAAGTCACCTTCGTAGATTTCAACTTTGACAGCAAGCTCTTTTTGGATCCGGTTCAGGATATCGAGCCCCCGACGTCCTCTATTCCTTTTTAATACATCAGAAGAATCCGCGATATGCTGCAATTCTTCAAGGACGAATTGAGGGATGACGATCGGACCTTCCAAAAATCCTGTCTGACAAACATCTGCGATTCTACCGTCAATTATGACACTCGTATCAAGGATTTTCAATATACCGGTGCCCGTAGATTTTGTTTCGATTTCCGCTTCCTTTTTCTTATTCGCAAAACGTGCTGAAGTAAATACGTTGACTAACTCCTCACGTTTCTTGAAACCGAACTGGAACCCGATATACCCTAACAAAGCAGTGACGAAAAAGCCGATCACATTCACAACGATACTCAATTCCATACTGTTCAACGCAAACATGGCTAAATAAGCAACAAACAGACCGAAAATCAAACCGAATGAACCAAAGAGCACATCAGCTACAGGCGCCTTCATCAAGGATTCCTCAATCCATTGGATGAACCCGACGATATAATCCGCCAACCAGAATGTACTTAGGTAAAAGACAATTGCACCAATGACAGTTCCCATGTAAGGTGATGTAACGAACCCAGGTAAATCTCCAATATTAATTAAATTATTTAATAATCGTATAAGTTCAGGTACATACAAGTAACCCAGGGTCCCACCCACGATGATAATAAACAATTGAACAATTCGCTTTAACAAAATTGTTCACCTCCTTCTTTTCATTATAGACAGTTCATCAAATTTGAAACCTATTGCTATCATTTTACATAAAATTACATGAAAAATACAGTCATTTGAACTCGTAATCCTATCTATTTTATGTCAGATATGGCGATCAAGAAACAGCTGCTCTTGGATCCGCTTCAAACCATCCTTGATTTTCCGAGCACGGATTTCTCCGATGCCCTCTACTTCATCCAATTCTTCAATCGAAGCCTTCAATGTATTTTGAAGGTGTTTGAAATGTTGGACGAGATTTTCAATGATAAGGGAAGGCAATCTCGGTATTTTATGCAAAATACGATAGCCCCTTGGCTTGACCGGCTCTTCATATATATTCGCTGATGGGAGGTAACCTAATAACCGCACAATCGCATTTTCTTCTAATAATTCTTCACTGGAAAGTTTTTTCAGTTCATTTAAGGTCCGATATGGATCTACTTTCGAATCTTTAGCATAATCTTTCACAATGAGAGCGGCTTCCGATTCGATATTGGATACGAGTTCCTCCATCTGCATGCTGATCAAACGCCCCTCGGATCCGAGTTCGTTTACATACTTGATGATTTCGTTACGGATACGGAGTACCATTTCGATGCGATGGATAACCTGGGAAACCTCCTGGAAGGTAACCAGTTCTTCAAACTCGAGCGCCCCAAGATCAGTCAGACTCTGATCAAGGACGGATTTATATTTTTCCAGCGTCTGCAATGCTTGATTGGCTTTTGTCAGAATTACACCGATATCCTGCAAGGAATAACGAATATTCCCTTGATACAACGTGATGACATTCCTTCTCTGTGAAATGGAAACTACTAGATTTCCGGTTTGCTTGGCAACACGTTCTGCGGTACGGTGCCGTATCCCTGTCTCTTTTGAAGGTATCGATGTATCTGGTATTAGTTGAGTATTCGCAAATAAGATTCGATTTCCTTCATCATTTAAAATAATTGCGCCATCCATCTTCGCCAATTCGTATAAATAAGCTGGAGAGAAGCGGCAATTGATCGAAAAACCGCCATCGACAAGCTTCTGGACCTTGTCATTGCAGCCGACGACAATCAATCCACCGGTTTTCGCCCTTAGAACGTTATCGATTCCATCACGTAAAGGCGTTCCAGGTGCTATATATTGAAGCATTTTACTTACAATCAGTTCTTTCATGGTAACGTCCATGCATCATCCTCCTAATGTGTGGCGTAGCGTATCTTGAACAGATGATACACCGACAACTTCTATTCCTTCAGGGACTGTCCATCCTCCTATATTCTTCTCAGGCAGGATGACCCGTTTGAACCCTAGCTTTGCAACCTCGTGAACACGTTGTTCAACACGTGAGACACGTCGCACTTCCCCGGTCAAACCGATTTCGCCTATGTACACATCGGTAGGTTTCGTAGGTTTATCTTTGAAACTGGAGGCGATACTCACTGCAATTGCCAGGTCCACCGCAGGTTCATCCAATCGGACACCTCCAGCAACATTGACATACGCATCCTGATTCTGCATCAATAACCCTACCCTTTTTTCAAGGACTGCCATCAAAAGGGAAACCTTGTTATGATCGATCCCGCTCCCCATCCGGCGCGGATTGCCAAAGCTTGTCGGTGATACTAATGCCTGTATTTCTACGAGAACGGGTCGTGTTCCTTCCATGGAAGCCACGATAGCAGAACCAGCTGCACCGTCCGATCGTTCTTCTAAAAAGACTTCAGAGGGGTTCTCGACTTCGTCTAACCCTGCTTCCTTCATTTCAAAAACACCGATTTCATTTGTAGATCCAAAACGGTTTTTTACAGCACGTAGTATCCGATACGTATGATGCCTCTCTCCTTCAAAATAAAGAACAGCATCTACCATATGTTCAAGTAAGCGAGGACCTGCGATTGATCCTTCCTTAGTAACGTGTCCTACAATAAACGTTGCAATTCCATTCGTCTTCGAAATTCTCATGAACTGGGATGTGCATTCCCTTACTTGCGAAACACTTCCTGGTGCAGAGGTGATTTCAGCTCGGAAAACAGTCTGAATCGAATCGATGATCAATAGGCTGGGGTTGATTTCTTCAATCGCTTTTTCGATCAGATCCATATCTGTTTCAGCATGGACATAAAGGTTATCATGATTGATTCCAAGTCTTTGTGCTCTCAATTTCGTCTGTTTGATCGATTCTTCCCCGGATATATACAAGACGGTATGGTTGTATTGAGCGAGTTTGGCAGACGTCTGCAGCAACAGGGTGGATTTCCCGATACCGGGATCTCCGCCGACCAAAACGAGCGATCCTGGGACAATCCCTCCACCCAGCACTCGGTTCAATTCATTGATCTGCGTATTGATCCTAGGTTCTTTTTCACTTTTTATTTTCGTGATCGGAGCGGGCTTCTGACTGGATCCTCCGGTTTGAAAGGATCTGCGATGTCCTTTCTCAGGTTGGGTGATTTCTTCCACCATCGTATTCCACTGTCCACATCCAGGACATTTCCCCATCCATTTTGGAGAATCATACCCGCAATCCGAGCATAAGAAACTTGTTTTTCTCTTTGCCATCTATTTTTTCCCCATTTCCCAAGCGGTTTCCATTTTCTATATTTGTTACATTTAAAGAAAGTATAACTACTTTCTTCAATATAAGCGCACAAGCTGGTTGCCTCGGAAGCAATACACCGCACGAAGGAAAAGCGATTGCTTTTTCGAGGAACTAAGGCTCAGCCTGCGCTAAGGCTTGGCAAAGCCCAAGTTTTCTTTATTGTCATCATATCATAAACGGGTTTGGGAACTCTTCTTTTATACATTGTATTCATAAGTTCTCAGCATATGGGTATTTCTGGGGATTTGATGATAAAACCGTCCGAAAATTGATCCAAATCTACCCTTACCTTTCTGCGAAATCTTCTCCATTCCCGCTCACAAAGCAAAAAACCCCATCAGCTTTGGGGGCTGATGGAGCTTGCTCGATCCCTTTTTATCAGGTGCCGGCACCAACGGTATTGACTGTGAAGTCGTTGTTTTCCACGTCGATCCGTACTGTCTGGCCTTTGGCGATTGTACCTCTAAGCAGCTCTTCTGATAGCCGGTCTTCGATTCGACGCTGCAATGCACGGCGCAATGGACGTGCGCCATAATCCGGATCGTATCCTTCTTCAGCGATCTTCTCTAGTGCTGCCTCAGTCAATTCAATATCGATACCTTGCTCAGCAAGACGTTTCTGAAGCTGGTTCGACATCAAGCCGATGATGTGTTTGAGGTGTTTTTTATCAAGTGTATGGAAGACGATCGTTTCATCAATACGGTTCAGGAACTCTGGACGGAACGCTTTTTTCATTTCGTCCATTACCTTGGTTTTCATATTTTCATAAGCCTGATCTTCCGATTGGGTCGTGAAGCCCATGTGCTTATTACGTTTCAATGTACTTGCTCCTACATTGGAAGTCATGATGACAACCGTGTTACGGAAGTCGACGGTACGCCCTTTCGAATCAGTCAAGCGACCATCTTCAAGTACTTGAAGTAAGATGTTGAACACTTCAGGATGCGCCTTTTCGATTTCATCCAACAGAATGACAGAGTATGGGTTACGGCGTACTTTTTCAGTCAGCTGTCCGCCTTCCTCATGCCCGACATATCCTGGAGGCGAACCGACGAGACGGCTTGTTGTATGCTTTTCCATGTACTCGGACATATCAATTCGGATTGTCGAGTCTTCATCCCCGAATAATGCTTCGGCAAGTGCACGGGCAAGTTCCGTCTTACCGACACCAGTCGGTCCAAGGAAAATGAATGAACCGATCGGACGCTTCGGATCCTTCAATCCAGCACGAGCACGGCGGATCGCTTTGGAAATCGCCTTGACCGCTTCATCTTGACCGATGACCCGGTTATGAAGGATATCCTCCATATTAAGTAATCGCTCCGTCTCTTCTTGCTTGAGCTTGGATACTGGAATTCCAGTCCAGTTGGCAACCACGAGTGCAATATCTTCAGGTGTCACTTCTGTATTTTCCTGACCTTGCTTTTGTTTCCAGCTGTTTTTCGTCGTTTCAAGCTCTTCTCGCAACTTTTGCTCTGAGTCACGTAACGAGGCTGCTTTTTCAAATTCTTGACTCTGTACAGCAGCATCTTTCTCTTTACGGACACTTTCGAGCCTTTGTTCAAGCTCTTTCAAGTTCGGAGGTGCTGTATAAGAACGGAGGCGTACTTTGGAAGCGGCCTCGTCGATCAAGTCGATCGCTTTATCTGGTAAGAAACGATCGGAAATGTAGCGGTCTGATAATTTTACCGCCGCATCAATTGCATCGTCCGTGATCGTGACACGATGGTGGGCTTCATAACGGTCACGCAATCCTTTTAGAATCTGAATGGATTCGTCATTAGTCGGCTCATTGACACGGATCGGTTGGAAACGTCGTTCTAAAGCCGCGTCCTTCTCAATATATTTTCTATATTCATCTAATGTTGTTGCACCGATACACTGCAGTTCACCGCGGGCAAGGGCAGGCTTCAGAATGTTCGAAGCATCAATTGCACCTTCTGCACCTCCAGCACCGATCAATGTGTGGAGCTCATCGATGAACAAGATGATGTTTCCGGCCTGACGGATTTCATCCATTACTTTTTTCAATCGATCTTCAAATTCACCACGGTATTTCGTTCCAGCGACGACCGTCCCCATATCAAGTGTCATGACGCGTTTATCTCTCAACGTCTCAGGTACTTCATTATTGATAATTTGCTGTGCGAGTCCTTCTGCAATCGCTGTTTTACCGACACCTGGCTCCCCGATCAAAACCGGGTTGTTTTTCGTACGACGGCTCAACACTTCGATGACACGTTCAATCTCTTTACCGCGGCCGATGACTGGATCAAGACTGCCATCACGAGCTACAGCTGTGAGATCTCTCGCAAGACTATCAAGTGTTGGTGTATTCGCATTGACTGAAGATCCGCCTGATGACGAGGATGATTCATTGCTTCCCAACAGTTGCAGAACCTGTTGACGTGCTTTATTCAGGCTAACCCCGAGGTTGTTCAGGACTCGCGCTGCTACGCCTTCACCTTCACGGATCAAACCTAGTAATATATGTTCAGTCCCAACATAAGAGTGACCAAGTTTCCGAGCTTCATCCATCGATAATTCAATGACTTTCTTGGCTCTTGGTGTATAGTGGATCGTTTGGACGGACTCCTGACCTTTGCCAATCAGTGTTTCGACTTCTTTTTGAATTTTTTCAGGACTTAATCCTAGAACAGAAAGTGCTTTTGCTGCAATGCCTTCACCTTCACGTACTAAACCAAGCAGAATATGCTCAGTTCCAACATTGTTATGCCCTAGGCGGATCGCTTCCTCTTGTGCAAGAGCGAGGACCTTTTGTGCTCTTTCCGTAAATCGACCAAACATCATCTTGATCACCTTCCTATTCGTTGTTCTTTTCTAATTTCAATCTCTCACGTATCAATGTTGCTCGGCGGATGTCCCTTTCATCAGGGGTCAACGTTTCGCCTGCGTATTGTTGTAAAAAACCTGGTTGAGTGAGTATCATAAGTTCATTCAATATTGTGTGTGAAATACCTTCTATCAATTTCAAATCGATTCCAAGCCGTACATCTGATAAACATTTAGTGGCCTCTTTAGATTGTATGATTCGACTGTTTGCTAGGATACCGAGTGACCGGTAAACCCGATCCTCTAATTGCAATTTCGAGGTCTCAAGCAAATGTTTTCTGGCGGATCGCTCCTCTTCTATCAGCTGAATGACGACTCCTCTTAAATCTTCTACAATATCCTGTTCAGATTTACCCAATGTCATTTGATTTGAAACTTGAAACAGATTACCTTGTGCTTCGCTGCCCTCTCCGTAAATTCCTCTGACCACCAGACCTAACTGGTTGATCGCTGGAACGATACGCTGTATTTTCTGTGTTAGTACAAGAGCTGGCAAGTGCATCATGACCGATGCTCTCATTCCTGTACCGACATTCGTCGGGCAACTTGTAAGATAGCCGTGTTGTTCATCAAACGCATAATTCAGCTTTTCCTCGAACCAATCGTCTATACCGCTTGCTAAAGTCAACGCTTCAATCAGTTGAAAGCCTGGAAAAAGGCACTGGATCCGTATATGGTCTTCCTCATTGATCATGATGCTTACATTTTCTTCATCACTCATCAACACTCCTGAATGCTTTGGTTCTTCTGTGAGGTTCGGACTGACTAAATGTTTTTCTACTAAAACCCTTTTTTCAATCGGTTTCAAATCATCTATATCGATATACGATAAGACACCTACATTACCATATGTTTCGTTCTGATAATGTTTTCGGATTTGTTGATTTACTTCATCCGCTTGCTGATCGTCCGAAATAATTGGAAAAACATGATTTTCAAGGTTCCTTGCTAACCGGATCCGACTGCTTAAGACAATATCCGAATCAGGACCTTCTCTTTTCATCCAAGGGCTAATCGCTTCACTGATAAATTTTTTAAGAGACATCGATCAGCTCCCCCCTTTGAACCGTTTTTCCATCATTCGAATCTCATCTCTTATTTTAGCAGCTTCTTCAAATTCTTCTTGGGTGATGAGCTGTTTCAGTTGCTGCTTCAGTTGGTCGATTTTTTTGCGCTCGATTAGATCATTTCCGACTCGTTTAGGAATTTTTCCAGTATGGCTTGTATTTCCACCGTGGATGCGCTTAAACATCGGGGTCAATTTCGACTCGAAGGTTTTATAGCAGTTCGTGCAGCCGAACCGGCCGATCTTCGCAAACTCAGCGTAACTCAATCCGCATTGAGAACATTTCGTGACTTGTTTTTCTGGTTGAGAGCTGGCGCCTCCTATCGGTTGATCGAAATGAAGTAGTCCTGATAATAAATTGTGAATTGAAAACGAATTGGATCCGGGTATTAAATCACCTTTATCCTTTGCACATTGCTCACAAATATGGAATTCATTCTTTTTCCCATTGATGATTTTCGTGAAGTGCAAAGTTGCGGGCCTTTGTTGGCATTCTTGACAGTACACGCCTTACACTCCCCTCAATCTTTATATTTCAAGCTTTGTATCATTGCTCGTAACAGATTTGCACGCAGTTCATCTCGATAAGGCAATACGATATTGATTGTGGAGCGATCGATTACACTTTTCATCAGCCGTGCTTCTTTCTTCGTTATAATTCTTTCTTCAAATAGCCTGTAGATGATGTTTTCACTAGTAGCTTGGCTGACCCGTGTGTTGATCATTTTGAGGATTTCATCAAGTAAAATGGTCGAACTATCTGTTTCTACTTTTATAATCCGAATATATCCTCCTCCTCCTCTTTTACTTTCCACAATAAAGCCTTTTTCAATCGTAAACCTGGTATTGATGACATAATTGATTTGTGAGGGGACACATTGAAATTTCTCAGCAATTTCACTTCGTTTGATTTCAATTGCTTTTTTATGGCTTTCTTTAATGATTTCCTTCAAATGCGCTTCAATAATATCAGATATGTTTTTCATCCCATCGTTGCCCCTCCTACTATCTGACTTTGACTTTCTTTGACTATAATTATAAACATTTGCCCGTAAGTTGCAAATGTTTTGATGTCTACATTATAGACAGACTTTCAGGTGAATAAACTATTTTTTACTCTGTTGCAAACACTTTATGAACAAACTCGATGGATTGTATCTTGTCATACAATTCCGGCAGCTTTTTTGGGTTCGATAACTGGATTTTGAATGTATATTTTATAAGGGGAATCGAAGCATCATTCGGATAATCATCTACTGATAAACTTAAAATCGGTGTTTTCAATGCTTCCAATTCATTTACGATTCTGGATAAGGATACTTCTTTATTTTCAACTATGACTGTGACATGATGGTAACGCTGTTTCCGTAAATATAAATCCTCGAACTTGTTCAGGAACAATAAACTCAAAATCATGATGAATGTTGTAAAAATGGCTTCATAATACATCCCGATACCTACTACAAGGCCAATCCCTGCCACAAGCCAGATCGATGCTGCTGTCGTCAGTCCTTTTACTGTGACACCGTGTACCAGAATCGTCCCTGCTCCTAAAAATCCGATTCCGCTTACAACATAAGCAGGTAAACGTGAAGGATCAAATCCCTGGACACGCTGATGGGAATTTAAGAAATCCTCAAACCCGAACATCGATAAAATCATCATCAAACAAGCGCCGACACCGACCAATAAGTGCGTCCGGAATCCAGCTGGATGTCGTTTGAATTCACGCTCAATACCGACTAATCCACACAATAAAGCAGCTAACAAAAGCCGGATAGTGATCGTCGCTGTTTCGTCTGTCCACCAATTGAACAAATCAAATGCCATGTTTATCTCCCCTATAAGTATGAAAGTATAATGCCCTTACTATTACATCGTATGGTATATAGTATTCAATTATAGGCTAACAGCTATAAAAGGTGAAATAAAAATGATTATCGTGATTGAGTCAAGTGCTTGTAGGAGCTTTTAAATAATGCGGTTGAATTCTTCGACAATTCACTCCCTTTCCGCTGGCAAACGAAAAGCGGAAACGATCTTATACGGTCTTTAACAGGTAAAATAGTTCTGTTCCTGTACGTCAAAATGTTATATCTGTTCTATGACGGAACAGATAAGCCTCTTGCTGTAATCTAATTATGATTCCTGCGCTTTCACGGTACGAATAGCCCTCTTACTATACGTCAAATCACGATATCTACGCTTTGACGGTACGAATAACCCTCTTACTGTACGTCAAATCATAATTTCTGCGCTTTGACGGTACAAATAACGGTATAAGCCCCCTATTTTTTGTATAACCAGCCACACTTGCATTACTTTAAGGTACCTCAACCACCTTTCCGAATACATCAAATCCGGTTATCTGGGTTCTTCATTTCTTCCTTAAACACAAAAAAGAACAGCTTTACAGCTGCTCTCTTGATTGCCCGGCGACGTCCTACTCTCACAGGGGGAAGCCCCCGATTACCATTGGCGCGCAAGCTTCACTTCCGTGTTCGGGCTTCGGCCTGCGATGAACGGCGGATCTTCGTCATCGGCACTCGCTCCGGTCCTCGCGTATATCATACGCTGCGGGCGTCCCTCCCTGGTTTCCTCGATCTCCTTGTTCCTCACAACCCTCATATTCTTTGATATATTTGCCCTTTCGGGCATCTTTTTTGAAACACAAAAAAAGAACAGCTTTACAGCTGCTCTTTTAGTTGCCCGGCGACGTCCTACTCTCACAGGGGGAAGCCCCCAATTACCATTGGCGCTGAAGAGCTTAACTTCCGTGTTCGGCATGGGAACGGGTGTGACCTCTTCGCCATCGTCACCAGACTATCGATTTGTGATAACCATCGAGCTTCTTTGTCAGCTGTGTTCACTCTCATCCTCATGTACAGCGAAAGTACACTCCGGTGATCGTTCACTTGCTTCCTCAAATCTCTTGGTTCTGACAAATCGTCGTATGAAGTTGAAGGAAACCATTCCCTCAAAACTAGATAACGTCTTTCTTGAAAACATCTTCGATGTAAAATGTGGTTAAGTCCTCGATCGATTAGTATCTGTCAGCTCCACGTGTCGCCACGCTTCCACACCAGACCTATCAACCTCATCATCTCTGAGGGATCTTACTCGCTTGACGCGATGGGAAATCTCATCTT